>NZ_JBHSMR010000014.1:0-697114 GCF_042655665.1 Massilia suwonensis
TGGGTTGTTTCTTCATGACTCCATTCTCTCAAACAATGGAGCCTCTACAAAACCCGGGGCGGTTCACTGCCGGGTGCTACCGCATCTGTTGTTCCGCTGCCGCTCGTGTCTGCCGGTTGCGCTGCCGGAGTACTTGCATCAGTAGTTGAATCAGCTTGCGTTGCTGGTCCTTGGCCTTGTGTATCGACACCCGTTGCAAACTCGATGTGTGAAGTCAATCTGGGATCGACAACTGGCACTTCGGCGCCTCGGGCCACGATCAAGGAGAAAAGCGAAACGGTCATTTGGTCAAGTCTCCTGTCGTGGATTTGTATTGTTTCTATTTAGCTAACCCGACAACACATTTGGGCGTGCGGTAAACTTGATCACCCCAGTTATTCATTTCGGTAGGAGCTTCAATGACGCCGCTAAACATTGCCAATCGAGACATGCTTTATTCGTTGTCTTGGTACATGTCCGCAAGGAAGACAGCACTTCGCGCTGCGCTCTCATTCCGGTTGCCCCTTTCCGGCACCGGTCTTACGGATTTGAGGGTTCACTATTCCAGCTACTTTTTGAATCTTCTGGCGGCAGTCGACCTCTTTCCTGACACGAAAACGCTACAGCCAAACGACTTTGAAGACCGGTTACGTTCGCATCTGGTTTTTGATGGATTTCAGGACGGGGCAGCGAATTACTCTTACATTCGTGAACTGCGTAATGCGGTCGTTCACCGTGGTTTAGACATCACGACTTCTATGCACTTCGATGGTCAATTCCCGATGCTTCTTGCTCCGCCACAGATTCAAAACACGCCAGCGGCAAGAAACTCGAAAACGTACCCCGCCTTCGACAAGTACCTGCTAGACATCATTGCGAAGTGTGAAGCGGTTGTTGGCCCACAAATGCTCGAATGTTTAAAGGACAAAGGCGTGTGGGATGCCCCTATAGATTCAGCCGCTGCGGCTGCTGAGTACCGTAAGAATGTTGAGCAATCGTATGCAATGCCTGAGAACGTGAAAGCGATGGCGCTAGCGATGGACTTCAAATCTGAATGGGCGTTGGCCGTTCACAGCTCTGCAATGACAGAGCTGCTTGAAGCCTTAACTCCGTGTGATACCAGTATGCTGACCAGCCAGTAAATCCGTGTTTTTGCCGATGGCCGAAAGCGGGCCGGCCCGCTTTCGACATGCGTGGTTCAGTCTTTGGTGTGCTTGTCGTAGGCCATGTTCACTGCATCGCGCAGGCTTTTAGGCCTCGCTTGCGATTGCGTGCTACGGCCACCGCTTGCTAGCGATGGCTTCACGCTTTGGATTGGCTTCGCGGTCTGCGTTGCTGCTTGAACTGGTGCGGTAGCTGCTGCGCGGCCCGCCAGAATCTGTTTTATTTCCTGGTGCTGGTCGGCAGCGAAGTCATACGCTTTGCGGAACACTTCGTTAAGCGGACCATCTGGGATGAAACCAGCCTGGATCGCTTGCAGCATGATTGGCTTTAGGTCATCGAAGAATTCGTTCTTTGGATCAGCCTGGAACGCCGCCATTTCGCGTTGAGCAGCGGCGACTTGCTCCGCTTCTTCGCGAGCTGCGAATTCTTGACGCACTACTTCTTGAACGTTCGGCGCTTGTTGGGCCGGTTGTGCTGCTTGCATTGGCGCACCCTTAGCGAGCGCGACTAGCGTTTGCACATCAGGGTTGAAATGTGTGATCAGGCTGTGGATGATCTGCGCTTTTTCTGCTGGTGTACCTGAACGCAGTTGGTGGTCGAGGTTCAGCAGTTCCTTCGTGTGTGCGACAGCGTTCGTGTTGTGCTGCTTGAACATCGCTTCGTATGGCGCAACGGCTTGCTGGAATTCCTTCGCCAGCTTGCGTTCTTCGGCTGTGTCTTGCATCTTGATCTGCATGTTGCGCTCGCGATCAACCCAGAACTTTTGCATTTCGCGTGGCACGTTGCCCCATTTCTCGCGAAGCAGCGGAGTCATTGTGCTGGGTGCGCGGATCGGCTCCAGTTCGCGGCCAGTGATAGGGTCAACCTCTTTGGCAGGTTCAGTCGTTGGTGCGACTACCGGCGCAGCTTCCGCTTCGGTGCCTGATGTCTTTTCAAACGCCTTCAAAACTGCGTCGCGCAGCGTCGATTTTGTTTCGGTTGCAGTTGACTCAACGGCTTCGGTTGCAGGGGCTTCTTGTTCTGCTACTTCGGCAACGTTGGTCGTGGTTCCATTTTCCAGCTCTTCGCTGTGGTTAATGGTGTCGTCCATGGTGTCTACCTCGTGTTAAGGCTCACACTGTGTGAGCCAGTGGTTCATCTACTTAGCTAACTTCTCAACCGCTTTGATCACGGCTTCGCGTCGTTTCTTGTTGTCTGCGACTTCGGCGTTCTTTCTCTGGAGCGCTGCTTCCGATGCGGCTTCGCTACTCGGAATCTTGTTGTTGTCGCGCAGGTACTTCTTGTAGTCCTGGCCAGATTCGATCCAGCTTCCGCGACCGCCGTTTTTACCGTCCGGCATGTAGAAGCCTTTGTGGCCCGTGAAGGCCATCGCGCTAATCGCGGGTGTGGTCAGCCCTTTGATAGTTGGGGCGCCACAGCACTCAGGTGTCTGGTCGCGGTCTGCGATCCTGCGAATGTAGTCGTAGCTCGTATCGCAAGAGGGGCAGTGTGAGACGTAGGTCGGCATGTTATTGGCCTCCTGCTGGACGGTTGCCGTTCATCAGATCGACTGACGCGTTGTGAATCTGTATGGCCTTCTGGTGCGCGGCGTTCGTTACCAGTTCGCCTTGACGAAGCTGCACTTCCATTGCGTTCAAGCGGTTGTCGAACTCCTGCTGTTGCTGGCGTTGTGCCATTTCAGCTTGCTTGACCTGGGCTTGCATCTGCGCGATTTGAAGCTTCGTGCTTTCTTGCATCTGCACGGCTTGGTAGTCGAGCTGCGCCTTCTGTGCGGTTGCCTGGGCCTTGAATTGGTCAGGCGATGGCAATTTCGGCGTGCCTTGGCTGTGCTGCTTGGCTTCCATGATCTGTTGAAGGCCGTTGTCGATGACGCCTTCGATTGCTTGCGCGCCCTTGAATCCGCTGACGCCCAACTTAATCAGTTCCAGACCCAACGGCGCGAGTTCTGGCGTCTGCTGCAAGCCAGGCAGGATCACGCTCATCATTTTTGTGATCGCTTGAATGGCTTCGCTCCGCTCCGCTTTTTCGGTGTTCCAGTTCGGCAGTTGCAGGCTGTCTACGCTTACGCTCAAGCGGAAGCTGCTCATCTGCTCGTCTTTCAGCAGTTGCAGGGCAGGGCCGATGAACTGCTGATCGTGCGTAGCCAGTGGCATCGCACGCTGAACGATCAAGTCGGGCTGGTAGAACTTGCAGATAACGTGGGCTTTAAGTCGCAGCAGTTTTTCGACGTACTTGGCAACGTCATGCTGGCGTGACGCGAAGCGGCCACCGGACTGCTGGCTTTTTGCTGCGGTTGCTGTCGCGGTCTCGTACGGCATAGACTCGCCACGCATGATGTCGCTGATACCCTCGACTTCGTAAATCTGGGCCTTGATGCGTTCAAGCTGTGCGGCCGCGATGTTGAATGTGTTCGCAACCTGGTCAAGGGGCGCAAACTGAATGCTGCCCTGCAGTCCGCCGCGTTCGCCCATGAAACTCGCCCAGTTCTTCACACCCACGCCCTGATTTTCCGAAACGGTCGTGTACAGTTCTTTGATCTCTGGGCTTTGTGCGTCGTAGACGTAACGAACACCGAGCGCATCGATCAATGACGAACAGCGCTGGTTCAGCTTGTCCAGTTCTTCATACTTGCCCTTCACGAGCTGGTAATCGCTGATCGGCTGCGTGTTCGACGTATCGAAGCGACCCAGTGGTGGCATTGGGGTGGGGAAGAAGCCTTCAAAGTCCATCGTGTCTTCTTGAACGTCGAGCGGGATCGAGGCCGTTTCAGTCACCCAGAGGACAAGCTGGCGTTCCTTGTCCCAGATTTCGTAAATGTCGGCGGTTGGTTCCGTCTGGTTTTGCGGCGCAAGCTTGGCTTTGCCCGCGCTCTGCGAATCCGGCTTTGTGCTGTATGAGAGTTCGGCCAGGACGTCCGCGGGAGCAGTGTTGCTGAAGCGTGCCTTGATGGCGTCCTTGGTCATCGGAATGCGGCGCGCAACCCAACTGCACAGGGTCCATACCTTGCACGGCGACCAGTAGAAGTCGTCCCAAGCCACGTAGTCAGTACAAGCTTCCTGCTCGGTGATTACAGTCAGCGGTTCTTGCGGCATCAGTTCGCCGGTAAGCGGGTGTAGTACGTCTGGCTGCGGTTGCTGCAGTTCGTCCTGATCCAGTCGAACCCAGCTAATACCCATTCCAGGCACAGCGTTGTCGAACAGGACTTGCTTGAACTCGCCTTCAAAATTGCCGTTGTCCATTTCGTAGTCGAGATTGCGTTGCAGGAGCAGACTCGCGACACGGCTAACGTCGTCTTGAATGTCATCGAAGCGGCGCTTGATGTCGGCCTTTGGCGTGCGCGCATACAGAGCGGCCAGCTTCTGTTCGGTGTTCAGGAAGTAAATGTTGTAGAAGCGCGAGTCCTTGTATGCATCGCTGCGCTCGTCGCGGTATCGCTTCAAGGCCTTGACCGCGACATCCGTCCAGTTCTTGCGCTCCTTGCGGCTGGCTTCAAGTTCTCGTTGCCACTTGTCCTGTTCGGCTTCCGTCTGGAATTGATGGAGTGCCGGGGTGTTCTCAAACGCGTCGTCACTTACGCCTCTTTCGACTCCTTCGTTCTGCTCGTTGTTATCGGTAATCATGTATGCTCCGTGCGCTCTTAGTGGCGCACTTAAAATTGAACGGGTCAGTCGTAAGCTCGACCCGGGTTCCTCGCACGCGCTATCAGCTCGCGATCACGCGCTGCAAACAGTTCGTCCAATGTGTTTCGGCTGGTATTTATCTGTCCCCTTGCCTGCGTCTGGGAGCGATGCTTGGTGCGTGCTCGTTCAACAGAACGCCCAAGGTCTTCGTCCTTGATCGACAGGACGGCGTAGCGGAACGCGTCAGCGCCGTGCGACCATTCGTTGTGGTCGGCTTCGCTGGTGAAGCTGCTCGATGCGCGGTTGAACTTGCGGCTGTAGTTCTTCAACGCCTCGATACCTCGATGGCATCGGTCGCTGTCGATCGCGAAAGGCCACAGGCGCAGGAACTTACGAACGGCGTCAATACCATGCATGACGCGATTGCCGGCGTCCGGGTTAGGAGCTTTGCGTGCTGGCAGTTCGTGCTCGATAAACGTGTCCATAACCGACTTCTTAGACGCGAACGTTTGGTGCATCGCATCGTGTGGCAACCAGACTGTCTCGTAGCTGTAGGGCTTCAACGCAAGCATTTCGCAGACTTCTTCGGCGTCGTAACCTGATTGCTCCCAGTAGTCGAAGAAGCGAATCTCGCCGTCGATGACCTGCCAGAACCAGATTACGGCCGCATCGCTGCGGCCTAAGTCCATGGCAAGGCTGACTTTCTCAGTTGGGTCGTAATCCAGCGGTCGGAACTTGTACTGGCTTTCCGCGACTGCGATTTGCTTGCCGTAGAAGGAACCACGGAACGCAGCGTCGAACGAACACTCAAGCTCCTGCTGCCATTCCTCGACCTCCATCTCAGACTTCATGTCCTCGATCTCGGCGTCATCCAAGATGCCGCTTTCACTGGCCTTCAACTTGATCGCGAAATACTTGTCGGGCTGTTCGAGTGCCGTTTGCCAGCGCTTGTAAAAGTCGTTCTTGCCTTTCGGCGTACCCATGAACACGACCCAGCCTTTGCGGTCGGCCAGCGCAGGACGGAGAACCAGGCTGTATGCGTCGGGCTTCATGTCACCGTACTCATCGAGCACGACGCCGTCATAGTACGAACCGCGCAAATTGTCAGGGTTGTCCGCACCGCCGAGGGTGATGCGTGCCATGTCGCCCGTAACGGTCGGCACCTCGACCCACAGTTCGGTCTCGTTCTTCTTGACGCCTGGGATGGTCTTCGTGAAGTCGATCAGGTACTGCCACGCCACCAACTTAGCCTGACCCTTGCACGGACACAGGTAAGCAAAACGCGGGCGGCTGTATAGCTTGCCGTTGCGGTCCTTCTTCTGGAAGTTGAGTGCTCGCGCAATCAGGTCTTGAATAACGCTGAACGTCTTGCCTGCGCGGCGATGCGCAACAATGACCGTACGGCGCTTAGTGCGCTGGTGAAACGGTAGGAAGGCTGCGCGGGGTTGGTAATCCAGATGGACGGTCTGAACCCGATTACTCATCGTCCAGATCATCCATGTCCACGATGTCGCCTACATCGAGCGGTGACTGCGGTACGTTGTGGAAGACCTGAACAACTGCTGGCCCGGTTTCCTGCTTTTGCGCTTCTGGAAGCAATCGCGCCCACAGCTTGATGAACTCGGCGTAGTTCTCGTGGCCGTACTTGATCAAGCGAGGAACGCCGCCGGTCAGATCGAACGCGACATTAAGCGCGTCCTCAACGAACTTGCGTTCCTTGGGCTTGAAAACGTAGTCCTTGGGGATTTGGGGAAGGTGCTGTTCAAAGATGTCAATCAATCCGCTTTCGCGAATGTCGGCATCGCGGCTGGCAAGCTTGGTCAACGTGCTTTCGCTGACTTCCGCGACCTGAATAGCCGGTTTATTATTTTCTTCACTCACTGTAAATACCTCTGCTCCGTAGTGGAGCGACGAGCTATTTATTAAGCGGTGAGGGATTTATGAAGGAAGGGAAAGGGAACAGTCCAAAGAGCCTGCAAGCAGAGAACAAGCGTCGTTTGCGTGACCTTGGCTTACCAGTTGACTTGTTCAGCGAAGGATTCTGGGAACGAGAAGCGGAAGCGAAGGCAAGAGAGCTGCGGTTGCTTGCGGTGTTTGAAGCGGCCTGGCTGTCAGGCGAGTGGGACCATTTGTCTTTGCCGTTTGAGCAGATCATCGAACGGTGGAAGGACGAGATTGCAAGTCCACTGCACTTTGCAAGCGTCGGTGACAGACCTCGATGGATTCGTGCGTTGACGTACTCAGCGAGTGAGTGGCGCAGACGCGAAAACGGCAGCTACCGGAAGAGTTGGCGAGAGTCGCGCAGAAAGTGGATTGCCAAGAAGCGTGAAGCGCAAGGTAAGCCACCGTCGAAGTGGAGGGTCTGATGTTGCAAAATCGCAAAGAAGGCGGGAAAATAGTCTTCTTCAAACTCCCGCTATTGGTCAACCATGTTAGTCAACGTCACTTTCGATTGCTCATGCGGCGGCTTTGTCGATGAAAACTTCGGTATTGAGCTTTGGTACGTTGCAGCGAGCACTGCCAATCGTGACGATTACCACCAAGCGCACTGTGATGGGTGCGGCAAGGATTATGAAGTTCACATTTCACGCAGAGACGGTGAGCTAAATGTCGACGTTGACGGCGCTTTTAATCTTGGATGGGATACGGTAGAGGGAGACGACATAGAACAACTTGACTCAGCGATCAGGTATCTAGAGCAACAACTTGACGAATCTGAGCGCGAGTTGGCTTGGGTGATCCGGTCGACGAAGCAACTCGATACTTTTCAGACGGTTATGACTGATGTTGTGGCGCTCTTAAATGCTGAGGTTAGAATCCCCAACATGTCGACACTGTATAACATGATGCACGCGCAGGTCGTAACTGGTGTCGAAGCTTATCTATCCGGTGTCTTCATCCACAAGGTAGTTAATTCCAACGACCTTATGCGAAAACTTGTGGAGACGGACCCAGAACTTGCAAAGCGACAGTTTTCGCTGAAAGAGATTTTCTCTCGATGGGAAGGCTTGCAGTTAGAGGTAGCACGCTACTTACAAGATCTAATTTTCCACGACCTCAAGAAGATCAAGCCAATGTATAAGGATGTGCTGGGCATTGATTTGGGCGACATACCCTGGCTCTTCAAAGCAGTACTCTTGCGTCATGATTGCGTCCACCGTAATGGCGTAGACAAAAACGGTAAGCCCACAGGCATTGACAAATCAAGCATAGACGCGTTGATCAGGAGTTGCGTTGGACTTATCGCGCGCATTGATGAAGAAGTGGCGGCGACCCCCACTCTATTTGACGCACCTGGTTAAAAGGAAAATGGATGATTGAAGCAAATTGGTTGTGGCAAGTGTTATTTTCGTTCGGCTTTGGTGGGCTTATCTCTGGCGGAATCGTCTATCTGATCTGTACTCGATGGCTTAGCAGCTACCTGAACAAGAAAGGTGAGAATCTAGCAACTAAGGAAGACATCCAGGCAATCACTCATCTCGTGAAAGGCGTTGAGCATCAGTACAACGTCATGGTAGAAGAAATGAAGGGTAAGCAACAGTTGCGCATGGCCGCGATGGACAAGCGTCTGCAAGCCCACCAAGCAACGTTGCCACTGTGGCGAAAGGTCATGCTCGCATCAGCTGATAATTCAAAGATTGTACGGGCGTATTACGATTGCAGGACTTGGTACTACGAAAATTGCTTGTATCTGGAACCAGAAGTCAGAGTCGCATTTTGTCTCGCCTTTAGTCACGCGCTCCAAGTGAACGTTCTGAGAGAGGAGGAAGGGGACAATGAGGAAGAAATCGAACGCTTATGGAAAGATGTTATCGACTTCCCTGATGTGTTAGTTAAGGCTGTACAGCTTCCCGCACTAAATCCTGAGGAACGTGAACAGATAACGCGAGAACCGAAGTTACCCGACATGCCAATCCCTTTTTAATGGTTTCCCTTAATGTTACCTACTGCTAGTCAGCGCTCGCTCGCATAGTAACTTAACTGAAAAGTCAATGGAAATTAACGACGCCCTCCACCTTCCAGACCCGCCACCAACGCCCGACTTGGTAGTTGTTATTGATCGTAGCGCGAACATCGAAAAATTGATGACGCGCATCATCTTCTCGTACTGCTCGCCTCGACGCGACGCTCGGCCCTTCATGTGGAACATTGTTCTCGACAGTTCAGTAATGACACTCGGCGCCAAGGCCAAGGTTGTGATGGCTATCGCACAAGAGCTGAATTTTAAGCTTGAAAAAGACGCTCTGCATCGAGTGTTGGACTTGAGAAACGCATACGCGCACCATGCAACCGACGCAAATTTAAACATGGGTATGGGGCCGGCCGGAGAGACGGAATTCTTTTACGAGTTTTGGATTTTAAGAAGCTCTGGGAAGCTTGAGAAAAAGAAGCGGCAGCAAGCATTCGAAGAATTCAACAAGGCTTACGCCAGTGCCCAACAGTCGCTAGTACGGCTAGCAAACCTGACTGGAGACTTCCTGTCCTGACAGTAGTGCTACACTTTTTGATTGATGCCACCTACTAAGAAGCTTCCTGCACAACTTCAGTTTTGCCTTCTCTCTTCACCCCAAAAAAATTACTGACGGTCGCTATTGAAATTAGAATTTTGATCTCAACATGCACGCATTGATGGAACGAAATCTTTCGCGCCATCAATGCACCGAGAGTTGTATCGTCTCTGGTAACCACACATTGGAGCCATCATGTTCGAAGAGTCAAATTACCTGCGCCTTGCCGCACTAGACCGGCAAGCGGCGGCTTTACGGAATCACTTTGCTGCACTTCTCAAGGTTAAGGATTTCATCGCTCAGTTCTACCCGACTGGAACGCTTACAACAATGGAGATTACCAAAGTAGACGACTACAATGTTGAGGCGACTTACATGAACACCACTGTTCGCTTCCAACTCTTGATTACGTACAACAAGCACGATCGTGCGACCGGTCGGGTAGTTTGCTTGAATAAGAATGCCACCTTTGAAAAGGTGCAATACGACTATTTAGGCGAATTTAGCGTCGATACCAATGGCTACACCAATCTACCTGAGCACCCGCAGCGCGGCGCTCGAACCATTAGTCAGAATGGCGATGAGATTGTTATCGCGTATTTGGACAAGGCAGTTAAGCAAGGGCCGAAATGGCTCACTGAAGCTGTAAAGGCCTCTGCTTCGGAGTAATCATTTAACCGGTTTCTGGACGGTCTCGCCTACCAAGCAGCAGCCACGCACAAGTGGATGTCAGTTTCCGGGTCGGGAATTGGGGGGCAATTCACAGCCTGTTCACAGTTTGCGCAAAAATAGCAGCGAAGCCTGTGAATAGGTACAAACCTGTAGAAGAAACAAGAGCTTACGTGAGCATGTGCTGTCGATCAGCGACGTGCGGAGTACACTGTGTATTGCTGAGGTCTGGAAACGCGTAGAAGAAACAAGAGCCTACGTGGCTGTTGGGCAGCATGTACAAACGGTGTACAAACAGAGTGCTTGGAGCTTGTCGGTTCAACGAACAACTGCTGCTCGGTAGAGCTTACTGCAAGCCTGCCCAGGTCTGCAACATGCTCCAAACGTCACTAGAGACGTCATGGCTGCGTCAAACGGCGGCGTTCGACACTGGGTAGCTGAGTGAGCGTTGACAGCGTGGCTCGTCATTGCTCTGCTGTAACTGTGAACAGGTAAGAGTTGTTCACAATCGGCCGTAGCATCATTTGGTGAAGACTGGCAACGGTGATGACCCGTCAGGCGTCTCCTGCTGCGCCCACGCCCTCATCATTGCATCCAGTTCGGACAGCACATCGTGAGCCTCGTTGTACGCCAGTTTTGCCGGCTCGTGACCAGTCATCACATAAGACATCACTGCGATCATGTATCCGCCTGCTGCAATCGTGCTTGCTAAGGTGTCTACTACTGCTTGAGAATCACTCGAATGGATAGTCCGAATCATCGCAAGCCAATGGGTACCTTTGTCCTCTACGCCAAAGTGCGGAAGCATTGCAGACACGTTAGGGTGAGCCCCAAAATCGATTGATGAGTCGTAGTAGGCGCCCAAAGTTTTACTCAGCTCCGGGTCACGCTTCGATAACTCGCTTAGACCAATCTTTCCTGTAAATGCGTCCCGACATTTTTGTTTAGATGACTTGCTGTCGCCTCTCTTTAACCAGACATCGATTTTCTTCGGCTCAGCAACCATCAACAAGGCAAATAGTACCCCCTCTATGCCAGCTCGCAATAACGGAAACACAGGGGGCATTTGTCCACTTACTGCAAGTCTTACCGCTGACATAAAATAACCGTAAGCTGTCATTACGAGGAAGCCTGGAACTTGCGGTCCCAAATACTGTACGGCGAAAATCTTTTCGAAGCTTCGGTTTAGACGCTCCAATAACTCGAAAAGCTCTGAATGTCGTATCAGCACTTGTTTCTCGTTGCGTTGCGCGATGTCGAGGAAATCAATCAGACTGCGAGGCGGCGTCGTTCTATCACGGGACATAAACTAAGTTCCTTCGGCTGTGATCATAGATCGATCATACATCATTTGCAAACATCGACGATTGCTTCCAATCGTTGCTGATACGGTAGACTCTTTGCGAAGTCTCGTGTGATGTGCAGCACAACGGTTCCATCTGGAGTGTTGTCGTTGTCTTTTAGGCTCTCGTAGTCGGGCTTTGCGGGCAACTGTTCAGGCTTGATGCAGCTTACCGCGACAGGTACTTTCACTTCGACGGGTAACGGCTGTAGCTCGATGCTTGATAAGTCATTCAACTCGCCAAGCGATTGGTCGGTTGCCGCTAGATTCATTTACGATCCATAGGAGTTGTTGTCAGAGTATGCCGGTCTCGGCGGCTGCGTGCCAAACAAGAATGACAGATTGTTGGTTGGGGGAAAATCGCTTATTGATAGTTGATCGGCGGTCTTGGAAACAGTTATAGTTTGGCAATCTCCACGCTCTTCCCACGTTCGCCATGGCAAAAAACATCAACGATTTGACTTCACGCGACGCGGTTAAAGCAGCGATCGCGGAATGCGATGAACTCGGGCGGGAGCAGTTCCTCGCCAAGTATGGCTACAGGTACGCGCGGACCTATGCGTTGATGTACAAGGGACGAGAGTACGACTCAAAGGCGATTGCTGGCGTTGCGTACGGGAAGCAATTTGGCGCTGCAATGAGGCCACGTGAACATTCGGGCGGAGTCAACTATTGCGTTCCAGTGCTGCAAAAGCTTGGCTTCAAAGTTCGCGGCGCGCTTGCAACAGACACAGCACCGAAGGCTAAGAGCACGAAGAACCCTATCTGGAACCGCGACGAGCTGATGCTTGCGCTGCATCTGTATCTCCACAATCGGAAGTCTCCACCTGGCAAAACAAGTGCAAAGGTTATCGAACTGTCTGAACTGCTGGGGAGGATGTCAAAACATTCTAAGACCACCGATACCTACAGGAACCCGACGGGCGTCTCCATGAAACTGATGAACTTCAGGAGCCTCGATCCACTGTATACGAGTGCTGGCAAGGTAGGCCTTAGCAAGAGAAACAAAGATGAGTTGGTTGTCTGGAAGCTCTACGCGGACAAACTCGACTACCTGGACAGCTTGGTTGCGCAGATTACGGCCGCGGTTGATCACGATGTAGGAGAGACTGGCATCCATGAGGACGACGAGGTCGAGATCGAGGATTGTGAGGAGGGACGAGTTCTAACTCGCATGCACCGATTCCGTGAACGCAATCGAAAGCTTGCCGCAGACTTCAAGAAGAAGTACCGCAAGCTGCACGGTAAGCTTGACTGCGCTGGTTGCGATGACGACTTCGCTGACAAGTACGGTAGCCTGGCAGACAGCCTCGTTGACGTTCACCATACGAAGCCGATTCACACCCTGAAGCCTGGTGATAAGACGAGCGCTAAAGACCTTGTTTTGCTATGCGCCAGCTGTCATCGTGCCGTCCACGCACAGAAATACTGGTTGAGCATCGCAGAGCTGCGTCAGAAGCTGGGTAAGTCTGCACCGCGTGAGCAACTTCCAAATTGAGTAGAGGTGCTCGTTCAATCAGCACAAGGCGTTGACCTCTTCAGCATCTTTTCGATACCGTTAAGACCAGCAACCATGATGGTGTTATAGCTGTCCTTAACTAAACCTGCATCGCGCAGTTCCTTGATGATCTTGCGCGCTTCAATCGCTAAAGCCACGCACTTGTTAATTTGTTCTTGGGTCACTTTGTTCTCCAGCTACGTTGACCCATTATTTATTAACCGCTATGTGGCTCTAAAAATCTGCCCTTGCTTACTCCACCGCGACGATGGTAGCACCTGCAGATGCAGTACATTGCTCAGACAAAATTTTCTGGTTTTGCGCTAACTCCTTACGCGCGTTAGCAAGCACTTTGTCGCCCTCCTGCGCCGCAGCTATTTGCGCGCTCAATCCAGCCGAACGCCCGACTTTCATCAGCTCGTCCATACGAGCGTTAGCTCGCGCAACTTCGTCGCCCTCTGTGTACGCCACTGGCTGTCCAGGCGTACCGTCGCTCCATAGCACGTAGAATTTTTTAGCACCAACATAGCCACCGTACGAGTTCTTTGCATTGATAGAGCCACACAACAGCTTCTGCCCTTGGCCCTGCGCGATGACCATGTTGGTGAACTTTGCCGAATCTGGATCTTTCAGGTCCTGAGTAATCAGCTGTTTCGACTTGTTCACGAAATCGTCCATCGCTTTCTTTGCTTCAGCTGCCGCCAACTGTTCTTTTTCGCGTTCTGCCGCTTGCTCTTTCTCAGCGGCAGCTTTGCGCGAATTTTCTGCATTTTTCGCCTGTTCTTGTGCCCGCTCCTTAACGCATGCCTCTCGCACGCCTTTCTCTTTGATGCGTTCGCACGAGAATCCTCCAGGCGCAGCAATCGAGACAGTAGAGAGGACCATAAGGGCGGTAAAAAGCGGGAGTGCAGTAGTTTTTTTCATGTCGTTGCTGTTTGGTTGTAGGGGATCAGGCGTCTAGGCTTAGAATTGATGCAGATACGACAATTGTATTTCAAAATTGCAACTTCGTTAAGATTTATTGCTGTCTGTTGTCTAAAGCAGACTATTTTTCTTCTCCGCGTTGGCACTCAATGGTTATCGCGTCAAACGTCAGCTTAAACATTGCAGCATCGGCCTTGCTTGCGAACGCCCGTGGGTACTTGGTATCGATCTGCCAGACGTCGCAGTGCGGTAAGCTACTCTCAACGCAATGCTCATCGCACCACTTCTGGTGCTCAACATAGTCATTGCTGTTGCAGCACAGGAAGTAGCCATAGCCGCACATACGCAGCTTTGGAATGACCTTTTCGCGGTAGCTTGAAAAGCGGTCTATCGTTCTGTGCGCAGATAACGCAAGCAGAACAGTCTGGTGTTTGGCGGCCAGGGTTGGTGTAACCGTTGGCGGAATGGCGTCAGCGTTCGCTTCGCGTTTAACACGCTCTTCTGTAAGCTTACCATCGAGCCATTTGCGCATTTGTTTAAGTCGGGTGATCGTTGTCATGTTGTTCTCCTATTGTCGTGACAACGTATTTATTAAAAGATCGGACGCGTTAACACAGCAGACAATGGTGAAAGGCCCCGGAGGAATCCCTTTCTCTGTGGCCTTTCGTTTAGGAGTCATACAGCGATCAACCGTATACCGTTATTTAGTATTGAGTCAGTCGCGCCCGTCGCGCTTCACGGTAAAGTTGTTGTTGTCGATGGTTCAGTAGTCGTCTAACCCATCTGGGCAACCCTTTCTTCATGCGCCGAGCAATCAGCTCGACGGCAAATACTTGGTCGATGTGGCCTTGCTTGACCAGGATCAGGTGCAGCAGATAGTGAACCTCGATTGGTACGTAGCACCAGTTGGACGGAACGTCTCTGCCGCCTAACGACAACGGGACAATGTGATGGAGTTCCAGAACGGAGCTTGTATAGCCCCAATAGCCGCTTCTGGCTTTCTCCAAAAGCTCGTCATGTAAATTTAGGTAGTTCATAGAGATTCCTGTACTCTGGTTACTTATCGGAACCCCTTGGCGCGATTTCTGACGTTATGTGCAGCGATTTGTCACCGGGAACTAAATAGAAGTATGCAGCGGACAAGGTTGCGACGGTTTACAGATTTCAGGTGTTGGTCATTCGACGAACACATCAAAACCCCACATACTTGTCCTATGTGGGGTTTTCCTTATTTCCCGTCCGCTGCATACACAACAGATTCAAGAAGTATTGATCGCTACCTGGCAAGAACGTCGTAAACGAGCTAACTGCTCTTGCAAGACGACGTAAAGAGGCCCTGGTATTAACCAAAAGCTTGCTGTGAGAACTAAGCGCTCACAGGTTTAGAAAACAAGCAGCACGGACATACGAACAGGTATGTAAAGACTTAGCGCAACAACAGAAGCATTGAACGTAATGTGGATGGCGATAGCAGAGGAGTGTGTTTGGGGTGGCTAATGATTAGAAACTCCCGCAGAGGAGTTTACGACTTCTTCAATCTTTTGATTCACTGCTTCCACACCAACTACTAGATAACGCAACTAACGCAGCAAAGAGATCTGGATGAAAGACAGATCGAATGCAAGTAAGTTGCCCCTGACGCCGCAGGTGTCAGGCGTAATCGAGTAGCAGCAACAAACCAAATTTCAGGAATTTACCCAGAAAAGATGCCAAGAACTACTTGATGGCAGACTCGTTCTTTGACTTCACGAAGTCGACTTCTTGGACCTGCTGCACAGGTCTCGTGTCTATCAACACCTGACGTCTTCGCTTTGCTCCAGACGTCAGGGGCCTTCGGCGCTTCGCCGTACCTGGCGGTACTGCTACGTCGCTAAGGCGGGCTTTGCTTGCAGAATGTCGCAAGTCAGAAGAACCTGCGGTGCCAGATAGACCTGCGGTAACCAGAACGCTCGCCGCGAGGCAAAAACTAAAATGGCGGCTTGACGCGTGTTCTACATGTGGGCAGCTTATTGCTCGCGGCGTCACTAGAAGACGCACTACGCGACGTAACGGCATCAGTTGACTACAGGTGTCGAAATGACGAAAGGCCTTGCATTGCGAGGCCTTTGTTCAACTATAACGGATCAGCTTTGGTTCCAGCCAGTGTACTTGCGTGCAGCGATTGGTGGTTCGGGTTGGGCCTTGCTTTGTTGCTTTACCTTTCCCCGAATCGCGTTCAGAACCGCTTGTGTGTCAACACGTTGCCGATCTAACAGTTTCTTGGCAGGCAGGTTGGCCTTCTTGGGAAAGCGGACTTCTTTCTTACGAACTTCACTGACTTGCTTCCGAACGGGGGACGGCACTTCATCGGTAACGTCATCAGCAAATGCTTCTGGGCAAGCACGATACTGTTCTAGCACCCGCGCAGTAATCATTCGCTTTGTACGATCCATCGCTGCTAGAGTGCCACTTGAACTTACTTGTTCAAGTGCTTCCCGGTACAGCTTGTCGATCCGTCTAGAGATACCGACCTGCAAATTACTCGGCAGGCCTCTTACTGCTTTGGGACTCGGGGCGCCTTACCAGCTTGCTTGGCATTGAAGTCGTCGAGCGCTTTCTGCATCTTTGCCGTTTCGATCTCATCAGCTTTACGGAAGAAAGCAGTATCAGGCTTTTTGTTGATCTTGTGATGCCATGGCTGCGGCGCACCCATGAAGCTGCCATTGTGTCCCTTCTTCAGGTCAACGACACCGTCGTTATGCTTTTCGTCGAGCAGGTACTCGTAGACCTTCGGCGCGTTGTTACGGCTACGAGAAGCCGATTTTTCGGGAACAGGATGCATGGCGTCGATAGCTTCGCGCAGCTTTGCCGGGTCAGTTACGCCGCTTTCCAACAGTTCTTTCAGCTTGTCGGCCGCTTGCTTTTCCTTGGCTTTGGCCGACAGTTCGTCTTGGCGAGCTTTGATTGCTTCGCTCAGCTTCTTGACGGTTGCCATCAGGTCATCGAGTCTGCTGATTTCGACACTTTCCGTGTCAGCGGTCGCGGCTGCAACCCACTGTTCGGAAAACGCATCCGACAAGTCAGAGAACTGCTCTGCTTGATAGGCCGGTGCTTGCAACGTGTTTGCCGGGGACAAATGGATGACTTTTTCTTGGTGTGCGGGTGCTGCTGCTTCGTTCTGGAACATGGTGTTGCCTTTCATGGAATTGTTGTTGTTTAAGGGCAATGGCCAATCGCTGAAACGAATCTTACCTGTCCGAAACGTCGAAGAAAAGGGCGGTACGCCGTGCAAAGTTTTTCTGTGCAAACATGATTTACCGCTTTTCCACGGTAATTTAGGGTTTGCACCAAAGAAAAATTGAGTGTGTGTAATGTGTGTCGAAAGTTCGCTTTTATGAATGGCGAATAACCGTGGAATACCGCCGAAAACCCGCGCAATAGATTTTCTTTCGTTTGCAATCAACGAGTTATGAGCCTTTAGCTACTCCTGAATGTCCTTAACATGCAACAAACGGAGTTGTAACAGATTGTTTCAGTGAACAAAAACGTCTGGTTGAGCAGCCGAGGCACAAGTGTTCAAGGCCGAACGCCTAAGAAAAGCCCTTAGCTTATGGCGGAGCTAAAGGCTTTTTTCACAACTGAGAAGGAAAATTATGGCTGCGGGTTTAGCACGTCCGCATGCACTTATTTAGCTTCCGTCGAAAACCGATACAGCATGTGCAGCAACTTCGCTGGGCATCGCATGCAGGTAGACAAGTGTACTGCTGATGTTTTTGTGGCCGAGGAACTGCTGTACCTTGCGAATGTCCATACCTGCCCGCAGAAGGCGAGTTGCAGCCGAATGGCGAAACGTATGGCTTGTGACTTTACCCGCTTCGAAGTCAACACCTGCACGTTTCGCCACCGTAGTCACCCACTGCGCGTGCGCTTTGTACGTCTCCGACTTCGTAGGGAATACCCAGTTGTCGATCTTGGTTGCGTAACGGCGTTCCAGAACGGCGCGCAGCGCCTTGGTCATCATTAGCAGTGTGTCATCCCCGTTTTTGAGGCGGCGAACAAGCACCGTGTTGTTCGCAAAATCGACATCTGACCAGCGCAAATTTTGAGCCTCGTTGATACGTGCTCCCAGGTGCAACAAGCACACAAGTACGTCTTGATTGTCCTGCCTCTGGGCATCGCTTGTTGCGGTCTTACCGGGGTACTTGGCGTTAGGGCAGGTTGCAGCAAGCATCGCAGCTTCTTCTTGCTCTGTGATGATGCGGAACCGGGTGCGCTTTGACTGCACACGGTCGAGTAGGGGACCGGGCGAAAGCTTGTTTGCCTTGCAGTGGTTGACTAGCGCATTCCAGTACGTGACAAACACCGAGACAGTGTTTTGCGCAGCGCCCTCAGCAAGGCGCCTGGTTACGACTGCTTGTACCTTATGCTTTTGCAGGGACTTCATTTTCTCGTTTGGCAGGGCGTTCTTCCAGTGTTGCATGTGCTGACTCGCCGAAGTGTAGCTGGGTAAGTGTTTGCGTTCACCCAGAAAGCTGTCGATTGCTTCGTACAGGGTTACGGGCCTTTCACCGTCGTAGACGACCGTCTTAACAGCTTCGTGTTCCCATTTCTTTGCCATGGTTTCGGCAAGCTTTTTGTCTTCGGTCTTTGTCGAACGGTTGAATAGCACCCCGTCTACCATCTTGCGCCAGTACCAAATTCCGTTCCGTTGATGCAGTGACATTTTGCTCCCTCCGCTAGTTGAAGCAGGACTGTTCGCGTACAAAATTTGTACAAAAAATTTGTACAAAACGCGCACAAAAACAGTATTGCTGAGGCCCGGAGGATGCAGTCAGGCAACAGTGGGATCAACAGTTTTGTGAGCGCCGCACAGCTTTTTTCAACGTAGGCGAGAGGAGACGCACCAGCACCTAAGCAGCCTCTTGCCATAGGAGGAAGCGCCCCTGTCGACGCCAAGGGTCTGGTAGTATCGAGTCAGTCGAACACCGTCGAAAGCGCTTTATTTTCCGGGCCGGTGACCCCATGTGAGGGCCAACGAGCAACCATCCGGGAGTGCACTGTGGAATACAAGGATTACTACGCGACCCTTGGCATCGACAGGGGCGCGAGCGCGGACGACATCAAGAAGGCGTACCGGAAAATGGTGCGCAAGTACCACCCCGATGTCAGCAAGCACAAGGACGCGGACGCGAAGACCAAAGAGATCAACGAAGCCTACGACGTTCTGGGCGACGCCGAAAAGCGCGCCGCCTACGACGCGCTCGGGCGTGGCCACCATGCCGGCGAGCAGTTCCATCCCCCGCCGGACTGGAGCGAGCACTTCGATTTCGGCGGCGCCGGCGCCGACGATTTCTTCGCTGACCTGTTCGCCCAGGCGGGCCGTTCGCGCCGCGGCGGCGGCTTCCAGATGCGCGGCGACGACATCCATGCCGCCATCACCATCGACCTGGCCGATGCATACCGCGGCGCCACGCGCACGGTCAGCCTGCGCGTGCCGAAGGCCGAGGGGCCGGGCCGCGCCAGCATGCAGGAAAAGACGCTCAGCGTGAACATCCCGCGCGGCGTGACGCCGGGCCAGCAATTGCGCCTGGCGGGGCAGGGCCACGAGGGCCATGGCGGCGCCGGGCCGGGCGACCTGTATCTCGAGATCCAGTTGGCACCCGATCCGCGCTATCGCATCGAAGGCGCGCACGTCTACGAGAACGTGCCGGTCACCCCTTGGGAAGCGGCGCTCGGCGGCAGCGTGGCCGTGCCGACGCCCTCGGGCACGGTCGAGGTGACGATCCCGGCCGGCTCGCAGAGCGGGCGCAAGCTGCGGCTCAAAGGCAAGGGCATTCCGGCCGGGACGCCAGGCGACCTGTACCTGATCCTGGACGT
This sequence comes from Massilia suwonensis, assembly GCF_042655665.1. Lineage (NCBI taxonomy): Bacteria > Pseudomonadati > Pseudomonadota > Betaproteobacteria > Burkholderiales > Oxalobacteraceae > Massilia > Massilia suwonensis. The sequence goes on from NZ_JBHSMR010000014.1 coordinate 19,561, forward strand.
CGTTCTGCCGCCGGCCAACAGCGAGAAGGCGCGCGCGCTCTACCAGGCGATGGCGCGCGACCTCGCCTTCAATCCACGCACGACTGCTTGAGGAGGAGCGATCGATGTTTGCGAACCAGATTGTGACCGGCGTCCTGATCGACGACGTCGCCCTGGACATGGACGAGCTGGCCCGGGCCTGCCGGGTCGAGCCGGACTGGGTGGTGCGCCACGTGCAGGCGGGCGTGCTCGGCGAGGCGGCCTTGCAAACCGCTGCGCTGCGCTTTCGCAGCAGCGACCTGGCGCGGGCGCGCCGCCTGCTCGAACTGGAGCGGCATTTCGATGCCGACGAGGAGCTGGCGGCGCTCGTGATCGACCTCGCCGACGAGGTACGGCGCCTGCGCGCCCGCCTGCACGCGCTAGGCATTCGGGATACCTGAGAGGACACCTGAAGCGCGCGCCGTGCCCTGAGGCCTGCTCCTAGAATTGGTGTCAGATGAATCACTGACACACATCGAGGAGGTTATATGGATCAGGTAGAAGTACAAGAACCCGAAAAGGCGAACCGCCCGGCGCTTAGCGGCAAGCGCGTCGCCGTGCTGATGACGGATGGCGTCGAACAGGTCGAATACACGGGCCCGCGCAGCTTTCTCGAGCAGCAGGGCGCGCAGGTGATCCTGATTTCGCCGAAGGGCGTGGGCGAAGCGGTGCAGGGCATGAACCACGACGCCAAGGGCGATACCTTCGCGGTCGAGATGAATGTGAAGGATGCGCGTCCCGCCGACTTCGACGCGCTCGTGCTGCCGGGCGGCGAACAGAATCCGCTGGCACTGCGCAAGAGCGCCGAATCGATCGCCTTCATCCGCGATTTCTACGAGACCGACAAGCCGCTCGCCGCGATCTGCCACGCGCCCTGGGTGCTGATCGACGCGGGGATTGCGGAATCGAAGAACCTGACCAGCTGGCCGGAGATTCAGGACGATATGAAAAAGGCCGGTGCGGAATGGGTGGATCAGGAAGTCGTGATCGACGAGAAGCTGATTACGAGCCGCAAGCCGGATGATATTCCGGCGTTTAACGATGCGCTGCTGAAGGCGATGATGATTTCGCCGGATATGGCGGATATGGGGGCGTCGTCGTAATCTTGAGAACGCTGCACGGGACCGGACGTACTGACGTTCCGGCTCCCGTAGCGTGGGCACTCCGTGCCCACGCGGATTCAACGTACGAACCGCCACACGCGTAACGGCGCAACGCGGCTGCCTTACGCCCCGCTAATCTCCCGCTGCAACTTCTTCGTCAACTTCCCGAACACCAGCTCATACGACCTGCGCAACAACTGCGCGGCCTCCTCGTCGCCCAGCGCATTCGCATCTTCCACATATACCCACTTCGCCCGCGCCAGATACGGTGCCGGGATGATGCCCGGCCGGTCCGTCAGCTCGAGGAAGCGCTCGTCGTCGACCTTGAAGCTCATGCCGGTGGCTTCGCCCAGGTTGGTGACGGCGAACATCTTGTCGCCGACGGAGAACACCAGGTCGTTGTCCCATTTGGTGTCTTCGGTGGTGCCGGGGAAGGTGCGGCACAGGGATTTGGCGCGGTCAAAATTCATTTTCTTCTTTCACGTCAGGAATGGTGGTGCAGGTAAGGAATTTTATCCCGATCTCGCCAGCCACCCTCGGCATTGGGCTTGCCTGACAGGCTGTCGCCGGATTTTCGACTTCGGTCCCGTACATTCGTTCCGTCGATTCGGACGGCAGAAGGACTGCATCAAATGCAGCAGAAGTCGATTCGTGCGCCGCCCGGCTGAGCTCCTAGGATGCTTCGACCGGGGTATTTCGCTCCGGGTGAACGAACAGGAGGCTGTGATGGCGACAAATAATCATATTTCCCTGAAGGAGATCGAGGAGGCGCTCAGCCAGCAGCATGATCCATGGCAGGCAGGCGTGACCAGCATGTCGGCCTTGATGCCCGACGAGCAGCGTCAGCGCCTGGGCGTGAAGCCGCCGCCGGGCGAACTGACCAGCGAGCAAGTCGAGCAGCAGGCTCTGCAGCAACGCGACCAGATCAGGGCGAGCGCCCTGGCCCGCGGCATCAAGGCGCCGGCGGCTTACGACCTGCGCAATGTGGACGGCGCAAATTTCATCACCCCGATTACCGATCAACTCGACTGCGGCTCCTGCGTGGCCTTCGGCACCGTCGCCGCGGTCGAAGGGCGGCTGCGCAAGCAGCGCAACGACCCTGCGCTCGACGTCAACCTGAGCGAGGCTCACCTGTTTTTCGTGCATGCGCGCGCGCGCGGCTACAACTGCGATACCGGCTGGTGGCCGGCCGAAGCCTTCGAGGATTTCAAGACCAAGGGCGTCGTCGACGAGGCTTGCTATCCCTACGACCTGTCCAAGCGCGATGGCAGCGGGCTGTGCTCGGACGCCGCCCAGCGCCTGACCAGGATCAGCGGCTTCACGACCCTGACCGGCAAGCCGGCGGACATCAAGGAATGGCTGGTCAGCCGCGGCCCCGTGTCCGCGTGTTTCAACGTGTACGCCGACTTCTTCAGTTATCGCAGCGGCATCTACAAGCACGTGGCCGGCGAACTGCGTGGCGGCCATTGTGTTTCGATCATCGGCTATAACGACAATCCGGGCTACTGGATCTGCAAGAACAGCTGGGGCAAGAGCTGGGGCGACCAGGGCTTTTTCAATATCGCCTATGGCGAGTGCGCGATCGAAAGCTGGCAAAACCATGGTGCCGACGAGATCGTCAACACGGGCTGGCAGAACAATTCCCGGGTACTTGGCTTGTGGAGCATCGACCAGGACCGCAATGCCTGGGCCTACTTCCAGGCGCTGGGCTGGCGCAAGATTTCGACGGAGACGGACGCCGTTTTCTATCAGTTGCTGACGGACCTGATCTCGGCCAAGGCGGCAGCACGTCCCGTCAATTTTTACGAAGAGAACAGCGTGATCAAGCAGGTCTACGTCTTCTGACGTCCGTTGCTTGCATTCACCTGTTCAATGAAAGGAGACATGATCATGGCAGATGCACAACCAACCCTGATGCCTGAGCGTATCGACAGCGACAGCATCCAGTCACCGGGCGGTTCCACCAGCGCGCCGACCCAGTCACCGCCGGCGTTTGCCGGCGGTGGCGCATATGACACCTCAGCGGCAACCGGGGCACGCCTGATGTCGCCCCCGCCGGCGCTGCAGTCGGCGCCGACGCTGCCGACGAGCGGCAGCAGTATCGGCAGCGGCGTCTCGGCCTGGCAGAACAACAAGCAGATCGACGCGCTGTGGACCATCAACGAAGACCGCAATTCGTGGATAGGCGTCACCGGAGTCGGCTGGCGCAAGCTCGCTCCGGGTACCGAAACCTCGGTCATCGCGCTGAGTATGCTCGCAGCCCATGCGCGCAGCGTGAACGCTCCTGTTAATTACCGCGACGAAAGCGATAACCTCGTACATGAAATCTACGTGTGGTAAACCCGAAACGCGCCCGAAAGGGCGCTATTCGGAGGCAGGAGGGGACGATGATCGTCATCGATGAATCCGGGTGCGGCACCAGCATCGACCTGCCGGCGGGAGATACGCTGGTGGTCCGTCTTGCCGGTCAGGCGGCCACTGGCTACGTATGGGTTGTCGAGGAGGCGGGCGGGCTGGTGTTAAGCGATAAGCGCTACGTGAGCGGCGGGGATCGGCCTGGTGCTGCTGGCTATCATGAGTTTCGCTTCGAGGCAGGCGAAGCGGGAACGCATGTCCTGCGGTTCAAGCGTGGGCGTGAGTGGGAGGAGACGGCCGCTGGGCGGTGCGAGGTGGTGGTGAGGGTGAGGTGAGTCTAAGTGGCAGGGGCAAGTCTGATGTTCGGTACCTTGGTAGAAGCATGGCTGAGCGACGGAGCTGCGGAAAGCTGAAAATCGCTGCGCGATTTTCTATAGTCAGGCGAATCGGAGAGCCGTTGCGCCCGGAGGCGCAACGTCGCTCGCAGGCTCGTCGCTCGCGCGACTCGAAACCCCCGCTCGCCCCGCGTCCGTGCCGTCCGCGTGTCCGATTCCCGGCGCCGAAACGACACCGCACAAAGAACAATGCCCCGCCGGCTTTCGCCGGCGGGGCATTGTTCTTTGTGCGGTGGTGGAGGCGGCGGGAATCGAACCCGCGTCCGCAAGCACTCTACAGACAGTTCTACATACTTAGCACTATCATTTAATTTGACCGGCACGACGGGGATGTGCACCCTGCGTACCAGCGAGTTACCTTAAGTTTCGGAAGCAACCAAGTAACCCGGTTGAGTCCTAGCCTCTGTAAATGACTCTACTTGCCTTGCGGCCCACCCCAGAGGCGAGGTAGTGTAGAGCTAGCAGCAATTAAGCTGCGAGTGCGTACGAGTTATCGTTTGCAGTTATTGATTTCTGGATGTATTTACGAGGTAACCAGTCCTCGGTATGCCCTGCGCTGCTTTGCAACCCACGTCGAAACCAGGTCGCCCCCAACGAAATTACATTGTACTCCAAACGTGAGGCGTTTGCAGGGGCTCAGGACGGCTCGCCCCGTGGCGTTACGATCTGTTTCAAAGTGGTGTGCCATAGCCGCCACAACCAAAGATGGTCGGGTGTTTCACGGCACGTAAACCGGCGTGGGCACGGAGTGCCCACCCTACGTTATTGCCCGTTGCGCTTGGCGACTTCGTTGCCGATGTAGCCGCCGCCGATGATGCCGGCGAGCGTGGCGAGCTTCTTGCCGTTGCCGCCGCCGACCTGGTTGCCGATCAGGCCGCCGATGACGGCGCCGGTGCCGATGCCGACGTAGTTCGGCTGGGCGGGTGCCGGGGCCGGGGCCTGGCGGTAGGTCGGCTCGGCGTAGCGGACCGGCTGCGGAGCAGGGCGGTGCTCGACGACGCGGCGTTCGACCACGCGCTCCACGACTTTCGGCTTCTGGACCACGGTCTTCACCGGCGCGGCTCCCTGCTTGACGATCACCGTCGGGGCGTTCGGCGTTTGCACGTAGGTCGTGGTGCCGGGGGCGGCGCTGACGACCATCGGAGCCGCTTGAGCAAACTGAGCCGGCGCGGCGCCATACTGGGCCTGGACCTGGGTGGCGGCTTGCAATTGGTTCGCGGCAACCGGTGCGGCCAACGGCAGGGCGGCGGTCGGGGCCAGCACGGCTTGCTGCGGCTCCGGGGCGCTGCGCGAGGAAGGCAGCATGCCGGTGATGGCGGCGGCGCCGGTCAGGCTGACGATGACCACCGATACGGCTGCGGCGGCCATCAGGGGATGAATGCGGGTGGCGGTTGCGGTGGTGTTCATGTTCTGCTCCATCGTTGTTGCGTTGTCGATGGATGCAGAATACGGAAGTGGACAGTTACACGGTAGACAGAAACCCGTATCAGTCGTAAGAAGATGTAAAGGCGAGATGTAAGTATCACGCCCCGGCTGCAACAGGCGCCACGCTGCGCAGCAACTCGAGCAGGTCGAGCGGGGTGCCGCACAGGTAGTCGGCGCCCCAGGTCTGCGGTTCGATCGCGCCGCAATAGCCCCAGGCGCAGGCCACCGTCGGCATGCCGGCCGCGCGGCCGGCTTCGATGTCGCGCAGGTCGTCGCCGACGTACCAGCATTCCTCCGGCGCCAGGCCGAGGCGGCGCGCGCCTTCCAGCAGCGGCGCCGGATGGGGTTTCGCATGCGGCATGGTGTCGCCCGAGACGATGCAGCCGGCGTGCGCCAGGCCGATCTGCGGGATCAGCGGGTCGGTGAAGCGCGCCGGCTTGTTGGTGACGACGCCCCAGCTCATGCCGGCATCCTCGATGCCCTGCAAGAGTGCGGCGATGCCCTCGAATAGCCCGCTCTCGACCGCCATGAATTGCTGGTAGCGGTCGAACCAGGCCAGGCGCAATTCCTCGTAGCCCTCGTCGCCCGGCGCCAGGCCGAAGGCGGCGCCGATCATGCCGCGGGCGCCGGCCGAGGCGGTCGGGCGCAGCACGCTGTAGGGAGTGGGCGCCAGGCCGCGCTCGGTGCGCAGCCAGTTGACGGCGGCGGCGAGGTCGGGCGCGGTGTCGGCCAGCGTGCCGTCGAGGTCGAACAGGACGGCACGCGGTGCCTGGATCAGGGCAGGGGAAGTCATCGAATCGAGAGGCTAAAAGGCTTGATTACAGAGGCTTGGTGCAGGCCACCATGTAGTTCACATCGGTGTCGTTGTTGAGCGAGTAGATCTTGGTCAGCGGGTTGTAGCTCAGGCCCTTCATGCCGTCGACCTGCAGGCCGGCCTGGCGCATGAATTGCGACAGTTCGGCCGGCGTCAGGAACTTGCCGTAGTCGTGGGTGCCGCGCGGCAGCATGCGCAGCACGTACTCGGCGCCGATCACGGCCAGCAGATAGGCCTTCGGGTTGCGGTTGATGGTCGAAAAGAACAGCTTGCCGCCCGGTTTGCACAGTGCGGCGGCTGCGCGCACGATCGAGGCCGGGTCCGGCACGTGTTCCAGCATTTCCATGCAGGTCACGACGTCGTACTGGCCGGCTTCCTCGGCCGCCATGTCTTCGGCCGCGATCAGTTTATAACGGACCTCGACGCCCGATTCCAGGCCGTGCAGGTCAGCGACCTTCAGGGCCTTTTTCGACAGGTCGATACCGGTCACTTTGGCGCCCTTTTTCGCCATCGATTCGGACAGCACGCCGCCGCCGCAACCGATGTCGATGACCTTCTTGCCGGCCAGGGGCGCGCGGGCGTTGATCCATTCCAGGCGCAAGGGGTTGATTTCGTGCAGCGGGCGGAATTCGGAGGTGGGGTCCCACCAGCGGTGGGCCAGCTCGCTGAACTTGCTAATTTCGAGGGGATCGGCGTTCGTAGTCATAGGTCGGAATAATAGCGGGAAAGTTTGCGCCGTGACGGACGCACGGCGAAAAAGTTGCTGTAGGGGGATGTACGACTCAGGGCGAAAAAAAACCCCGCCGCAGCGGGGTTCTTCCTTACCGCTGGCAGATTACTGCTGGCGGGTACGGGTACCGACGACTTCGATCTCGACGCGGCGGTTCTTCGCGCGGCCAGCCGAGCTCTTGTTGTCGGCGACAGGCTGCTTCTCGCCCTTGCCTTCGGTGTAGACGCGGTTGGCGTCGATGCCCTTGCCCTGCAGGTAGGCCTTGACGGCTTCGGCGCGGCGGATCGACAGCTTGTCGTTGTAGGCATCGGTGCCGATCGAGTCGGTGTGGCCGACGGCGATGATGACTTCCAGGTTCATGTCGCCCAGCTTCGAGGTCAGCTCGTCGAGCGAAGCCTTGCCTTCAGGCTTGAGGACGGCCTTGTCGAAATCGAAGAAGGCATCAGCCGAGTAGCTGACTTTCTCCGAGGTCGGGACCGGAGCTGGTGCAGGTGCCGGGGCTGGCGCAGGTGCCGGAGCGGCTTCGACCGGTGGCGGCGGTGGAGCGACGCACTTGCCGTTTTCCAGTTTTTCAGGCGGGACGCACAGAGGCGCGTCGCAGCCTGGGACCGCGTCGGCCGGGGTCCAGTAGCCGGTACGCCAGCACAGACCGAAAGGATCGCGCGCGATCACGCCGCGGCTGTCCTGGACGTACGCGCTGTACGGCTTGTTCGCCTGGATGTCGGTCGTCAGCGGCGCGTATGGCGGCGCGCTCTGTGCGAACGCGCTGCCAGCCATCGCTGCGGAAGCTGCGAGCATGAGGGTTGCAATCTTCTTCATCTTATTTGTTCCTTTCGGTTTTATATCTTTTCGTTGCGAAACTTTTTCTATTCACGACAACGTAGGCAGAATATTAACACCATGTGCCGCCGTGTTCGTTTCACATTGCGAAACATGCAATTAACTTCTCGGCCATTTTGCCACATTCGCTACACATCCGCACGACAGTGCTCTGCGCAATGATGGTGCATGTATTTTGTTGCGTTGTTTCTGTACCACAACCTTGCAGTCGGGTCCGCTAGCTTGACGAAGTTTTATGACATGCATGTGTCAAAACAACAATTCGACAAGAACAAGCGATGGATTGCCTCTTCGGCAAATGTCGCCCACTGTATAGGTGCATGGTAGAATCATCCGTTGGAACTCATAACCATTAGCCTGAAAGCAGTCGACCCGCCCAATGGATCAATTCGCAAAAGAAACAGTCCCTATTTCCCTCGAAGAAGAGATGCGCAAGAGCTACCTCGATTACGCCATGAGCGTGATCGTGGGCCGTGCGCTGCCGGATGTGCGCGATGGCCTGAAGCCGGTGCACCGCCGCGTCCTTTACTCGATGCATGAGAGTAACTACGCGCACAACCGCCCGTACGTGAAGTGCGCGCGCGTGGTCGGCGACACCATGGGTAAGTACCACCCGCACGGCGACTCGTCGATCTACGACACGCTGGTGCGCATGGCCCAGGATTTCTCGCTGCGCTACACGCTGGTCGATGGCCAGGGCAACTTCGGCTCGATCGACGGCGACAGCGCCGCGGCAATGCGTTATACCGAGTGCCGCCTGGACAAGATCGCCAGCGAACTGCTGGCCGACATCGACAAGGACACGGTCGACTACCAGCCGAACTATGACGGCAAGGAAAAAGAGCCGACCGTCCTGCCGACCAAGATCCCGAACCTGCTGATCAACGGTTCGTCCGGTATCGCGGTCGGCATGGCGACGAATATCCCGCCGCACAACCTGGCCGAAGTCATCAACGGCGCCCAATTCCTGCTGCGCAATCCGGAGTGCAGCATCGACGAGCTGATCGAGCTGATCCCGGCGCCGGACTTCCCGACCGCCGGCATCATCTACGGCGTCTCGGGCGTGCGCGACGGTTACCGCACCGGCCGCGGCCGCGTCGTGATGCGCGCCAAGACCCACTTCGAAGAGTATGGCAAGGATGGCGGCCGCATCGCGATCATCATCGACGAGCTGCCGTACCAGGTGAACAAGAAGTCGCTGCTCGAGCGTATCGCCGAGAACGTGCGCGACAAGAAGCTCGAAGGCATCAGCGACATCCGCGACGAGTCCGACAAGTCGGGCATGCGCGTGGTTATCGAACTGAAGCGCGGCGAAGTGCCGGAAGTGGTGCTGAACAACCTGTACAAGCAGACCCAGCTGCAAGACACTTTCGGCATGAACATGGTGGCGCTGGTCAACGGCCAGCCGAAGCTGCTGAACCTGAAGCAGATGCTGGAATGCTTCCTGTCGCACCGCCGCGAAGTCGTCACGCGCCGTACCGTGTTCGAACTGCGCAAGGCGCGCGAACGCGGCCACATGCTGGAAGGCCTGGCTGTTGCACTGGCGAATATCGACGATTTCATCGCCATCATCAAGGCCGCACCGACCCCGCCGGTCGCGAAAGTGGAACTGATGCAGCGCGCCTGGGACTCGTCCCTGGTGCGCGAGATGCTGAACCGTACCGAAACCGCCGGCGCCGGCGGCATCGAGGCCTTCCGTCCCGAGCACCTGCCGAAGCACTACGGCATGCAGGTCGACGGCCTGTATAAGCTGTCGGACGAGCAGGCCCAGGAAATCCTGCAGATGCGCCTGCAGCGCCTGACGGGTCTCGAGCAGGACAAGATCGTCAACGAGTACAAGGAAGTGATGGCCCACATCGCCGACCTGCTCGACATCCTGGCCCGCCCTGAGCGCGTCACGACCATCATCAGCGACGAGATGGTCCAGATCAAGAACGACTACACGGAGAACGGCAAGGACGCGCGCCGCTCGGCCATCGAGCACAACGCCAACGAGCTGGAAACCGAAGACCTGATCACGCCGCAGGACATGGTGGTCACGCTCTCGCACACCGGCTACATGAAGTCGCAGCCGATCGCCGAATACCGCGCCCAGAAGCGCGGCGGCCGCGGCAAGCAGGCGATGGCGACGAAGGACGAGGACTGGATCGACCAGCTGTTCATCGCCAACACCCACGACTACATGCTGTGCTTCTCGAACCGCGGCCGCATGTACTGGCTGAAGGTGTGGGAAGTGCCGCAGGGTTCGCGCAACTCGCGCGGCAAGCCGATCGTGAACATGTTCCCGCTGCAGGACAACGAGAAGATCACCGTCATCCTGCCGCTGTCGGGCGAGAACCGGACCTTCCCGGAAGACCATTACGTCTTCATGTCGACCTCGCTCGGTACCGTGAAGAAGACGCCTTTGCGCGACTTCAGCAATCCACGCAAGGCCGGCATCATCGCGGTCGACCTGGACGAGGGCGACTTCCTGATCGGCGCCGCGCTGACCGACGGCCAGCACGACGTGATGCTGTTCTCGGACGGCGGCAAGGCCGTGCGCTTCGACGAGAACGACGTGCGTCCGATGGGCCGTACCGCGCGCGGCGTGCGCGGCATGAACCTGGAAGAGGGCCAGAACGTGATCGCGCTGCTGGTGGCCGAGAACGAGCAGCAGTCGGTGCTCACGGCAACCGAGAACGGCTTCGGCAAGCGTACCCCGATTACCGAGTACACCCGCCACGGCCGCGGCACCAAGGGCATGATCGCGATCCAGCAGTCCGAGCGTAACGGCAAAGTCGTGGCTGCGACCCTGGTCGACGCCAACGACGAGATCATGCTGATCACGACCGGCGGCGTCTTGATCCGCACCCGCGTGGCCGAGATCCGCGAAATGGGCCGCGCCACGCAAGGCGTCACGCTCATCGCGGTCGAGGACGGCACCAAGCTCTCGGGCCTGCAACGCGTCGTCGAGACGGACCTCGAAGAGGTCGAGCTCGAAGCGGCGCCGGAATAAGCCGAAAAAACGCCACTCCTGCGGGGGTGGCGTTTTTTTTCGTACAATGGAACACTTCCGCCTACTCTTCCTCGCATGACCCAGGTATTCAATTTTTCAGCAGGACCCGCCGTCCTCCCCAAGGAAGTGCTGCAGCAGGCCGCCAGCGAGATGCTCGACTGGAACGGCAGCGGCATGTCGGTGATGGAGATGAGCCATCGCGGACCGGAATTCATCTCGATTTATAAACAGGCCGAAGCCGACCTGCGCGAGCTGCTGGCGGTCCCGCCGAACTATAAAATCCTGTTCATGCAGGGCGGGGGACTGGGGCAGAATGCCATCATCCCGATGAACCTCGTCGGCCGTGTACAAGGTCGTGCCAATGCGCCGGCCGTGATCGACTTCGTGCACACTGGGTCGTGGTCCGGCAAGTCGATCAAGGAAGCGGCGCGCTATGCGCAAGTCAAGGTCGCGGCATCGAGCCAGGCCGAGCGCTTTACGCGCGTGCCTGCGCCCGATACCTGGAAGCTGACCGAAGGCGCGGCTTACCTGCACGTCTGCACCAACGAAACCATCGACGGCGTCGAATACAACTTCGTGCCGCGCGCATTGGGCGACGTGCCGGTGGTGGCGGACATGTCCTCGCACATCCTTTCGCGCCCGATCGACGTCTCGCAGTACGGCGTGATCTTCGCCGGCGCCCAAAAAAATATCGGTCCGGCCGGGCTGACCCTGGTGATCGTGCGCGAGGACCTGCTGGACCACGCGCTGGCGATCTGCCCGTCCGCCTTCCACTGGAAAAACGTGGCCGAGCACGAATCGATGTTCAATACGCCGCCGACCTATGCGATCTACATCGCCGGGCTGGTGTTCGCGCACCTGAAACGGCAGGGTGGCGTGGCGGCGATGGAAGCGCGTAATATCGAGAAGGCGCGCCTGCTGTACGAGGCGCTCGACCGTGACGACTTCTACAGTAACCGCGTCGAGCATTCATGCCGCTCACGCATGAATATCCCGTTCTATTTACGCGACGAATCACTGAATGAGCAATTCCTGGCCGGCGCGAAGGCGCGCGGGCTGCTGCAGCTGAAGGGCCACAAGTCCGTCGGGGGCATGCGGGCATCCATCTACAATGCGATGCCGATCGAAGGGGTGCAGGCCCTGGTCGATTATTTGAACGAGTTTGCGGGGCGGTAATGCCTAGCCACGGCCTTCGCAGGCCAAGGACCGTAGGGTGGACTCCCGAGTCCACGCGTGATACGGATCGGCTCCGCTCTCGTGCGCGATGAGCTCGCCAGCGCGTATCACCGCGTGGACTCGGGAGTCCACCCTACGGTCGCGAATGATCGCATGTCGCCGCCAACGCAAACGACGATAAAACAAGCAGCCATTTATCAGCAACCATGACAGACAAACTCCTCCCCCTGCGCCAGCAGATCGACGCCATCGACGCGCAAATCCTCGACCTGCTCAGCCAGCGCGGCCGCATCGCCCAGGAAGTCGGCCACGTGAAGGCCGAAACCAACGCCCCCGTGTTCCGTCCCGAGCGCGAAGCGCAAGTGCTGCGCGGCGTCGCCGACCGCAATCCCGGTCCGCTGAAGGACCAGGACGTGCAGACCATCTTCCGCGAAGTGATGTCCGCCTGCCGCGCGCTGGAAAAGCGCGTCACCGTCGCCTACCTGGGCCCGGCCGGCACCTTCAGCGAACAGGCCGTCTACCAGCACTTCGGCCGCGCCGTCGAAGGCCTGCCATGCGCCTCGATCGACGAGGTGTTCCGTGCGACGGAGGCGGGCACCGCCGACTTCGGCGTGGTCCCGGTTGAGAACTCGTCTGAAGGCGCGATCAACCGCACCCTCGACCTGATGCTGGCGACCACCACCGTCATCAGCGGCGAAGTCTCGATCCCCGTGCACCACAGCCTGATGAGCAAGACCGGCAGCATGGACGGCGTGACGGTTGTCTGCGCCCACTCGCAGGCCCTGGCCCAGTGCCAGGTCTGGCTCAACCTGCACCACCCGAAGGTCGAGCGCCGCGCCGTGGCCTCGAATGCGGAAGCGGCCGTGATGGCCAGCCAGGATCCGTCGGTGGCCGCGATCGCCAGCGAGATGGCGGGGCAGCAGTATGGCCTCGGCGTGGTGCAGGCCCACATCCAGGACGATCCGCACAACCGTACGCGCTTCGCCGTCATCGGTTCGCTCGAGACGAACCGTTCCGGCCGCGACCGCACCTCGCTGGTGCTGGCCGTGCCGAACCGCGCCGGCGCCGTCTATAAACTGCTGGCGCCGCTGGCGACGCACGGCGTGTCGATGACGCGCTTCGAATCGCGCCCGGCGCGCATCGGCACCTGGGAGTACTACTTCTATGTCGACGTCGAGGGCCATCGCCAGGACGAATCCGTCACCCGCGCGCTCGCCGAGCTGCACGACAACGCCGCCTTTTTCAAGCTGCTGGGTTCCTACCCGGTCGGCCTCTAATTTTTTACTTATCGAGTCCAGTCCATGTCGAAATTCGGTCCAGAATACGTCCGCGCCATCGCCCCTTACCAGGCCGGCAAACCCATCGCTGAAGTCGCCCGCGAGTTCGGTCTCGACGAGGCCAGCATCGTCAAGCTCGCCTCCAACGAGAATCCCTTCGGCGTGCCCGAGTCGAGCAAGGCCGCGATGGCGCAGGCCGCCGCCGATCTGGGCCGCTACCCGGATGCCAACGGCTTCGAATTGAAAGCCGCGCTGGCCAAGCGCTACGACGTGCCGGCCGAGTGGATCACGCTCGGCAACGGCAGCAACGACATCCTGGAAATCGCGGCCCACGCCTTCGTGCAAAAGGGCGAGTCGGTCGTGTTCGCGCAGTACTCGTTCGCGGTGTACGCGCTGGCCACGCAGGGCGTGGGCGGGCGCGCGATCGTCGTCCCGGCCGTGAACTACGGCCACGATCTGCCGGCGATGGCCGCCGCGATCGAAGCCGACACCAAGCTGGTCTATGTCGCCAATCCGAACAACCCGACCGGCACCTTCATCGGCGCCGAAGAGATCGAGGCCTTCCTGGAAAAGGTGCCGAGCAACGTCGTCGTCGTGCTGGACGAGGCCTATAACGAATACCTGGCGCCGCAGTATCAGTTCGAATCCGCGAACTGGGTGCGCAAGTACCCGAACCTGATCGTCTCGCGCACCTTCTCGAAGGCCTACGGCCTGGCCGGCCTGCGCGTCGGTTTCGCGATCGCGCAGCCGGAAGTGACCGACCTGATGAACCGCATCCGCCAGCCTTTCAACGTCAATTCGCTGGCCCAGGCGGCGGCGATCGCGGCGCTGAACGACAAGGAATTCCTGGAGAAGGGCGCGCGTAACAATGCCGAAGGCTACAAGCAGATGACCGCCGCTTTCGAGGAACTGGCCCTGGAATACGTGCCGTCCTTCGGCAACTTCGTGCTGGTGCGCGTGGGCGACGATGAGCAGGCCGGCGCGCGCGTCAACCTGGCGCTCCTGAAGCTCGGCGTGATCGTGCGTCCGGTCGGCGCCTACGGCCTGCCGCAGTGGCTGCGCGTCTCGATCGGCCTGCCGCAGGAGAACGCGGCCTTCATCGAGGCCCTCAAGAAGGTCTTGGTTTAAATGCTGGGCAAGGTCGTCGTCGTCGGCGTCGGGCTGATCGGCGGCTCGTTTGCGCTGGCCCTGAAAAAGGCCGGCGCGGCGCGCCAGATCGTCGGCATGGGACGCTCGCAGGAAGCGATGGCGCGCGCGCTGGAGCTGGGCATCGTCGACAGCGTCACCGACTCGCCGGAAGAGGCGATGGCGGGCGCCGACCTGGTGCTGCTGGCCGCGCCGGTGGCGCAGACGGGGCCGATCCTGGCTTCGCTCGCGCCCTTCCTGGACATCGGCACCGTGGTCACCGACGCCGGCAGCACCAAGTCGGACGTCGTCGCCTCGGCCCGCGCCGCGCTGGGCGGCAAGGTCAGACAGTTCGTGCCGGCGCATCCGATTGCCGGGCGCGAATCGAACGGTCCCGATGCCGCGCTGGCCGAGCTTTACCAGGGCAAGAAGACGGTGATTACGCCGCTGCCGGAAAACGATGCCGGCGACGTCGGCCTGGTCGCCGCCGCCTGGCGCCTGTGCGGCGCGATCATCCACACGCTGACGCCGCAAGAGCACGACCGCGTGTTCGCGGCCGTGAGCCATCTGCCGCACCTGCTCGCCTTCGGCCTGGTCGACGACATCGCCAACAAGCCGCACGCCGACCTGCTGTTCCAGTATGCCGCCAGCGGCTTTCGCGACTTCACGCGCATTGCCGGCTCCTCGCCCGAAATGTGGCGCGACATCAGCCTGGCGAACCGCGATGCGCTGCTCACCGAGCTCGATGCATATCTGGCACAATTGACCATATTGCGCGCACACCTGGCCGCGAGCGACGGACCGGGACTGGAAGCCATCTATACGAATGCGCAGCGCGCCCGCCGCGCGTGGAGCGAGGCCATCGAGACAGCCGAGCCTCCACCGCCGACACTTCAGGAACCCGAATGACGCAGTCCAAACACTACCCCCAGCACATCGACCTCGAGCCTGTCATGCACGCCGAGGGCACGGTGCGCCTGCCGGGCTCGAAAAGCATCTCGAACCGCACGCTGCTGCTGGCCGCGCTGAGCGAAGGCACGACCACGATCCACGACCTGCTCGCTTCCGACGACACCATGGTCATGCTGGGCGCGCTGCGCTCGCTGGGCATCGTCTGGGACGAGGTCGACGAACGCACCATCGTGGTGCATGGGCAGGGCGGCGTGTTGCCGAACGGTGAAGCGGACCTCTTCATGGGTAATGCCGGCACCGCGATCCGTCCGCTGACGGCGGCCCTGGCCGTGATCGGCGGCGACTACACCCTGCACGGCGTTTCGCGCATGCACGAGCGTCCGATCGGCGACCTGGTCGACGCCCTGAACGAGATCGGCGCCCAGATCGAGTACACCGGGGAGCAGGGCTTCCCGCCGCTGCGCATTCGCCGTGGCCACATTCATGCGAATCGCATGTCGGTGCGCGGCAATGTGTCGAGCCAGTTCCTGACTGCTTTGTTGATGAGCGCGCCGCTGATGGCGCGCGGCCATGCGGTGACGATCGACGTCGTCGGCGAGCTGATCTCGAAACCCTACATCGAGATCACCCTGAACCTGATGCGCCGCTTCGGCGTGACGGTCGAGCAGAACGGCTGGGCATCGTTCACGGTGCAGCCGGGCCAGAAATACGTTTCGCCGGGCAGCATCCACGTCGAGGGCGACGCGTCCTCGGCGTCCTACTTCCTGGCGGCCGGCGCGATCGGCGGCGGGCCGGTGCGGGTCGAGGGCGTGGGCCAGGACAGCATCCAGGGCGACGTGCGCTTCGCCGATGCGCTCGAGCGCATGGGCGCGACCGTCACCCGCGGCGACAACTGGATCGAGGCGCGCGGCAATGGCGTCTTAAAAGCCATCGACGCCGACTTCAATCACATTCCCGATGCGGCGATGACGATCGCTGTGGCCGCGCTGTACGCCGACGGCACGAGTACCCTGCGCAACATCGCCAGCTGGCGCGTGAAGGAAACCGACCGCCTGGCGGCGATGGCGACGGAGTTGCGCAAGGTCGGCGCCACGGTGGAGGAGGGTGCCGACTACATCCGCATCACCCCGCCCGAGGAGCTGCTGCCGGCCACGATCGATACCTACGACGACCACCGGATGGCGATGTGCTTCTCGCTGGCCGCCCTGGACGGCAAGGCGCGGCGCGGCAACGCGATGCGCATCAACGATCCGAAATGCGTCGCCAAGACTTTCCCCGATTACTTCGAAGCGTTCGCATCGATTGCGCGCAACGAATTGTTCTAAGCGCGTATCGTCTACGCGTCTGCAACTCTAGAGATAACAACAAATGCCCAATTCTCACATCCCCGTGATCACCATCGACGGCCCGACCGCTTCCGGCAAGGGCACGGTCGCGGCCAGGGTCGCCGACCGGCTCGGCTACCACCTGCTCGATTCTGGCGCCCTGTACCGCCTGACGGCCCTGTCCGCCATGCGCGCCGGCGTGGCGCTGGACGACGAGCAGGGCGTGGCCGCACTGGCGCAGGAACTGCCGGCTTCCTTCTCGAATGGCGACATTTTCCTCGCCGGCGAAGAGGTGGGGGCGCTGATCCGGGCCGAGGAAGTGGGCAACAATGCCTCGAAAATCGCCGCCATCCCGAGCGTGCGCCAAGCCCTCTACGCCCTGCAACTGGGCTTTCGCAAGGCGCCGGGACTGGTGGCCGACGGGCGCGATATGGGCACCGTCATTTTCCCGAATGCACGCCTAAAAGTGTTTCTGACGGCCAGCGTCGAAGCCCGTGCCGAACGCCGATATAAGCAATTGATTGGCAAAGGAATTTCTGCTAATATGGAAGGTCTGCTGGCGGATTTGCAGGCGCGCGACGAACGCGATACCCATCGCACCGTCGCCCCGCTGGTCCCGGCAGAGGGCGCGTACATCCTCGATACGTCGGATATGACGGTCGATGAAGCGGTGGAGCAAGTGCTCCATTGGCATACGCTGCTTTAAGTTGTTTGTTTTGGTGCTCGTGATGGTGAATTGGCCCGCGAGCGTTGTTTTAACCTGACCCAGTTCAGAACCGCACTTTCGCCGGTCCTGCTGGCTAACCTGTAAATAACTCATGTCTACTGCAACCAATCAAGATTCCGGTATGGAAAGCTTCGCAGCCCTCTTCGAGGAATCGCTGTCGCGTCAAGATATGCGCTCGGGCGAAGTCATTTCCGCTGAAGTCGTGCGCCTGGATCACAACTTCGTGATCGTCAACGCCGGCCTGAAGTCGGAAGCCTTCATTCCGGTCGAAGAATTCAAGAATGACCAGGGCGAACTGGAAGTCCAGATCGGCGACTTCGTTTCCGTGGCCATCGAATCGCTCGAAAACGGTTTCGGCGATACCATCCTGTCGCGCGACAAGGCCAAGCGCCTGGCATCGTGGCTGGCTCTGGAAAAAGCAATGGAGTCGGGCGAGATCGTCACCGGCACCGTCAACGGCAAGGTCAAGGGCGGCCTGACCGTCCTGACCAACGGCATCCGCGCATTCCTGCCGGGTTCGCTGGTCGACACCCGTCCGGTCAAGGACACCACCCCGTTCGAAGGCAAGACCCTCGAATTCAAGGTCATCAAGCTGGACCGCAAGCGTAACAACGTCGTGCTGTCGCGCCGCGCCGTCATCGAAGCATCGATGGGCGAAGAGCGCCAGAAGCTGATGGAAACCCTGAAAGAAGGCACCGTGGTTACCGGCGTCGTCAAGAACATCACCGACTACGGCGCGTTCGTGGATCTGGGTGGCATCGACGGCCTGCTGCACATCACCGACCTGGCATGGCGTCGCGTGCGTCACCCGTCGGAAGTGCTGTCGGTTGGCCAGGAAATCACCGCCAAGGTCCTCAAGTACGATCAGGAAAAGAACCGCGTCTCGCTGGGCGTCAAGCAGCTGGGCGACGATCCATGGACCGGCCTGTCGCGTCGTTACCCGCAAGGCACCCGCCTGTTCGGTAAAGTCACGAACCTCACCGACTACGGCGCGTTCGTCGAAGTCGAGCAGGGCATCGAAGGCCTGGTGCACGTGTCGGAGATGGACTGGACCAACAAGAACGTGGCCCCGAACAAAGTCGTGCAGCTGGGCGACGAAGTCGAAGTCATGGTCCTGGAAATCGACGAAGAGCGTCGCCGTATCTCGCTGGGCATGAAGCAGTGCAAGGCGAACCCATGGGACGACTTCGGCATGACCCACAAGAAGGGCGACAAGGTCAAGGGTTCGATCAAGTCGATCACCGACTTCGGCGTCTTCATCGGCCTGCCAGGCAACATCGATGGCCTGGTCCACCTGTCGGACCTGTCGTGGACCGAAGCCGGCGAAGAGGCAGTGCGCCGCTTCAAGAAGGGCGACGAGCTGGAAGCCGTCGTTCTGGCGATCGACGTCGAGCGCGAGCGTGTCTCGCTGGGCGTCAAGCAGCTGGAAGGCGACCCGTTCAACAACTTCGCCGCACTGAACGACAAGGGTTCCCTGGTCACCGGTACGGTCAAGTCGGTTGAGCCGAAAGGCGCCGTCATCGCCCTGAACGAAGAAGTCGAAGGCTACCTGCGCGCTTCGGAAATCTCGCGTGACCGCGTGGAAGACGCCGGCACCCACCTGAAAGTGGGCGACAAGGTCGAAGCTCTGGTCATCAACATCGATCGCAAGGCTCGCAGCATCCAGCTGTCGATCAAGGCGAAAGACAGCGCTGACACCCAGGAAGCGATGAGCAAGCTGGCTTCGGACAGCAACGCCGCTTCGGGCACGACCAGCCTGGGCGCTCTGCTCAAGGCCAAGTTCGACAACAAGGGCTGATTTAGTCCGCTTGAGGCGACCAGATGACCAAGTCCGAGCTGATTGCACGACTGGCTGAGCGATATTCTCAGCTGGTCGCCAAGGATGCGGAGTACGCAGTCAAGACCATCCTCGATGCGATGACCAACGCCCTGGCGACCGGGCAGCGCATCGAGATCCGTGGTTTCGGCAGCTTTGCTCTGAACAGCCGTCCACCCCGTATCGGCCGCAATCCGAAGTCGGGCGACAAGGTGATGGTGCCCGAAAAACGGGTACCCCACTTCAAGCCCGGCAAGCAGTTGCGCGAGCGGGTCGACGCGATGGTCGGGCAGCCGATCATCGAAGACTGAAGTCGTCTGCGACGTGCAGGCAACAGAGAACGGCATCCGCGAGGGTGCCGTTTTTTTATGTCGGTGTGCGTGGAATGGTGGGCACGGGGCGCCCTCCCTACGAATACTTGCATGTCGATGGGGGCGGCGCTCATGCCCCGCACGGTCCAGCCGTAGGGTGGGCGCCCCGTGCCCACCATTCCCGCAAACACCCATCAATTTTGAAATAAACGGGCAGATATGCGACACTGCGCCTTTGCACATCCCACCGTCAGGCCCACCCGATGAAATTCGTCTCCACCCTCGCAGGATTCATCCTGTTCGTCCTGTTTTTCGGCTTCGCGCTGAAGAACACGCAGGAAGTCGATCTGAACTTTTTCCTCGGTTACGAACTGCGCGGTCCGCTGGTGCTGATGCTGCTCGCCTTCTTCATCGCCGGCGCGGCGCTCGGCATCCTGGCCATGTCGCCGACCGTGTTCCGCCACCGCCGCGAAGCCTCGCAGCACAAGAACACCGTGCAGGCCCTGCAAAGCGCCGCCGGCACCGGCAGCGCCCAGCCGGCCGCGGATGCCGTGGTACCCCGGTAACTACCCGATCATCAATAAGCAATCAAGAATAACAATCCATGGAATTTGAAACCTGGTGGCTGCTCGCCGTCCCCGTCTTCTTTGGCCTCGGCTGGATCGCCGCCCGGGTCGACATCAAACAGATCCTGTCCGAATCGCGCACCCTGCCGCGGGCCTATTTCAAGGGCCTGAACCTGCTGCTGAACGACCAGCCGGATAAAGCGATCGACGCCTTCATCGAGATCGTCACCCTCGATCCCGAAACGGCCGACATGCACTTCGCACTCGGCAACCTGTTCCGCCGCCGCGGCGAGATCGAGCGCGCGATCCGCGTCCACCAGAACCTGCTGGCGCGGCCCGACCTGCCGCAAGCGCAGCGCACGCAAGCCCAGTACGAACTCGGCATGGACTACCTGAAGGCCGGCCTGCTGGACCGCTCCGAGGAAACCTTCAACGGCCTGGTCGAAGGCAGTTACAGCGTGCAGGCAAGCAAGGCCCTGCTGGAGATCTACCAGCGCGAAAAGGAGTGGGGCCGTGCGATCGATGCCGCGACTGGCCTGCAAGCCTCGGGCGCCGGCGCGCGCCAGAAGGAAATCGCCCAGTTCTATTGCGAGCTGGCCCAGGATGCCCTGGTGCGCAGCGACCTGCTTGACGCCACGTCCCTGCTGGACAAGGCCCTGCATGCCGACCGCAACAGCGTGCGCGCGACCATGCTGCTGGGCGACGTGCTGCTGGGCCAGGGCGACGTCGAAGGGGCGATCGCCACCTGGAAACGCGTCGAACAGCAGAGCGTGCCGCACGTGGCGCTGGTCGCCGGCCGCCTGATGGACGGCTACCGCCGCGTCGGCCGTCCGCAGGAAGGCGTCAACCTGCTGCGCTCGTATCTTGCCGAAGCCTCGTCGATCGACCTGATCGACGTCGTCTTCAAGGCCGTCATTGAACTCGACGGCGTCGAGGCGGCCAAACAGCTGGTGGTCGACGAATTGCGCCGCAATCCGACTTTGCTCGGCCTCGATAAACTGCTGGAAGCGCGCCTGATGGACGCGCCGGCGCATATCTGGGAAGAGCTGTCGATGGTGAAGAACCTGATCCACGGCTACACCACCAAGCTGGCGCGCTACCAGTGCAGCCATTGCGGCTTCAAGGCGCGCCAGTATTATTGGCAATGTCCGGGCTGCAGCCGCTGGGAGACTTATCCGCCGCGCCGTACAGAAGAACTCAATGTCATGAATTAACATGGCCAACGAGACGCTACCTTCCCGCGTGGGCATGCCCACCCTACATGTCATGAATTAAGAAGATGACGAACACGATTCCAAGCCGCCTGCTCGACGGCGCAGACTACCTGCACACCGCCGCACCGAAACTCGACACCGTCCGCATGCTCGTCGTCGGCGACGTCATGCTCGACCGCTACTGGTTCGGCGACGTCTCGCGTATTTCGCCGGAAGCGCCGGTGCCGGTGGTGCGTATCGAGCGCCGCGAAGAGCGCCTGGGCGGCGCCGCCAACGTGGCGCGCAATGCGGCCGCCCTGGGCGCCCACAGCGGCCTGCTGGGCGTGGTCGGCGCGGACGAGGCGGGCACGCAGGTCGAGAGCCTGCTGCGCGATTCCAACATCCACAGCTACCTCAAGCGCGACGAAGCCATCTCCACCATCATCAAGCTGCGCGTCATTGGCCGCCAGCAGCAGATGGTGCGCATCGACTTCGAGGACGCCCCGACCGAGACCGTGCTGCGCGACAAGCTCACGCAATTCAAGGCGCTGCTGCCGGACTACGACGTGCTGATCTTCTCCGACTACAACAAGGGCAGCCTGGTCAACGTCGCCGAGATGATCCGCGCGGCGCGTGCGGCCGGCAAGATCGTGATGGTCGATCCGAAGGGCGACGATTTTTCGCCGTATGCGGGCGCCAGCATGCTGACGCCGAACAAGTCGGAGCTGAAGCGGATCGTCGGCAGCTGGAAGGACGAGGAGCAGCTGACTGCCAAGGCCCAGGCCCTGCGTACCGAGCTGGGGCTCGAAGCCTTGCTGCTGACGCGCTCGGAAGAGGGCATGAGCCTGTACACGGACAAGGAAGTGCTGCACGTGCATGCGGATGCGCGGGAGGTGTTCGACGTTTCCGGTGCGGGCGACACGGTGATTGCGACCATGGCCGCGATGCTCGGCGCAGGCGCGCCGCTCGACGTGGCCCTGGCCACCGCGAACCGGGCCGGCGGCATCGTCGTCGGCAAGCTCGGTACCGCCACGGTCACACGCGACGAGCTCTTCCCCGGGTGATTTTTTGGGTTGGGAATGAACACCCAACCCACAATGATCTACCTCAACCAAACCCGGTCAACACTCTCCATCCCGCCGCGTTAATGGCCACGGGCGGCACCCGCCGTCCGCTACCTGAACGGAGAGACACTGATGATCAAGAAACTGATGCTTGCCATTGCCGCGCTGGCCGCTTCGACCAGCTTCGCGTTTGCCCAGGTCGACGTCAACAAGGCCGATGCCGCCGCCCTCGACGGCGTGAAGGGCGTGGGGCCGAGCATGTCGAAGGCGATCCTGGAAGAGCGCAGCAAGGGCGAGTTCAAGGACTGGGCCGATTTCCAGAAGCGCGTGAAGGGCGTGGGCGACAAGAAGGCGGCCAAGCTGTCCGAAGCCGGCCTGCAGGTCAACGGCAAGGGCAAGGAAGGCGTCGCCGCGAAACCTGCTTCGGCCGGTGCCAGGGAAACGAAAGCCAAGCCGGCCGATACCAAGGCCAGCACCTGAGCCCGAAACATCGCATGTAAAGACTGCAACAAGCAGGGAGGCATGAGAAGATAGGGAAATCGATTGCAACGTTTCCAGGGAACCTCATGCCTCGTCTTCGTATCGCCGCCGGCCTCGTGGCCGGCCTGTTCGCCGCCTCCTCGCACGCAGCTTCGTCTGCACCCGCCGCACCCGACGTCACCCGCCACCAGGCCCAGATCGACAAGATCGTCGCCGAGATCTCGCCCAAGCGCATCGACGCCTACATCCGCAAACTGGTGAGCTTCGAAACGCGCCACACGATGTCGGACACGACATCCGAGACCACCGGCATCGGCGCCGCGCGGCGCTGGATCCGCTCGGAACTGGAACGCTGCGGCGCCGGGACTAGCCTGCAGGTCAGCTTCGACAGCCACATCGCCCCGGTCTCGGCGCGCATCTCGCGTCCCACCGAGATCGTCAACGTCGTCGCCACGCTGCCCGGCACCCAGGATGCCTCGAAGGACCGCCTCTACGTGGTCAGCGGCCACTACGATTCGCGCAATACCGACGTGATGGATGCGAGCGGCAAGGCGCCGGGAGCGAACGACGACGCCTCGGGCACGGCGGCCGTGATGGAAATGGCCTGCGTGATGGCCAAGTACAAGTTCGACGCGACCCTGGTCTTCATGGCGGTGGCAGCCGAGGAGCAGGGCCTGCTCGGCGCCGGCCACTGGGCGAAGACGGCGCGCGAAAAAAACCTGAACGTGGCCGGCATGTTCACCAACGACATCATCGGCAGCTCGCGCGCCGACGATGGCCGCGTCGACAACAAGCAGGTGCGCCTGTTCGCCCAGGGCGTGCCGGCGACCAAGGAAATGAGCGACACCGTGCGCCAGCTGGTGGCGACCGGCGGCGAGAACGATTCGATCTCGCGCCAGCTCGCGCGCCACGTGAAGGAGCAGGGCGAGCGCTACGTGAAGGGCTTCAAGGTCAACGTCATCCAACGCCACGACCGCTACCTGCGCGGCGGCGACCACATGCCTTTCCTCGAGCAGGGCTACGCCGCGCTGCGCTTCACCGAGCCGAACGAGGACTTCTCGCACCAGCACCAGAACCTGCGTACCGAGAACGGTAAAGTCTACGGCGACCTGATCGAGTTCGTGGACGTCGACTACACGGCCAAGGTGGCCAAGGTCAACGCCGCGGCGCTGGCCTCGCTGGCCCTGGCGCCGAGCGCGCCGCAGGGCGCGAAGGTGCGTACCGACAAGCTGGTGAACGATTCGACGCTGGTGTGGCAGGCGAATCCGGAGCCGGATGTCGCCGGTTACCGGATCGTGTGGCGCGATACGACCGCGGCGGGGTGGCAGGGTTCGAAGTTCGTCGGCAACGTGACGGAGACGACCATCAACATGTCGAAGGACAATTACTTCTTCGGCGTGCAGGCGGTCGATAAGGACGGCAACGTCAGCGTCGCCAGCTACCCGGCGCCATTACGTTGATGTAGGGTGGGCACTCCGTGCCCACGCGGTATGGGACGGTTGCCGATCGAAACGTTTGTTCGACCCGCACGCGTTGCACTGCGTGGGCACGGAGTGCCCACCCTACGTTACCTCGACGTTTCGAACTAATCCCACTCCATACGCGCTCTTGCGTCCCGGTTTAGAATGGCGTTTTGAAGACAAGCAAGAGAGCAAGCATGGCCTATAAAACCATCGAAGATACGATCGGCAATACCCCGCTGGTGCAGCTGGTGCGCATCGGCGGCGCGGACGCGGCGGCGCGCAACAATATCATTCTCGGCAAGCTCGAAGGCAACAACCCGGCCGGCTCCGTAAAGGACCGCGCGGCCATGTCGATGCTGAAGAACGCCGAGGAACGCGGCCAGATCAAGCCGGGCGATACCATCATCGAGGCCACCTCCGGCAATACCGGCATCGCGCTGGCCATGGCGGCGGCGATCCGCGGCTATAAAATGATCCTCCTGATGCCGGACAACCTGTCGATCGAGCGGCGCCAGAGCATGGCCGCCTATGGCGCGCAGATCGTGCTGACCCCGAAGACCGGCGGCATGGAATACGCGCGCGACATGGCCGACCAGATGCAAAAAGACGGCAAGGGCATCATCCTCGACCAGTTCGCCAACCAGGACAATCCGCGCGCCCACTACGAAACCACGGGTCCGGAAATCTGGCGCGACACCGAAGGCCGCATCACCCATTTCGTCAGCGCCATGGGCACCACCGGCACCATCATGGGCGTGTCGCGCTACCTGAAGGAGCAGAACGAGGCGGTGCGCATCATCGGCGCCCAGCCGGAAGAGGGTTCCTCGATCCCGGGCATCCGCAAGTGGCCGCAGGCTTACCTGCCGAAGATCTTCGACAGGTCGCGCGTGGACCAGGTGGAAAACGTCAGCCAGGCCGCGGCCGAACAGATGGCGCGCCGGCTGGCGGCGGAAGAGGGGATTTTCTGCGGCATCTCGGCCGCCGGCGCCTGCGAAGTGGCGCTGCGCATTTCGCAGACCGTCGAGAACGCAACCATCGTGTTCATCGTCTGCGACCGCGGCGATCGCTATCTGTCCACGGGCGTGTTCCCGGCGTAAGCAGGAAGCGCGCATGACAAAAGGGGCGATCGCATCGCCCCTTTTTTTCGCCCGCCGTTTCCTTCAAGGCCAGCGGCCCTGAAAGAATGTGTGGGAATTACTCGCCGCTCGATGCGCTTGGTGCCGCGCCTTCTTTTGGCTTGAACTGCTTGTCGCTGATGCGGAACTTGTTGCGGCGGTCGCCCATCAGGTAGCGCAGGTCGCGGATCGACAGGTCGCTGACTTCGTGCATGCGGATCAGGAGCGATGCGCCGACCGGCAGGCGGTGGTGGCGGATCTTCGAGATGACCGGCGGCGCCACTTCCAGGGCGCGCGACAGGGCTGCGTCGTTCTTCAAGCGCAGGTTCTCGATCAGGGTGTCCAGCAGACGGTTCGGGTTGTACTGCAACAGCTCATCCGACTCCGCGTCGCTGCTCATATCAATGCCGACTTGGTTTGTCATGATCTCAAATATTCCTATGTGGGTTACGGAAAGTCTTGCGGTTTCGTTTCCGAAAGTTCTTTCTCAAAAATCTACTCAATTGTACAACTAAATCAGGCTCTAGTACTTATGAGCAATAGAATTCGGTGTGAAGCCTCGGCTCTGTTGTCTAATCGCAACAATAGCCGCAATGCAATTCTCTCACAAACTCACGGAAAAAATAATTGTTTTTTGATTAAATTTAAGTGTAGAGGAAACAGAAGTTGCGCCGCGCACGTTTCAAAATGATATGCACGAATAACAACATTGGAGGGAGTATGCCGCGCCTGTGAATGTTTCCATAGAGTACAGAAACCGGCGGGAGGGGATACACCGGGGGAGTACCCGGCAAATAGAGGCGCTGTGGTTGAGCAATAACTGCCGCAGCGCTCTTACAACCTGTTACAACTTTCCAACACTACAATGCTTGTGCCATGCGCGCCTCGCGCACGGCCCGGCCCAGGTCGATTACCGACATGGCGTAGAAATAACTGCGGTTGTACTTGGTGATGGCAAAGAAGTTATCGTTGGCCACCCAGTACTCGGTCGCCTCGGCGCCATTCTGCAGGTCGACCAGTCCGTACAGGCGATGCGCGGGCAGGGCCGCCGGGGTGATGACGCCCGCCGCTTCCAGCTCGTCCGGACGCAGGGTGGCTTCCAGGCCGCGGCCGAGCAGCGGTTCCCAGGCGCGGGTGGCGGACACATCCACCGGCATCACGTTCGGGCCGGTGTCGCTCGGCTTCCAGCCGTGCTCGATCAGGAAGTTGGCGACGCTGCCGATCGCATCCGAACTCGAGTTGCGCAGGTCGATGTGGCCGTCGCCGTCGAAGTCCACGCCGTATTTCAGGATATTGCCCGGCATGAACTGCGGCATGCCGACGGCGCCTGCAAAGGAGCCAAGCAGCGTAAACGGGTCGATCTTCTCGTGGCGCGCCAGCAGCAGGGTGTTTTCGAGTTCGCTGCGGAAGAATTCGGCGCGCGCGGCCTTGTTCGGCGCATCCGGATAGGCAAACGCGAGCGTGGTCAGCGTATCCAGCACGCGGAAGCGCCCGGTGTCGCGGCCATAGATGGTTTCGACGCCGATAATGCCGACGATGATCTCCGCCGGCACGCCATAGGTCGCTTCGGCGCGCGCCAGCGCGGCTTCGTTTTCGTTCCAGAAGCGCAGGCCGGCATTGATGCGGATCGGCTCGATGAAGCGTGCGCTATAGGCTTGCCAGTTCTTTGGTTTACCCGGCGGCGCCGGCTTCACCAGCTGCACCGCGGAGTCGACGAAGCGCACCTGGCGCATCTGCGCTTCCAGTTCGGCGCGGTCGAAGCCGTGCTTGACGACCATCTCGTCGACAAAGGTGCTGACGGCCTGCCATTCGCCGAAGTTGATCGGCTCGCCGGTGTAGTCGATGGCGGAGACGGCCGCTACGGCGGCGGCCGCGGCCATCGCCTTGCGCGCCTTGGGCGCGGTCTTCTTCGACGGCGCGGCCTTGGTCTTGGCGGCCTTGGCCTTCACGACCTTGGCTTTGGAGGGCGGATGCTTCGCCGCTGCGTCGGCATCGATGTGGGGAGCTGCTGCAAAAATGAGTGCTGCGAGTGCTGATACGAAAGATTTCATCGAACTTGCGAAAGTAAGCGCTTCAGGGTCGCGGCCAGATGGGCGTCTTTGGCCGCGACTGCATGCGGCGCATAGCGCCAGGCGCTGTAACGGCCGAGGAACTCGGCGGCCGCCGCTTCCGCGGGCGGTGCGAGTCTCGCTTCAGCACGAATGCGCGCACTGTAGGCACTCGGGCTCTCATCTGCCGCCCGCGCCAGACCCAGGCGGGCAAGGCGCGAACACAAGGCCGAGTATAGCGCATCGATCGGGTCGATTCCCCGGCGGCGCAGGAAGATTCTCCATAGGAACAACACAGTTATCAGGGTGGCTAGCAAGACTGGCATGCGCCAGTCGAACACCGACGCGCGCACGCTGTCGACCACGCTTTGCTGGCGCTGCGGCGTGTAGTTCAGTACCCACTGGTTCCAGCCGTTGTTGACGGCGCCGGCCGCGTAGCGCATCTGCGCCAGCCAGGAGTTGGCGCCGCCTTGCTGCATGAAGCGGCCCAGGCCCTCGATGCCGAAGGGCGGACGCGGCGGGATCGCGCCTTCCAGGCCGCGCCGCACCCGTTCCGGCGCCACCGCCGCGGTCGGATCCACGCGCACCCAGCCTTGGCCGGCCAGCCAGACCTCGGCCCAGGCGTGGGCGTCGGACTGGCGCACGGTGACGTAGCCGTCCAGGGGATTCAGTTCGCCGCCCTGGTAGCCGGTGACGACCCGCGCCGGCACTCCGGCGGCGCGCATCAGGAAGACGAAGGCGCCGGAGTAATGTTCGCAGAAACCGGCGCGGCTGCCGTAGAGGAAATCGTCGACGGCGTCGCGTCCCAGCAGGGGCGGGTTCAGCGTGTACACATAGTTTTCGCGCCGGAAGCCCTGTAGCACAGCCTCCACGCGGCGCCGCGGATCGCGCTCGGCGCGCAGGCCCAGGCCGGCCAGCAGCGCGCGCGGATTGCTGTTGGCCGGCAGTTGCAGCCAGTGATCCGCATCCGGCGGCAACGCATCCTTCTGCAGCCGGTAGTCGAGGAAGGACAGCATCCGGTAGCGCAGGCGCGATTCGAGCGGCGAGGCGGCCATGAGTTCGAATTCGCCCGAGACGTCCACGCGCTTGCCCTCCAGCTCGGGCAAGCTTTGCGGCATTTCGAGCGCGAACAGCCAGCGCGAGGAGGAGGAGGAGGAGGGCTCCAGCGTGATGTCATACGCGACCGGATTGCCGGCCACGGTGAGTGCCAGCGGCTCCTGCGCGGTGCGCTGGCGCGTGCGTGCATCCAGCCGGGTCCAGGTGCGGCCGTCGTAGGCGCCCAGCACCGGGCCGCGCCAGTACAGCTGTTCCTGGCGCGGCACGCGGCCCTCGAAGCGCACGCGGAAAGCCGTCTCGCCCGATTGCGCCAGGTTCGCCATCGTCCCGGGCGCCATCGTTTCCGACAGCCCCGAGCGCGCACCAAGGGCGTCGCCCGGCACGCCCCACAGCGGCCCTTCGATGCGCGGGAACAGGAAGAACAGGGCAAGTGCCAGCGGCGCGGCCAGGCCGAGCAGTTTCGCGCTCATCAGGAAGCGCCGGCGCAGCGGCGGCACGGCTCCCGTGAACTGGAAGCTCAATTGGGCCGTGAGCAGGGCCAGCACCGACAGCGCCATCAGCAGCGCCGTGCCGATGCCCTGTTCGTAGAAGAAGTTGGTCAATACCAGGAACAGGCACAGGAACACGACCACGAACAGGTCGCGCCGCGCATGCATCTCGAGCATTTTAAAAGCGACCAGCAGCACCAGCATCGCGACCCCGGCATCGCGCCCAAGCAGGGTCTGGTAGCTGTGGGCGACGCCGAGCATGGCGCCGGCCGCCAGCGGCAGCAGCAGCAGGCTGGGCGGCATGCGCTTGCCCTGCAGCGTGATGACGCCACGCCACAGCAGGGTGAGCGCGCACAGTCCCGACACCCACAGCGGCAGGTGCGCCACGTGAGGCGCCAGCACCAGCAGGGCGCTGCAGAGCAGCAGCAGGGTGTCGGCCTTGTCGCGCGACAGGCCCTGGAAGCGTGCGAACAGTGTGTTCAACGCGGCGCTCCCAGGCCGTGCAGCGCCAGCGCGCGCAGGCAGGCGGCCGCGTGGGCGGGACCGCTGGACGCTTCGAAGGAGGTGGCGCCCAGGCGGAAGGCATAGGGCAGGGCGCGGCTTTCCGCTTCCAGCACCCAGCGCGTCATGCGCGACAGGCGCAGTTCGAGGTCGAGCTGCGGCGGCAGGGCGGCCAGGTCGAGCACCAGTTCGTCGCGCGCGCCGCCCTCGAAATGCTTGGTGGCGAGCTGGCCGCCGTCGAGCGGATCGAGACGGGCGATCTGGCGCCAGGCCAGGCGGCGCAGCGAATCGCCCGGCTGGTAGGGACGCACGCCGGCGAAATCGTCCTCGCCTCCCGCGCCGATGCCCACCGCACGCGTGCCGCTGCTGCCGCGCGGCAGGGCCGGCGCGTCTTCCTCGGGGAAGGGATAGACCAGGGCGCGCAGGTCCGGCTGCCAGTAGCTCCAGGCGCGAAACAGGCCCAGCGGAAAGCGCGTGCTCAGCACCAGGCGCGGCGCGGCCAGCCAGCCGCGCCTGTCGGTCGGGACGGACAGGCGCAGCGTGGTCTCGCCGCCGGCGGCAACGTCGGCCGCGTGGCGCGGCGCGCCCTTTCCCTCGCTGTCGACCCGGATGGCGTAGCGCGGGCGCTTGCCGGCGTCGATCAGCTGCAGCTCGAAGCTGGCTTCCTGTCCGGCGAAGACCGCCGGCGTGCGCCCGGCCTTCAGGCGCAGGTGGGCCAGGTTGCGCCAGGTGAGCACCATGTCGACCAGGGCGCAGGACAGGGCGAGAAAAGTCAGGGCATAACCGAGGCCCAGGTTGTAGTTGATCGACCCGATCAGGAGCACCAGCAGCAGGGCGCCGAAACCCAGGCCCGGCCCCGTGGGCAGGATGTAGATGCGGCGCTGGCCGAGGAACAGTTCGCTGGTGGCGCGGGCTTCGCGCCGCATGCGCCACGCACCGCCTTCGGCGTGAGCTTCGGCATGCAGCGGGCCGGTACGGTCCATGCTCTTACACCGGCACCGATTTTTGCAGCTGCAGCACCAGGTCGCGGCTCGCTTGCGCCATGCCCTGGGCCGATTTCAGCGGCCGCAGGCGGTGCGCGCAGACCGGCACCAGCACCGCCTGGATGTCTTCCGGCAGCACGTGGTCGCGTCCTTCGAGGGCGGCCCAGGCGCGTCCGGCCTGCAGCAGGGCCAGGGCGGCGCGCGGCGACAGGCCTTCGGCGAACAGGGTGCCGGCGCGCGAGGACTGGGCCAGCGCCTGCACGTAGTCGATCAGGGCGCTGGAGGCGTGGATCGAACGCAGCGCAAGTTGGGCCTCGATCAGTTCTTCCGGATTCATCGCCGCCTCGATCGAGCGCAGCATCACGCGCCGGTCCTCGCCCATCAGCAGGGCGCGTTCGGCGGCGGCGTCCGGATAGCCCAGCGACAGGCACATCAGGAAGCGGTCGAGCTGCGATTCGGGCAGCGGGAAGGTGCCGACCTGGTGCGCCGGGTTTTGCGTGGCGATGACGAAGAAGGGTTCCGGCAGCGGGCGGGTCATGCCGTCGATGCTGACCTGGCGCTCTTCCATCGCTTCCAGCAGGCCCGATTGCGTCTTCGGGGTGGCGCGGTTGATCTCGTCGGCCAGCAGCACCTGGGTGAAGATCGGACCGGGGTGGAAGGCGAAGCCGTTCTTCTCGCGCTCGTAGACGGAGATGCCGGCGACGTCGGCCGGCAGCAGGTCGCTGGTGAACTGGACGCGGTTGAATTGCAAACCCAGCGACAGCGCCAGCGCGTGCGCCAGGGTGGTCTTGCCGACGCCCGGCACGTCCTCGATCAGCAGGTGGCCACCGGCCAGCAGGCAGGTAAAGGCGAGGCGCACCTGCTGGTCCTTGCCGACCACGATCTGGCCGACCTGGCGGGCGGCGGCGTGCAATTTGTTGAACATGCTTTGGGTTCCAATGGTCGAAAATGCGGAGCAGGGGGCGACATGGTAGATTAGCGACATTGGCAACTTTTCTTTCCACGCAGCGGCACCGTCCGGATGATTCTATGCGAGAACGGATCATCCCGGTGTATGGCTGAGCAGCAGGACGATCATGAGCACAGCAATCTTCAGCCATCCCGACTGTTTAAAACACGACATGGGCGCCTGGCATCCCGAGTGTCCGGGCCGCCTGCAGGCGATCGAAGACCAGTTGATCCTGGCCCGGCTCGACGGCCTGCTCGAGCGCCGCCTGGCGCCGCTGGCCGAGATTCCCGCCATCCTGCGCAACCACACCGAAGGCGCGCTGGCGCTGGTGCGCGACCACGTGCCGGCCAACCCGGGCGAGACCTATCCGCTGGATGGCGACACCCTGCTGTGCCACGCCAGCTATGACGCGGCCCTGCGCGCGGCCGGCGCCGCCCTGGCCGCGACCGACGCCGTGCTCGCGGGCGACATCGACAACGCCTTCTGCGCGATCCGCCCGCCCGGCCACCATGCGACGCCGAAAGAGCCGATGGGCTTCTGCCTCTTCAACAACGTCGCCATCGCGGCGCGCCACGCGCTCGATGGGCACGGCCTGGAGCGGGTCGCCATCGTCGACTTCGACGTCCACCACGGCAACGGCACGGCGGACGCCTTCCGCGACGATCCGCGGGTGCTGATGGCAAGCTTCTTCCAGCATCCCTTCTATCCGTTCTCCGAACCCGAACCGATCACGGCGACCAGCGTCAACGTGCCGGTGCCGGCGCGCAGCGGCGGCGATGTGGTGCGCCAGGTGGTGCAGGAGTACTGGCTGCCGGCTTTGCACGCCTTCAAGCCGCAGATGATTTTCGTGTCGGCCGGCTTCGACGCCCACCGCGACGACGACATGGGTGGTATGGCGCTGGTGGAATCGGACTACGCCTGGATCACGCAACAGATCATGCAGGTGGCGCGCGAGCACGCGCAGGGCCGCATCGTCAGCTGCCTGGAAGGCGGCTACGAATTATCGGCCCTCGGCCGCAGCGTCGTTGCACACCTAAAAGTTCTAGCGGAACTTGATTAAAGGCAAATATTCTTTGCATTGGCAGTAAAACAACGAAATATTCTTCTCTCCCGAGTTCAATTGACTCGCATCTAGCTCAGGCATACAGTCGGCTAGCCGCAGGACGCGGCAACGCCTGGCTCAGCCGGCAGTGATGGCCCGATACAGGCGTCCACATAAGAAATGGAGAACGGAGATCATCGTGAAGAAAGCATTACAACTCGTAATGGCGGTCTGTCTCATGGCCGCTTCAAGCTTCGCAGCCGCAACGAACTACACGCTCTGGATCAACGGCCGCACCGGCGGCGGCGTCATCGGCAACTACAACAGCTGGACCTACTGGGGCCCGGGCACCACGGCCGCCGGCATCAACAAGAAATCCGTCAACTGGGACGGCCGCAACAGCATCGCTTCCCAAAGTGGCTACGTCCGCAACGCCCTCGACTGCTTCTGCACCGGTAACAACTGGTGCTATGTCGTGACCCACAGCGCCGGCGACCTGATGATGGGCTACGTCATGGCCAACTACGGCGGCTCGGCGCGCGTCAAGAAGAACGCGGTCGCCAATTCCTCCGGCGTGTGCGGCAACAGCGACGGCAGCTCGCAGACCGGCTGGAACATCAAATGGGTGCGCGCCGCGTCCGGCGCGGGCGGCGGCTCGGAACTGTCCGACGCCGGTTCCTGGACCACCTCCGAACCCCTGGTGCAGGACCTGAAAACCAGCACCGCGCGCGCGATGTACAACCACAACACCACGCGCAACGTCTGGTTCTACATGTACGCCGGCGCCAAGGGCACGGCCTATTCGGGCATCCTGCCGGGCCAGGACGACGAGGCCGTGGCCTACCACAGCACCGGCGGTGTCGCCGGCAGTTCGGGCGGGTCCTACTGCAATCCGAGCGACTGGCTGTGCAACGACCTGACGCTCGGCACGGCGGCCAACGAGGGCGGCTCGCTGAAGTG
Organism: Massilia suwonensis; assembly: GCF_042655665.1. Taxonomy (NCBI): domain Bacteria; kingdom Pseudomonadati; phylum Pseudomonadota; class Betaproteobacteria; order Burkholderiales; family Oxalobacteraceae; genus Massilia; species Massilia suwonensis. The sequence continues at coordinate 52,813 of NZ_JBHSMR010000014.1, forward strand.
GAGCTACCACTCGGTGAGCTTCCGCGACGACAACGAGGCCTATAACCACTACGCGAACGGCAACTGGGGCGGCATCGTCGGGGTCGTCCGTAGCGCCGTGGTGAACAGTGCCCTCTGAGCGTCCCATGAAACGCTGGCTGCCCGCTGTCCTGATCGTAGCGCTGCTGGGGCTGATTGCCTGGCTGGCGCTGCGCGGCGACGGGCAGCCGGCCGCCGCCGTGGCCGCCGCGCCCGGCGGCGCGCCGTCAGGTCCGCAGTTCTTCGGCCAGGTGGCCAGCCAGCCTCAGTCCGCGCCCCCCGGCGAACGCGCGCGGCAGCGCCAGCAGCTGGTCGAATACGTCGAGCTGACCGACCACACCTATTGCAGCTACCGCGAGGGCAGCGCCTATCCGCCGGGCTCGCAGCCGATGTCGCGCAATCCCGACCAGGCCTATCCGAACCGGCCCGTGCTCGAATCGAACCCGATGCGCGGCGATGACCGCCGCAGCAATCCGGACATCCTGCTCCAGACTTCGCAGTCGCGCGTGTATCTCGCGGCCGGCGAATCCGTCGCCTTTTCGCTGCGCGCGGTCGACCGTACCGGCGCCGCGGTGCCGCTGGTCGTCACGCGCTCGCTCGCCGCCGGCATCGTGAACACGGGCGCGCGCGGCACGCCGCAGGTGCCGCTGGCGTTTGCCGAGGACGGCGCGGGCGCCTACGCCGGCGTGCTGACCCCAAGCCAGACGGGCCTGGCCAGTTTTGACGGCACCATCCGCACCGAGGTGCGCTACACGGCGGGAGGCAAGAACGGCGTGCTGATCTTCGACGTCATCCATTCGCCGCGGGTGCCGGCCGTCTGGGCCGGTCCGCCGCGCGAAGCGATGGAAGAGGGCGCCCTGGTATTCGTGCTGCGCGCCGACGTCAGGAAGCCGGGCCGCTACATCGTCACCGGCCGCATCGACGATGCCCAGGGCCGGCCCTTCGCGCTGGCGACCTTCAACGAGGTGCTCGGGCCGGGTCCGAACGACATCAAGTTAACCGTGTTCGGCAAGCTCATGCACGATGGCAAAGCGGCGCTGCCCCTGCGCCTGCGCGACGTCGACGGCTACCTGCTCAAGGAAAACACCGACCCGGACCGCGAACTGATGCCGCGCCTGGAAGGCAATGTGCTGACCAGCCGCAAGCGTTCGCTCGAGGGCGTGTCGGAAGCGGAATGGGAAAGCGAGGAGCGCCAGCGCCACCTGACGGAATTTGCGAAAGACCGCAAGGGCGCGTTCGAAGCGCTGGCGAAGTTCGACCCGGCCCAGCCGCTGCCGCCGAGCGCCTGCGGGCCGGTGCAATAGGTTTCGGCGCCGCGCTTGCGGGCGGCGCCGGCTTCAATCCACTGTTCAGTATCCTTCCCCCAACGCCGCCGCGCGCACGGTTGACGCCGTGGTGCGCTCGTCCCAAGAATGGCCGTTAGCGGTCGGCCGTCGCCACGTCCCACTGCAACCAGAAGATGGAGGATGACATGGGACGACCAGCACGCCTTGCGCTTTCACTTTGCCTGCCCGGCCTGCTTTTTGCGGGCACTGCCGGCGTGGCCGGCGCCACCAACTACACCTTGTGGATCCACGGCCGCACCGGCGGCGGTGCGATCGGCAACTACAACGACTTCGCCTATTTCGGCCCGAATACCGTGGCGGCCGGCGTCAACAAGAAGTCGGTCAACTGGGACGGCCGCAGCGGGGTCGCCTCGCAAAGCGGCTATGTCCGCAATGCGCTCGACTGCTTCTGCACCGGCGAGAACTGGTGTTATATCGGCGTCCACAGCGCAGGCGACATGCTGATCGGCTATACGCTGGCCAACTACGGCGGCTCGGCGCGGCCCGTGACGACGGCCCAGCCGAACGCGGCCGGCGTGTGCACGGCCAGCGCGGGGCGCACGCAGACCGGCTGGAACATCCGCTGGGTGCTCGTCGCGGCGGGCTCGGCGGGCGGCAGCGAACTGGCCGACATCGGCGCCTGGACCACCAGCGAGCCCATGGTCCAGCAGCACAAGGTCGCCACCGCGCGCGCCCTGTACAACCACAACGATACGCGCGGGGTCTGGTTCTACAACTACGCCGGCGCGAACGGCACCCTGTATTCGTTCACGCTGCCGGGCCAGGACGACGAAGTGGTGGCCTACCACAGTTCCGGCGGCGTCTCGGGCACGGGCGGCAGCTCCTACTGCAACCGGGGCGACTGGTTCTGCGACGACCTGACGCTCGGCTCCGGTCCCAACCAGGGCGGACGCCCCAAGTGGGCCTACCACTCGGTGATGTTCCGCGACGACGGTGAAGACTACGGGCACTATACGGGGCGCAACTGGGGCGGGATCACGTCGCTGGTGCGGCGCGATATGGACGCGTGGGCACGCTAGAGACGGGAACGGGAGGGGCAGCGGCTGTCCCTCCCGGGGAAGACGGCGCCGGCCCGGATCATCCGGCGCCTGCGTGCTTGTTGGCACGCTTTTCCGCGGCGCTCGGCCGCTTGCCGACCACGTAGACCACGTACATTGGCTGGGCGGCGCCGGCCTGCGGCTGCGCCAGCTCGGTTTCGCGCACCACGCTGACCGGGCTGGCCGGCCTGGCCGTGCGCTCGGCCGGCCGGTCCAGGCAGGCCACCACGGCCAGCCCGGCAAAGGCCCCGAAGATCCATACCTCGACGTTGCGCGCAAGGTGCATGAACTGCCTCATCTGCTTCTCCTTCACGGTGGATGCGAGCGGCCGGGAACGGCCGTCTTCCCATCGTGCCCGTCCAGCCTGACTCGATATTGCAACGAATCAAGCCGAAATCATTCCTATTGGAAACAGAACCACATCCGGGCGGGACGCTGGAAGCATGGGCAGCGTAAAATACCGCCTCGTTCGCAGAAATTTGAAAGCACAGCATGTCGATACAATGGTTCCCAGGCCACATGAACTCCGCCAAGAAGCAGGCGGAAGAGCAGATGGAGTTCGTCGATCTCGTCATCGAGGTCCTCGACGCGCGCCTGCCCGAGGCGAGCTGCAACCCGCTGGTCGACCGCATGCGCAAGTTTCGCCAGCGTCCGGTACTGAAAATCCTGAACAAGATCGACCTGGCCGACCCGGCTGCGACGGCAGCCTGGAAGGCCTATTACGATGCCCAGCCCGGCGTCACCGCCTATCCGATGACGACCAAGAAGCCGGCCGACGTCGCGCGCATCCCGGCGCTGGCGCTGTCGCTCGCCCCGCACCGCGGCGTGCCGACCAAGCCGCTGCGCATCATGATCATGGGCATCCCGAACGTCGGCAAGTCGACGCTGATGAACGCGCTGCTGAAAAAGCGCGTGGCGAAAGTCGGCGACGAACCGGCCGTCACCAAGACCCAGCAAAAGCTGTATCTCGACAAGCACACGGTGCTGGTCGATACCCCGGGCCTGATGTGGCCGAAGATCGAGATGGCCAGCGACGGCCTGATGCTGGCCGCCAGCCATGCGATCGGCACCAATGCGCTGATCGAGGAGGAGGTCGCCTTCTTCCTGGGCGACGTCCTGCTCGAGCGCTATCCGCAGCTGCTCACCGCCCGTTACGGCTTCAAGACCGAGGGCCTGGACGGCATCGGCGTGGTCGAGAACGTGGCCGCGCGCCGCGGTTTCCGCGTGCGCGGCGGCGAGTTCGACGTCGAGAAGGCGGCGCACGTGCTGCTGCACGATTACCGCAGCGGGGCGATTGGGCGCATCAGTCTCGAAACCCCCGAGACGCGTGCGGCCCGTCTGGAGGCGCACCGGATCGAGATGGAAGAGAAGGCGCGTATCGCGGCCGAGAAGGCGGCGTTGAAGGCCGAAGAGGCGATGCGCGGGAAGCGCGGGACGTAACAGCGTTTCGATCGTTCATCGGCCGCGTGACGCGTGGGCTCGGAGAGCCCACGCTACGCTGCGCAGCCGTTGTAGGGTGGGCTCTCCGAGCCCACGCGGTTCACCGTGTGAATCGCCCGCACCTTCGACCTCATTGCGTTGACAGGTATATAATGCACCCCGTTCTGGTGCCCGCGCACGCAATCCGCATGCGCAGTTAAACGGGAAACACGACGCCACGGCGCCTCCGGCGCCCGGCCAACGTGTGCTGCCCCCGCAACGGTCAACAAGCGTCGCTCCGGCGACAGGCCGCCTCGAAAACCACTGTGCCACAGGTGCAGGAAGGTGAGGCGGTCCCGCTTGCCAGCCCGGATACCGGCCAGGACAGGTGGACCTCGTCGCATGGCGACGTCCGTTGAATCCGACTTGCGGGGACGCAGGCCGGATGCACACCCTATCGAAGAACTACAACATGACTTTTGCTGCTGTTTCGAACAGCGCGCCGGCCCTCAAGCCGCTCGCGCTGGCCTGCGCCGTTTCCCTTTCCCTGTTCGCCGCGGCGGCCCACGCCGACGAGCAAGCCCTCACCACCGTCCACGTGACCGGCGCCCGTTTTCCGAGCGACGCCGCCTTGCCGCCCGTCGGCGCGACCGTCATCACGGCCGAGGAAATCCGTACTGCCGGCGTCAACGACGTCAACGCCGCGATTCGCAAGATCGGCGGCGTGTACGGCCGCCAGAGCCTGACCGGCTCGCCCGACTTCGGCCTCGACCTGCGCGGCTTCGGCACCAACAGCGCCCAGAACCTGGTGGTCCTGGTCGACGGCGTGCGCATGAACGAAAACGAACTGACCGACGCCGTGCTGTCCACCATCCCCGTCGACACCGTCGAGCGCATCGAGATCACGCGCGGCGGCAGCAGCGTGCTGTACGGCGAAGGCGCGACCGGCGGCGTGATCAACATCATCACCAAACGCGGCGCAGAAGCCGGCTACCACGGTACCGTCGTGATGGAGGCCGGCCAGCGCCACCAGTTCGACACCCGCGCCTCGCTGCGCCATGGCGAGGGTCCCTTGTCCTTCGATATCGCGGCCGACCGCCAGGGCACCCACAACGACCGCGAGAATGCCCAGTTCCGCCAGAAGAGCATCAGCGGCGGCGTCCAGTGGGCGCAGGACGCGACCCGCGTCGGCCTGCGCGTCGAGAGCGCGCGCCAGGACCAGCGCTTCCCCGGTTCGCTGACGATCGAACAGTTCGAGCAGAATCCGCACCAGACCAATACCCCGACCGACTTCGGCACGCTGTCCACCGACCGCGTTACCGCCTTTGCCGAACAGCGCATCGGCAGCGTCGAACTGGCCGCCGAGCTGTCGCACCGCGAACGCAAAGTCAGCTCGAACTATGATTTCGGCGGCTTCATTTCGGAGTCGGCCTACCGCAGCCGCCAGACCCAGTTCTCGCCGCGCCTGCGCCAGATCACCCGTTCCGGCGGCCTGCTGAACGAGGCCGTCGCCGGCGTCGACCTGATCCGCTGGGAGCGCGGCGACGACCTGGGCTTCGGCACCTGGGTCCGCCAGCGTTCGAACGCACTCTACCTGCGCGACGAGATGCGCTGGGACAGTGCCTGGAATGCGCGCCTCGCCGTGGGCGGGCGTCACGAAAAGTTCAAGAAGGACAGCAGCGCCCCCTTCGAGGCCGGCAATCCCTTCTCCGGTCCGCCGAACGGCAGCCGCTCGCTGAACGCCTGGACGCTCGAAGGCAGCATCGATCCGCTGGCCGGCGTCACCGTACACGCGAAGGCAGGGCAGAGCTACCGCATCGCCAATGCCGATGAAAACGCTTTCCGTTCCAGCACCGGCCTGCTCGAACCGCAAACCTCGCGCGACCTGGAACTGGGCGTGACGGTCGGCGACAAGGCGCGCCAGGTATCGGCACGCGTGTTCCGCCACCGCCTGCGCAACGAGATCTTCTTCGATCCGACCGTGACCGCGCTCACTCCCTTCGGCGCCAACACCAACCTCGACCCGACCCGCCGCCAGGGCATCGAACTCGACGCCGCCGCCGACCTGCCGGCCAACCTGCGCCTGAGCGGCCACGTCCAGCACGTGCAGGCCGAATTCACCGACGGTCCGAATGCCGGCCGCGAGATGGTGCTGGTGCCGAAGAACGTGCTGACCGCGCGCCTGGCCTGGCTGCCGGGGAATGGCCAGACGGCCGACCTGGGTGTCCAGTACGTCTCGAACCAGCGCTACGGCAGCGACTTCGCCAACGACTGCGGCGCGCGCATTCCCTCGTACACGACTGTCGACGCGCGCTATGCGGTCAAGGTCGGCGCCTGGGAATTCGCCGTCAATGGCCTGAACCTGGCGGACCGCCAGTACTACAGCCAGGCCTTCGGCTGCCGCAGCGGCATCTATCCGAGCGACGGACGCCAGCTCAAGCTGTCGGCGCGCTACGACTTCTGATGTCGTGAACGTGCTCGCCGCCGCCTCGCCCGCACGCAGGCGCGCCACGCTGGCGCTGCTGGGCGCGTGCGCGCTGGCGGCGCTGCTGGGCGCGGGCCTGGCCGGCTCGGTGCCGGTGTCCCTCGCCGACATGCCGCGCGCGCTGGCCAGCCTGCTGGCCGGCACGCCCGACGGCATGGCGGCGACCCTGCTCGACCTGAGATTGGGCCGCGCCAGCAGCGCCTTCGTCACCGGCGCGGCGCTGGCCTTGGCTGGGGTCATGATGCAGGCGCTGGTGCGCAATCCGCTGGCCGATCCTTATGTGCTCGGCGTCTCTGCCGGCGCGGCGGTGGGCGCGCTGGCGGCACTGCTGTTCGGCGCGGCGCTGTGGCTGGTCGACGCCGGCGCCTTGCTTGGCGCGGTGGCGATCTCGCTGCTGCTCTACCTGCTCGCCCGTCGTGATCTGGGCGGCGGCAGGGGAGGCGTGCGCACCGGAGAATCCGGCGTGCTGCTGCTGACCGGCGTCGTACTGGCCTCGGCCTGCATGGCCCTGGTCACCCTGATGCTGTCGGTGGCGCCCGAGTCGCGCCTGCGCGGCATGGTGTTCTGGATGATCGGCGACCTGGCCGGCGCTAACTGGCGCTTGCTGCCCTGGGTCGTGCTGGCCGGCGCGCTGCTGCTGGCCCTGCGCCAGGCGCGCGCGCTGAACGTGATGGCGCTGCATGCGGATGCCGCAGTCACTTTGGGCGTGAACGTGGCAGGGCTGCGCCGCTTTCTGTTCATCTGTTCCGGCCTGCTGACGGCCTGCGCGGTCACCACCGGCGGCAGCATCGGCTTCGTCGGCCTGGTGGTGCCGCACGCCTGCCGCCACGCCTTCGGACCGGACCACCGCATCCTGCTGCCGGCCGCCGCACTGGCCGGCGGCGGCTTCCTGGTGCTGGCCGATACGCTGGCGCGCACGGTGCTGGCGCCGCAGCAGCTGCCGGTGGGCGTGCTGACCTCGCTGATCGGCGTGCCCGTGTTCCTGTTCCAGCTTCATCAACTTCATTTACGTTCGCGATGATCGCCACCCATGACCTGACCCTGCGCGTGGGTACGCGCCTGCTGGTGGAACGCCTGGACTGGCGCGTCGAGGCCGGCCAGAGCTGGTGCGTGATCGGCCCCAACGGCGCGGGAAAAAGCACGCTGCTGCGCACGATCGCCGGCCTGCGTCCGCTTGATGCCGGCAGCGTCAGCTTGAAAGGCAAGCCGCTGCCTGAGTGGCCGCTGCCGGCGCTGGCGCGCGAGCGCGCCTATCTTGCCCAGTCGCGCGGCGACGCCTTTGCCTACCGCGTGATCGAGACCGTGCTGATGGCGCGCCATCCGTATCACGCCGACCGCTACTGGGAAGGCAGCGACGACCATGCCGCCGCCGAACTGGCGCTTCGTACTCTGGATGTGCTGCACCTGGCCCAGCGCGACGTGCGCACGCTCTCCGGCGGCGAGCGCCAGCGCGTGGCGATCGCCGCGCTGCTGGCCCAGGACACGCCGCTGCTGCTGCTCGACGAGCCGGCCAACGCGCTCGACCTCGCGCACCAGGTGGCGATGACGGAACTGCTGGCCGGCCTGTGCCGCGAGCAGGGACGCGCCATCGTCAGCATCGGCCACGACCTGAACCTGGCCTGGAGCGGCGCCACCCACGCGCTGCTGCTGCACGGCGACGGCCAGTGGCGCGCCGGCCCGGTGGAGGAGGTGATGCGCGCCGAGCTGCTCGGCGCCTGCCTCGGCCACCCGATCGCCGTCATCGAACATGGCGGTCGCACCATCTTCCTGCCCGCGGCGCAAGAGAGCGCCGCCCCCATGCGGAGAGTCCAATGAAAACCTTGTTCCTGGCGCTGCTCGCCTTGGGCGCGCCGCTGGCCCAGGCGGCCGTCAGCGTGGTCGACGACAGCGGCAAGCAGGTCGTGCTGGCCCGACCGGCCCAGCGCGTGATCTCGATGGCGCCGCACGTGACCGAACTGCTGTTCGCGGCCGGCGGCGGCGCGCGCATCGTCGGCGCCATGAACTACAGCGACTATCCCGAAGCGGCGCGCAAGATTCCCCTGATCGGTTCGAACAGCCAGATCGACCTCGAGCGCGTGATCGCCCTCAAGCCGGACCTGCTGATCGTCTGGCAGAGCGGGAACACGGCGCGCCAGATCGAGCAGCTGCAGAGTCTCGGCATCCCCGTATTCCACAGCGAGCCGCACAGCTTCGCGCAGGTGGAGACGAATTTGCTGCGCTTCGGCCGCCTGCTGGGCACGGACAAGGACGCGCAGGCGGCGGCCGCGCAGTTCCGTGCCAAGGTCGAGGCCCTGCGCACGCGCTACGCGAGCCGGCCGCCCGTCACCGTGTTCTACCAGGCCTGGGACAATCCGCTGTTCACGCTCAACGGCGAGCAGATCGCCAGCGACGCCATCCGCGTCTGCGGCGGCCGCAACATTTTCGCCAACCTGAAGACGATCGCGCCCCAGGTCAGCATGGAGGCGGTGGTGCAGGCCGATCCGGACGCCATCGTCGGCGGCAAGCTGTACACGCCGCAGGACCGCGGCCTGTCGATCTGGCAGCCCTGGCGCGGCATGAAAGCCGTACGCCACAACAACCTGTTCACGCTCGACGAGGAATTGCTGACCCGGCCGGGCCCGCGCATCGTCGACGGCGCCGCGACCTTGTGCCTGCGCCTGGACGAGGCGCGCCGGCGAAGGTAAGCAGGCGTTTCACCGGTAAGCAAATGCAAAAAACGGCGCGGCTCTCCTTGGGCAGGGCAAAAAAGTGGTAATCTCGCGTCGTTTTCTTCAATTTCATACAGAAGGATCTCGACCCTATGCGCCGTACCCTGCGTTTTGCCCTCATCGCCGCCAGCCTGGTCGCCGGCACTGCTTTCGCTTCGCCTACCAACCCGCAGAATGGTGTCGAATACGTGACGCTGGCTTCGCCCCAGCCGGTGCAAACCGTCGGCAAGAAAGTCGAAGTCGTCGAATTCTTCGCTTACCACTGCCCGGCCTGCTACGCGCTGGAAGCGCCGCTGAACGAGTGGGCGAAAAAGAACGCCGACAAGGTCAGCTTCCGCCGCATCCACCTGCCGTTCCAGGGCGCGAACGATCCGGAAGCGCACCTGTTCCTGACGCTGGAAGCCATGGGCAAGGAAGCGGAAATGCATCCGAAGATCCTCAATGCCGTCCACGTGCAGCGCGTGCGCCTGATGAAGGATGACCAGATCATCGACTGGGTGGCCAAGAACGGCATCGACAAGGCCAAGTTCCTGGAAACCTGGAACTCCTTCGGCGTCGTGACCAAGCTGCGCCGCCAGCTGCAGGTGATGAACAACTACCAGGTCAGCGGCACCCCGACCCTGATCGTCGACGGCAAGTACCAGACCTCGCCGGGCCAGGTGGCCGAGAAGCTCAAGATCAATGACCGCAACCAGATCGTGCAGGCGCACCTGCAGGTGCTCGACGCGCTGGTCGCAAAGGCAGCCGCCACGAAATGAGTGAAGGTGAACGCAAAGTCCTGGAAATGTACGAGGGCGCCCGCCCTCGTGAAGAGGACTTGTTTGAAACCAGCCATGTGAACCACTATGCGTGGTCGCTGGCCGTGATCCTGCTCGGCCTCGTCGTCTGGCTCTGCATTGCCCTCGTCAATGCGGAGAACCAGCGCTATGCCCTGATGACCAACAAGTGTCCAGACCCGGTCTTCAAGACCGGCATCGACAAGGCCTGCCTCTACACCGTGCGCTCGCGCGACCATTGGTGGGAACACCTGTGGTATGCGTTCATACACGTCAAGCCCGAACACAAATAACCGCGTTTCGATCCGCTTGCGCCGTACCGCGTGGGCACAGAGTGCCCACGCTACGAACCCGCTGTTGTAGGGTGGGCGTAAATCAGTCCACTGGACTGATTTACTGCCCACGCGGTGCTGACTCAGCAGATCGACACGCTACAGCACCACCACAAACCTCGCCCCACCCAATTCCGACGCCTCCACCCTGAGCGTTCCGCCATGCGCCAGCACCGCCTTGCGCGCAATCGACAAGCCCAGCCCGAAGCCGCCCGTCGCCCGGTCCCGGCTCCGGTCCAGCCGATAAAACGGCTCGAATACCCGTTCGCGCTCTTCGTGCGGAATCCCCGGCCCATCGTCTTCCACGGTCACAAGCAAGCGCCCAGACTCGCGCCGCGCCGTCAGCCTGATCCGCGCCAGCGCATACTTCTGCGCATTACGTAGCAGATTCGACAGCGCCCGCCCCAGCAGCCGCGCATCGCCCTCGATCGTGCCCGCATCGGGCGCGCACACGAGCTCCAGCACCGGCTCCCCGGGCGGCAGGGCCGCTTCGGCCGTGCGCAGCAGCGCGGCCACTTCCAGCGTTTCCTTCTGCAGCGGCTGCCCGCTGTCGAGCCTTGCCATGCCCAGCAGTTCGTTGACCAGGGAGTTCAGTTCCAGCACGTCGCCTTCCATCGCCGCGATGCGCTTCTTGAGGCTTGGGTCGAGCGCCTTGGCTTCCAGCAGCTCGAGCGCGAATTCGAGGCGCGCGATCGGCGTGCGCAATTCGTGCGAGACGGAGTGGAGCAGGGTCTTCTGCGCCGTCAGCAGTTCCTCGATGCGGTCGGCCATGTGGTCGATCCGTTCGGCCAGCGGATAGATGCTGGCGGAGGGCTGCATGCGCGCGCGCGCCGACAGCTTGCCGGCGCCGAATTCGTCGGCCACGCGCGACAGCGACTGCAAGCCCTGCCAATGCGAACGCGACCACAGGGCGATCGGCACCAGCAGGGCCAGGGCCACGATCACATAGCGCACCGCTTCCATCTGCAGCGCCAGGCTGACGTCGATTGGCAAGTCCTGCACGTGGATCACGTCTTCCTCGCTGCCGATGTAGCGCTCGCCCTTCAGGTCGACGCGGCGATAAAAGGATTTGCCTTCGACGTCGAGCACGACCTCGCCGCGGTCGAGGGCGCCGAGGCTGGCGGCGGGCAGGAAGGAGCGCGCCCTGGGCAGCGGGATCAGGTCGAAGCGGGTGCCGGAGACTTCGCGCACCCGGTTCAGGCGCGCCAGCCATTCGTCGGCGGGGGCGGCGTCGACATATTGTTCGATCAGGAAGATTTGGGCCGAGGCCTGGCGCCGCGCGATGTCTTCCAGCGGATCGCCGAACAGCCGGCTCATGGCGAAATAGATGACGAAGGTGGCGGCCGTGATCGACAGCATCACCAGCATGAAGAAACGGAAGAAGATCCGGTTCACCCGGCCGCTCCTCTTGCTCGTTTCACTAAGCGGTGCAGAAACATTGTTTTCTCCTGGCGGCATTGTATCGGAGCAAACATAACCTTGCCAGCTTACAAATTCGCGACAATTCGGCGACATCTGATAAAAGTTTGGAAAGTTTTTACGCGTTAAGATGCTCCGTATCAGGTTTTCCGTTTGCCCACTCGACATGCGAGTGTCGGTGGGCTTTTTTATTCGGGCTGCCGCCGTTCCGGCGCGTGGCCAGACGGACGGGGCCGGCGCGGATCGCACGCCGCACGCCGCCCCGCGTCGCCTTCGCCTCATCCAGGGAAGGCTGCTTGTAACTATTTGCCCACAGGCAAACACGACATTTGGGAGCTAGGCTTGCCTCAACGTAAAATACTGGCACCCGAGCTTTCGCAACCCCGATGATGACCAAGCTTTCTGTCCTGGCCCCCCTTGCTGCCTTGGCATGCGCCGCTGTGTCGAGCGCTGCCTGCGCGCAGACGCCGGCGACCAATCCGATGCCCGACGGCAGCCGCGACATGTATGTCGGGATCGGCATCGTCTCGTCGGCGCGCTACCAGGGTGCAGCAAGCACGGAGCGCTCGGCGCTGCCGGTGCTGCAGGTCCAGCTGAGCAATGGCTTGTTCGTCTCCGGCATGCGTGCCGGCATCCACCTCGGGCGCACGCCGCAAGTCGAGTTCGGTCCACTGCTGGAATGGCAGCCCCGGCGCGACGCGGCCGGCGAGGGCGACGAGCTGGGCGGCGTCGGCGACATGCGCTTCAGCCTGGTCGCGATGCCGCTGGCCGCGTACAGCGACAACCGCCTGGCCGGCATGCCGGTCATCCACGGCCGCCTGCAGGGCGGCGGCTTCCTCAACTACTACCTGACGCCCGACTGGCGCCTGACCAGCAGCCTGCTGTACGGCGCCGGCAATGCGCGCAATGGCATGAAGCTCGAACTTGGCGTGCAGCGCCTGGCCTTGTCGCTGGGAGCGCATCACCGGCTCGCGCTGGACGCGGGCGTGAGCTTCGCCAGCCGCCGCTACAACAGCGCTTTCTTCGGCGTCAGCGAAAGCGATTCCCTGCTCAGCGGCCTGCCCGTGTTCGATGCCGGCGGCGGCTTGAAGGATGCGCGCATCGGTGCGCGCTGGAACTGGGCCTGGTCGCCGTCCTGGATGCTGACCTCGAGCGTGCAAGCCACGCGCCTGCTGGGCAGTGCCCGCCTGAGCCCGCTCGTTGAGCGGCCGACCAACCTGACGGTTTCGACCGCCATCGCCTACCGTTTCTGACGATGCCACTGGCCAGCCACATCCCTGCTTGCACCCTGGCGCTGGTCGCTTTGGCTGCCGGACCCGCCTGCGCCGGCGACTGGGTCAGCTACCGCGACGCCTACCGCGCCATGGTGGTGTTCGAAAAATACGGGGGACCGAAAAACTTCCTGCAAAGCCAGTTGCAGGTTGCACCCCAGGACCGCGGCGCCTCCGTCGAGGGCTTGCAGCTGACGTTGGCCGGCAAGACCAACCAGGTCAACCTGCCGCTCGATCCGCTCGGCCGCACGCCTTTCCCCTTGTTAAAAGGGGCCTACGACGAGAACGTCGCCTTGCTGCTGAGCCGCAAGATCGGCAGCTTCGCCATTCGTCCGCGCGTGTCGATCGCGCTCCAGCCCGACGGCGTCTATGAGGATGGCGAATTGCGCGCGGCCTGCGAACAGGCGCTGGGATTCGCGCGCTACGGCGACGGTTCGCTGCGCACGCGCCAGTGCGCCGGCGTGCGCTTCGTGTTCGCGAAGCGCACGCTTGACGCCGGCGTGCGCGTGCACCGCGCCGACGGGTCCGATGCCGCGCTTTCGGTCGCGTCCGGCACTCCCTTCCCGGGCGATGCCGACGACAGCTTCCCGACCGTGCTGTACCGATTCGCCGGCAGCGAGCGCGTGCAGCTCGTCACCGCGTATCCGCCGCTGGCGATCGTACCGCTGTTTGAGTAGGGACGTAGGGGCGTAGGGTGGAGTCCTGACTCCACGCGTGATACGCGTCGGCTCCGCTCTCGTTTACGATGATCTCGCTGCTACGTATCACCGCGTGGAGTCAGGACTCCACCCTACGGATCAGGCCCAGGCCGAAGGCGAGAACAGGTAGCCCTCGCCCCACACCGTCTTGATCTTCTCCGACTTGGCGTCGTCGAACTTGCGGCGCAGTTTCGAGATGCAGTTGTCGATGCTGCGGTCGAGGCCGTCGAACTCGATGCCGCGCATTTTTTTCAGCAGTTCGTCGCGCGAGAGCACGCGTCCGGCCGCTTCGGCCAGCACCAGCAGCAGCTTGTATTCGGTATTGCTCAGCACGCACAGTTCGTCGCGCCAGTAGACGGTGCGGTCGGCGCCGACGATGCGCAGGCCGCCGAAGACGAGTTCGCCGCTGTCGGGGCTGCTTTTCGGCTGGGTACGGCGCAGCAGGGCACGCAGGCGCGCCAGCAGCACACGCGGCTGCACCGGCTTGTTGACGAAGTCGTCCGCGCCTTGCTCGAGGCCCGAGACCTCATCGTAGGAGTCTTCGCGCGCGGTCAGGATCAGGATCGGCACCTCGGACAGTTCGCGGATCTGGCGGCACACGACCATGCCGTCGAGGCCAGGCAGCATCAGGTCGAGCACGACCACGTCGGGCGCACAGGCCTGGAAGCGCGCCAGCGCCTCGTCGCCGCGCGTGACCAGTTCGACCGCGAACTCGTAGCCGGACAGGTATTCCGTGACGAGCTCGGCCAGGCGCGCATCGTCTTCCACCAATAACACTCGGTACATGCTGTTCTCCTCCAGCCGGCATTGTATAGAAGCAATCGGAGTGAAGCACACAGCCACGACATTCTGGCGACAGTCGAATACATTTTCCGGACAAATGGATGCGCCTGCAAATGAAAAAAGCCGCACGCGGCGGCTCTTGCGGGCAGCTGGATACGATCAGCCCATTTTGCGGCGCAGGTCGTCCATGGCCGCAACGAGCTTGTCGATATCGTCTACGCTGGTCCACAGGTGGGTCGAGATCCGGATCACGTAGTGGTCGCTCGGCGCGCCGATCACGGGCACGTTGACGTTGCGGATCACGAAGCCCGGGCTGTAGTCGCTCAGCATGCGCGTCACGAATTCGCCCGACTTGGCGCTGTTCAGGACGTCGTTCGCATTGTTGAAGGGATTGAAGGAGGTGACCGCCGAGACCAGCTTCGGATCGTCCTTCGGCGAGTACAGGCGGTCCACACCCCAGATCTCGGCGATGCGTTCCTTCAGGTAGGCCGACAGGGCCAGGTCGTAGGTCTCGATCTTCTTGCGGCCGATCTGGTCCCACACGCCGCAGCTTGATACCAGGCCATGGAACATCGGTGTGTGCAGGCTGCCGCAGGAGGTGATGGTGGCGGCGACGTCCCAGGTGGCGGTGCCGTTGGTCGTGCGTGCGCGCGGCGTCCAGCTGCTGGTGTGGATCGGGTACCAGGCCGGCAACGGCAGCGGGTTCGATGCGCGGATCTTGTTGCGCACGATCAGGATGCCGGTCGAACCGGGGCCGCACTGCCACTTGTGGCCGGCGCCCGACATGAAGTCCATGCCGAGGTCGGCATAGTTATACGCCATCATCCCCGGCAGGTGGGCGCCGTCGACGATGCTGATCAGTTCGTGGGCCTTGGCTACTTCCATCAGCTCCGCGATCGGCAGCATGGTGCCGGTCTTGTAGGTTGGCGCCGAGAACATCATCGCGCGCACGCGCTTGCCCTGCGTGCGCAGTTCGCGGATGCGCTGGTCGAACAGCGACACGTACAATTGCGCGCTCTGGGCATTGCCGACCGGAAGAGGGATGCGCGAGACTTCGATGCCGTAGCGCGCCACCGCGATCGCCAGCGGCGTCTCGCCGCCGCCGTGCTCGTGGTTGGTGGTGACGACGACGTCGCCCGGATTCCATTGCAGGCCGAGGATCGCATGGCACATGCCGGACGAGGTGTTGGCCGAAAAGGCCAGTTCGTCGGGATCGACGCCGAAGCCGGGCGCGACCTGCGTGCGTTCGGCCAGCAGGTTGCCGTAGCCGCTCATGCTCTCGATGGCCCTGGCGCGGTTCTCGCTGTCGAACAGGTCGAGCGCTACCTTCGGCATCGAACCGGCGGTGCCGATGTTCATGAAGCGCTTGGCCGGATTCAGCGTGAACATCGCATTCACGTCGCGCCAGAAGCCTTCGTCGGCCAGCAACAGGTTGCGCAGTTCCTCGGTGCGGCTGGCCGCATGGCCGTCGCTGCAGCCGGCAAGCGGCCCCAGCGTTGCGGCCAGCGCGCCGGAGCCGAGGATGCGCAGGAAGTCGCGCCGGTTCCGGCTCCAGTGGGCCGGCGCGCTGCCTGCGGTGTTCGTGTCGATCAGTGCTGTCGTGTCCTTCTGCATGCGGGTCTCCTGTCGAAAGGGGAAATCAGCGGCGCGCCGCGACGATGGCGATCTCGATCTTGGCGTCGCGCGGCAGGCGTGCGACCTGCAGCGTGGCGCGCGAGGGCGGATCTTTCTTGAAGTACTGGCCGTAGACGGCATTCATGGCGGCGAACTCGTTCAGGTCCTGCATGTAGACCGTGCTCGTCAACACGTCCTCGAAACCCAGGCCCTGCGAAGCCAGTTCGGCGCCGATATAGCCCAGCACTTTATTGGTCTGCTCCTCGATGGTCGTGCCCTCGATCGCCGTGCCGGCCTTGTTCAGCGCGATCACGCCGGAGAAATAGATCAGCTTGCCGTGGCCGACCATCTGCGAATAGGGCCCGATGGCGGGGTAGATCTGGTCTGTCGTCAGTACCACCTTGCCGCCGCCGGCGCCCGGTACGGCGCAGCCGCTTGCCGCCACTGCGACGGCTGCGAAACATGAGGCTGTGATCAGTTTTTGGATGTTCACGCGTTCTCCCTGGTCAAATGGAATGGGCACATTGCTGTCTGTCAGGAAATGTACTGGGACCATTAAACGTGGGAATACGCACACCTATTGGTGCGGCAGCATCAGGGCTTGGCGTGCATCAAGTAGAGCGGGACGGAAGCGTTGCGGGCGCGCCGCGCTTCATGCGGGCGGCATGGCGAGGGACAAAAAAAAGGCCCGCTCGAAGCGGGCCGCGGTCTTTGCTCCGGCTGGGCCGGAAGACGAAAGCAATTACGCCATGTTCTGGTTCACGAATTCCCAGTTGACCAGGTTCCAGAACGCTTCCACGAACTTGGCGCGGGCGTTGCGGTAGTCGATGTAGTAGGCGTGTTCCCAGACGTCGCAGGTCAGCAGGGCCTTGTCGTCCGATGCCAGCGGGGTGTGGGCGTTCGAGGTGTTGACGATGTCGACGCCGCCGTCGGCCTTTTGCACCAGCCAGGTCCAGCCCGAACCGAAGTTGCCGATGGCCGACTTCGAGAACTCTTCCTTGAACTTGTCGAACGAACCCCACTTGGCGTTGATCGCGTCGGCGACCTTGCCGGTCGGCGCGCCGCCGCCGTTTGGCGACATGCAGTTCCAGAAGAAGGTGTGGTTCCAGACCTGGGCCGAATTGTTGAAGATGCCGCCCGAGGACTTCTTGACGATTTCTTCCAGCGACATGTTTTCGAACTCAGTGCCCTTGATCAGGTTGTTCAGGTTCGTCACATAGGTGGCGTGGTGCTTGCCGTAGTGGTATTCCAGGGTCTCGGCCGAGATGTGCGGCTGGAGGGCGTCTTTCGCGTACGGCAGCGGTGGCAGAGTGTGTTCCATGTCTTATTCCTCTATTTGGTTGGAAACGAAGTAATTCTTCCGAAACGGCGCATATTTTAAACCGGATGGGGTGACCTTGCTTGTTTGCTGCGTATCAGGATGTCAAGCGAGCTTGCCAAGACCTATTCCAGCCGGGCCTGTACGCTCGATACCTTGACCTCCGCGCTGCCGTCGGCGAGGCGAACCGTCAGCACCTGGCGCGCCTTGATCTCGCCCGGTGCGCGCAGCGCATGGCCCTCGGCATTGCTGACGATCGCATAGCCGCGCTCGAGCGTGCGCTGCGGGTTCAGCAGTTCGAGCTGAGCGGCCAGGCCCTCGAGCGCGTCGCGCCGCTGTTTGACCGCGCTGCACAGGCTTGCGTTCAGGTGCCGGCCTTCGGACATCAATTGAGCGCGCAGCGATCGCACTTCCGGACGATGGCGGGCCCAGCGCTGCTGCAGCTGGGCCAGCAGCACGCCGCCGCGGTTCAGGGGCGTGCGCACCGCGTGGCTCAGGCTGGAGGCCGCAGCGCGCAGTTTCAGGCGCTGGTGCGCGATCTGGGCCGTCGGGCTGAGCAGGCGGCGGCTCAGATTGTCCAGGCCCTGGTTCGCTTCCGACAGCTGGCGCCGCATGGCGCGGCGCAGGTCGGTGGCGTCCGCCGCCAGCGAGCCCATCCAGTCCTCGCGCGGCGTGGCCGCCAGTTCGGCCGCGGCCGTCGGCGTGGCGGCGCGCATGTCGGCGGCGAAGTCGGCGATGGTGACGTCGGTCTCGTGGCCGACGCCGGAAATGACGGGCACGCTGCAGGCGGCGATGGCCCGCGCCACGACTTCCTCGTTAAAGCTCCACAAGTCTTCGATCGAGCCGCCGCCGCGGCAGACCAGCAGCACGTCGACCTCTGCACGGTGCGAGGCGGTCATGATCGCTTCGGCGATCTTCTGCGCCGCGAACTGGCCCTGCACCGGCGCCGGATACAGCACGATGTTGACGTGCGGCGCGCGCCGCTTCAGGGCGGTGAGGATGTCGCGCAGGGCGGCCGCCTGCGGGCTGGTGACGATGCCGATGCTGCGCGTGAACAGGGGCAGGGCGCGCTTGCGCTCCTGGTCGAACAGGCCCTGGGCCGTCAACTTGTCCTTCAGGCGCAGGAAGGCTTCGTACAGCTGGCCGACGCCGGCGCGGCGGATCGCCTCGACATTGATCTGGTAATCGCCGCGCGCGCCGTACAGGGTGACCAAGGCGCGCACCTCGACCTTGTCGCCTTCGCGCGGCACGAAGCCGGCGTACTGGGCGCGGCCGCGGAACATCACCGCGCGCACCTGGGCCGCGTCGTCCTTCAGCGTGAAATACCAGTGGCCGGAACTGGCGCGGGTGAAGTTCGAGATTTCCCCGCCGATCCAGGTCAGGGGAAAGGAACGCTCGAGCAGGCGCGCGACCTGCGCATTCAGGGCGGAGACGGTGAGGACGGGCGGCGCGGCGTAGGTGGCGTCGGAGTCGGGTTGGTTCAGCATGGCGTGTTCGCAAACGGAGGAAGCGGACAGCTTATGGCATATGCCGGGCTCCGCGACAAGGGGTTTTTGTAGCGAAGCGCAGGGATATGCATGCCGCCTTTTTTGCTGGCAGCCCAGGTTGATTTGTTTTAAATCAATGACTTAAGGGGTGCGAAGTGCACTTGGACACAATGTTATCCACAAAAAATGTGGGGAACTCATCCATAAGACTTGTCCCCTGCTCAAGAAGCGGGCATGCAAGGGTTTCCTGTTTCGAATCAAGTACTTAATGTATAGACGCTGAGCTTGCGCACATTCTTTTCCACAGTTTGTGTGCAAAGCCGCTCAGTTGCAGATGGATTTCAGACATCGAGATCGGATGACAGGAATAAGCTGTGCCCGCATTTGCCGCTGCGAAGATTTTGTGCAGCGATATTTTGTCCTTTAAAAACAAGGAGCTTGTGCCAGCTTAAGGTGCTTCCTCACAATTTTGTCCACAGAAAATGTGTAGAACGGTGGTGCGGCTGAACGTGCACACGACCCACAGTGCATACTGCCGGGCCTGCCACAAAAACGGGCATGCACTTTAATCTGCATCGAATCAAGTACTTAAGCGAGCGCAAGAAGGCTTGCGCACATTCTTTTCCACAGAAAGTGTGCAAAGTCCGGCCCTGCCGGGAAAAGCGCAGGCTGCTTCTACAAGCTTGCCTGCACCGGGGGAGCCCAATGTGGACAACAGCCCTTGCCTAATTTTGTGCCACCGCATCTTTTCCTTATAAAATCAATTGCTTAAGTCGCGAGAGAGGCCATTGCTCACAATTTTGTCCACAAAAAATGTGGGAAACATCTGACATGGCTGAGCGGTCAATCGGCCTGTCTCAAGCTGCCATATTTTTGTTCGTGAAGAAGATATTGATTAGAATCAATGGCTTAGTGTTCAGAGGCGGCCATTGCACACAATTTTATCCACAGAAAATGTTTACAAGTCAGCGCTATGCGAGCACGCAGTCGAGCTGGCAACAGGATCTGAAAACGTCTGTTTCCTCAAGTGCTACATAATTGCGCAGAGGAAAAATTCCCTTAAGAATCAATGTTCTTTGATGTGGAGCAGGGCCTTGCGCACAATTTTATCCACAGAACTTGTGCAGAACTGTACTTGCCGCATTGCTGCCAACTTGCTACATTGCCGCATTCGTATCTCATCATCTCAGGAGTTCTCTTGTTCGCCATTCTTCAAGCTGCCGGCTGGCCCATCTGGCCCTTACTGATCGCTTCCATCGTCGCCCTGGCCTTGATCATCGAACGCCTGATTTACCTGCGCCGTGAAAAAATCTTGCCGAAGCAATTGCTCGGTGAAGTCATCCAGGTCTACCGCAACAAGAAGGCCACGCCCGAGATCATCGGCACGCTGGAACAGAATTCCCCGCTCGGCACCGTGCTGGCCGCCGCACTGCGCAACGTCGACGCCCCGCGCGACGTGATGAAGGAATCGATCGAGGAGGCCGGCCGCGGCGTCGCCCACGTTCTGGAACGCTTCCTGACCACGCTGGGTACGATCGCCTCGCTCGCGCCGCTGATGGGCCTGTTCGGCACGGTGGTCGGCATGATCGAGATCTTCGGTTCGCAAAACGCCAGCGGCGCCAACCCGGCCCAGCTGGCGCACGGCATCTCGGTGGCGCTGTATAACACCGGCTTCGGTCTCGCCATCGCGATGCCGGCCCTGGTGGCGTACCGCCACTTCCGCGCCCTGGTCGACAGCTTCATCATCGACATGGAACTGCAAGCCGTGAAATTCGTCGACGTCGTCCACGGGGCGCGCAAATGATGGATTTCCGCCGCGGCCGCAAGCGCGAGGATCCGGAGATCAACCTGATCCCCTTCATCGACGTGCTGCTGGTCGTGCTCATCTTCCTGATGGTCTCGACCACCTACAGTAAATTTACCGAGCTGCAGATCACGCTGCCGACGGCAGACGCCGACAAGGTGGCCGAGAAGCCCTTCGAGATCAACGTGACGATCGACGCCAAGGGCAATTACACGGTGAACAACACGCCGGTCTCCTTCAACGGCGTCGCCGGCCTGGCCGACGACCTGAAAACGGCCGCGCGCCAGGGCCCGAACGGCCAGCCGGTGGCGGACCCCGTCATCATCGTCAACGCCGACCAGTTCGCGATGCACCAGATGGTGATCAACGTGCTGGAAGCGGCGCGCCTGGCCGGCTACGACAAGCTGACCTTCGCGGCCCAGACCGGCGGCAAGAAGTAAGCGCACAAGCACCAGACGGGCGCAGTGCCTGCCTGGTGCTGCGCCTTTTTTTATGTCCAAGAACAATTCCCTCGAATCGACTTTGACGCGAGCCTGGCTGCGCCGCGGCCCGCTCGCCTGCGCGCTGTGGCCCGTCTCGCTGCTGTTTCGCGCCTTGAGCGGCCTGCGTGCCGGCCTCTATCGTGCCGGCATCCTGAAGGCGGGACGGCTGCCGGTGCCGGTCGTCGTGGTCGGTAATATCTTTATTGGCGGTACCGGCAAGACGCCGCTGACGATCTGGCTGGCGCAAGGGCTGATGGAGGCGGGCTTGCGTCCGGGCGTGATCTCGCGCGGCCACGGCGCCGAGGGCGAAGCGGCGCGCGAAGTCACGCTCGCCTCCGATACGCGCGAGGTCGGCGACGAACCGCTGCTGATCGCGCGCCGCGCGGGCGTCCCGGTCTTCGTCGGCAGGAAGCGCGTGGAGGCGGGCAGGGCGCTGCTGGCCGCGCACCCGGAGGTGAACGTGATCCTCACCGACGACGGCCTGCAGCATTACGCGCTGGCGCGCGACGTCGAGGTGCTGCTGTTCGACGGCCGCGGCGCCGGCAACGGCTGGCTGCTGCCGGCCGGACCCTTGCGCGAGCCGCCCTCGCGCCGGCGCGACGTCACGGTTGTCAACGCGCCGCAGATCACGCCTGCGCTGGCAGCCCAGGTCGGCGGTGCGCCATTCCAGATGCAGCTGGTGGGCGAGGTCGCCGAACGCCTGGCGAACGGCGCCGAGCGCCGGCCGCTGGCCTCGTTTGCCGGGCAGCGCGTGCTGGCGGCCGCCGGCATCGGCAACCCGGGCCGCTTCTTCACCCTGCTGCGCGGCGCCGGCCTCTCGTTTGCCGAGCTGCCTTTGGCCGACCACTACGATTTCCGCGACAACCCGTTTGCGTCCGTGGATGCCGATGTCATCCTGATCACCGAGAAGGATGCAGTAAAATGTGGGCAACTTGAAAACCTGAAGGACGATCCACGCTTGTGGGTGGTCCCGGTCACGGCGCGCATCGATGCCGCCGTGGCCGACCTCATTGTGGAGAAATGTCGTGGACGCTCGCCTGCTTGATATCCTGGTCTGCCCGTTGTGCAAGGGACCGCTCGAATACGATAAGAAGGCCCAGGAACTGACCTGCCGTCCGGACCGCCTTGCCTACCCGATCCGCGACGGCATCCCGATCATGTGGGCCGACCAGGCGCGCAAGATCGAAGCGGTATGAGCTTCACCGTCATCATCCCGGCGCGGCTCGCCTCGACCCGCCTGCCGAACAAGCCGCTCGCCGACCTGGGCGGCAAACCGATGGTCGTGCGCGTCGCCGAGCGTGCGCGCGAATCCGGCGCCGCGCGCATCGTGGTCGCGACCGACCATGCCGACATCCTGGCCGCCTGCGCGGCGCACGGCGTCGATGCGCGCATGACGCGTGCCGACCATCCGTCCGGCACCGACCGCATCGCCGAAGTGGCGCGCGAACTGGGCCTGGGCGAGGACGAGGTCGTCGTTAACCTGCAGGGCGACGAACCGCTGATCGACCCGGCGCTGCTGGCCGCCTGCGCCAGCCGCATCAATGTCGACGTGCCGATGGCCACCTGTGCCCATCCCCTGAGCGAAGTCGCTGACGTCTTCAATCCGAACGTCGTAAAAGTCGTGCTCGACAAGGCGGGCAGGGCGCTGTACTTTTCGCGCGCCACCATTCCCTGGGCACGCGACGCCTTTGTCGCCAGCCGCGAAACGCTGCCGGCCGGCTATGCACCGCTGCGCCACATCGGCCTGTATGCCTACCGCAACGCCTTCCTGCAGGCTTATCCGGGCCTGGAACCGGCGCCGCTGGAACAGGTCGAAGCACTCGAACAACTGCGCGTGCTCTGGCACGGCTACCCGATCGCCGTCCACGTCACCGACAGCGCGCCCGAGGCCGGTGTCGATACGCCGGAAGACCTGGCGCGGGTACGCCTTTACTATGAGTCTTGAGTAGTCGTCTTGATCTGTGTGGCAATTGATTCACGGACCGTCTGTTCTGCCTCAATAAACCATTGCTGCAGGCGCCGGGATTGGCGCTGGGGCTTGGTTTTGTGGTAAGTTTCGTACCAAGGTAGTCAGATATGCATCAATCCGCATTTGTTGCCAACACAATTACAAATTTCATTATCCGTCTTAGGAATTTTTCATGCGTCTCATTCTGTTAGGAGCGCCTGGCGCCGGTAAGGGCACCCAGGCTAACTTCATCAAGGAAAAATACAATATCCCCCAGATCTCCACCGGCGACATGCTGCGTGCGGCGATCAAGGCCGGCACCGAGCTGGGCCTGGCGGCGAAAAAAGTAATGGACGCAGGCGGCCTGGTGTCGGACGACATCATGATCGGCCTGGTGAAGAATCGCCTGCAGGAAGCCGATTGCGCCAACGGCTACCTGTTCGACGGCTTCCCGCGCACCGTGGCGCAAGCCGACGCCATGAAGGACAACGGCATCAACGTCGACTACGTGCTCGAGTTCGACGTGCCCGACGAACTGATCGTCGAACGCATGAGCGGCCGCCGCTCGCACCCGGGTTCGGGCCGCGTGTACCACACCACCTTCAACCCGCCGAAGGTCGCCGACATCGACGACGTCACCGGCGAGCCGCTGGTCCAGCGCGACGACGACAAGGAAGAAACCGTCAAGAAGCGCCTCGAGGTCTACCACAACCAGACCGAAGTGCTGCTCGGCTACTACAACAACTGGGCCCAGTCCGGCCTGCCGGGCGCACCGAAGTATCGCAAGATCTCGGGCGTGGGACCGGTCGAACAAGTACGCGACGCGGCATTCGCCGCGCTCTCGGAGTAAGACAATAAGCGGACGGCAACGTCCGCTTTTTTTTGACCGGATGACGCCCAGCCATCCGTCGCACCATAAGTTTTAATCAAAGTTGTGCAGTACGCAGTGAGTCAGACTGCTTCGCCGGTGAGGGAAGCATTCTTCGTTGTGTTGTTGTGACTTGATCGAAAAACTAAGGGGACGATATGGCTGCAAACTATCTCGCGTTTGCCGTGGCATGCGGCGTCATCGCGGTTGTCTACGGGCTCTGGGCCCGCACCTGGATCCTCCGGCAAGATGCCGGCAACGCCACCATGGGCGCCATCGCCCAGGCCATCCAGGAGGGCGCTTCGGCCTATCTCGGGCGCCAGTACCGCACCATCGGCATCGTCGGGCTGGTCTTGCTGATTGCCATCTACGCGCTGCTCGGTCCCTGGACCGCGCTCGGCTTCTTCGCCGGCGCCGTGCTCTCGGGCGCCTGCGGCTTCATCGGCATGAACGTCTCGGTGCGCGCCAACGTGCGCACGGCGCAGGCGGCCGCCACGGGCATGAAGGAAGCCCTGGCGGTGGCCTTCAAGGGCGGCGCCATCACCGGCATGCTGGTGGTGGGCCTGGGCCTGCTGGGCGTGACCCTGTTCTACTGGTTCCTCGCCAGCATGGGAGAAGGCAGCGGGCGCACCCGCCACGACATCATCGCGCCCCTGATCGGCCTGGCCTTCGGCGCCTCGCTGATCTCGATCTTCGCGCGCCTGGGCGGCGGCATCTTCACCAAGGGCGCCGACGTCGGCGCCGACCTGGTCGGCAAGGTCGAAGCCGGGATTCCCGAAGACGATCCGCGCAACCCGGCGGTGATCGCCGACAACGTGGGCGACAACGTCGGCGACTGCGCCGGCATGGCGGCCGACCTGTTCGAAACCTACGTCGTCACCCTGATCGCCACCATGCTGCTGGGCGCGCTGCTGGTAGGCGGAGAGAATGGCGCAGCCGTGATCTACCCGCTGCTGCTGGGCGCGGTGTCCATCCTCGGCTCGATCGTCGGCTGCTCGATGGTGCGCGCCCGCCCCAACGGCAAGATCATGTCGGCCTTGTACACGGGCCTGTGGTGGGCCGCCGGGCTGTCGCTGTTCGGCTTCATCGTCGTCACCTGGCTGGTATGGGAAGACGCGGCCATGCGCGGCAGCATGCTGGGCTGCGCCATCGTCGGCATCGTGCTCACCGGCCTGATGGTCTACATCACCGAGTACTACACGGGCACCGAATTCAAGCCGGTGCGCCACATCGCCGAAGCCTCGACCACCGGCCACGGCACCAACATCATCGCGGGCCTTGGCGTGTCGATGAAGTCGACCGCCTACCCGGTGCTGGTGGTCTGCATCGCGATCCTGGTCGCCTACCAGCTGGGCCAGCTGTACGGCATCGCGATTGCCGCCACCTCGATGCTGTCGATGGCCGGCATTATCGTCGCCCTGGATGCCTACGGCCCGATCACCGACAACGCCGGCGGCATCGCCGAAATGAGCGGCATGCCGGAATCGGTGCGCGCGATTACCGACCCGCTCGACGCGGTGGGCAACACCACCAAGGCCGTGACCAAGGGCTACGCGATCGGCTCGGCGGGCCTGGCCGCGCTGGTGCTGTTCGCCGACTACAGCCACGCGCTCGATACCGCGGGCATGTCGATGGCCTTCGAATTGTCGAACCCCATGGTGATCGTCGGCCTGTTCATCGGCGGCCTGATTCCCTACCTGTTCGGGGCGATGGCGATGGAAGCCGTCGGTCGCGCCGCCGGCGCCGTCGTGGTCGAGGTGCGGCGCCAGTTCCGCGAGATCAGCGGCATCATGGCCGGCACCGCGAAGCCCGAATACCACAAGGCGGTCGACATGCTGACGGCCTCGGCGATCAAGGAGATGATCCTGCCTTCGCTCTTGCCGGTGGTGGTGCCGATCGCGGTCGGCATGCTGCTGGGGCCGGCGGCGCTGGGCGGGCTGCTGATGGGCACCATCATCACCGGCCTGTTCGTCGCGATTTCGATGACGACCGGCGGCGGCGCCTGGGACAACGCCAAGAAATACATCGAGGACGGCAACTACGGCGGCAAGGGGTCGGACACGCACAAGGCGGCCGTGACCGGCGACACCGTCGGCGACCCCTACAAGGACACGGCCGGGCCGGCGGTGAATCCCCTCATCAAGATCATCAACATCGTCGCATTGCTGTTGGTGCCGCTACTGCCGGCGGCCGGTTGGGTAGCCGTCAGCGAGCCGGATGTCGCCCAGCTGAAATGGTCGGCCAAGCCGGCGGAGCGGGGCGGCGCGCAGCCCGTCGGCGGAACGGCGGCCGCGACCGTGGCCCAGGAGCCGCGTCTGCAGCAATAGGCGGATGCGCCTCGGCCGCGAGCTGGTTCAGGCGCGGCCGAGCGCTTCCTGCAGGGCCGCGGCCAGCGAGGCCTGGTCGGAATCGCCGTGGTAGCGCTCGCCGTTGATGAAAAAGGTCGGCGTGCCGCTGGCGCCGTGCGCGCGGGCCTGTTCGGCATGGGCGGCGACCCCGGCGCGGTGCTTGCCCTCGTCCAGCTCGCGCACGAAGCGCTGCGCGTCCAGGCCCAGGCTGGCGGCGATACCCGGCAGCGCATCCTCGCTCGCCATGGCCTGGTTCTCGAACAGGGCGTCGTGCATCTCCCAGAACTTGCCCTGGGCGCCGGCGGCTTCGGCCGCTTCCGCCGCGCGGGCGGCGAACGGATGCAGGTCGCTCAGCGGCAGGTGACGATACACAAGCGCCACGCGTCCCTGGTGCTGGTGCATCAGCTGGTCGAGCGCCGCATGCGCGCGGGCGCAGTATGGGCACTGGAAGTCGCCGTATTCGACCAGCGTCACCTCGGCGTCGCGCGGGCCGCGCAGGTGGTCGTTCTCTTCGATCCTGATGCTGTCACTCATCTTTCCTCCGATAGTCGAGCTCGCTTGAACTGGCGCCGGCGCCTCCTACACTGAAGTTGAACACACCGGCTGAGGAGGTCATCATGGCACGCAAGTTCATCGATTGCCGCGAGTTTCCGAGCGAAAAGAACTGCTCGGTCACCATCGCCGCCGACAGCGAGCAGGAATTGATGGAGGTCGCCGTCCAGCACGCCGTCAGCGTGCACGGACACCAGGACACGCCGGCCTTCCGCGAGCAGCTGCGCGCAAGCATCCACGAGGGAAGTCCGCCTCAATGAGGCAGCGCCCTCAGAACACGCACATCCTGTTCGCCTCTTCGCGCAGCCAGCCGCGAAAGTCCGGGTGCGCGATCGCAATCAGTTCCTGCGCCCGCTGCTTGGCCGACTTGCCGCGCAGCTGGGCCACACCGTATTCGGTGACAATATAGTTGACGTCGTTCTTGCTGGTGGTGGCATGGGTGCCCGGCGTCAGTGTCGGCACGATGCGCGAGACGGTACCGTCCTTCGCAGTCGAGGGCAGCACGATGAAAGACTGGCCGCCGCGCGAACGGTTGGCCGCGCGCACGAAGTCGACCTGGCCGCCGGTGCCGGAATAGGGCAGGTGGGCGATGCTTTCGCTGCCGCACTGGCCGAGCAGATCGACCTGCAGGCTGGCGTTGATCGACACCAGCTTGTCGTTTTGCCCGGCGACGTACGGGTCGTTCGTAAAATTCGACGGGTGCATCTCCAGCATCGGGTTGTGGTGCATGAAGTCGTACAGGCGGCGCGAGCCGAGGGCGAAGGTGGCGACCATCTTGCCCGGGAGCAGGGTCTTCTTGCGGTTGGTGACGGCGCCGCACTCGACCAGCTTGAGGATGCCGTCGCCAATCATCTCGGTGTGCACGCCAAGGTCGTGCTTGTGGGTCAGCTGCTGCACCACCGCATCCGGGATGCCGCCGTAACCGATCTGCAGGGTGGAGCCGTCCTCGATCATGTCGGCCACGTACTTGCCGATCGCCTCCTGCACCGGGCCGATGGCCGGCAGCCCGACTTCCAGGATCGGGTCTTCGCTTTCGACCAGGCTCGTTACCTGCGAAATGTGGATGTGGCAGTGGCCGTGCGCGAAGGGCACGTTCGGATTGACTTCCAGGATCACGGCGCGTGCCTTGGCCACGGCCGCCATCGTGTAATCGGTGCCCAGGCTGAGCGCGAACCAGCCCTGCGCGTTCATCGGGGAGGCCATGGCGAAGACGACGTCGGCCGGCATCAGGCCGCGCTCGATCAGGGTCGGGATCTCCGAAAAATAGTTCGGGATGAAGTCGCACCAGCCGCCCTGGCCGCTGGCGCGCGAGGCGCCGCCGAAGAACAGGGCGGCGTGGCGCACGTGGCGTGCCGTCTCCTGTTCGAAATAGCCGTACTTGCGCATCGCCAGGATTTGCGCGACGCGCACGCCGGTCCAGCGGCTGCGCTGTTCGGACAGGGCCGTCAGCAAGCTCGGCGGTTCGCCGACGCCGGTCGGCACGACGATCATGTCGTTGTCGCGCAAATGCGCCAGGGCATCCAGGGCGCTGCCGCGCCTGGCTTGGTAGAGCTCGTGTACCGTCTGCATGGGTGTCTCCATTGTCGATTGCCGCCTCGCCGGGCGCCTGCCTCCAGCCTAAGGCCTGAAGCTGACGTGGAGATGACAGCAACGCGGCGCGCCGCTTGCGCGCGCCGCCCGGCCTCATGGCGGCAGATAATTGATCCATTGGCGCATGCGCATTGATCATAGGGAGCGATCATGAAACACGCGAAACATTCGAAGCCGCTGCGCGCCGCGCAGATCGCGCTCGTCCTGCTGGCGGCGCTGGCGGCCGCATCGTTAGCCGGGCCGGCGGCCGCGCAAACAAGCGGACAAACCGGCGCGCAATCCCGCCCGGCGCAAGTGACCCCGGCGCCCGCCGGTCCCAGCTACGGCCCGGTGCTGCATCCCCAGCCCCTGAAATCCGAACCCGGCGCCCAGCCCGAACGGACGCCGCAGGCCCAGGAAGAAAAGTCCGGCGCCGCGCCGCCGGGAAGCGCGACGGAAGTGGACCCGTCGGCGCGGCCGGCGCCCCAGCCGAAGGACCCCGCCAAAACCGACGGCCGCAAGGACACTAAAAAGAACGCCAGGCGCAGCGCGCGCCGTTCCAGCCCACAGCGCGTCGACGTCGTGCCGCAGGCCGCCGCGAGCGGGCCATCCCTGGCCCCGCTGCCCCCTCCGCAGCCCGTGGCGCTGAAACCCGGCCCGGCCCAGATCACCACCTGCAACGGCGGCACCTGCACCGATACGAGCGGCGCAAGCTACAACACCGGCGTCGGCAATGCCGCCGTCAACAATCAGGGGCGCCTTTGCACCCGCACCGGCAACACCATGCAGTGCTTCTAAACGGAGACAAAGGTTTTAAGACAAACGTGGTTTTTCCCGGCAAAAGTTCGCTACAATCTTGTGGGTTGACGTTAACGTAAACGTCAAAAAGAACGCAAAAAGGGAAAACCATGCAAATTCAAGACAATGTGTTCATCGTCACCGGCGGCGCGTCGGGCCTGGGAGCGGCCACCGCGCGCATGATCACCGAAGCGGGCGGCAAGGTCGTCATCGCCGACGTGCAGGCGGAAGCGGGCGCGGCCCTGGCCGCCGAGCTGAACGGCAAGTTCGTCAAGTGCGACGTCACCTCGGAAGAAGACGGCAAGGCGGTCGTCGCTGCCGCTACCGCCCTGGGCACGCTGCGCGGCCTGGTCAACTGCGCCGGCGTGGCGCCGGCCGTGAAAACCGTCGGCAAGGATGGCCCGCACCCGCTGGACGTGTTCCAGCGCGCCGTCAACATCAACCTGGTCGGCACCTTCAACATGTCGCGCCTGGCTGCCGAAGCGATGGGCAATACCGAGGGCGCCGAATACGGCGAGCGCGGCATCATCATCAACACCGCCTCGGTCGCGGCCTTCGACGGCCAGATCGGCCAGGCGGCCTACGGCTCCTCGAAAGCGGCCGTGGCCGGCATGACCCTGCCGATGGCACGCGACCTGGCACGTAGCGGCATCCGCGTGATGACGATCGCCCCGGGCATCTTCGAAACCCCGATGCTGATGGGCATGCCGCAGGAAGTGCGTGACTCGCTGGGCAAGATGGTCCCGTTCCCGCCGCGCCTCGGCATGCCGAAGGAATACGCGCACCTGGCGAAAGCGATCATCGAAAACGTGATGCTGAACGGCGAGACGATCCGTCTCGACGGCGCGATCCGCATGCAGCCAAAATAAATGGTGGAATGAGCCGTTTGACAATTTGATGTAGGATGCCAACGATGTTGGGCGTGCACGGCCGCTGGCCGGTCACGCCCTTGCTTCATTTGGAGACCCGATGATCAAGTTGAAAACCGTCGCAAGCGCGGCCTTACTGCTGGCGCTTGCTGCGCCGTTCGCTGCACTGGCCCAGGACACCGCCCAGCGCGCCCCCGAAATCGCCACCGGCTACCAGGACAAGGCCGGCTGGGCCGCCCGCAAGTACATGGTGGCCGCCGCCAATCCGCTCGCGGTCGAGGCCGGCTACGAAATATTGAAAAAGGGCGGCACGGCCATCGACGCCGCGATCGCCACTCAGCTGGTGCTGACCCTGGTCGAGCCGCAAAGCTCGGGTATCGGCGGCGGCGCCTTCCTGATGCATTACGACGGCAAAAAGGTGCAAGCCTTCGACGGCCGCGAAACGGCGCCGAAAGCGGCCGACGAACACCTGTTCCAGAATCCCGACGGCACACCGCTGTCGCGCACGGCCGGCGTCGTCGGCGGCCGTTCGGTCGGCGCGCCGGGCGTGCTGCGCATGCTCGAGCTGGCGCACAAGCAGCACGGCAAGCTGCCCTGGAAAAGCCTGTTCGCACCGGCGATCCGTCTGTCCGAAAAAGGTTTCGCCGTCAGCCCGCGCCTGAACGGCCTCTTGATGTGGGACGCCCACATCCGCAAGGACCCGGCCGCGGCCGCCTATTTTTATGACCCGGCCGGCAAGCCCTGGCCGGTCGGCCACATCCTCAAGAATCCGGCGCTGGCCAGGACCCTGAAAGAAATCGCACAGGGCGGGGCCGACGTCTTCTATAACGGTCACATCGCGCGCGACATCGCGGCCAAGGTCAAGGGACACCCGACCAATCCAGGCCTGCTGACCGCCAAGGACATCGCCGACTACCGCCCGAAAGTGCGCGAGCCGGTCTGCAGCGACTACCGCGTCTACACCGTGTGCGGCATGCCGCCGCCATCCTCGGGCGGCATTGCCGTGGCGCAGATGCTGGGCATGTTCGAGACCCGCGACATGAGCAAACTGGCCCCAAGCGATGGCGTGCCCGGCCCGGATGCCGTGCACCTGTTCTCGGAAGTGGGGCGCCTGGCCTATGCCGACCGCAACCGCTATGCGGCCGACACCGATTTCGTGCCGCTGCCGGGCCGCGGCCTGCCGGCCCTGATCGACAAGGCCTATCTGACCAAGCGCGCGGGCCTGATCGGCGAACGCTCCATGGGTGAGGCGCCTGCCGGCAATCCGCTCGGCAACGACGTCGCCTGGGGCACGGACAACGCCATCGAAACGCCGTCGACCTCGCATCTGGTGGTGGTCGACAGCCACGGCGCCGGCCTGTCGATGACGACGACCGTCGAGGATGCCTTCGGTTCGCGTCAGATGGTCGACGGGTTCATCCTGAACAACCAGCTGACCGATTTTTCCTTCGATTCGCGCGACGCCAACGGCCCGATCGCCAACCGCGTCGAAGCCGGCAAGCGTCCGCGCAGCGCCATGTCGCCGACCGTCGTGTTCGACAAGCAGACCGGCAAGCTGGTGCTGGCGGTGGGCTCGCCGGGCGGTCCGGCCATCATCAACTACGTGGCCAAGGTGCTGGTCGGCACCCTCGACTGGGGCCTGAACGTGCAGCAGGCAATTGCGCTACCGAACTTCGGCAGCCGCAACGGGCCGACCGAGCTCGAAGCAGGGCGCTTCCCGCAGTCGACGGTCGACGCCCTGAAGGCACGCGGCCACGCGGTGCGTCAGATGGAACAGAATTCCGGCCTGCACGGCATCATGCGCATGTCCATCCATGGCGAACCCTGGTGGTTCGGTGGTGCGGATCCGCGACGCGAAGGTGTCGCAAAAGGAGACTAAAAAGAGAACTTGGTAGTGGCTTTTGGGCAATAAATTCCCTCTTGTTCGGGAATGTTTGCTAACCTTGCGTTGTGGACATACAACCAGACAAATCGCCCGCTTTTTCCTCTCCTCCTGCTTCCCGCCGCCGCCTCCAGGGCGCCGGCGGGGCAGCGCATTTCTTTCCGTTCGCAGCATGAAGGCCTGGCTAGTCGTTCTGCTGCTGGCACTGGCCGGCAGCTTCGGTACGCCGGCCGAGGCTGCACCCGCGCCGACGCTGCGCTTCGAGCACCTCAGCGTCGAGGATGGCCTGGCCCAGGAAACCGTGCTGGCCATGGCCCAGGACCGCGACGGCTTCATGTGGTTCGGCACGCAGAACGGCCTGTCGCGTTTCGACGGCTATCGCTTCCTGAATTTCCGCAACATCGCCGGCGACCCGACCAGCCTCGGCAGCAACTGGATCCGGGTGCTGCACATCGACCCCCAAGGGCGGCTCTGGATCGGCACCGATGGCGGCCTGGCGCTCTACGACCCGACCACACAGGGCTTCCGCCAGTACCTGCCCGACGAACCCAGCCGGCGCGGCAACGGCAACCTGCACGTGCGCGCCATCGTCGGCGACGGCAGGAACGGCCTCTGGCTCGGCACCGCCGACGGCCTGCAGCACTTCGACATCGCCAGCGGCCAGTTCACGGCCTGGCACCATCGCCCCGGCGACGCCGACAGCCTGGCCAACGACAACGTCGCCGCGCTGGCGCTCGACAAGCGCGGCCGCCTGTGGGTCGCCACCGGCGCCGGCCTCGACAGCCTGGACCGCGCACGCACGCGTTTCACGCATCACCCGCTGGCTTCGAACCGGGCTGAGGCGGTGCATGCGCTGCTGCTCGACAACCACGAGCAGCTGTGGATCGGCCTGGCAGACGGGCTGGAGCGCATGGAGCTGGGCGCGGCCGCCGGCGCGTCGCGCCACTTCGGTCCGAAGGATGGCATTCCGCAGGCCATCATTACGGCGATCTACGACGACGGCAAGGGACAGGTCTGGATCGGCACCCAGGAGCAGGGCGTGTACCGCTGGGATGCCCGGCGCGGCCGCTTCGAGGCCTACCGCAAGGTCGTGGCCGACAAGCACAGTCTCGGCGACGACCGTATCGCTTCCCTGTTCCGCGACCGTGTCGGCACGTTCTGGGTCGGCACCTGGTACGCCGGCACCTCGCGCGTGGACCTGAGCAGCGGCGGCTTCGCGCGCATCGTGCGCGAACACGACGGTCCGGGCCAGCCGGCCGACAACCGGGTGCGCGGCATGGACAACGACGGCAGCGGGCGCCTGTGGCTGGCCTCGGCCTCGACGCTGCAGCTGTACGATCCGGCGCAGGACGGTCCCGGGGCCTACCGCATCTGGCGCCACGAACCCGGAAATCCGAACAGCCTGATCGATTCGTCGGTGAACGCCGTCGTGCGCGACCGCGACGGCATCGTCTGGATCGGCGGGCGCACCGGCATCACCCGCTTCGACCCGAAGAGCGGACGCTTCACGCGCCGCGTGCTGGCGCCGGGCACGACAAACGCCAACATCGTGCGCGGGATGACGCTCGGGCGCGACGGCGCGCTCTGGATCGCAACCCGCGGCGGCCTGCACCGGCTCGATCCGCGCAGCGGCGCGCTCGAATCCTGGCGCCACGACCCGAACCGCCAGGCCAGCCTGGCCGACGACAACGTGCGCCCGGTGCTGGAAGACAGCCGCGGCCGGGTCTGGATCGGCACCTTCAACGGCCTCGACCTGCTCGACCGCGCCAACAAGCGCTTCCGTCACTTCCGCCACGAACAGTACGATCTGAGCAGCATCAGCCACGACGAAGTGCACGCCCTGCTCGAAGACCGCCATGGCAACGTCTGGGTCGGCACCGCGGGCGGCCTGAACAAGATGGTCACGGCCCCGGACGGCTCGGTCAGCTTCGTGCGCTACACGACGCGCGACGGCCTGGTCGACGATTCCGTGGCGACCATGCTGGAAGACCTCGACGGCGTGATCTGGGTCAGCACCACCAACGGCCTGTCGCGCTTCGACCCGGCCAAGAACGCCTGGCGCAGCTACACGGCGGCCGACGGCATCACCGACGGCGCCTATTTCGACGGCTCGGCGCTGCGCACGCCGGACGGCACCCTGTATTTCGGCGGCTTCAACGGCATCACTGCGTTTGACCCGCGCGCGCTGCGCTACAACGGCTTCGCCCCGACCGCGGTGATCACCGGCATGCAGATCTTCAACCGTCCGGTGCAGCAGGCCTATCCGTGGCTCCTGAAGGGGCCGGTCGAGAACACCCGCACGATCACGCTCTCGGCCCAGCACTCGGTGTTCTCGCTCGAATTCTCGGCCCTGCACTACGCCGCCCCCAAGCGCAACCGCTTCGCTTATAAACTCGAAGGCTTCGACCAGGGATGGGTGTACGCGGATGCCGAAAAACGCTTCGCGACCTATACCAACCTCGATCCGGGGCACTACGTGTTCCAGGTGCGCGCCGCCAACAAGGACGGCTTCTGGAGCGAGACTCCGGCCACCCTCAGCATCACGGTCGAACCGCCGGTGTGGGGCACCTGGTGGTTCCGCTCCAGCGCCGCCTTCCTGCTGCTGGGCGCCTGCTACGCCGGCTACTTCCTGCGCGTGCGCGGCCTCAGCCGCCAGAAGGAGCGGCTCGCCGACCTGGTCAGCGCCCGCACGCGCGAGATCGCGCAGCAGAACAGCCGCCTCGAACGCCAGACCGAGGAATTGCGCGAGCGCGAGCGCGAGGTGCGGCGCAACACGGGCGAACTGGCCGATGCCAACCGCGCGCTGTACGAGAACGAAAAGCGGCTGCAGCTGGCCAAGCAGCGCGCGGAGGATGCGGCGCGCCAGAAGTCGGAATTCCTCGCCAACATGAGTCACGAGATGCGCACGCCGCTGGCCGGCGTGATCGGCATGCTCGGCTTCGCGCTGCGCGACCATGGCTTGCGCGAGAGCACCCGCGAGCAGATCGAGCGCGGCCAGGCGAACGCCGAGTCGCTGCTGGCGATCATCAACGACCTGCTCGATTTCTCGAAGATCGAAGCGGGCAAACTCACCATCGAAAACATCGACTTCGCGCTCGACGCCGCGATCCACAACGTGGTGGGCTTGTTCGCCGAGCAGGCCGCGGCGCACAGCGTGGGCTTCGCGATCGAGCTGGCCGAGGACCTGCCGCGCTTCGTGGTGGGCGACCCGACGCGCCTGCGCCAGGTGCTGGTCAACCTGGTCGGCAACGCATTCAAGTTCACGCCCAGCGGCCAGGTCACGCTGCGGGTCGAGCGCCGGCCTGAGGACCAGCCGGACGGTCCCGAGCACGCGGACGGGCACATGATACGTTTTTCGGTGCAAGACACCGGAATCGGTATCGCTTCCCATGCCTTGCCACGCCTGTTCCAGAAATTCGAGCAGGCCGACACCACCACCACGCGCCGTTACGGCGGCACGGGCCTGGGCCTGGCGATCTGCCGCCAGCTGGTCGAACTGATGGGCGGCACGATCGGCGTGACCAGCACCCAGG
The DNA here is from genome assembly GCF_042655665.1 of Massilia suwonensis. Taxonomy (NCBI): domain Bacteria; kingdom Pseudomonadati; phylum Pseudomonadota; class Betaproteobacteria; order Burkholderiales; family Oxalobacteraceae; genus Massilia; species Massilia suwonensis. Next base: position 88,177 of record NZ_JBHSMR010000014.1, read on the forward strand.
GCCGGGGCAGCACCTTCAGTTTCGTGCTGCCGCTTGGCGTAGGCGTCGAGCCGCCGACGGTCGAACACGCGCCGCGCATGCCGCACACGCACCGCCTGCGCGTGCTGTGCGCCGAGGATTTCGCTACGAACCAGATCATCGCCCGCATGATGGTCGAGGAAATGGGCCACCAGATCGAGATCGTCGAGAACGGCGCGCTGGCGGTGGCGGCCTGCGCGCGCACGCGCTTCGACATCGTCCTGATGGACGGGCGCATGCCGGAAATCGACGGCGCCACCGCCACGCGCCTGATCCGCGCCGGCGGCACGCTCGACGCGCCCGTGCTCGACCAGCACCTGATGATCGTCGCCCTCACGGCGAACGCCAGCGACGAGGACCGCGACCGCTATCTCGCCTGCGGCATGGACGGCTTCCTGGCGAAACCGATCGACGAGGCGGCGCTGCACTACCAGCTGAGCCGGGCCATCGAGCGCCAGCTGCAGCGCGGCATCGCGCTGCCGGCGATGGAAGAAGCAAGTGGGAAGGGCGGGCCGAGCGTGGCCGAACTCGACGCGATGTTCGGCATCGCCGAACCGGATGCAAAGGCGCCGCCGCCTCAGGACCGCGCCGCGCAGCTGCAGGCGCGCATGCGCGCGGCCTTCGCCGCCGACCTGCCGCGCCGCCGGGCCGAGCTGCGCGTGGCCCTGGACGCGGGCGACGCCGAGGCCTGCGCGCGCGTCCTGCACGGCTTGCGCGGCAGTGCGGCCCACCTCGGCGCGACCGAGCTGGCGGCCCTGTGCGCGGCCCTGGAAGCGGCGGCCGACGCGGGACGCTACGCCGAGGTCGTCGCCGCACTGCCGGGACTCGACGCCTTGCTCGATCCGTTCGAACGTCTTCCCGCCTGATTCGTCGGCGTCGTATAATGCTTTAAGGCAACATTTCGTGATGAGTGATCGGGAGTGGTGATGAAGGTGCTGGTGGTGGACGACGACGTGGTGTCGCGCATGATGCTGATGCATCTGGTCGACAGCTGCGGCAGCTACGAGATCCTGGAGGCCGAAGACGGCGCCGATGCCTGGCGCCAGCTGGAAGCCGGTCTGCGTCCAGCCATCGTCTTCTGCGACCTGCGCATGCCGCACCTGTCGGGCACCGACCTGCTGGCGCGCGTGCGTGCCCATCCGGAGCTGGCGCAGTTACCCTTCGTGCTGGTGTCGGCGGCGAATGACGGCGCGACGATGGGCGAAGCGGAGGCGCTGGGCGCGACCGGCTACGTCGTCAAGCCGTTCCGGATCGAGGGCCTGCGGCCGCACCTGATGGCGCTCGAGCCCGATGAGGCACCGGCAGTCACTGCCCAGCGCCTGGGCATCGACGCGGCCCGCCTTGCGCTCTACCTGGGTGGCCTGGAGCGGCAACTGCTGGACGCGGCGGGTACGCTCGACGCCGCGCCGGCGGCGGGCGACACGGCTGCCGCCGGCGCACGCCTGCGCCGGCTGCGCGACGGCTGCGTCACGCTCGGCCTCCACAGTGCGGCCACCGCGCTGGCGCGCGCCGAAGCGGCGCCTCAAGGATCGCTCGTTCTTCATGCTTTGGACGCGGCGCGTGCGGCGGTCGCCGCCCAGGCGGCATTGCTGGGCCGTGGGAACGCTTCGTAGGCAAACTCAGCCGGCTTCGTGTTCCTTCTTGCGGCTGTCGGCATTCTCCGGCTTGCGCCAGGTGATCACGCGGTACAGGTACCAGGCCAGCATCGCACCCAGGATCGTCTTCGAGACCGGATCGACATACTTCGACACTTCCTGATATTTGTCTTCGAGCAGGAAACCGGCCGCCGTCAGCAATCCGGTCCAGGCCAGTGAACCGATGCTCGAATACAGCAGGAACTGCCCCAGTGACATATTGCACAAGCCCGCGGGAACGGAAATCAGGGTGCGCACGGCCGGAATCAGGCGCCCGAACAGCACCGCGCTCTTGCCGTGCTTGCGAAACGTGTCCATGGCGGTGTCGATATCCTCGGGCGAAACCGTCAGCCAGCGCGCATGCTTGCCCGCCAGCCGCTTGAGGCGCGCGCAGCCGTAATAGCGCGCCGCGTAATACCAGGGCAGGGCGCCGGCCACCGAACCGGCCGTGCCGGCGGCCAGCACCCCGACCACGTTCAGGTCGCCCCGCGCGGCGACGAAGCCAGCGAAGGGCATGATCATCTCCGATGGAATCGGCGGAAAGACGTTCTCGAGCGCCATCAGCGCGAACACGCCCAGGTAACCGCTCTTTTCCAGGAAATTGGTAATGAATTCGAACATCGCGTACTCCAAGGCAGGCTCGGGAGTAGGGATGATAGCGTGGATGGCGGGAAGGCCGGATTCGCTAGGGAAGGCTTGTGCCGCAAGGGCAGGGTGGTCCCCCCGACTGGAATCGAACCAGTATCCCACGCTTAGGAGGCATGTGCACTATCCATTGTGCTACGGGGAGGACACGCGTGCCGCCAGGGCGGCACCAGTGGTTCGGCGAGCGGACCCTGCCGACAGGCCGGTATCGTGAACCGGATGCAATTATAGCCGACGAAAGCAGCTTAATTGGAAGTGTCGGCGCTGCAATCGGTACAATAGGCGCTTCTTTTACCTTTCCCGCCGCGCAGCATCTCTCCGGACCTTGCTCGGAGACCATTGCGCGTGGCCTTTTCACAAGATTATGGCTGTCATTTCTCTCACGTCCGCGCAACTCGCGTTCGGCCACGTCGCGCTGCTCGACCATGCGGACTTTTCCCTCGAAACCGGCGAACGCGTCGGCCTGATCGGGCGTAACGGCACCGGCAAATCCTCGCTGCTGAAAACCATCGCCGGCCGCTTCAAGCTCGACGACGGCCTGCTCGTCATGCAGCAGGGCATCAAGATCGCCTACGTCGAGCAGGAGCCGACTTTCGATCCCGAGTCGACCGTGTTCGACGCCGTCGCCGCCGGCATGGGCGAACTGCAGGGCATGCTGGCCGAGTACGAAGCCCTGACCGGGCAGTTCGGCCAGGGCGACGACGAGGCGTTGATGGAGCGCATGCACGTTATTCAGGTCAAGCTCGACGCCACCGATGGCTGGAACCTCGGCAACAAGGTCGACACCACCCTCGACCGCCTCGGCCTGGCGCGCGATGCGAAGATGGGTACGCTCTCCGGCGGCATGCAAAAGCGCGTCGCCCTGGCCGTGGCCCTGGTCTCGGCGCCCGACGTGCTGCTGCTCGACGAACCGACCAACCACCTCGACTTCAAGTCGATCATGTGGCTGGAAGGCCTGCTGCGCGAATTCCGCGGCTCGATCCTGTTCATTACCCACGACCGCAGCTTCCTCGACAACGTCGCCACCCGCATCATTGAGCTCGACCGCGGCCGCCTGCTGTCCTTCCCCGGCAATTTCACCACCTATCAGGAACGCAAGCGCGAACTGCTGGCCAACGAGGAAGTCGAGAACGCCAAGTTCGACAAATTCCTGGCCCAGGAAGAAGTCTGGATCCGCAAGGGCGTGCAGGCCCGCCGCACGCGCGACGAAGGCCGCGTGCGCCGTTTGGAAGCACTGCGCCTGCAGCGCGCCGCGCGTCGCGAAACCCAGGGCCAGATCAAGCTCGACGTCGGCATGGGCGAGCGCTCCGGCAAGATCGTCGCCGAACTCGAGAACATCTCGAAATCCTACGGCGAGAAGGTGATCGTCTCGAACTTCACCGGCACCATCCTGCGCGGCGACAAGGTCGGCCTGATCGGCCCGAACGGCGCCGGCAAGACCACGCTGCTGAAAATAATCCTCGGCGAGGAAAGCGCCGACAGCGGCACCACGCGCCTCGGCACCAAGCTGAACGTCGCCTACTTCGACCAGATGCGCACCCAGCTCAACGAAGAGGCGAGCCTGGCCGACACCATCGCGCCGGGCAGCGACTGGGTCGAAGTCAACGGCCAGCGCAAGCACGTGATGACTTACCTGAGCGACTTCCTGTTCGCCCCGGAACGCGCCCGTTCGCCGGTCAAGTCGCTCTCGGGCGGCGAACGCAACCGCCTGCTGCTGGCGCGCCTGTTCGCCAAGCCGGCCAACTGCCTGGTGCTCGACGAACCGACCAACGACCTCGACATCGACACCCTGGAGCTGCTCGAAGAACTGCTCGAGGACTATCCCGGCACCGTCTTCCTCGTCAGCCACGACCGCACCTTCCTCGACAACGTCGTGACCCAGGTCATCGTCGCCGAAGGCAACGGCCTGTGGCGCGAATACGTGGGCGGCTACAGCGACTGGGAACGCGTCAAGGCGACCGCGCCCCAGGCTGCCGCTCCAGCCGCTAAGCCGGCGCCAGCGAAAGCCGCCGAAGCGGCCGCGCCTGCATCCGATGCCGCGCCGAAGAAGGTCAAGCTCAGCTACAAGGAGCAGCGCGAGCTGGAAGAGCTGCCGAAGCTCATCGCCTCGCTCGAGGACGAGCAATCGGCCATCACCCTCCAGCTCAACGCGCCGGACTTCTACAAGACGAACCCGGCCGACGCGCGCCGCATCAACGCCCGCTACGCCGAGATCGACGAGCTGCTGATGAATGCGCTCGAACGCTGGGAACAGATCGAAGCGCGCTCGCGCGGCGAAGCCTAAGTCGGCAGCAGGGCTGCGGCGCCCGCCGCAGCCGCATTCCAGCGCCGTCGGCGTCCTGCCGGTGGCGCACTCGCGACGGTGGACGCGTTCTGCGTCCCATCGTCGTGCCCGTCTCTCCATTTCTTCGTAGCCGTCCCGCCGAACAGTAGCATCGGCGGCACTGCGTTTGTCCGTTTGCGTCAAACGCGCGGCTGGAACTCATGCACGTTGGCGCCGGTCAGAATTGTGCAGACCCGGCGTGCGCCTGGGGCTGGCGCTGCGCTTCCGTCATGGCGCTTCCATCGATGTGTTTTGAAAGACAAACGCCATGCCGAGAATCCGCCTGCACCCGCTTGCGCGCCTGCCGATTTTCCTGTTCGGCGCGGCCCTTGCCGCACCAAGCTGGGCCGTCCCCGACAGTGCGCTCGACCTGGTCGCGCGGATCGGCTGGGCCCACGACGACAACCTGCTGCGCATCCCCGACGGCTTTCCCGCCTTCGACAACCAGAAAAGCGATTCCTGGACCACGCTTGAATTCGGCGCCGTCTACGACAAGGACATCGCGCGCCAGCGCCTGCTCGCCGTCGCCAAGGTATCGAAGGTCAAGTTCCAGCACTTCCGCCAGCTCGACTACGATGGCCGCGACCTGCAGGCCACCTGGTACTGGCAGCTCGGCAACCGCTTTTCCGGGCAGCTGGGCGGCAGCTACGCCCAGACGCTGGCCCCTTACACGGATTTTCCCAGCGACGAACGCAACCTGCGCAAGCAGCGCCGCGGCTTCTTCGAGGGCGCCTGGAAGCTGCATCCGCGCTGGGAGGCGCGCACCGCGTTCTCGCGCGACCGCTTCGATTATGAACTGGCTGCCCAGTCCTTCAACGACCGCACCGAAGACGTCGTCGAGCTCGAAGGGCGCTACCTGGCGCCCAGCGGCAGCGCCGTCGGCCTGGTCCTGCGGCGCATCGAGGGCAGCTATCCGAACCGGCGTCCCTTTTTCCTGGGTGGGCTGAACGACGATTTCACGCAGAACGAACTCAAGGCGCGCATCGACTGGAAGGCGGGCGGCTCGATGACGATCCAGGGCCTGCTGGGCTATGCGCGGCGCACCCAGCCCTCCTTCGGCGCCGGACGCACGAGCGGCGCCAACGGACGAATCACGGCGCTGCACGACCAGGGCGGCAAGCTCGCCTGGCGCGCCTCGCTGTGGCGCGACTTCGCGCCGCTCGAAAGCCGGGTCGTCAGCTACACGCTGAACAAGGGCGTCAGTGTCGGCGCCACCTGGCGCGCCAGCGCCAAGATCCAGCTCGATGCCGACGCGGTCTACGAGCGGCGCGACTACAACGCGCGCGCGAACTTCAATGCGTCGGGCGGACTCGACGACACGCTGCGCTCGGCCAGCCTCAAGGCAAGCTGGGCCGTCAGGCGCAAGCTGACGCTCTCGACCGCCTGGATCCACCAATCCCGCAGCGGCTCGCCCGTCCTCGGAATCGGCAACTTCAAGGCCAACACGGTCGCCCTCAACGCCAGCGCACAATTCTGAGCATCGAGCGATGACGGTCAACGACATCCCGATCATCTCCTTCTTCCAGCGCGTACTCGATCCCCTGATCATCATGGGATCGCTGTACGTGGCCTCGATCGCCTTCCGCGAACCGTTTTCGGGCTATTCGCTGGTGCTGATGATCCTGGCCTTCTTCATCTCCTCGGCCGTCTACCAGCACATCGATCCCTACCGCACCTGGCGCAGCGGCCGCATGCTGGCCTATGCGCGCGACGTCGTGTTCGGCTGGTGCGTGACGATCGGGGTGCTGTATTTCCTCGGCTCGGCAAGCGGCCTGAAGTATTTTTACGACGAGCGCGTGCTGCTGGCCTGGGCGATCGGCGCGCCGGCCACCCTGGTGGCCAGCCATGTCCTGGTGCGGCGCGCGGCCGGGCGGCCCGACGGCGGACGCGAAGTGCGCTCGGTCGTGGTCGTCGGGGCGAACGAGGTCGGTGCCAAGTTCGCCGGCATCTGCGAGCTGCATCCGAACCTGTTCATGCGCATGCACGGCTACTTCGACGACCGCGCTACGGTGCGCCATCCGCCGGGCCTGCGCCATCCGATTCTCGGCAAAATGAACGAGTTGAGCCAGTATGTGCGCACCCGGCACATCAAGCTGATCTTCATCAGCCAGCCGATCTCGGCGCAGCCACGCATCCGCGGGCTGATCGACGAACTGCAGGACACCACGGCCTCCGTCTATTTCCTGCCCGACGTCTACGTGTTCGACCTGATGCAGGCGCGCTTCGATAATGTCGGCGGCATGCCCGTGATCGCCATTCGCGAGACGCCCTTCATGGGGCTCAACAGCATGGTCAAGCGCGCCAGCGACATCGTTTTCGGCAGCATCATTCTGGTGCTGCTGGCGCCGCTGATGCTGACGATCGCGGTGGCCGTGAAATGCACCTCGCCCGGTCCTGTCATCTTCCGCCAGCGCCGCTACGGCCTGTATGGCGAGGAAATCATGGTCTATAAATTCCGCTCGATGTGGACGCTCGACGACGGCGCCCACATCGTGCAAGCGCGCCGCGACGACGGCCGGGTGACGCCGGTCGGACGCTTCCTGCGCCGCACCTCGCTCGACGAATTGCCGCAGTTCGTCAACGTCCTGCAGGGCAGCATGAGCATCGTCGGCCCGCGCCCGCATGCGGTCGCGCACAACGAGGAGTACCGGAAACTGATCAAGGGCTACATGCTGCGTCACAAGGTGAAGCCCGGCATCACCGGCTGGGCCCAGGTGAACGGCCTGCGCGGGGAAACCGCCACCCTCGACAAGATGGAGACGCGCATCCAGTACGACCTCGACTACCTGCGCAACTGGTCGGTGTGGCTGGATCTGTGGATCATTTTGAAGACAGTGCGCGTGATTTTGACGCGTGAGAACGCCTTCTGAAACAAAGCCCTTAACCGCGCCTTCAGTGCGCCGCATGAAACGGGTCGCCGCTTTCCGGACTTTCTCCGCATGCCCAGGATGAAGCGGTGAACCTGCGTATCGACCGCGTCTGTTGCGGCGGTTCGCGATCACATCGAACGGTTTTGGTTCCCCAAAAACCGCCCGTACACATCGATACCTGTCAATCGAAGCGCGCTACACGACAGGTACGCTGGCAACGGCATCGTGCTCGATGGGAGGACGCCTTGGATCATCCAGAACCCCGCATCTATGTCGCCGGACACCGTGGCCTCGTCGGATCGGCCATCGTACGCACATTGCGTGCCCGTGGCCACACGCACATCGTGACGCGCACGCACGACGAACTCGAACTGACCGACCAGGACGCAGTGCGGGCCTTCTTCCGCTCCGAGCGCATCGACCAGGTGTATCTCGCTGCCGCCAGGGTGGGGGGCATCCATGCGAACAACAGCTATCCGGCGCAATTCATTTACGACAACCTGATGGTCCAGACCAATGTCGTGCACGAAGCCTGGCGCGCGGGGGTAGGACGGCTGCTGTTCCTCGGCTCGTCCTGCATCTACCCGCGATTGGCGCCGCAGCCGATCCGCGAAGACTACCTGATGGAAGGCGGCCTGGAGCCGACCAACGAGCCTTACGCGGTGGCCAAGATTGCCGGCATCAAGCTGTGCGAAAGCTACAACCGCCAGTACGGCACCGATTTCCGCAGCGTCATGCCGACCAACCTGTATGGCCCCGGCGACAACTATCACCCTGAGAACAGTCACGTCATCCCGGCCCTGATGCGGCGCTTTCACGAGGCGAAAACGGAAGGGGCGAGCGAAGTGGTGATCTGGGGCAGCGGCAAGCCGATGCGTGAGTTCATGTACGTCGACGACATGGCGGCGGCCTGCGTGCACGTGATGAACCTGGCGCCCGAAGACTACGCGGCCAATACGGAGCCGATGCATTCGCACATCAACGTCGGTACCGGGACCGACGTCAGCATCCACGAGCTGGCACACCTGGTGGGCGAGGTCGTCGGCTTCGAGGGGCGCATCGTGTTCGACGCCAGCAAGCCCGATGGTACACCGCGCAAGCTGCTCGACGTCTCCAGGCTGCGCGCGCTCGGCTGGAGTGCCAGGACGCCGCTGCGCGAGGGATTGCGGCGTGCCTATGACGCCTATCTGGCCGCGCAGCTTGCCGATGTGGCGGCGTGAACCGCATGCCGTCACGCGGCGGATAGTGGTCCGGCGCTGCGTCGGGCCGCATTCTTTGATCGATGAGGACCTATGTTGACTATCGCATCCAGGAAAAGATGGGGAATTGGACGGTGGACGATGGCCGCCGCGGGCGCGGTGCTGCTTGTGCTGGCTGCTTGCGGCGACAAGGCACCTCCTGCCAAACGGGGGCAGGCGCTGGCGAACGTGAACGGCGAAGAGATCACGGTCCTGCAACTGAACGAGGAGATGCAGCGTGCGGGCGTGCCTGCAGCGCGCCAGCAGCAGGCCAGCAAGCAGCTGCTGCAGGCCCTGATCGACCGCGAACTGCTCGAACAGTCCGCCATCGGCGAAAAGCTCGACCGCGATCCCAAGGTCATGCAGGCGCTCGAGCGCACGCGTTCGCTGATCGTCGCCCAGGCCTACCTGCAAAAGCGCCTGGCCAAGGTGGCGCCGCCGACGCCGGGCGAAGTCGAGGCCTATTACAAGGAGCATCCCGAATTCTTCGACAAGCGCAAGCAGTTCAGCATGGAACAGCTGATGCTCGCGGCAAGCGACCTGACGCCCGAGGTGCGCGCTGCCGCCGACGGCGCCCGTTCGCTCGAAGAGGTGGCGGTCTGGCTCGACGCCCACGGCATCAAGTACGGACGCGCCCAGGTCACGCGCAGCACGGCGGACCTCACTCCGGCCCTGAGCAAGAAGCTGCTCGCCTTGCCGAAGGGGCAGCTGTTCAGCGTGCGCGAAGGCGAGCGCGCCATGCTGCTCTCGGTGGCCGAGGTGCGTGACGCGCCGGTGCCGCTGACGGTCGCCGCGCCCCAGATCGCCCAATTTCTCACGACCCGCAAGAACAAGGAGCTGGCTGCCGCCGAGGTCGAGCGCCTGCGCAAGGCCGCGAAGATCGAATACCTGAACAAGGACCTGGCGCAGGGCACGGCGCCGGCCGCGGCGACCGGGCCCGGCGCTGCCCCTGCGCAGGCGGGCGCGCCGACGGTGCCTGCCGCCCCGAAAGCCGAAGCCGGTCCGGACGATGCGGCGCTCAAGCGCGGCGTTGCCGGCCTGAAGTGACGCGGACCATCGAGGACCACACCGGAGGAGCTGACATGAAATCACTCGCACACTGGATTGTTGCCGCCATGCTGGCCGCCGTGACTGCCGGGGGCGCAAGCGTCGCGCTTGCCGCCGAAGTGCTGCTCGGACCGGGCGACGTCGTGCGCCTGTCCGTCTACGGCAGCCCCGATCTGTCGGTCGAGACGCGGGTCAGCGAAAGCGGCGCCATCACCTTCCCGCTGCTGGGCCAGGTCGCCGTCGGCGGCATGTCGGTCGCGGCCGCCGAGAAGAAGATCGGGGGCCTGCTGGAAAAGGGCGGCTATCTCAAGAAAGCCGAGGTCAACATGCTGGTCACGACCCTGGCCAGCCAGCAGGTGTCGGTGCTGGGCCAGGTCAACCGGCCCGGCCGCTATCCGGTCGAAGGGCGGCGCAAGGTGCTCGACCTGCTGGCCATGGCGGGCGGCGTCAGCGCCGAGGGAAGCGACCTCATCAGCCTGGTGCGCACGCGCGACGGCAAGACCACGCGCGAGACCATCGACATCGTCGACATGGTGCGCAAGGGCGAGCTGGACAAGGACGTCGAGGTGGCCGGCGGCGACATCATTTTTGTGGAGCGCGCGCCCCGTGCCTACGTCACCGGCGAAGTGCAGCGTCCGGGCGCCTTTCGCATCGAGCGCGGCATGACGGTCCAGCAGGCGATCTCGGCCGGTGGCGGCCTGACGCCGCGCGGCAGCGACAGCGGCATGCGCATCACGCGGCGCGACGCCGACGGCCGCGCCGTGACGATGGAGGCGCGCGCCAGCGATCCGGTGCAGGTGGACGACGTGATCACCGTGCGCGAGAGCTGGTTCTGACCGTTCCCGGGAGCCGCCATGAACCTGCGCCAATTCCTCAGAATGCTGCGTGCGCGGCGCCGGCTGATCCTCTCGACCCTGTTCGCCACCGTCCTGCTCGCGCTCGGCTGGAGCCTGATACAGAGCAAAACCTACACGGCCACCGCCTCGGTGCTGCTGAACTACAAGGGCGTCGATCCGCTGACCGGCCTGACGATGCCGGGTCAGCTGCTGCCGGGCTACATGGCGACCCAGATCGACATCATCAGCAGCAAGAACGTCGCCTTGCGCGTGGTGGACCGGCTGCGGCTGGCCACCAGCCCGGCCGTGATTGCCCAGTTCGAGGAGGCGACCGAAGGCAAGGGCACGGTGCGCGACTGGCTGGCCGACCTGCTGCTGCGGCGGATCGACATCAAGCCGGCGCGCGAGTCGAGCGTGGTCGAGATCAGCTTCAAGGGCGCCGATCCGGCCTTCTCGGCGGCGGTGGCGAACGCCTTCGCCGAGGAGTACCAGAACGCCAGCGTCCAGCTCAAGACCGAGCCGATGAAGAAGGCGGCCTCCTACTTCAACGAACAGACGAAGCAATTGCGCGACAACGTGGAGGCTGCCCAGGCGCGCCTGTCGAAGTACCAGCAGGAAAAGGGCATCGTCAGCCTCGACAACAACCGCGTCGACGTCGAGCTGTCGCGCCTGAACGATCTGTCGAGCCAGCTGGTGGCGGCCCAGGCCGCCGCGCTGGAAGCCACCTCGCGCGAGCGCATGGCCGGCGGCGGCATCAATTCGCCGGACGTGGGCAACAACCCGCTGATGCAGAACCTGCGCGTGGCCCTCGCCGCGGCCGAGGCGAAACTGGCGGAGAGCGCCGCCAGGTACGGCGGCAACCATCCGCAATACCAGGCGGCGCGCGCCGAAGTTGAGAAGATGCGCGCCGACCTGAACGCGGCGCTGGCCACGGTGTCGCGCAGCGTGGGCGGCAATGCCCAGGTGCTGCGCCAGCGCGAGGACCAGTTGCGTGAGGCGCTGGCCGCGCAAAAGACCCGCGTGCTCGAACTGAACCGCGCGCGCGACGAGCTCGGCGTGCTGCTGAAGGACCTCGACAGCGCCCAGCGCGCCTTCGACGCCGCTAGCGGGCGCTTCTCCCAGACCCGGATTGAGGCCCAGGCCGAACAGTCCGACATTGCCGTGCTGAACCCGGCGGTGGCCCCAGCCGAGCCCTCGGGGCCGCGCGTGCTGCTCAACACGCTCGTTGCCATCCTGCTCGGCACCGTGCTCGGACTGGGCCTGGCCGTGCTGCTCGAACTGCTGCAGCGTCCGGTGCGCGCGAGCGGCGACATGCAGGAACTGCTCGGCATCCCGGTGCTCGGCACCATCGAGTGGCAGGCGCCGCCGCGGCGTGGCGGCCTGCGCGCGCTGATCGGGCCACGGCGGCCCCTGCGCCTGAACTGAAAAGGAGCCGCAATGAATTCACCGATCCTGTCCGCGCTGCCGCTCGACGCCTCCGACTCGCGTATGGGCACGCTGCTGCTCGAGGCCGGGCGCTTGACGGCGGAGGACGCCGAACGCGTCCTGCGCATGCACCGCGAGCTCGGCATCCGCTACGGCGAAGCGGCGATGCGCCTGGGACTGGTCAGCGAAGACGATATCCGCCAGGCGCTGGCGCGCCAATTCGCCTATCCCTACGTGCTGCCGGGACAGGCCGGGTTCTCGGCGCGCCTGGTGGCGGCCTACGAGCCGTTCTCGCCCCAGGTCGAGGCGCTGCGCGCCATCCGCAGCCAGTTGATGCTGCGCTGGTTTGCGCGCGGGCGGCGCGCGCTGGCGGTCGTCGGCACCGATCCCGACGACGGAGCGGCCCTGTGCGCCGCCAACCTCGCGGTCGTGCTGTCCCAGCTCGGCGAGCAGACCCTGCTGGTGGACGCCAACCTGCGCGCGCCGCGCCAGCAGGACATCTTCGGACTGAAGCCGCGCCAGGGCCTGTCGGACCTGCTGGCCGGGCGCTGCGACCTCGACGTCGTCGTGCGCGTGCCCGGCTTCGTCGACCTGTCGGTGCTGCCGGCCGGGACCTTGCCGCCGAATCCGCAGGAACTGCTCAGCCGTGAAACCTTCCGCAGCCTGCACACCCTGCTCGAGAGCCGCTACGACGTGCTGCTGTACGACCTCGCGCCCTTCGGCAGCGGGGCGGACGCCCTGGCGGCGGCGCGCCAGGCCGGCGGCGTGCTGCTGGCCGCGCGCAAGGACCATACGCGGGTGGCGGACGTGGCGCGGATGGCCGAACACCTGGTCGAGGCGGGAGCCGAGGTGGTCGGCGCCGTCGTGATGGAGTTCTGAATGGCCGGGCAGGGACGAACCGGCGTGGCGGTGCCGGCGCCGCCAGGGGGCCGCAGCCGCGGGGCGGACAGTGCGGCGGCACCGGCGCGCGGCGCGATGGCGGACGGCCGCGCGGATGGCGGTGCGGAGAACACGCATTCGCGTTCCTCGCGTCCCGGCGAACGGACCGCCGGCCTGCTCGCCGGCTGGCGCGCGGCGATTCTGCAAGCCTGGCCCGAATGGTGGCCCGTCTGGCTTGGCCTGGCCGTGCTGTTCCTGCCTACTTTCTTCAGCCTGTTCACCGGCGCCTGGATCGGCGAGGAGCAGGGTCACGGTCCGATGATCTTCGGACTCGCCCTCTGGCTCATCTACCGCAAGTGGCCGCTGGTAGCGGCCTTGCCGCCGGCCTCGTCGGCGGCCGGCTGGCCGCTGCTGGCGCTCGGGCTGATGCTGCACCTGCTCGGGCGCACCCAGCACATTTTGATGTTCGAGATCGGCGCCATCCTGCTGGTGCTGGCGGCCGTCGTACTGGTCGAGTGCGGCGCGCGGGCCTTGCGCGTGCTCTGGTTTCCCTTCTTCTTCATGCTGTTCATGGTGCCCCTGCCGAGCGAGTTCGTCGCGGCCGTCACCATGCCGATGAAGATGGCGGTTTCCTGGGCCACCGAGCAGATCCTGTTCGCGGCCGGCTATCCGATCGGGCGCTCCGGCGTGGTCCTGCAGATCGGCCAGTACCAGCTGCTCGTGGCCGACGCCTGCGCCGGCCTGCAGACCCTGCTGACGCTCGAGGCGCTCGGCCTGTTCTACCTGAACCTGATGCGCCATCCATCGGCCTTCCGCAACGTCGGGCTGGCGCTCCTGATCGTCCCGATCTCGTTCTCGGCCAACGTCATCCGCGTGATCGTGCTGACGCTCATCACCTATCATTATGGCGACGCCGCCGGGCAGGGGTTCCTGCATGGTTTTGCGGGCATGGTGCTGTTCCTGACGGCGCTCGCCCTGATCCTGGCCGTCGATTCCAGCCTGCAGTGGACCGCGCGCAAACGCCTGGCGCGGCGCGGGGAGGGATGATGAAGGCCCGGTTCTTGACGAGCCTGGCGCTAGGCCTGGCGATGGCGGCCGCCTCGGCCCTGACCGGCGCCCTGAGCCCCTCGCCGAAAGCCGTGCAGGCCCAGGCGGCGTTCAGCCTGGAAGCGATGATCCCGGCGCGCTTCGGGTCCTGGCGCATCGATCCGCACATCGTGCCGCTAACGCCGAACCCGGAGCAGCAGGGCGTAATCGAGAGGATCTACGACCAGACCCTGTCGCGCACCTATGTCGACGGGGAGGGACGGCGCGTGATGCTGTCGATCGCCTATGGCGGCGACCAGAGCAAGGCCCTGCAGCTGCACCTGCCCGAAGTCTGCTACGTGGCCCAGGGTTTCCAGCTGGTGCGCGACGGCAGCGACCGCCTGGGCACGGCGTATGGCGTATTGCCGGTGCAGCGCCTGGTCGCCCGCCAGCAGGAGCGCAACGAGCCGATCACCTACTGGATCACGATCGGCGAACACGCCACCCGTTCCGGCATCGAACAGAAGCTGCGGCGCCTGGCCTATGGCCTGTCCGGCGAGATTCCCGACGGCATGCTGGTGCGGGTATCGAGCATCGCCAGCGACGAAGCGGGGGCCTGGCGCCTGCAGGACCGCTTCATCGCCGACCTGCTCAACGCCGTGGGCGGGCCGGAGCGCGTGCGCCTGATCGGCACCAGCAGCAGCCGGGCGGACTGAGGCCGCCATGCCGGACATCGTGCTCCAGGGCCTGTTCGCCTCGCTGCCTTTCGTGGTCGTGGTGCTGCTGGCATTGGCCGCCGTGCTGGCTGCCGGACTCGGCCTCGTCTGGCCGCGCCTGCTCGTCTATCCCTACTTGTGCGCCTTCTTCTGGATCACCTCGACCAGCTACGGCAGCCTGGCCGTGTTCGTCACGCCCGGCTTTTACAGCCGCGGCTCCGGGCTGCTGCTGTTCCCGCTCGTGCTCTGGATCATGCTCGGCGCCTGGTGCTGCGCACGCGTGGCGGCGGCCTTCCGGCGCGGCCCGGCGCCCGCCTGCACGTTGATTCCCTGGTTCTGGGGCTGGGCGGCCCTGCTGGCGGCCCATACCGGCGCCGCCGTGCTGGCCGGCGTGCCGTTCAAGGACGCGCTGGCGCCTTCGGGTTTCTCGAACATCGTCTGGATGGGACCGCTCATCGCGCTGATGCTGCTGGCCTTCCGCGGCCGCGCGGAAGCCGTCGAGCTTGCCGGTTTCGTCATGCTGGCAGGGCTGGCGCGCGCACTGTTCGGCCTGGGACGCTGGGCGGCCTTTGGCGGCGATCCGAACAATGTGTATGCGAACATGAACGCGATCCGGATCCGCCTCACCTTTTTCGACATCAACGACAGCCTGCTGTGCATGATGGCCTGCGCGATCGCCGCCGTCGTGTTATTTGGCCCGGGTCGCGCCAGACCCGGTCTGGAGGGACCGCGTCCAGCATCCTCCACGCCGGCGGTCACGCAGCATCCACTCTGGCGCGCCCTCGCATGGCTGACCCTGCTGGCGACCTCGGCCTGCATCGTGCTGTCCTACCGGCGCAGCGCCTGGATCGGCTTCATGCTCGGCTGTGCCGTCGTGCTGCTGCGTTTTCCGCCGCGCCGCCGGGTGCAGCTGGCCCTGGCCGCGCTGCCCCTGGCCGGTGGCGCGCTCGGCTATGCGGCCCTGCGCCGCCTGGGACAGGCGCGCGGCGATGGCGGGCTGGCCAGCCTGCTGTACGACATGCAGTCGCGCCGCTTCGGACCCGAGAGCGAGCGCGTGCTCGAACTGAAACTGGTGCTGGCCGACATCCTCGCGCGGCCCTTCACGGGCATCGGCGCCTGGGGCCGCTACACGGGCTACCAGCAGATTTCCTGGCAGGCGAACCCGGATGGCGGCCTGTTCCTGCACAGCGGCATCCTGCACGTGGCCCTGAAAAGCGGTTTGCCCGGGATGGTGCTGCTGGGCGGGACGGTCTGGGCCTTCGTGCTCGCCGCCCGCCGCGCGCTGCGCACGCTGCCGCCGGAATTGCTGGGCCTGGGCACGGCCGGCGTCGCCGGCGTCGCCTTCATGATTCCGGACGTGCTGATCGGCACGCCGTTTCCCCAGGTGCGCACGACGCAGATGCTGGCCGTCGCGCTGGCCTTGCCCTACGTGGCGCTGGCCGCGAGCGCCGTTCCCGCCTTGCCCAGGCGCAGCGCCCACCTGCGCCTGCGTCCCGACGTGGCGCCCGCATGATGACCCCTCGTCCGCACCAGGCCGGCAGCGGGCCCGCCTTGCCGTCGCAGCAAGGGCAGGGCGCCACACGATGGAGCAGGCCATGAACCTGCGCCTGTTCCACAACGCCTGGTCCAACCTGCTCGGCGCCGCGGTGCCCGCGCTGGCGGCGCTGGCCACCGTCCCGCTCGTCGTCGCCGGCCTGGGCGAGGCCGGCTACGGCCTGTATGCGCTGGTCACGGCCATCGTCGGCTACTTCGCCGTCATCGACATCAACGTCACGGCCGGCTCGGTGAGAACCATCGCAGGCCAGCATGCGCGCGGCGAGCACGAAGGCGTCGCCGCGACCCTGTGCTTCGGCCTCGTCGTGTATGCCCTGATCGGCCTGGCCGGGGCGCTCGGCCTGGTGACCTGCGCGCGGCTGCTCGTCACCCGCGTGTTTGCCGTGCCCGATGCGCTGACGCTGGAAGCGGTCGCCTGCCTGCGGCTGGCGGCGCTCGGCTTCCTGTTCGGGCAGCTGCAGGGCTATCTGCAAAGCGTGCCCCAGGGCCTGATGCGCTTCGACGTCTCGGGACGCATCGAAATGGTGTTCGGCACCCTTGTGCCCCTGCTGACGGTGGCGGTCCTGCTGCTGGGGCAGGGCCTGTTCGAAGTGATCGCCTTGCGCGTCCTTGCCAGCGCCGTGCACTGCATGGTGCTCTGGCGCAGCGTCCGCCACCTGCTGCCGGCCCTGCGCTGGCGCTGGCCCGAACCGAAGCTGCGCGCCAGCATCCTCGGCTTCTCGGCCTGGTCTTTCCTGTCGCGCTTTGCCGCGCTCTCGTATGCCCACGCGGACAAGCTGGTCATCGGGGCCCTGGTCGGCGTGACCGGGCTGGCCTATTTCACGGTCGCGGCCACGCTCGCCAACCGCGTGCTCGGCCTCACCTTCCGGCTGTCCGGCGTGTTCTTTCCGGCGGCCAGCGCGCTGGCCGCGGGCGGGGAACTGGCCCGCCTCGACCGTGCTTACCTCAAGGCCACGCGCTACGTCGTCTACCTGAACGCGGCGATGCTGGTGCTGCTGGCCGTGTTCGCCTATCCCTTGCTGCACCTGTGGATGGGCGCCGAATTCGCGCGCAGCGGGGCTGCCGTGCTGGCCCTGATGGCGCTGGCGCAATTCATCGATTCGCTGACCAGCCTGCCGTCCTTGGTGAACGACGGCATGGGCCACCCGCGCGTGTCCGGCCTGTTCGCGGTGGCGCGCGCGATCGCCGGACTCGGCATCGTCTACCTCGGCGTGGCCGGCTGGGGCATCGTCGGCGCGGCCTGGGGCCACCTGATCGCGGCCAGCATATTCACGCTGGCCTTTCTCGTCGCCGTACACGGCCGCACGGTGCCCACCACGCTGGCGCGCCTGTGCCGGCAGGGCTACCTGCCGGGGATGGGGGCGGCCGCCTGCGTGGCGCTGGCGGCCGGCGTGGCCGAGCGCTGGTTCGACCGCGGCATGCCCGACTTCGTCCTGATCGCCTGCATGACGGCGGCCTTGCTGGCCTTGCTCGGCATGCTGGTGGTGGCCGAGCCGCCCGACCGGCAATGGGCCTGGGCGCGCGTCAAGGCGCTGGCGGGAGAATAGATGCGTATCCTGCTCGTTTCCGAAGACTTGCCCGGCAGTCAAGTCGGCGGGCTCGGCAAGCACGTGGTCACGCTCGGCAATGCGCTGCTCGCAGCCGGGCACACCGTGTGCATCCTCGGCCGCAAGGATTGCGGGCTGGATGCGCCGGCGCGGCTGGGCTTTCACGGGAGCTTCGAGCCCGGCTTCGACTATGCCCATCCGGGCTGGAAGGAAAGGCAACTGGGTGTCTTCAATCCCCTGAAGCGTCCCTGGTTTGCGCGCAAGATCGCCGCCGCCATCGCACGGCATGCCGGCGGCTTCGATGCCGTGCATTACCACGGTCACCTGCCGCTGGTCGGCATGTATGTCGATCCGTCCATCAATTTCGTGCAGACCCGGCACGACCAGGGCAGCGAATGCCTGGTCCAGCTGCGCTTTCGCGACAATGCCGTCTGCACGACCCGCGCCGCGCGCGACTGCGCGGGCTGTATCCGCAAGGATGCCGGCGCGCTGCGGCAGTCGGTCACGGCGCTGGCGGTGAACCGCTACCGCCAGGCCAGCGCCCAGGCCTTTGCGACCCGCAAGACCATCTTCGTGTCGGATTTCCTGAGACGTCAGTTCTTGCGCGCCGTACCCGGCGCCGACCTGGGGCGCTGCCGCGTGATCCCGAACGTCGTCGACTATGCGGCGCTACGCCAGGCTGCGTTTGACGCACCAGCGCCGCGGGCAGGGGAGGCCGTCCTGGTCGGCCGCATCGATGCCGGCAAGGGCTTCGCTGAATTCCTGGCCGCGGCGCAGGGCCGCCTGCCGCCGCAAGCACTGGTCACGATCGCCGGCGACGGCCCCGAACGGCCGCTGCTGGAGGCGCGCCATGCGGGGGAGCAGGTGCGCTTCCTCGGCTGGCAGGATTATCCGGCGGCGCTGGCCCTGGCCGCGCGCAGCCACCTGTGCGTGGTGCCCTCGGTGTGCGAGGAGGCCTGCAGCACCACGGGGCTGGAAGCGCTGGCGCTGGGCAAGCCTTGTCTCGCCCTGGCGCGCGGCGGCACGCCGGAACTGGCCAGCTACCAGCACTATCCCGGCCAGCTGCAATTGTTCGACACCATGCCCCAGCTGGTCGCGCGCATGGCGGAGCTGCTGGGGCAGCCTCCCACGCCGCCGCGCCCGCTGCCCCCACGTTTCGGCGCCGATGCCGCCGTCATCCTTCCGCGCCTGGTGGACCTGTATGCCGAATGAACCGCGCTTCTCGATCGTCACCTGCACCTGGAACAGTGCTGCCACCCTGGGCGATACGCTGGCCTCGCTGGCGAGCCAAACCTTTCGCGACTTCGAGCATATTGTCGTGGACGGCGGCTCGCGCGATGGCACCCTCGACATGCTTGCCGCGTATGCGCATGATGCACCCGGAAACAGGCGAATCCTGCACGACATCGGCGGCGGCATCAGCCGCGCCATGAACCGGGGCATCGAGGCGGCGCGCGGCGAGATCGTGGCCCACCTGCATGGGGACGATTATTACGCCGGTCCGGACGTGCTGGCCCGGGTGGCGCGCCATTTCGACGACACGGGCGCCGCCTGGGTGATCGGCAAGATCCAGGTCTTGCGCGATGGCGTGCTGGCGCAGCCCTACCCGATGCAGCCCTTCAGTTACCAGGCCTATGCGGCGGGACAGACGAGCATTCCCCACCCGGCGGTCTTCGTGCGGCGCGCCTGTTTCGACCAGGTCGGCGGCTTCGATCCGCGCCTGCGCTATGCGATGGACATCGACCTCTGGCTGCGCCTGGCGCGCCACGCGCCGCCGGCCCAGCTCGACGCGACGCTGGCGGTGTTCCGCGAACACGCAGGGAGCATCTCGTCGGCCAACAAGCTGCGCGCGCGCGAGGAGGAATTTCGGGTGCGGCGCCGGCACGCTAGCCAGGCGCCGCTGGCCTTTCTCGTGTATTGCCTGCGTTACGCCAGGCGCATGCGGATGCTGCGCGCGCAGCAGCACATCGCCGCCGGCAACAGCTCTTAGCGCTTTGACTTTGCGAACAAAACACAGCTGTTACATGCCTGGAATGCAGGTCCGACAAGTGTGTTGCTCTGGAGTCTGATTTCTGTGATGCAATCTAAAAAAAGGATGAGTTTGGGAAAAAAGTTGCCGCTGTTCAATTTCTTACTGCGGTAACATCATTTCTGTTTCGAACGGTGTGCGCTGCAGCACACGCCGCTCCCAGCAGATTGCGGCGGCCTCGCTCACCGATTGGCCGCTGCGCCAGACAGTCATCCATCGTTCTCGGAGCATCATTCATGAAATCCCAACTTCGGGGCCTGGTCCAGGCCCTCGCCCTGGCATCGCTGTGCGCGCTGTCCTTGAATGCGCGCGCGGACTGGGCGCAGGCCACCGATCCGCTGATCGTCCAGCCTGGCCCGGCCGGCGGCGCGATCCAGGCGCAGAATCCGCCGGGCTTCACCTGGGCGCGGCACCCGACCGGCCCGGCGTCCTACGACATCGAAATCACCTCGGCCGGCGGCGCGCCGACTGTCGCCGTGGTCGAGCGCAATTGGTACCTGCCGACCAAGGCGCTGCCGCTCGGTAACTACACCTGGCGCGTTCGCCCCAGCGGCAGCAACGACTGGTCGACCGCCCGCAGCTTCTCGCTGACCACACGCTCGACCGTGTTCGAAGTGCCGGACAACGCCGCCCTGCGTTCGCGCATCGCGTCCAAGGCGCGGCCGCGCGCGCTGCCGCCTTCGTTCACCCTGTACTCGACCTGGAACGCGTCCAAGAAGGCCGAGCTCGACCCGTACGTCAGCCGCATGACGAACGAGATCAAGCTGCAGATCAATGCGCTGCCGGTGCTGAACGACGCGCGCTGGCCGATCACGATCGCCACGCCCCTGACCGCCGCCATGGCATCGCAACAGACCGACATCCGCCAGCGCATCAACGAGGCGAGCCGCCAACTGGAAGCGGCCGCCGTGATGTGGCGCATGAAGCGCGATCCGCTGTTCCTGAGCGAAGCGCTGAGGAAGGGCGACCAGCTCGCCGCCCTCGATCCGAAAGGCCCGACCAGCTACGTCAACCAGGACCAGGCCACGCGCCAGATCTCGGTCTCGCTGATCAAGGCGATCGACTCGCTCGCGGGCGACCTCGACGCCACCCGCAAGGCCAAGTGGCTGGAAACGGTGCGCGTGCGCACCGAGGAAATCTACCGCAACCTGGCCGGCGACAACGGCCGTCTCGACCAGTATCCCTTCGACTCGCACGGCAACACCAGCCTGGTGTTCCTGGTGCTGATCTCCTCGCTGTCGCTGGGCGACATTCCGGAAGCGCAGAAGTGGTTCGACTTCTCCTTCCGCGCCTACGCCAACGCGCCGTCGCCCTGGGCCGGTCCCGAAGGCGGCTTCGCCAACGGTACCGCCTACGCCGAGTACGCGGCCGGCTACCTGGTGCAGCTGTGGGACCCGCTCACCCAGGCAACCGGCGTGAATTTCTACGCCAAGCCCTGGGCCCTGGGCTTCCTCGATTTCGCGACCCAGTTCACGCCGCCGGGCTCGAAGATCCACGCCTTCGGCGACGGTTCGGAAACCAAGCCCGACACCCGCGTCTTCCACGCCTTCGGTTCGCGCATGGTCTCGCCGCGCGCGGCCTGGTACGTGTCGAAGCTGGGCGGCACCGAAGACACGCTGTCGCTGCTGCAGGCGCCGTACCCGATGCCGGTGGCCGATACCAAGACCCTGTCGCCGCCATCCTCGAGCGCTTATTACCCGAGCATCGGCTGGGTCTCGATGCACAGCGACATCGGCCTGTCCTCGCGCAGCTCGCTGTACTTCAAGTCCAGCCCCTACGGTTCCTTCAACCACAGCCACGGCGACCAGAACGGCCTGCTGCTGTCGGTGGCCGGACAGCCTCTGCTGGTCAAGGCCGGCTGGTACGACTGGTACGGCTCGCCTTACTGGACCGACTGGTACCACCAGACCCGCTCGCAGAACGCCATCACTTTCGATGGCGGCAAGGGCCAGCTGGTGACCGGCTACCGCGAGCAGCTGCAGCGCAACGGCAAGATCATCGGCTTTGCCGCGCAGCCGAGCTATGACTTCGCCGAGGGCGACGCGACCGCCTCGTATGGCGGCCAGTTGACCATGGCCAAGCGCCAGGTCTGGCACCTGCGCAATGCGAGCAATGCGATCCTGGTGCGCGACCGCCTGTCGGCGACCGTGCCGCACACCTACGAGTTCAACCTGCACGCGCCGGTGGCGATGACGATCGAGAACCCGAACGCGGTCAAGATCGCGATCAACGGCCAGTCGGTCTGCGTGCGCTCGCTGAACGGCAACGCTCCCTTTGCCCAGTGGATCGGGCCGGGCGCCAAGACCAACGTCGTCGAGGACCATGGCGCCTTCTACCTGGCGAACGACGGCAAGTCGGTGGCCGAGTTCCTGATGCTGCTCGACGTCGGCTGCAAGCGGCCGGAAGTCAAGGTAGCGACGTCCGGCACGGTGCGTACCGTCACTGTTGCGGGGCAAAGTGTCACGCTGAACTGAACGCGGGTCGACCAAAACCACGCGCTATAGTCGGTGCGCCTGACCGGTGCACCGCGAACGTCCCTGCGGCCTGTGCTCCGGGGACGTTTTTTTTTGCGGCAGTCGGTGGAGGCGGCGATGAAGCAGGTCTTCCTGATCCATGCGCACAAGGACCTCGTCCAGCTCAACGCGCTGCTGGCGCGCCTGTCCGACCCGGATTTCGTCCTCTACGTCCACCTCGACCGCAAGTGGCGGCTCGATCCCGCGCAGGTCGACCCGCGCGCGCGCCAGATCCAGCCGCGCCGCGATGTGCGCTGGGGCAGCTTCAGCCAGGTGAGCGCCACGCTGGCCTCGCTGCGCCAGGTGCTCGCCGGCGAGTCCGTTTTCGACAAGCTGTTGTTCCTGTCGGCCCAGGACTATCCGGTGCTGTCGAATTCAGCGCTGAAAGACGCCCTGGCGATGCTCGCCGGCCGCGAGCTGATCGACACCGTGGCGATCGGCCCGCAGGGCTGGCCGGCCGAGTACCGCTACCAGTATTTTTATCGCGAGGGCAGTGCCTTGCTCGTGCGCGCCGCCTGCGCCCTGGCCAACCGCTGCCTGCGCGCTAGCGGCCGCACGCGCCGCTTTCCGTCCGGCCTGCAGCCCTATGGCGGCTCGACCTGGTGGGCGCTGTCGCGGCCCTGTCTCGTGCACCTGTTGGAGCGGGTAGACGCGCAGCCCGGGCTGGCGCGCTTCTTTCGCACGGTGCTCTGTCCCGACGAGTTGTTTTTCCAGACCCTGGTGATGGCGTCTCCCTTCGCGCCGCGCGTCCTGCCGCGCAACTACCGCTATGTGCAATGGCCGGCCGGCGCTGCCCGCAATCCGCAGGTGTTGGTCGAGGCCGATTGCGCGCGCATCCGTGCATCCGGCGCCCACTTTTGCCGCAAGCTCGAAGGGGTGAAAAGTGCCGGCTTGCGGGCGCGGCTCGATGCCTGCGCCGGCCTGGTCCGCGACGTGGGATAGCGCCGCCACGCGCCGCCATGCGTCCTTGATCGCCCTCAATCGGGCGCCCCGCGCGCTTGGGCTGGCAAAGGCCTTTTGCGCGAGCGCCTGGGCTAGTATCGACCTGACACCTCGACCGGGGCTTCCATGTCTTCCATGCCTTCGATTGCCATTTATACGCGGCCATTTTCGATTGCCTACATCGTGCGCGACCCGCTGCCGCCGCTGCGCGCCGACGTCGCGACCCTGTTCGGGGCGGAGATGCCACGCTATGGGGTGCTGACCGAACTGGTGGGGCAGGGGGGCGCGGCGCAAGCCGGCCGCGAGAACGGCTGGGGCGGAGGCGGCATGCACATCGTCGGCCATTTGCGCCACCGCTTCGCCAGCCTGCTCGCGCCGCTCTGGGATGCCTTCGGCCTGCTGCGCGCCTGGCTGCGGGCGCGGCCGGACTGCATCCAGGTGCGCGACAAGGTCGCCAGCGCGCTGCTGGGCCTGCTGGCCGCGCGCCTGCTGCGCATTCCTTTCATCTACTGGATGTCCTTTCCTATCGTCGAAGGCTACGAGGCCCGGCGCGACGCGCTGGCCGGGCGCCGGCCTCCGCCCGGCTGGTTCGTTCCGCGCTGGCTCGATACGCGCTGGCTGCGCCCGCACCTGATCGGGCATGCGCTGCGCGCCTTCGTGTCGCGCCGCGTCGTCTACCGGCTGGTGCTGCCCGCCGCCGACCACGTGTTCGTGCAGAGCGAGGCGATGCGCGACTGGCTGCGCTCGCTCGGCATCGCGCGCGAGCGCATGACGCCGGTGCCGATGGGCGTAGACGCCGCGGCTTTCGACCGCGCCGGCATCGTGCCCAGCGGCGACCGGCGCCTGGCCGGGCGCCGCGTCGTGCTCTACCTGGGGCACGTGGCGCAGTCGCGCCAGTCCGACTTCCTGCTCGACGTCGTCCTGCACCTGCGCCGGGAGGAGCCCGAGGTGCTGCTGGTGATCGTCGGCGACGCGCCCTCGCTCGACGAAAGGATGTGGATGCGTACCGCGATCGCGGCGCGCGGCCTCGGCCACCACGTGCTGCTGACCGGCTGGCTGCCGCAGGCGGCCGCGCTCGGCTACGCGGTGCGGGCCGAAGTCGGCCTGTCGCCGATCCCGCGCGGGAAGCTGTTCGACGTTTCGTCGCCGACCAAGCTGGTCGAATACCTGGCGCTGGGCATTCCCGGCGTCGCCAACGACATCCCGGACCAGGCGCGCGTGATCGAGGACAGCGGCGCCGGCCTGTGCGTGCCCATGCAGGCCGAGGCCTTTGCCGAGGCAACACTGCGCCTGCTGCGCGACCCCGAACTCGCCGCGCGTTGCGCCGTACGCGGGCCGCCCTGGGTCAGGGCGCACCGCACCTACGACATCCTGGCGCGCGAGGTGGCGCACGCCTACCACTGCATCCTCGCGCCATGTGGACCTGGTCGCTGAAGGCAACGCTGCGCTCGCTCGCGCGCATCCTTCTGCGCGGCCTGCCGGCGCGCCTGCTGGTCACCCCGCGCCTGCTGGCGCAGGAACGCTCGCCCGCGCTGCTGGCCGCCGCCATCGCCGCGCGCGCGCGCCGCCTGGAACTGCAGGTGGCCTTCGATGGCACCCGGCTGCCGCACGCCGATCCGGGCGGGCGCTTCCTGACCAAGGAGGTGCTGCGCCAGTACCCGGAACGCTTCGTGCGTCCGCGTGCGCCCGGCTCCATGCTGCGAAGCACGATTCGCACCAGCGGCACCTCGGGCACGCCGCTGACTCTGGTGCAGACGCTCGGCGCCGTGATCCGCGAAGAGGGCTTCATCCAGCGCCAGCTGCGCTGGATCGGCTGGCGTCCGGGGGAAAGGCGCGCCTGGATCCGCGGCGACATCGTCTGCGCCGACCGTCCACGCACGGAGCGCTACTGGTGCCACGACTACGCGGGCAGGATGCTGCTGATGTCCTCCTATCACCTGTCGGAGACGACGATCGGCGCCTATGTCGATGCGCTCGAGCGTTACGAGCCGGTGGTGCTGCACGCCTATCCGTCCTCGGTGGCGGCGCTGGCGGCCTGGCTCGAGGCGCACGGCCGGCGCTACCGCGGGAGGGCGCTGCGCGGCGTGTTGACCTCGTCCGAAACGCTCGAACCGGCCGTGCGGGCGCTGGTCGAGCAGCGTTTCGGCGTGCGCGTCTTCGACTGGTACGGCCAGGCCGAGCGGGTCGCGGCGATCGGCACCTGCGAGGAGGGCAGCTACCACGTGCTGACCGACTATGGTGGCGTGGAACTGCTCGCGGGCGATGACGGGCTTGCCGAGCTGGTCGGCACCACGCTGAACAACCCGGCCATGCCCTTGCTGCGCTACCGGACGGGCGACCGGGTATTGCCCGGGGACGGCCGGCCCTGTCCCTGCGGCCGGGTGTTTCCGACCGTGCAGGCCGTGATCGGGCGCCAGGAGCGCATCCTCACCTTGCCGGACGGGCGCATCGTTGCGCGCCTGGACCGCGTGTTCCAGGGCCACGACCGGCACCTGATCGAGGGCCAGGTGTTGTATGCGAACGACGGCAGCTTTCGCTTGCGGGTTGTTGTCACACCGGAATTTTCGGAGCGCGACGAAGCCCGGCTGGAGCAGGCTTTCCTGCTGCGCGTGCCGGGCGTCCGGGTGGCCGTGGAGCGGGTGGCGGCGATTTCGCGTGGGCCGAACGGCAAGTTCGAATTCGTCGCGGTCGAACCGGCTGTCCGGGCGGAATGAATGCAACATGCTCAGCATAATTTTTTTACATAATTGAAGGCTGAACCGTGCGCGGAAACGGAAACAGTTGATGTATGATCGAAATATTGTGCCTTTATCAAGAATAGTGAAACCGTCTTCCCACACCCGATCGGCAGCACCGACGAATGCCGGAGTTCGCGCATGAAAGCGCGCGCGCCGCGCATCCTCATGGTCGGAACTGCTCCGGAAGGGCGGGGTGGGGTGGCGGCGCTGGTGGCGGTGCTTCGTGCGGGCGGCCTGTTCGAACAGGCATCGGTCCGGTATGTGAGTACCCATCGCGAGGGCAGTGTCCTCACCAAGTTGAAAGCGGCGGCCGGCGGCTTCGTACAAACGCTTGCCTGCCTGTGGCGCCGTCCGGCGATCGTGCACGCCCACGCGGCCTCGCACGCCAGTTTCGCCCGCAAATCCCTGTTGTTGTGGCTGGCGCGTTGCGCCGGCTGTCAAACCATCTTCCACCTGCATGGGGGCGGCTTTCGCCAGTTCGCCACCCTGCGTTCAGGCGTCCTGATGCGGCGTTGGATCCGTCATACCCTCGAGCGCAGCTCGCTCGTCATTGCCCTCACCGAAGGCTGGGCCGCCTTCGTGCGCAGCTTCGCCCCACGCGCGCGCGTGGCCGTGGTGCCGAATGCGGTGTCGCTGCCGCGCGGTCTCGAAGACCAGGCTGAACCGAACCGCATCCTCTTCCTCGGCCGCGTCGAGGCCGCCAAGGGCGTCGCCGAGCTGCTCGATGCCGTCGCCTTGCTGGCGCCACGCTTTCCGGCACTCAGGCTGATTCTAGCCGGCAGCGGCGAGCTGGACGCCTGGCGCCGCGAAGCGGCCGAACGCGGCATCGCCGGGCGCGTCGAGCTGACGGGCTGGCTCGACGCCGGCGCCTGCGCCGAACAACTGGCGCGCGCCAGCGTGTTCTGCCTGCCCTCGCATGCCGAAGGCTTGCCGATGGCCCTGCTGGAAGCGATGGCCGCCGGCAAGGCCGTCGTCGCCAGCGCCGTCGGCGGGATACCCGAGGTACTGCGCGAGGGCGAGAACGGCTTGCTGGTGCCGCCGCGCGACGGGGCGGCGCTGGCCGGCGCGCTGGCACGGGTGCTGGAGGATGCGAACCTGCGCGCGCGGCTCGGCGCGCAGGCGCGCGGGACGGTGGCGCAACACTATTCAACCGAAGCGGTCTGCGGCCGGCTGGCTGCGATCTATAACGAATTGGCGGGGGCTCGATGAACGCAACAGTACGCATGGTGTGGTGGGTGAATCGTCTGCGCTGCATGTCGGTGGCCGAAATCGGCTTCCGTCTGCGCCGGGCGGCACGCGCGAAGATCGCACGCGGGGCGGCCCTGCGCGCCGCCATCGCGCCTGCCGCGCCCCTGCCGCGGGCCCGCACCTTCACCACCCATGCGGCCCCCGACCTGACGCCGGCACAGGTCGACGCCCTGCTGGCCGAGGCCGACCGCATCTGCGCCGGCCACGTGGTGCTGTTCGCCGACCGCAGCTTCGACGTCGGCGTGCCCACCATCTGGAACCGCGATCCCTACAGCGGCGTCACCGGTCCTTCGATTTTCTCGAGCGACATCGCCATCGACAATCCCGAGCTGGTCGGCGACATCAAGCACGTCTGGGAACTGAACCGCCACCTGCACCTCGTGCGCCTGGCCCAGGCCTGGAGCGTGAGCGGCGACGTGCGCTGGCTGCACGCGCTCGAACAGCAGCTGCGCAGCTGGCTCGACCAGTGCCCGCCGCTGCAGGGGCCGAACTGGACCAGCCCGATGGAGCTGGGCATCCGCCTGGTCAACTGGGCGCTGCTGTGGCAGCTGGTGGGCGGCGAGGCGAGCGTGCTGTTCGCCGGCGAATCCGGCCAGCGCCTGCGCGCCGACTGGTTAGATAGCATCCACGCGCACTGCCGCACAATTTCGCGCAACCTGTCGCGCCATTCCTCGGCCAACAACCACCTGATCGGCGAACTGGCCGGCCTGTTCGTCGCCAGCTCGGTCTGGCCCTGCTGGAAGGAGTCGAGCGCCTGGATGGAACAGGCGCGCCGCGAGCTCGAGCAGCAGGCGCGCTTGCAGTATTCGCTCGACGGCGTGAACCGCGAGCAAGCCTTCGGCTACCACGTGTTCTCGGCCGAGTTTTTATTTGTCGCAGGACTGGTCGGCCAGGCCTGCGACGTGGCCTTCTCGCGCACCTACTGGAGCGTGCTGCAGCGCGCCCTGCGTTTCCTGCGCTCGGTGCGCGACGTCAGCGGCCACGTGCCCAACGTGGGCGACAGCGACGACGGCAGCGTGTTCCGCCTGGACGCCGCCGGCAGCGACCGCGCGGCCCAGCTGCTGGCCCTGGGCGAGACCGTGTTCGGCGCCCAGCCGGCCAGCCACCCGGGCGTGCGCTGGCTGCTGCATGCGCTGCCGGGCAAGCGGCCCGACGCCGACACCCACGAGTCCGATACCGGCTGGGCCTTCCCGGATGGCGGCTACCTGTTGTTCGGTTCCCACTTCGGCGAAGAAAAAGAGATCAAGGGCATGCTCGACTGCGGCCCGCTCGGCTACCTCGGCATCGCCGCCCACGGCCACGCCGACGCCCTGTCGCTGACACTGTCGGTGGCGGGCGAACAGGTGCTGGTCGATCCGGGCACCTATTCCTACTGGCAGGGGCAGAAGTGGCGCGACTATTTCCGCGGCACCTCGGCCCACAACACGGTGCGCGTCGACGGGCGCGACCAGTCGGTTTCGGGCGGGCGCTTCATGTGGCTGCGCAAGGCGCAGGCGAGCATCGAACGCATGCCGGCTTCGCCCCACGAATTCGATTTCCGCGGCTCGCACGACGGCTATACCCGCCTGTCGGACCCGGTGCGCCACCTGCGCAGCGTGCGTTTCGACGCCGCCACCAGCACCCTGGTCGTGCGCGACGAGGTGTCCGCCAAGAAGGCCCACCCGGTCGAACTGTTCTGGCATTTCGCGCCCGAACTGAACGTGCGCCTCACCAGCACCGGCCTGCACGTGCGCGGCAAGCGCTTCGCGCTGCAGATGCACACCACCGGTTCCGACCTGAAGCTTGAATTGGTGCGCGGCGCCGAGAATCCGCCCCTGGGCTGGTACTCGCGCTGCTACCAGTCGAAGGAGCCGAGCGACGTGCTCCGTATCTCGACCGTATCGTCCGCCGTTCCGGTGGAATGTAAGTTTACAATAACGTTTTTTTAACATCGCAATCCGCTCTCATAATTACTATAGCTGTTAGGGAAGTCTGAAAATGCTCATTTACCTGGTCGCGGGCGCAAGGCCCAATTTCATGAAGATCGCCCCCATCGTGCGTGCGCTGCAGGCACAATCGGTGCTGTCGTTCAAGATCATCCATACCGGTCAGCACTACGACCGCGAGATGAACGACGTGTTCTTCGAGGAACTCGGCATTCCGCAGCCGGACGTCTTCATGGCCGCCGGCGGCGGCAGCCATGCCCAGCAGACCGCCAAGATCATGGTCGGCTTCGAGGAACTGTGCGTGGCCGAGCGTCCGGCCGCCGTGCTGGTCGTCGGCGACGTCAATTCCACGCTGGCCTGCTCGATCGTCGCCAAGAAACTCAATATCCCGGTCGCCCACGTCGAGGCCGGCCTGCGCAGCGGCGACATGTCGATGCCGGAAGAAATCAACCGCCTCGTCACCGACAGCATCTCCGACTGGTTCTTCGCCACCGAACCGGCAGCCGTCGAGCACCTCAAGCGCGAAGGCAAGGCGGACTCCGCCGTGCACTACGTCGGCCACGTGATGGTCGACAACGTCCTGTTCCAGGCCGAGAAGCTGGCCCGCGCCGATACCTCCAGCTTCGAGACCGCCGCCTTCAAGGCGACGGCCCAGCAGAACGGCGGCAAATACGGCGTGGTGACCATGCACCGCCCGAGCAACGTCGACGATCCGGTCATGTTCGCCCGCATCGCCGGCGCGCTGAAGGAAATCGCGAACGAATTGCCGCTGATCTTCCCGGTGCACCCACGCACCCGCGCCAACATCGAGAAGTTCGGCATCGACCTCGGCCCTAACGTGACCCTGGCCGGTCCGCAGGCCTACATGGCCTTCCTGAACCTGTGGAAGGATGCGGCCGTGGTGCTGACCGATTCTGGCGGCCTGCAGGAAGAAACGACGGCCCTGGGCGTGCCTTGCGTGACCATCCGCGAGAACACCGAGCGTCCGGTGACGGTGGAAGAGGGCTCGAACGTGCTGGCCGGTACCGACCCTGAAAAAATCCTGTCCGAGGCGCGCAAGGTCCTGCGCGGCGAGGGCAAGCAGGGCCGCCGTCCGCAGCTGTGGGACGGCAAGGCCGCCGAACGCATCGTCGAGGTACTGGCGCGCGAGCTGGAACAGGAATGACATGAGCCCCGCCATCACGATGATGGGCTGCAGGATCGACAATCTGTCGATGGAGGAAACCCTCGTGCGCATCGAGGATTTCATCCGCTCCGGCAAGCCCCATCAGCACGTGGTGGTGAACGTCGACAAGCTGGTCAAGGCCAGCCGCGACGAAGAACTGCGGCGCATCATCAATGCCTGCGCGCTGGTAAACGTGGACGGCATGCCGGTCGTGTGGGCTTCGCGCCTGCTCGGTAAACCGCTCAAGGAGAGGGTGGCCGGCGTCGATCTGTTCGAAGCGCTGATGCGCCGCGCCGGCGAGCGCGGCTGGCGGGTATTCCTGTTGGGCGCGCGCGCCGAGGTGGTGGCCGGCGTGGCCGAGAGGTACGGGCTCCGCTATCCGGACCTGGCGATTGCCGGCTGGCGCGACGGCTACTGGCAGGGCGAGGCGGAAGAAGCAGCGGTGGCCGAGCAGATCCGCGCCAGCCGCGCCGACCTGCTGTTCGTGGCGATCGGTTCGCCAAAGAAGGAACAATTTCTTGGACGCTGGCAGGAAACCATGCGCATCCCGTTTGCAATGGGCGTGGGCGGCACCTTCGACGTGGCGATCGGCCGCGTCAAGCGAGCCCCGCGCTGGATGCAACGTGCCGGCCTGGAATGGTTTTACCGTTTCCTGCAGGAGCCGCGGCGCATGTTCCGCCGCTACTTCATCGAGGACATGGCCTTCGTCTGGCTGCTGCTGAGGGAAGCGGCGCACATGCGCAGGCAATAAAGATCTCAGAGCGTCTCGCGGGACGCCCGGATTAGGGAAGACGCGGCCGTAGAGCCGCTGCCGAAGGACAAGAGGGGGACGGCAAGTACGCCGTTCTGAAGCGCCGAAACAGGCGCGCATCAACAGTGAATGAGAGTGACGACAATGAAGATTCTGGTTACGGGCGGCGTGGGCTATATCGGTTCCCACACCGTCGTCGAGCTGCAAAATGCCGGGTACGACGTGGTCGTGGTCGACAATCTCTCCAACGCCCAGCGCTCGGTGCAAGAGCAAGTGCAAAAAATCACGGGCAAATCCTTCGATTTCGTCGAAGCCGACATCCGCGACCGCGCGGCCATGGAAGCGGCCTTTGCCGCCCACAAGGTCGACGCCGTCATCCACTTTGCCGGCCTGAAAGCGGTCGGCGAATCGGTGGCGCAGCCGCTGCGCTACTACGACAACAACGTCTCCGGCAGCGTCGTGCTGTTCGAGACCATGGCCAAGTTCGGCGTCAAGACGCTGGTGTTCAGCTCCTCGGCCACGGTCTACGGCGATCCGGCCTCGGTGCCGATCCTCGAAGACTTCCCGCTGTCGGCCACCAATCCCTATGGCCGCAGCAAGCTGATGATCGAAGACATCCTGCGCGACCTGATCAAGGCCGAGCCGGACTGGCGCATCGCGCTGCTGCGCTACTTCAACCCGGTCGGCGCCCATGAAAGCGGCCTGATCGGCGAGTCGCCGTCGGGCATCCCGAACAACCTGGTGCCCTACATCGCCCAGGTCGCCACTGGCCAGCGCGAGAAGCTGTCGGTCTTCGGCGGCGACTATCCGACCCCGGACGGCACCGGCATGCGCGACTACATCCACGTGGTGGATCTGTCGATCGGCCACGTGAAAACCCTGGACAAGCTGGCGCAAGGCCCCGGCCTCGTCACCTACAACCTCGGTACCGGCCACGGCAACAGCGTGCTGGAAATGGTGCGCGCCTTTGAGCAGGCCAGCGGCCGTCCGGTGCCCTACCAGATCGTCGACCGCCGTCCGGGCGACATCGCCAAGTGCTATGCCGACCCGGCGCGTGCGCGTGACGAACTCGGCTGGGTCGCCACGCGCGACGTCGCCCAGATGTGCGCGGACACCTGGCGCTACCAGACGATGTCGGCCAAGGCGGCCTGAAGCAAGGAACCAGCACCGATTGCAGACCAATCCGGGCGACAAAGCGCCGACCTGAAACCGACAAAGTTTTACAGTGCGCTCGCCCGACAGCACACAGAATAAGGAACGTTAATGAAAGCAATGATTCTCGCGGCAGGCAAGGGCACGCGCGTTCGCCCGCTCACGTACGACCTTCCGAAACCGATGATTCCCCTGCTGGGAAAACCGGTGATGGCTTACCTGGTCGAACATCTGAAAAAACACGGCGTGACCGAAATCATGGTCAACGTCAGCTGGCTGCACGAAAAGATCGAGGAGTATTTCGGCGAGGGCGAGCAGTTCGGCGTCCAGATCGGCTATTCCTTCGAAGGCTACATGACGGACGACGGCACCATCGTGCCCGAGCCGATCGGTTCGGCCGGCGGCATGAAGAAGATCCAGGAATTCGGCCAGTTCTTCGATGACACCACGGTCGTGCTGTGCGGCGACGCGCTGATCGACCTCGACCTGAAGGCGGCCCTGCTCGAGCACCGCCGCAAGGGTGCGATGGCTTCGGTCATCACCAAGGAAGTACCGTGGGACAAAGTGTCCTCGTATGGCGTGGTGGTCACCGACGAGGAAGGCCGCATCACCGAGTTCCAGGAAAAACCGAGCCAGGACGTGGCGAAGTCGAATTTCATCAGCACCGGCATCTATATCTTCGAGCCGGAAGTGATCGACCTGATTCCGCCGGGCGTCTCCTTCGACATCGGTTCCGAACTGTTCCCGCTGCTGGCCGAGCGCGGCCTGCCGTTCTACGCCCAGCGCCGTCCGTTCAACTGGCTCGACATCGGCACCATGTCGGACTACTGGGAAGTGCTGCAGACCGTGCTGACCGGCGAAGTCAGCCACATGGACGTGCCGGGCACCCAGATCGAGCCTGGCCTGTGGGTGGGCCTGAATACGAGCATCGACTGGAACGGCACCACGATCGAAGGCCCGGTCTACATCGGCTCGGGCGTGCGCATCGAAGCGGGCGTGCACATTGTCGGACCGACGTGGATCGGCCACGGCAGCCACATCTGCGAAGGCGCCGAGATTGTCCGCAGCGTGTTGTTTGAATATACTCGTGTGTTGCACGATGTGACACTGAACGAAATGATCGTCTTCAAGGAATACAGTGTCGACCGTGCCGGGGAAATGAAGCACGCATCGGAGTACAGTTCCGAAGAGTGGTTGAACGCACGCGATCGCCGCCGCAGCAGTCGAAAAGAAAACGCAGGACAAAAGAGTAATAATCGGTAAGAAAGCGAACGCATGAAAATTTATCCCGTGATCCTCTCCGGCGGCGCCGGCACCCGTTTGTGGCCGCTGTCGCGCGCCGTGCTGCCCAAGCAGCTGCTGCCGATCGTGGCCGACAAGACCATGCTGCAGGACACCGCGCTGCGCGTGGCCGGCCTGCCGGGCCTGCAGGCGCCGCTTGTCGTGTGCGGCAACGACCACCGCTTCATGGTCGCCGAGCAGCTGCGCGCGGCCGGCATCACGCCGCTGGGGATCCTGCTCGAGCCGGTCGGCCGCAATACCGCGCCGGCGGTGGCCGCCGCCGCCCATTACCTGAAGGCGATCGATCCGGAAGCGGTCATGCTGGTGCTGCCGGCCGACCACGTGATCGAAAACACGGAAGCCTTCAAGGAAGCCGTGTTGCGCGCCGCCGCCCTGGTCAAGGAAGGCGGGCTGGCGACCTTCGGCATCGTGCCGCAGTCGCCGGAAACCGGCTACGGCTATATCCGCCGCGGCGCGGCGCTGGCCGGCTGCGAGGGCTGCTACCAGGTCGAACGCTTCGTCGAGAAGCCGGACGTGGAGACTGCCCGCGCCTTCGTCGCCGACGGCGGCTATTACTGGAACAGCGGCATGTTCATGTTCGCGGCCGAGCGCTACCTGGCCGAGCTGGCGAAGTTCGCCCCAGGAATCGCCGACGCCGCCGAGCAGGCCATGCGCAGCGGCTACCGCGACCTCGATTTCTGCCGCCTCGACGAAGCCGCGTTCACCGCCTGCCCATCGGACTCGATCGACTACGCCGTCATGGAGCACACCGACAACGCAGTCGTCGTGCCGGCCGACATCGGCTGGAACGACGTCGGTTCCTGGTCGGCCCTGTGGGAAGTGCAGGCGAAGGACGAGAACGGCAATGCCCAGCGCGGCGACGTCTACCTGGACGGCGTCAGGAACTCGCTGGTGCGCGCCGAGAGCCGCATCGTGGCCGTGGTCGGCCTGGACGACGTGGTCGTGGTCGAGACCAACGACGCCGTGCTGGTCGCGCACAAGAACGCCGTGCAACGCGTCAAGCAGGTGGTCGATCACCTGAAGTCGAAAGAACGTACCGAGCACCTGCACCACACCAAGGTCTACCGTCCGTGGGGTCACTACGAAGGCATCGATGCGGGAGACCGTTTCCAGGTCAAGCGCATCACGGTGAAGCCGGGCGAGAAGCTGTCGCTGCAGATGCACCACCACCGCGCCGAGCACTGGGTCGTGGTGTCGGGCACCGCGCGCGTGACCTGCGGCGAGAAGGTCAGCCTGCTGTCGGAAAACGAATCGACTTATATCCCGATCGGCATGAACCACCGCCTCGAGAACCCGGGAAAACTGCCTCTGCACATCATCGAAGTGCAGTCGGGCAGCTATCTCGGCGAGGACGATATCGTGCGTTTCGAGGACATCTACAAGCGGTCCTGATCGACTGCACGGGACGGAAAGCGGACGGCAACGTCCGCTTTTTTTTCGTCTGCGTTCCGGGCTCGCCGCGTCTCTGGCCGATCAAGGTTTCCAGGTCAACAGTGTGATGCCCCGCGCAGCCGCGGCATACAATAACCCTCAGTGCAAGCCCTCAGTGAACCCCGCCAGGAGGTGATCATGAAGACGTTCATTGCCGCCGCTGCGCCGCTGCTGGCCCTGTCCCTGGCCGCCATCGCGCCGGCCCATGCCCAGACCGGCGCGCCGCCGCTGGACCCCGTCCTCGAGGGCCAGCTCGAACGCTGGCTCGGTGCCGGCGACCAGATCTTCGAGAACGTCTATACGCGCCAGGGCGCGCTCGATACGTCGCTCGACTTCCACGCCGCCGCCGACAACCGCGGCCCCACTTTCACGCTGCTGCGCGTCAGCAATCCGGCCGGCCGCTCCTGGCTGATCGGCGGCTACAATCCGCAAAGCTGGGACCAGGACGACGGCTGGCACTTCACGCCGCGCGATTTCCAGCGCACCGCATTCATCTTCAACTACACGGCGCCCGCCGTCTATCGCCAGGTGCCGAGCGGCTTCGAGCTGCCCAGCCAGGGCAGCTTCCAGACCTTCAATGCGCCAGAGCAGGGCCCGACCTTCGGCGCCGGGCCTGACCTGCTGGTCAACGACGCCCTCGACACGGCCCTGTCCTGGCGCCTGAGCTATGGCGACCCGGCCGGGGAAGGGCGCAGCATCATCGACGGCTCCGTCGGCGGCCAGTTCTTCGCCGTCGATGCGCTGGAAGTGTACGCGGTCTCGCCGATTCCCGAGCCGGCCGCGGCGGCGATGCTGGCCGGCGGCCTGGGCCTGCTGGGACTGGCCGCGCGCCGGCGCCTGGCCGGGTGCGCCCCCCTGAACCACGCCGTGCCTGCCTGACGGGCGGGCGATGGCGCGCCTCGCCTCGGGAGTAGTTGCCGCGGTCCTGACGCTGTGCCTTGTGCCGGCCGCGGGCGCCGCTCCGGCCTCGAGCCCGGAGCGCGGGCTGGCAGCGCACCAGCTCGCCATCGTCATCAACGACGACGATCCCGACAGCGTCGCCATCGGCGAGGTCTACCGCAAGCGGCGCGGCATCCCCGCCGCCAACGTCGTCCACGTGCGCATCCCGGGGCGCCCGCAGGCGCTCGAACCGGGGCGCTTCGAGGAACTCCGGCAGGAAATCGACAGCCGCCTCGCGCCCGGGATCGAGGCCGTGCTGATGATCTGGACTGCACCCTATCAAGTCGGCTGCCAGGGCATCACTGCGGCCTATACCCTGGGCGTCGATGCGGCCCTGTGTGCCCACCCCTGCGGCCCGGGCCGGCCCAGCCGCTATTTCAATGCGCGGGGAGGGCGGCCCTACGGCGCCTACGGCATGCGCCTGTCGATGCTGCTGCCCATCGCGTCGCAGGCGCAGGCAAAGGCGCTGATCGGGCGCGGCATCGACAGCAACACCGCGCGCGGCCGCTACCGCCAGCCGGCCCACGCCTGGTATCTGACGACCTCGGAAACGGCGCGCAATGCCCGCGCCATGTTCTTTCCCAGGGCCGGCGAGCTGCCGGCCTATGGCTTGACGGTGCACCACCTGCAGGCCGACGTGCTCGACGGCGCCGGCGACGTGCTCGTCTACCAGACCGGCAAGGCACAGGTCGACAAGCTCGACACGCTGCGCTTCCTGCCCGGCGCCCTGGCCGACCACCTGACCTCGCACGGCGGCGAACTGCTGGGCAACAGCCAGATGAGCAGCCTGCGCTGGCTGGAAGCGGGCGCCACCGCCAGCTACGGCACGGTGGGCGAGCCCTGTAATCACTGGCAGAAATTTCCCAATCCGGCGGTCCTGCTGCGCCACTACCTGGACGGCGACAGCGCCATCGAGGCCTACTGGAAAAGCGTGGCCTGGCCCGGGCAGGGTGTGTTTCTTGGTGAGCCGCTGGCGGCACCCTTTCGGTAACAAGTCCGGGTATAAATTTCCCTGTGGAATCAATATGTTGTCGCTCTACCTCATCTGTTGCCTGAGGCGCAAGTCGGCTCGTCATAATCCTGTCAAATTCTCACAATAAACTTATTTCTAATAATAAAATGCCTATTCGCATCGACAACACGTTGTGCCCCTCCCACTCATTAGGAAGCCCATGAACATGCACGTTGCAACGAACACCCCGGCAGGCCGGCTGACCATCCTCGCCGCGCTGCTGGCCGGACTGTCGACCAGCGCGTTCGCAGCCTCGCCCGACCTCGTCATCAGCCAGATCTTCACTGGCGGCGCGAGTGGCGGCTCGGCCTACAACCGCGATTTCATCGAATTGTTCAATCGCGGCAGCGTCACAGTGGCGCTGAAGGGCAAGAGCTTGCAGTATGCGGCAGCCGACAAGACCTGGAGCGGCGCCAATGCACTGCCGGACGTGGTGGTGCAACCGGGCCAGTATTTCCTGGTCGCGGGCAACGTGCAGGCCGCCGGCGGCGCCGATATCGGCACTCCGATCGACCATAACTGGGCCATGAGCCTGCAGGCCACCTCTGCCAAGGTTGCGCTGGCGAACCAGACGGCCCTGATGACGGCCGCGACCGAGGCCGCCGCGACCATCGACATGGTCGGCTACGGCCCATCGGCCACGCAGTACGAGACCGCCCGCGCGCCGACGCCGTCTGTCACCACTGCGCTTCAGCGCGCGGGCAATGGCTGCACGGATACCGACAATAACAGCACCGATTTTGCCGTGGTGAACCCGGCTCCGATTCCGCGCAATTCGAAAACGGCCTTCAACGTCTGCTCGGGCGGCGGCACCGACCCGGGTCCGCAGCCCCAGGCCATCGTGACGAGCTGCCCGGCCAGCCTGCAGGCGGAGCAGGGCGTCGGCACCAGCGCCGCCCTGTCGGCGCGTGACAGCGACAGCATCGTCAACAGCATCGCCATCGAGTCCGGCGCCGTGCCGGGCATCCGCCTGGAAAACGTCGTGCTGGCCGGCAGCGCCGGCGCGGATGCCACGGCCACCCTGCGCGTGGACGCCAGCGTCGCCGCAGGCAACTACCCGATCAAGATCGCCTTCGGCAACAACGACACCCAGAGCGCCAGCTGCACGGTCGCCGTGCGCGTGGCCGGCCAGCTGACGATCCCGCAGATCCAGGGTCCGGACGCCAAGACCGCCTACAACAACAGCGTGCAGACCACCCAGGGCGTGGTCACCGCCATCGTCGGCAGCGGCTTCTTCCTGCAAGACCCAAGCGGCGACGGCAACCCGGCCACCTCGGACGGCATCTTCGTGTTCGGTTCGAGCGCCGGCGTTGCCGCGGGCGACCTGGTGCGCATCACCGGCACCGTCACCGAATACACCCCGACCGGCGCCACCCGCTCGTACACCGAGTTCAAGGACCTCACCGCCGTCAACAAGGTCGGTACCGGCACTGTCGCGCTGACCAATGTCGACATGCCGACCGACCTGGCCCGCTTCGAGGGCATGCTGGTGCGCTTCACCACGCCGCTGACCGTCAACGGCAACGCCTACCTGGGCGAGCGCGGCGAACTGACCCTGTCCGTCGGCCGCCGCGAAATCCCGACCAACCGCTACGTGCCGGGTTCGCCCGAGGCGCGCGCGCTGGCAGCGGCCAACGCCGCCAACATCGTCGTCCTCGACGACGGCATCTTCACCACCCCGGCCACGATTCCTTACCTGTTCGCGGACGGCACCGTGCGCAGCGGCGACACTGTCGACGATCTCACGGGCGTGCTCGACTTCGGCGCGATGGGCGGCGGCGGCGCGGCCTTCAAGCTGCAGCCGACCGAGACGCCGCGCTTCTCGCGCACCAACGAACGCCTGCCGGCGCCGATCGTCGCCAGCGGCAACGTGCGCGTGGCCAGCGCCAACGTGCTGAACTTCTTCACCACCTTCACCAACGGCAACGACGCCTGGGGCCGCACCGGCCAGGGCTGCAAGATCGGCAGCACGACCAATAAATCGAACTGCCGCGGCGCCGACAACATGGACGAATTCGTGCGCCAGCGCGACAAGATCGTGCGGTCGCTGCAAGCCGTGAACGCCGACGTCGTCGGCCTGATGGAAATCCAGAACAACGACGACATCGCCGTCTCGTACCTGGTGGAGCAGCTGAACGCCGTGGTGGGCGCCGGCACCTATGCCGTCGTGCCGAAGCCGGCTGCGACCGGCACCGACGCGATCCGCGTGGCCATGATCTACAAGCCGAAATCGGTGAGCCTGGTGGGCGGCGCGCTGTCGGACGGCGACTCGGTCAACAACCGTCCGCCGATCGCCCAGACCTTCAAGGCTGCGAACGGCGGCAAGTTCTCGCTGGTCGTGAACCACCTGAAATCGAAAGGCGGCTGCGGCGGCGCGAATGGCGCCAATGCCGACAGCGGCGATGGCCAGGGTTGCTGGAACGGCGACCGCGTCGAACAGGCGACGCGCCTTCGCGACTACTTCCTGCCGCAAGTCAAAGCGGCGGCGAACGACAGCGACGTCCTGATCGTCGGCGACATGAACGCCTACGGCATGGAAGACCCGATCCGCCTGCTGAACGCGGCCGGCTACGAAAACCAGATCGAGCGCTTCGTGCGCCCGGGCGGTACGCCGTACTCGTATGTCTTCGGCGGCGAGAGCGGCTACCTCGACCATGCACTGGCCAGCACCAGCCTGGCGGCGCAGGTGGCCGGCGTGACCGAGTGGCACAACAACGCGGACGAACCGGAAGCGATCGACTACAACATCGAGACGAGCGGCCAGGATCCTTACCAGGCCAATCCGTATCGCGCATCGGACCACGACCCGGTCGTCGTCAGCCTGAACCTGGCGCCGACGTTTGCCGACGTGACTGCCTCAACGACCATTACCCGTACGGCGCCGGTCATGAACCGCCTCACCGGCAAGTACAGCGCAACCGTGAAGATCACCAACACGAGCGGCGCGGCGCTGACCGGCCCTTTGCACCTGGTGCTGCAAGGCCTGACCGCCGGCGTGACGCTGGACGGCCAGAGCGGCGACCGCAACGGCTCGCCTTACCTGACGCTGCCGAGCGCGACGCTGGCGCCAGGCGCCTCGGTCAGCGTGACGACGACCTTTACCAACCCATCGAGACTCGGCATCGGCTACACCCCGGCGCTGTTCAGCGGCACTTTCTGAGGAACTGACCCATGTTTAACCTGAAAAACCTGTTTACCCGTGCGCTGCTGGCGCTGATGCTGCTGACCGGCGCCGGTGCCGCCCTGGCCGGTCCAACCTACCATGTGACGATCGACAGCACGGGCTACAGCGGTACCGGCTTGCTCGACTTCCAGTTCTCGACCTACGTGCCTTCCGATGACACGGCAGTGTTCTTGAGCAATTTCACTGGTGATTACACGGACGCAAGCGGCCTTGCTGCCGGCGTGCTGGTGGGAGCCACTGACGGCTTCGGCTACTTTGCGCAAACGCTCAATCTGGGCGGACGCTTCGGCTTCGATGCGCGCTTCGATAGCGGTGCAATGAGCGAAGGGGTGGCCCTGAGCGTGGGACTGTTCAGCGATGAGCTGGAGCAGTGGCTGGGCACGAGCGGTACCATTGCACTCATCCAGCTGACGCCGGGCGAACCGAGCTTCGTGGAAGTGGACACCGGGTTCGCCAGTGCTAGCGAAGTACCGGAGCCGGCCACCCTGGCCTCGATCATGCTGGGCCTGACCCTGATGGGTTCGACCCTGCGCGCACGCCGCAAGAAGTAAGCGAGGGCCTGACCGACCAGAGGCACATCCGGCGCAGGCCGGATGTGCCTTTTTTATTGGTGGATCAGCCCTGGCCGGCGCGGCGCATGGCGTCGATGCGGACGGCTTCGGCGTTGCCGTCGATGATGCGCAGGCCCTGGCAATGCTCGGCGGCGCAGTCGGGGGCCGGCGTCTGGCCGACGGAGGCAGGGTCGACCGACAGGTCGACGACGCGCGTGACGGCGGCGGACTGCAGGGACGCGGACTGGGCGGAGGGGAGGGCGCTTTCCGAAGCGCCGCCGCCGCAGGCGGTCAGGACGGCGGCGATCAGGGTCATGCTGAAGACGGAGAGGAAGCGGGCGGTGTTCATGGTGATTGAGGCAGGCTCGTCAGTGATGAAATCCATTGTAGCGAATATTCTTTCCATGTATCAATTGATTTGTGGAGAGATCGATGTAGATAGAAGATCTTGAACATAAAATAGGCTCAAGATGGAAGAAGTTGAATGGTGATAGTAGGAAATATCCTACGAGAAATAAAAAGTGCATAAGTGCACTTGTTTTGGCGGCGTCGCGTCTTCGCCACAACGCTGTCATCCACGCGGATCAAAGGCTTGCACGTCGGGCTTTTCGCACAGACCCGCGCACGCTTGACCCGGCCGGCCGCATGCGTATGATGAGCTGATGCGACAACTTGCCATCCTCATATTGCTGGCCTGCACGGCCTGCGCGACCCGGGCCGACGGTCCGTCTTCCACTCCCGCACCGGCACCGGCCGAGGCATCCGCGCCGGCAGCCTCGGGGACCCTGGGGCAGATCCAGGCGCTGATCGGCAAGGCCGAGTGCAGCAGCGACAGCCAGTGCCAGGTGCTGCCGATCGGCGCCAAGGCCTGCGGCGGTCCGGCCAGCCATCTCGCCTATTCGACGGCGAAGACCGATGCGGGCGCGCTCCAGGCTTTGGCCGAACGCTACAAGACCGAGCAGCAGGCGGGCAACCAGCGTTCCGGCAGGATGTCGAATTGCATGGTGCTGCCGACGCCGACCGCATCCTGCCGCGCAAACACCTGCCAATTGGGCGAGGCGGCTGCGGCGGTGCGCTAGGCGTTCAGGCAGGGCAAGAACAGGGGTAAAAACAGGGCTGTCGAGATGTCATCTTGGTTGCCTGGAGTATATTGCCGTGATACGCTTCACGGGTTTGATCGAATGGTCAACTCAGGAGTGTCTGGATGGATCTCGTAAGCCGCAAGTCCCTGTCGTCGCGCACGCGCGCGGGTGGAATCACAGCTGGACTCACAGCCGGATTCACGCTGCTCGAATTGCTGGTCGTGATCGTCATCATCGGCCTGCTCGCCGCCTATGTCGGACCCAAGTATTTTTCCCAGCTGGGCAAGTCCGAAGTGACGATCGCCAAGGCCCAGATCGAAGCCTTCGAAAAATCGCTCGACACCTACCGCCTCGACGTCGGCCGCTATCCGACCGGCGAGGAAGGCCTGGCCGCCCTGATGACGGCGCCCGCCAGCGCCGGCACCAAGTGGAACGGCCCCTACCTGAAGAAGGGCGTGCCGCCGGACCCGTGGGGCCATCCGTATCAATACCGTTCCCCTGCTGCCGCGGGAGAATACGAAATCCTGTCCCTTGGCCGCGACGGCCAGCCGGGCGGCAGCGGCGACAACGCCGACATTTCCTCGCGCTGATTTTCAGAATCACCTCACACCCGGGCACGTCTTCATGCAGTTCGCAGTCCGCACCCTCGCGCCCGACCTCTCGATCGCCAGCATCGTGGTCGATGCCCTCGACGAAGCCGACGCCCGCCGCCAGGTCGAGGCGCGCGGCCTGTACGTCAGCGCCGTCGAAGCGCAGGGCGGCGTGCGCATGGCGCGTGCGCGTGGCCCCAAGCTCTCGCTGGTCCTGTTCAGCCAGGAACTGCTGGCCCTCCTGAACGCGGGCCTCGGCATCGTCGAAGGCCTCGAGGCCTTGCTGGAAAAGGAAGCCAATCCCGCCGCGCGCGGCGTGCTCGAACGCCTGCTTGCGGGACTGCGCGAAGGCAAGCGCTTTTCCGGCGTGCTGGCCGCCCAGCCGGCCCTGTTCCCGCCGCTGTACGTCGGCATCGTGCGCGCCGCCGAAGGCACCAGCGATTTGCCGCGCGCGCTGGCGCGCTACATCGACTACCAGCAGCGCATCGACACCGTGCGTTCGAAAATCGTCAGCGCCTCGATCTATCCGGTGATCCTGCTGTGCGTCGGCGGCGGCGTGTCCGGCTTCCTGATCGGCTACGTGGTGCCGCGCTTCGCCGAGGTGTATCAAGGGGCGGGGCGCAACCTGCCCTGGATGAGTCAACTGCTGCTGGAATGGGGCCAGTTCGCGGCCAGGCACGGCGGCGCGCTGTTCCTGTGCGCGCTGGCGCTGCTGGCGCTGGCGGTAACTGGCGTGCGCCGCCTGTTGAAAAGCGGCGGCGTCAACCGCGTGCTGGCGCGCCTGCCCGGCATCGGCGAACGCGCGCGCATCTACGAACTCTCGCGCCTCTATCTCACGCTCGGCATGCTGACCGAAGGCGGCATCACCATCGTGAGCGCAATCGAGACGGTGCAGCCGATGGTCTCCAACACGCTGCGCGGCGCGCTGGCGAATGCGCGCGCCGCCATCGAATCGGGCCGGCCGCTGTCGGATGCCTTCGAGGCCAACGGCCTGACCACGCCAATCTCCCTGCGCATGCTGCGCGTGGGCGAGCGCACCGGCGACATGGGCCCGATGCTGACGCAATCGGCCGCCTTCTACGACGGCGAGATCAGCCGCTGGATCGACCGCTTTACGCGCACCTTCGAGCCCCTGCTGATGGCGGCCATCGGCCTGGTGGTCGGCGCCATCGTGGTGCTGCTGT
This sequence comes from Massilia suwonensis, assembly GCF_042655665.1. Classification (NCBI taxonomy): domain Bacteria; kingdom Pseudomonadati; phylum Pseudomonadota; class Betaproteobacteria; order Burkholderiales; family Oxalobacteraceae; genus Massilia; species Massilia suwonensis. The sequence goes on from NZ_JBHSMR010000014.1 coordinate 131,673, forward strand.
ACATGCCGATCTTCGATCTGGCAGGGGATATGTCGTGACCGTGCTCGATTCAGCCCTGCTGGCGCGCGCCCGCGTCCAGAGCCGCCAGTCGCAGCGCGCGCTGGTGGCCGAACTCGAAGCGCTGACCGGGCTCGAGCCGCGCCAGCTGGTGGCCGCGCTGGCCCAGCCCTTTGGCCTGAGCGTGATGGAAACGGCCGAGATGCTGAGCCAGGAGCCGGCCTTCGACCTGCTGCCGCTGGCCCAGGCCCTGTCGCGCCACTGCGTGCTGCTGCGCGGACCCGGCGGCGCGCTGACCGGCGTGATCGCCGATCCCTTTGACCTCGACCAGCAGACCTGGCTGGCGGCGCAGGCCGGCAGTTCGCCGCGCGCGCCGCTGCACCTGCGCCTGGCGCTGGCGGCAGACATCCAGGCCTATCTGTCGCGCCAGGAAGCCTCGGCGCGCGCGGTCGACACGCTCGCACCCGGCAACGACAACGCCCGGCGCGACGGCAAGACCGCCGCCGTGCTGTCCTTCGCCTCGGTCTCGGAGGCGGGCAGCCCGGCCGTCAAGCTGGTCAATTCGACGCTGTACGATGCCCTCAAGGCGGGCGCCTCCGACATCCACCTCGAGAGCACGGCCACGGGCATCGCGGTGAAATACCGCGTCGACGGCGTGCTCGATCATGCCACCAGCGTGGGCGGCATCGAGCTGGCCGAGCACATCATCTCCCGTTTGAAGGTGCTGGCGGAACTCGATATCGCCGAGCGCCGTATCCCGCAGGACGGCAGCTTCCGGGTCGAATCGGGCGGACGCGAGATCGACCTGCGCGTCTCCATCATGCCGAGCATCCATGGCGAGGATGCGGTCATCCGTATCCTCGACAAGCGCGCCATGGTCGAAGCCTACGGCGCCCTCACGCTGGAAGCGCTGGGCTTCGACGCGCCTTCGCTGGCAACCCTGCGCCAGCTGGCCCAGGAAGCCTACGGAATGCTCTTGGTGACGGGGCCCACCGGCTCGGGCAAGACCACGACCCTGTATGCGGCGCTGACCGAAATCCACAACGGGCGCGAGAAGATCATCACTATCGAAGACCCGGTCGAGTACCAGCTGCCCGGCATCCTGCAGATTCCCGTCAACGAGAAGAAGGGCCTCACCTTTGCGAAAGGCCTGCGCTCGATCCTGCGCCACGATCCGGACAAGATCATGGTCGGCGAGATTCGCGACCGCGAGACGGCGGAAATCGCGGTGCAGTCGGCGCTGACCGGCCACCTGGTGCTCACCACCGTCCACGCCAACAACGTGTTCGACGTGTTCGGCCGCTTCACCCACATGGGCATCGATCCGTATGCCTTCGTCTCGGCCCTGAACGGCATCTGGGCCCAGCGCCTGGTGCGCATGAACTGCCCGCACTGCGCGGTGCAGTACGATCCGGATGACGCCGAACTGGCCGCGGCGCGGCTGGAGCGGCTTGAGGTGAGCGACTATCTCTTCATGCACGGGAAGGGCTGCGGCGATTGCCGCGGCACCGGCTACAAGGGCCGCCGCTCGATCGCCGAGATCCTGACCCTGAACGACGAGATCCGCGAACTGATCGTCGACAAGCAGCCGATTCGCCGCATCAAGGCCGCCGCGCAGGCCAACGGCACGCGCAGCCTGCGCCTGGCCGCGCTCGACCTGGTCAAGCGCGGCGCCACCACCCTCGACGAAATCCGGAGGGTGACCCAGCATGCCTAGATTGCCTGGACAGGGATTGCGCCTGGGCGTCGGCCACGACAGCCTGGCCCTGGTGCGCACCAGCCGCCTGTTCGGCGCGCGCCGCACGCTGCTGTCCGAGCTGCATATCGACGGCCCCGAACCGGAGAGCCTGGCGCGCGGCCTGCGCACGCTGTTCGAAGGCATCGATGCCGCCGGCTGGCCCTTGACGGTGGTGCTGGCCGACGAGCTGGCGCGCATCTGGCAGGTATCTCCGCCGCCGCAGGCCGCCAGTCCCGCCGATTTGCAGGCCGCCGCCGCGATGCGCTTTACGAGCCTGTTCGGCAGCGCCACGGCCGGCTGGACCCTGGCCGCCGACTGGCGCGCCGACCAGCCTTTCCTGGCCGCGGCGCTGCCCGCGCCCTTGCTGGCGGCCGTCGCCGATGCGGCGCGGGCGGCGCGCTGTCCGCTGGTCGAAGTGGTGCCGCAGTTCGTCGCCGCGATGAACGGCTGGCGCAGGCTGCGCCGTCCCGGCGCCTGGTTCGGCCTGGTGCATGGCCAGGTGCTGACGCTGGCCGCCTACGAGGGCAAGACGCTGGCCGCGCTGCGCACGGCAGTCGTGCCGCCCGGCGCCGACCGCGCCTGGCTGGACAATCACATTGCACGCGAGGCGCTGCGCCTCGGCCTGACGGCGCCGGGCCTGCTGCAGCTGTGCGGGACGGCGCCGCGCAGCTGGGCGGGCGAGGCAGACGGACTGGCCTGCACGCTGTTCGAGGATGGCGCGGCAGGGGAGGCGGGCGCGCTGCGCCTGGCGTGCACCGGGAGCGTCCGATGAGGACGATGCGGAAACCTGTACGCCTCGATTTCGCGCCGCCCAGCCTGCGCCGCACGCTGCTGCGCGCGCCCCTGGCCGCCCGCGTGTCGGCTATCGGCGCGCTGGCCCTGTGCGCCGTGGCGCTGGTGCAGGTGTTCGATTACCGCGAGGCGCGCGAAGAGGTCGACGCGCAGCTGGCCGCCCTGCAGGCACGCGCCGCTACGCCGGTCGCCGCGCCGAGCGCGCCGCGCACGCCCGTCAGCGAACAGGAAGCGCTGGCCGTGAACGCCGCGATCGCGCAACTGAACCTGCCGTGGCGCGCGCTGCATGACGCCGTGCGCGCGGCGACCCCGCAAAGCGTCGCGCTGCTGGCGCTGGAGCCGGACGCGAAACGCCGCGTGCTGCGCATCACGGCGGAGGCGAAGAACAGCGACGACATGCTGGCCTATGTCAGCCTGCTCGAACGCGAGGAGTGGTTCGCATCCGTCACCCTGGTGCGCCACGAGGTGGTCGAGCAGGACCCGAACCGCCCGCTGCGCTTCCAGCTCGATGCCGGATGGGAGGCGCCATGACGTTTGCCCGAAGCGCTCTGCGCCTGCGCCTGGCGCTGCGCGCCCTGAACCCGGTGACGATCGCCGCGCTGCTGCTGGCCCTGGCCGGCCTGCTGGTGCTGGCCTGGGTGCTGCCGGCGCGCGAGGCCCTGGAGCAGGAGCGCGCGCAGGCCCGGCGCGCCGCCGCGCTGCCGCCGCCCGCAGTTGATCCGAGCCTGGCGCCGGTGGTGCTCGAAAGCGGCGCTCCCGAGAACCTGGCCCTGTTCCGCAGCGCGCTCGGACGCCAGCGCGATGTCGAACCGGCGCTGAAGACCCTGTTCGCGCTGGCGGCGAAGAGCGGCCTGGTGCTGCGCCAGGGCGAGTACAAGCGTGGCGTCGACCGCAACGCCAGGCTGCACACCTACCAGATCAACCTGCCCGTGAAGGGCAGCTATGCCCAGGTCTGGCAGTTCGCGCTGCAGAGCCTGCGCGCGCTGCCCTATGCCTCGCTCGACGACGTCAGCTTCAAGCGCGACAACATCGTCGAGACCGGCCTGGAAGCGCGCCTGCGCCTGACCCTCTACCTGTCGGACGCACCGGGAGCGCCGCGATGAAGCCGCGCCACATCGCCATGGGCGCGGCCCTGCTGCTTGCCGCCGGCCTGCTCGTTTTCGGCGACCGCAGCCCGGAAGCCGAGGTCGCGGAGGCGGTCGAACGTCCGGCCTCCGCACGTCCCGCGTCCGCGCGCCGGACAGAAGCGAAACCGGCGCCGCCGGTCGCGCGCCTGGTGCCGCGCGAGACCCTGATCGGCGACGGCAAGGACAGCTTCAACGCCGGCGACGGCGCGTTGTTCGGCCGCCAGGACTGGACCCCGCCGCCGCCACCGCCGCCGAAACCGGCGGCGCCACCGCCGCCGGCCGCGCCGCCGCTGCCCTTTACCGTCATCGGCAAGTCGCTCGGGGAGGGCAAGTGGGAGGTCTACCTTGCCAGCGGCCAGAGCACGCACATCGCCCATGAAGGCGCCGTGCTGGAGGGCGCCTGGCGCATCGACCGCATCGCGCCGCCCCTGATGACCCTGACTTACCTGCCGCTGAACCAGGTCCAGCAGCTCAACATTGGAGTATTCGATTGATGGTTCGTTCCCGCATTCGTGCCTGGGCCTCATTGCTGTGCGGCGCCGCGCTGCTGTCGGGCTGCACGGCGCAGCGCGCCTACCAGGAAGGCAATGCCCTCGTCGCCCAGCAGCAGGTCAGTGCCGGCCTGGCGAAATACCGCGAAGCGGTGGCGGCCGATCCGGGCAACGCGCTGTACCGCGCGGCGCTCCTGCGTGCACGCGACGCCGCCGCCACGCGCCTCATCGAGCAGGCCGAACGCGAGCTGGCAGCCGGCCGCGTCGACGCCGCGCGCAATGCGTACCAGCAGGTGCTCGAGGTCGACCCGGCCAACGAGCGTGGCCGCGCCGGCATGCGCCAGATCGAGGCCGACCGCCGCCACAGCGCCTTGTTCGATGCGGCGCGCGCCGATATCGAGAAGAAGGACGTCGAGGCCGCGCGCCAGAAGCTGGGCGCGATCCTGAGCGAGCGTCCCGGCCACGAAGGCGCGCGCCGGCTGCTGGTCGAACTCGACGAAAAGGCGGCCGTGCCGGCGGCATCGACAGGCGAGGCGACGCTGGCGGCGAGCTTTCGCAAACCGATCAGCCTCGAGTTCCGCGATGCGCCGCTGCGCCAGGTCTTCGAGATCATCGCGCGCCATTCGGGCCTGAACTTCGTCTTCGACAAGGACGTGCGCTCCGACACGCGCACCTCGATCTTCCTGAAGAACAGCACGGTGGAAGCGGCCGTGCACTTCCTGCTGGTGACCAACCAGCTCGAGCGCCAGGTCATGGACGGCAACACCATCCTGATCTACCCGAACAGCGCGGCCAAGCTGAAGGAATACCAGGAGCTGACGGTCAAGACGTTTTATCTTGCCAACGCCGACGCGAAAAGCATCGCCAACACCTTCAAGACCATCCTGAAGTCGCGCGACGTGGTGGTGGACGAGAAGCTGAACCTGGTGATCCTGCGCGACAGCCCGGAAGCGATCAAGCTGGCGACCCAGCTGGTGGCCTTGCAGGACGTGGCCGAGCCGGAAGTCATGCTCGACGTCGAGGTGCTCGAGATCAAGCGTAGCCGTATCATGGACCTGGGCGTGGCCTGGCCGCAGAGCCTGGGCTTCGCGCCGCTGATCGGCAGCAGCGGTGCGCCGATTTCGATCGACGAGTTGCGTGGCCTGAACAGCAGCGTGATCGGCGTGTCCGGCGTGCGCGCCACGGTCAACGCCAACAAGACCGATTCGGATTCGAACACCCTGGCCAATCCGCGCATCCGCGTGCGCAACAAGGAAAAGGCCAAGGTCGTCATCGGCGACAAGGTCCCGAACATCACGACCAACGTGTCGCCCGCGACCACCGGCAGCTTCCTGTCGCAGTCGATCAACTACGTCGACGTCGGCCTGACGCTGAACGTTGAGCCGACCATCTACCTGAACAACGAAGTCGGGATCCGCATCTCGCTCGAGGTGAGCAACCTGGTCGACACGATCCAGACCGAGAACGCGGTGGCCTACCGCATCGGCACGCGCTCGGCGACCACCATGCTGCAATTGAAGGATGGCGAGAACCAGGTGCTGGCGGGCCTGATCAACAGCGAAGACCGCAGCAGCGGCAGCAAGGTGCCGGGCGTGGGCAACCTGCCGATCCTGGGCCGCCTGTTCGGCAGCACGCACGACACCGACGACAAGACCGAGATCGTGCTGTCGATCACGCCGCACCTGGTGCGCACGGTCCAGCGTCCGCCGGCCGGGGCGGCGGAATTCAGCGCCGGCACCGAATCGAGCTTCCGCCGCCGTCCGGATACGGCGCTGCGCCTGCCGACGGCGCAGCCGGCGGTGCAGCCTGCGCGGCCTGCCGTGCCAGTGGCGCCGCCGGTCGGCCAGCCGGCCACGCCGGCCACGCCCGCAGTGACCGGCGTGCCGCTGTCGCAGCCGATCGGCACCGCACCGGCGCCATACACAGTGCCGCCAGCGGCGCAGCCGGGTGTCCAGGTCACGCCGATTCCGGCACCACCCGTAACGACGCAGCCGCCCGTGCAATGAAGCGGCGCGGCTTCACCCTGATCGAGCTGCTGGTCACGCTCGCCATCCTGGCGCTGCTGGCCACGCTCGTGATCCCGGTCGGCCAGACCGTGGTCCAGCGCCGCGACGAAGCCGCCTTGCGCCAGTCGCTGCGCGAGATCCGCGCCGCGCTCGACGCCTACAAGCGCGCATCCGACGAAGGCCGCATCGCGAAGGCGGCCGGCGCCAGCGGCTACCCGGCCAGACTGGAACTGCTGGTCGAAGGCGCGCGCGACCTGCGCAGCCCGAAGGGCGCGAAGATCTTTTTTCTGCGCCGCCTGCCGCGCGACCCCTTCAATCCCGATCCCGAACTGAGCGAGGCCGAGACCTGGGGCAAGCGCAGCTACGCCAGCGAAGCGGAGGAACCGAAAGAGGGCGACGACGTCTACGACGTGTATTCGACTTCCTCGCGCGTTTCGCTGAGCGGCATTCCCTACCGGCGGTGGTGAACATGCGGGTCATGAAAAAGGGCTTCACGCTGATCGAACTGCTGGTGGTGCTGGCCATCGTCGCGCTGCTGCTGACGCTGGCCGTGCCGCGCTTCTTTCCCAGCGTGGACAAGACCAGGGAGACCATTTTGATGGACAACCTGCGCAGCACGCGCGCGGTGATCGAGCAGTTCCATGCCGATACCGGGCGTTATCCGGATTCGCTCGAACAGCTGGTCGAGAAAAAATACCTGGCGCGTTTGCCGGTGGACCCGATTCTCGAGAGCGACAGCGGCTGGGTCATCGTGCCGCCCGAAGAGGAGGGCATCCAGGGCGAGGTCTACGACCTGCACAGCGGCGCGCCGGGGAATGGCCGCGACGGCCGGCCCTACGCCGAATGGTAGCGCGCCATCCTCGTCGCGTAGCCGGCTTCACCTACGTCGGCCTGATCGTGTTCGTCGCGATCCTGGGCATGGTCGGCGCGGCGACCGTGAAGGTGGACAGCCTGCTGCGCCGCGCCGCCGCCGAGCAGGAGCTGCTGGAAATCGGCGCCGCCTACAGCGCGGCCCTGCGCAGCTATGCCGCCGCCACGCCCAAGGGCTACACGCCGGTGCCGCCGACGCTGCAGGACCTGCTGAAGGACCCGCGTTTTCCCGGCACCCGGCGCCACCTGCGCAAGATTTTTGTGGACCCGATCACGGGCGGCACGCAGTGGGGCATCGTCTACCAGGGAGAGAATGTCGGGGTGCTGGCCGTGTACAGCCTGTCGCAGGCGAAGCCGCTGAAGGTGGCGAACTTCGACGCGCGCTTTCCGCACTTCGAGAACCGCGAGCACCTGTCGGAGTGGAAGTTCTCGGCGGCCGAGGGCGTGCCGGTGACGCCGGTCCGCCCGCCGCTGGTATCGCTGCCGCCGCCACGGCCGGAGACGCCGCCCGTGCCTGCCGCGGTGCCGCCGGCGGCGCCGGCCGACGCGCCTGCAGCGGAGCCGGAACCGGCGCCCGCGCAGCCGGAGGAAGCGGACGAAGCGGAAGAGGAAAAGGAAACCGCGCCGCCACCCCCACCCGACACGGCGTCGGGCACCTGATTACTTGGCGCGGCGCTTGAAGTCGCGCGGACGAAAACCCAGGACGCCGAGCACGCCGAAATAGCTGATCGCGCTGACGCTGATGATGGCCAGCAGGGCGCCGGCGCGCATCAGCGGGTGGGCGCGCATCGCGATCCAGTCGAACTGCACCTGGCCGAACCAGGCCACCGCGCCCATCACGGACACGGCAATCACCAGCTTGAGGAAGAAGCCGCCCCATCCCGGCTCCGGCTGGTAGATCGCGCGCTTGCGCAGGCCGGTATACAGCAGGGCCGCGTTGATGCAGGCGCCGACGCCGATCGACAGGGCCAGGCCGGCCACGCCCAGAAGCGGCACGAAGACGAGGTTCATCAACTGCGTCACGACCAGCACGCCGACGGCGATGCGCACCGGCGTGCGCACGTCCTGGCGCGCGAAGAAGGCCGGCGCCAGCGTCTTCACCAGGATGAAGCCGAGCAGGCCGGCGCTGTAGGCCATCAGAGGGAGCGAGGAGGCGACGACGTCGGCGTTGTCGAAGGCGCCGTAGTGGAACAGGGTGGCGATCATCGGCTCGGCCAGGGTGGCCAGGCCCACCGCGGCCGGCAGCGACAGCAGGAAGGTCAGGCGCAGGCCCCAGTCCAGCAGCGAGGAGTATTCGCGGGTATCGCCTTCGGTGTTGGCCTTGGCCAGGCCGGGCAGCAGGATCGTCCCCAGGGCGACGCCGAGCAGGGCGGTCGGCAATTCCATCAGGCGGTCCGCATATTGCAGGGCCGAGACGGCGCCCGCCGCCAGGCCGGCCGCGATCGTGGTGTTGATCAGGAGGCTGATCTGGGCCGCGGCCACCGAGAACACGGCCGGTCCCATCTTGGCCAGCATGCGGTGCACGCCGGCGTCGCGCAGGCCGACCAGGGGATTGATCGACAGGCGCGGGAGCATGCCGATCTTCAGCAGCGAGGGAAGCTGGAGCGCCACCTGCAGCACGCCGCCGATGCACACGCCCACCGCCATCGCATAGATCGGCTGCGCGAACCAGTCGGCCATGACGACGGCGGCGAAGATAAAGGAGAGGTTCAGCAGCACCGGCGTAATCGCGGGAATCTTGAACTGGCGCCAGGTGTTGAGCACGCCGCTGGAGAGGGCGACGAAGGCCATGCAGGCGATATACGGGAACATCATGCGCGTCATGACGACGGCGGCATCGAAGGCCGCCGGCTCGCGCTGCAGGCCGCCGCCGATCCAGTAGATCAGGACCGGTGCCGCGACGATGCCGGCGATGCTGGTCAGCACGGTCGCCCAGATCAGCACGGTTGCCACGTGGTCGACCAGGGTCTTGGTGGCTTCCTGGCCGTGCTTGGTCTTGTACTCGGTAATGATCGGCACGAAGGCCTGCGAGAAGGCGCCCTCGGCGAACAGGCGGCGCAGCAGGTTGGGCAGGCGGAAGGCGATATTGAAGGCGTCGGTGAAGTTCGAGGCGCCGAAGGCGGTCGCGAACAGGCTTTCGCGCAACAGGCCCGTCACGCGGGACACCATGGTCATGCTGGAAATGGCAGCGAGGGTCTTGAGCAGATTCATGGGGCGAGATTATAGCTGGGCAACACCTCCGTGACGCTCTCTCGCGTGGCGAAAATGAAGAATGAATTGCCAGAAGAGGGTTGTTTCGCTATAATCGTGGGCTGTACTGAATTCTGTTAGCAGACACATATGTTTGGCAGGCACTGGAATGGGCCAGTTTGACTCGCTAATGTTTGCAAACGCAACTTGACCCCGATTTAGGAAATTCCATGGCAAATACCGCACAAGCGCGCAAACGCGCTCGTCAAGCAGTTAAGCAAAACGCACACAACAGCGCTCAGCGTTCGACCCTGCGCACCGCCATCAAGGCCGTCCGCAAAGCCATCCAGGCAGGCGACAAAGCTGCAGCAACCAGCATCTTCCAGTCGTCGGTTTCGACCATCGACAGCATCGCTGACAAGAAGATCATCCACAAGAACAAGGCCGCTCGCCACAAGAGCCGCCTGGCTGCTGCCCTGAAAGCCCTGTCGGCTTAATACCCGGTTGGCGCGCGGTCCCGGCCGCGCTGGCAGTACAGTGGAAGAGAAACCCGCCCGGCATCGAGCCTGGCGGGTTTTTCCGCTTCTGGAGATAATTTGCTCCGGATTCGGAGTTCGTAGGGTGGACTCCTGAGTCCACGCATGATTGTTAGCGGCTCCGCTCTCGTGCTCGATGATCTCGCCGTCGCGTATCACCGCGTGGACTCGGGAGTCCACCCTACGAATGTCGGTCTATCTGCGTGCCGAGGTCCAGGCCAGGCATCCCGCCGCCAGCGCCGAATTGCTGACCATCCAGGCGCCATGCTTGTAAAGCAGGCCAGTCTTGCTGCGATCTTTCACATCCAGCGCCCACACATCCCCCGAGGGCGCCGACCACAGGATGCGTCCATCCACCGCCTCGATCCCGGCAAACACCGTCGCCGGCTTTGTCCCCGGCTTATAAAATACCATCACCGTATCGAGGCCCGGCGGCGGCAGCGCTGCGACCGGCCCACCGACGAGCACCGCCAGCACCAGCGCCGCCGCGCCGCCGCGTCCACCCACAGCGCCCCCATTGCCGCGCCGCAGCCACCGGCCGAGCACCACGAAGACCACGCCAAAGACGATAAACCACAGCAAGTCCCAAAACAGCACATTCTCCGAATCGAGCCGGATGCGGTGAATCCCGAGAATCCAGTGCGACAGCACGCCGTCGAGCATATGCCAGGCGCCGAAGCCGATCGCCGCGTTCGCCAGCAGCAGGCGGTCGCCGCCGCCCTCGAAGTGGTGGCGTCCCTTCCACAGTTTCCACAAGCCGGCTCCGGCCAGCACGTACATCAGCAGGTGAAAGAAGCCGTCGGCCATGATCTGCACCCGGATGTTCTGGAAGGGCGGACGAGTGACGAGAGACAGCAGGTGGTGCCATTGCAGGATCTGGTGCAGCAGGATGCCGTCGAAAAAGCCGCCCAGGCCGAATCCCAGCAGGTAGCCGGCCCAGCCGAGGGAACGCTGCTCGGCGATCGTCGATGCGTCGGACTGGCGTACGGTCATGGCGACTCCTGTCAAGGCTGTGATTCCATCCTAGCGCGTTCGCACGCGGCCGAGCGCCGCGTAGCCTGTGGCTTGCTAAAGCGGTGGCGCACAGTAAAATACTGGTGCATAATATGAAACGCTCGTCTTATGTCTTATAGAAGACTTGAGCGACAGCAGAGCTCTCCCGGCAGTGCGCCGCGGCCTTCGTGCCCGGTTCCCCTTCGCGTGAAGGAGGAGTAGCATGTCCGGCGGGCCGCATAGCTCTCGCAGGACGTCGCGTTCAGCGCGGACGAGGACAGGCATTTATTAGTTGAACCATCGCGACCGTTCGCGAGAACCGAGGAAAAAGCGCATGAGCAGTAATCCGACCATCATCTACACCCTGACCGACGAGGCGCCACTGCTGGCGACCCACGCCTTCCTGCCTGTCGTCAGCACCTTCACCAAGGCCGCCGGCATCGACGTCGTCTCGAGCGACATCTCGGTCGCGGCCCGTATCCTGGCCGCCTTCCCGGAAGCCCTGACGCCCGAGCAGCGCGTGCCGGACGCCCTGGCCGAACTGGGCAAGAAGACGCTCGAGCCGGACGCGAACATCATCAAGCTGCCGAACATTTCCGCTTCGGTCGGCCAGCTGACCGCCGCCATCAAGGAACTGCAGGAGAAGGGCTACAACTTGCCCGACTACCCGGCCGACGCCAAGACCGACGAAGAGAAAGCCATCAAGGCCCGTTACGGCAAGTGCATCGGTTCCGCCGTGAACCCGGTCCTGCGCGAAGGTAACTCGGACCGCCGCGCACCGCGCGCCGTCAAGGAGTACGCACGCAAGAACCCGCACTCGATGGCCCCATGGTCGCCGGCATCGCGCACCCACGTCTCGCACATGACCCATGGCGACTTCTACCATGGCGAAAAGTCGATGACGGTGCAGGGCGCCCGCGAGGTCAAGATGGAACTGATCACCAAGAGCGGCCAGACCATCGTCCTGAAGCCGAAGGTCGCGCTGCAGGACGGCGAGATCATCGATTCGATGTTCATGAGCCGCAAGGCCCTGCTGGCCTTCTACGAACAGCAGATCAACGATGCCCGTGATACCGGCGTCCTGTTCTCGCTGCACGTGAAAGCGACGATGATGAAGGTCTCGCACCCGATCGTCTTCGGCCACTGCGTGCGCATGTTCTACAAGGAAGCCTTCGAAAAGCACGGCGCCCTGTTCGACAGCCTCGGCATCAACGTCAACAACGGCATGGCTGATCTCTACAACAAGATCGCCAACCTGCCGGCCTCGCAGCGCGAAGAAATCGAACGCGACCTGCACGCCTGCCAGGAACACCGTCCGGCGCTTGCCATGGTCGACTCGGCCAAGGGCATCACCAACTTCCACTCGCCGAACGACGTCATCGTCGACGCCTCGATGCCTGCGATGATCCGCGCCGGCGGCAAGATGTACGACGCGACCGGCTCGCTGAAGGAAGTGAAGGCGGTCATCCCTGAATCGACCTTCGCCCGTATCTACCAGGAGATCATCAACTTCTGCAAATGGCACGGCGCCTTCGATCCGAAGACCATGGGCACCGTCCCGAACGTGGGCCTGATGGCGCAGCAAGCCGAAGAATACGGCTCGCACGACAAGACCTTCGAGATCCAGGAAGACGGCATCGCCAACATCACCGACCTCGCCACCGGCGAAGTCCTGATGAGCCAGAACGTCGAGACGGGCGACATCTGGCGCATGTGCCAGGTCAAGGACGCGCCGATCCGCGACTGGGTCAAGCTGGCCGTGACGCGCGCACGCAACTCGGGCATGCCGGCCGTATTCTGGCTGGACCCGTACCGTCCGCACGAGAATGAGCTGATCAAGAAGGTCAAGACCTACCTGAAGGACCACGACACGACCGGCCTGGACATCCAGATCATGTCGCAGGTGCGTGCGATGCGCTACACGCTGGAGCGTGTCAAGCGCGGCCTGGACACCATCTCGGTGACCGGCAACATCCTGCGCGACTACCTGACCGACCTGTTCCCGATCATGGAACTGGGCACCTCGGCCAAGATGCTGTCGATCGTCCCGCTGATGGCCGGCGGCGGCATGTACGAAACCGGCGCCGGCGGTTCGGCTCCGAAGCACGTGCAGCAGCTGGTGGAAGAAAACCACCTGCGCTGGGATTCGCTGGGCGAGTTCCTGGCCCTGGCCGTGTCGCTGGAAGACCTCGGCATCAAGACCGGCAGCGACAAGGCCAAGGTCCTGGCCAAGACGCTCGACGCCGCAACCGGCAAGCTGCTGGACAACCGCAAGTCGCCATCGCCGAAGACCGGCGAGCTCGACAACCGCGGCAGCCAGTTCTACCTGTCGCTGTACTGGGCCCAGGAACTGGCCGCACAGACGGAAGACGCCGAACTGGCGTCCTACTTCGCGCCGCTGGCCAAGAACCTGGCCGAGAACGAAGCCAAGATCGTGGCCGAGCTGCTGGAAGTGCAGGGCAAGCCGGTCGACATCGGCGGCTACTACAAGGCGGACGACGCCAAGGTGAAGGCCGTGATGCGTCCGAGCGCGACGTTTAACGCTGCGCTGGCTTCGCTGGGCGCGTAAGCTAGTCTTAGCTGGTCAATAAAACCCGCCGGTTCCGAAAGGGCCGGCGGGTTTTTTTATTTATATCGAATCGTTCGGACCTGAGACGTAGGGTGGGCGCCCCGTGCCCACCACACGCGTGCGTCAACGCGACGCCACGATTTGGTGGGCACAGGGCGCCCACCCTACGTCAGCGCTTGCTCTTCAAGGCTGCGACTGGTATTTCGACGAATTCGCCCGGCATCAAGGGATGCGTCGCCAGACTGAACGGTCCGATACTGCTCCTTACCAGCCGCAGCGTCGGCAATCCCACCGCCGCCGTCATCCTGCGCACCTGCCGGTTCTTTCCCTCTTCCAGCGTGATCGCAATCCACCCGGTCGGCTTGTCCGCACGCGTCCGGATCGGCGGGTTGCGCGGCCACAGCCACTCCGGTTCGGCAATGCGCACTGCGCGGCAGGGTTTCGTCACGAAGTCGCCCAAGTCGATCGGCGCCTGCAGGCGGGCGAGGGAAGCCGCATCGGGGATTCCGTCGACCTGCACCAGATAGGTCTTGGCCTCCTTGTGGTCCGGATGCGCGATCTTGTGCTGCAGGGCGCCGTCGTCGGTGAGTAGCATCAGGCCCTCGCTGTCGGCATCCAGGCGGCCGGCCGGATAGATGCCGGGAATGGAGAGGTAGTCGGCGAGCGATTGCCGGCCTTCCTGCGGCGAGAATTGGCACAGGACCTGGAAGGGTTTATTGAAGAGGATAAGCGGCATGAATAAAGTGTGGAACGACTGGTGAAGCGCTGGGCGGTGAAGCGTGGCATCTGGCAAAATGGTGCATAATGCAAGACGCCATCTTATGTCTTATAGAGGACTACAGATCCTGCCGCTATTGTAATGCAGCCCTGCGACCACCTGGGAGAACACATGTACCAACACATAAACGTCCCGGCCGACGGCCAGAAAATCACGGTCAACGCCGATTTCTCGCTCAACGTGCCGGACAATCCGATCATCCCCTATATCGAAGGCGACGGCACCGGCCTCGATATTACTCCCGTGATGCTCAAGGTGGTCGATGCGGCGGTGGCGAAGGCCTATGGCGGCCGGCGCAAGATCAGCTGGATGGAAATCTTCGCCGGCGAGAAGTCGACCAATGTGTATGGTCCCGACGTCTGGCTGCCGACCGAGACGCTCGAGGTGGTGAAGGACTACGTGGTCTCGATCAAGGGTCCGCTGACCACGCCGGTCGGCGGCGGCATCCGTTCGCTCAACGTGGCGCTGCGCCAGGAACTCGATCTCTACGTCTGCCTGCGCCCGGTGCGCTATTTCGCCGGCGTGCCTTCGCCGCTGAAGCAGCCGGAAAAGACCGACATGGTCATCTTCCGCGAGAACTCGGAAGACATCTACGCCGGTATCGAATGGGCGGCGGAGTCGGAAGGGGCGCAGAAGATGATCGCCTTCCTCACTAAAGAAATGGGAGTGAAGAAAATCCGCTTCCCGGAGACCTCGGGCATCGGCATCAAGCCGGTTTCGCGCGAAGGCACCGAGCGCCTGGTGAGAAAAGCGATCCAGTACGCGATCGACAACGACAAGCCTTCGGTCACGATCGTCCACAAGGGCAATATCATGAAGTACACCGAGGGCGGCTTCCGCGACTGGGCCTACGCACTGGCGCAGAAGGAGTTCGGCGCCGAGCTGATCGACGGCGGCCCATGGTGCAGGTTCAAGAGCCCGAAGACGGGCCGCGACATCACCATCAAGGATTCGATCGCCGACGCCTTCCTGCAGCAGATCCTGCTGCGTCCGGCCGAGTACAGCGTGATTGCGACCCTGAACCTGAACGGTGACTACATCTCGGACGCGCTGGCGGCCCAGGTCGGCGGCATCGGCATCGCGCCGGGCGCGAACATGTCGGACTCGGTGGCGATGTTCGAGGCGACCCACGGCACCGCGCCGAAATACGCGGGCAAGGATTACGTGAATCCGGGCTCGCTGATCCTGTCGGCGGAAATGATGCTGCGCCACATGGGCTGGACCGAGGCCGCCGACCTCATCATTTCGTCGATGGAAAAGGCGATCACCTCGAAACGCGTGACCTACGATTTCGCGCGCCTGATGGAAGGCGCGACCCAGGTCTCGTGCTCGGGCTTCGGCGAGGTCATGATCGAGCAGATGCAATAAGCTTTATTACGGCTCGGCCCGCTTTGGAAGAGGCGGGCGCCGGATAAACTGCACGGACGAAAAAAAACCCCGCGGTTCGCGGGGTTTCTCGCTTCCGAGGGCGGTATTACATGCCCTGGATGTTGGAAGCTTGCTTGCCTTTAGGGCCTTGCGTGACTTCGAATTGGACTTTCTGACCTTCTTTGAGGGTCTTAAAACCGTTCATGTTGATTGCGGAGAAATGCGCGAACAGATCCTCGCCGCCGTCATCTGGAGTGATGAAGCCAAAGCCTTTGGAATCATTGAACCACTTAACAGTACCAGTTGCCATAAAAGAACTTTCAAATATAAACAAATCACACGAGCCATAAAAGCAAGAAGCTTCTTGCCCCCTCCTCAGCCTGCTCACTTCTTATCAACAAGTACATAAGTACATGTCAATGTTTGCATTGTTGATGCACTAAACTTTGAAGTCAAGCCCTTTGATGCGACTGTTGTTAATTTTTTCATACGTCATGCATAGCCCATCTGTATGCCTGTGAAGAACGCTTGTGAAAACCCAGCTCTTGATTTCCGCAATCGGAACCGCATCTGCGCTTTCAACGGAAAACAAGTAAGATGAAGGCGAATCGAAGTGAGCTGATAGCAGTGAGCTGATATTTCTGCTTTGCATCATCCTTGAACGCTTTAGAATACGCCCATGGCAACCAAGCACGATACCGAACAGCTGCTGGAGCGGCAGACAGTTAAACCACCGCCCCTGTATCAGGTGGCCTTGCTGAACGATGACTACACACCAATGGAATTCGTGGTGGCCATCATTCAGGAGTACTTCAACAAGGATCGCGAAACAGCGACGCAGATCATGCTTTCCGTACACCGTCATGGTAAAGGGGTGTGCGGCGTGTTTTCCAAAGATATAGCGTGTACCAAAGTGGAGTTTGTCTTAACGCATGCGCGCAAGGCGGGGCATCCCCTGCAGTGCGTGATGGAGGAAGTATGATTGCGCAGGAACTTGAAGTATCCCTACACATGGCCTTTGTCGAAGCTCGACAGGCACGGCACGAGTTCATTACCGTGGAGCACCTGCTGCTTGCGCTCCTCGATAATCCTTCGGCCGCTGAAGTCCTGCGTGCATGCGCGGTCAATATCGATGACCTGCGCAAGACCCTGACCAATTTCATCGGTGACAACACCCCGACCGTGCCGGGCACGGGCGAGGTCGACACCCAGCCGACGCTCGGCTTCCAGCGCGTGATCCAGCGCGCGATCATGCACGTGCAGTCGGCCTCGAACGGCAAGAAGGAAGTCACGGGCGCCAATGTGCTCGTCGCGATCTTCGGCGAGAAGGACTCGCATGCCGTTTACTACCTGCACCAGCAGGGCGTGACCCGTCTCGACGTGGTGAACTTCATTTCGCACGGCGTGCGCAAGGACCAGCAGATCGACAGCCAGAAGGCGTCGGAAGGCGTGGAAGAAGCGCAGGTCGAAGGCGCGACGAAGGAAAGCCCGCTCGATCAGTTCACCCAGAACCTGAACAAGTCGGCTGCCGACGGCAAGATCGATCCGCTGATCGGGCGCGAAGAGGAAGTGGATCGCGTGATCCAGATCCTGTGCCGCCGCCGCAAGAACAATCCGCTGCTCGTCGGTGAGGCCGGTGTCGGCAAGACCGCGATCGCGGAAGGCCTGGCATGGCGCATCGTCCAGGAAGACGTGCCCGAGATCCTGCAGAACGCCGTCGTGTTCTCGCTCGACATGGGCGCGCTGCTGGCCGGCACCAAGTACCGCGGCGACTTCGAACAGCGCCTGAAAGCCGTCCTCAAGCAATTGAAGGACACGCCGAACGGCATCCTGTTCATCGACGAGATCCATACGATCATCGGCGCCGGTTCCGCATCGGGCGGCACGCTCGACGCCTCGAACCTGCTGAAACCTGCGCTCGCCAACGGCCAGTTGAAATGCATCGGCGCGACCACGTTCACGGAATTCCGCGGCGTGTTCGAGAAAGACCATGCACTGTCCCGCCGCTTCCAGAAAGTGGACGTCAACGAGCCGTCGGTCGAGCAGACCGTGCAGATCCTGCGTGGCCTGAAGTCGCGCTTCGAAGAGCATCACGGCGTGAAGTACTCGTCGTCGGCTCTGTCGACCGCGGCGGAACTGGCGGCACGCTTCATCAACGACCGTCACCTGCCTGACAAGGCGATCGACGTCATCGACGAAGCGGGCGCGGCCCAGCGTATCCTGCCGAAGTCGAAGCAGAAGAAGACCATCGGCAAGACCGAGATCGAGGAAATCATCGCCAAGATCGCGCGTATCCCGCCGCAGACTGTCAACCAGGACGACCGCAGCAAGCTGCAGACGATCGACCGCGATTTGCGCAACGTCGTCTTCGGCCAGGACCCTGCGATCGACGCGCTGGCGTCCGCCATCAAGATGGCGCGCGCGGGCCTGGGCAAGCAGGACAAGCCGATCGGCTCCTTCCTGTTCTCCGGTCCGACCGGTGTCGGCAAGACCGAGGTGGCCAAGCAGCTCGCCTTTATCCTCGGCATCGAGCTGATCCGCTTCGACATGTCGGAGTACATGGAGCGTCACGCCGTGTCGCGCCTGATCGGTGCGCCGCCGGGCTACGTCGGCTTCGACCAGGGCGGCCTGCTGACGGAAGCCATCACCAAGAAGCCGCACGCGGTGCTGCTGCTGGACGAGATCGAAAAAGCCCATCCGGACATTTTCAACATCCTGCTGCAGGTGATGGACCATGGCACGCTGACCGACAACAATGGACGCAAGGCCGACTTCCGCAACGTGATCATCATCATGACCACGAACGCGGGCGCCGAGAGCCTGACCAAGCGCTCGGTGGGCTTCGTCGATTCGAAGGCGGCCGGCGACGAGATGGCCGACATCAAGCGCATGTTCACGCCGGAGTTCCGCAACCGCCTGGACGCGATCATCAGCTTCCGCGCGCTGGACGAGGAAATCATCCTGCGCGTCGTGGACAAGTTCCTGATGCAGCTGGAAGAGCAGCTGCACGAGAAGAAGGTGGAAGCCGTCTTCACCGAGAAACTGCGCAAGTTCCTCGCCTCGAAGGGCTTCGATCCGCAGATGGGTGCGCGTCCGATGTCGCGCCTGATCCAGGACATGATCCGCAAGGCCCTGGCCGACGAGCTGCTGTTCGGCCGCCTGGTCAACGGTGGCCGCGTTACGGTCGACCTGAACGAGAAGGACGACGTCATCCTCGAGTTCCCGGAAGGCGATGCACTGCCGCCGCCGGCACCGGCCGAGACGGTCGAGATCGAATAAGTCTCGTTCCCGCTTCACAAGAACCGCGCCTCGGCGCGGTTTTTTTTTGCATGTATGCACGCCAACTCATCTGTGCGCTGTGGCAGACTCATGCTCTTTAGCAAACTCTGCCGCAGTGACCATGAAACTGTCCCGTACCATCCTCGCGCTGTCCCTGGCTCTGATCGGTGCCCAGGCCGGCGCCGCCGATCCCTATTTCCGCTTCCCGGCCGTGCGCGGCGACACGGTCGTGTTCACCGCCGAGGGAGATTTGTGGCGCACCACGCTCGCAGGCGGCAAGGCCACGCGCCTGACCACGCACCCATCGAGCGAAACCCATGCCGCGATCTCGCACGACGGCAAGTTCGTCGCCTTTGCCGCCTCCTACGAAGGCGCCCAGGAAGCCTATGTGATGCCGATCGAGGGCGGCCTGCCGAAGCGGATCACCTTCGAGAACGGCGGCGTCACGGTGCTGGGTTGGACCGCGCAGGGTGAAGTCCTGGTCAGCACCGAGAATTCGACGGGGCCGGCCAAGCACCGCGTGGTGGCCGCGCTGGATCCGGCCAGCCTGAAACGCCGCGTCCTGCCCCTGGCCGACGCCAACGACGCCGTGCTCGACGACGCCGGACGTACCGTGTACTTCACGCGCATGGGCTTGTCCATGACCAACGATAACGTCAAGTCCTACCGCGGCGGCGCGCATGCCCAGCTGTGGCGCTTCGACTTGCAGGGGAAGGGCGAGGCCGAGCCGTTGTTCAAGGGCGACAATGCCAACAACCGGCGCGCGATGTGGTGGCAGGGCCGCCTGTACTTCATCAGCGACGCCGGCGGCGCCGACAACCTGTGGACCGCCAATCCCGACGGCAGCGGGCGCCGCCAGCTCACCAATCACAAGGAGTGGGACGTGCGCACCGCCTCGCTGGGCGACGGCCGCATCGCCTACCAGCTGGGCGCGGACCTGCACGTCTTCGACATCGCCAGCGGCGCGGACTCTCTTCTGAAAGCCACCCTGCTGTCCGACTTCGACCAGCAGCGCATGCGCCGCGTGAAGTCGCCGCTCGAGGCGCTCACCAGCATCGAGGTCGCCAACAAGGCCGAGCGCATCGTGATCACCGCGCGCGGCCGCGTGACGATTGCCGGCACCGGCAGCCACCGGCGCGTCGAGATCGCGGTGCCGGAAGGCGCGCGTGCGCGCGGCGCCGTCTTCAGCCACGACGACAAATGGGTGTACGCGATCGCCGACACCAGCGGCGAGAACGAGATCTGGCGCTACGCCGCCGACGGCTCGGGCCATGGCGAACGCCTGACGATGGACGGCGCCAGCCACCGCCGTAACCTGTATCCCTCGCCGGACGGCAAATGGCTGGCGCACACCGACAAGAAGGGCCGCACCTGGCTGCTCGACCTGGCCGCCAAGACCAACGTGATCATCGACGACGCCGGCCTCGAAGGCCTCGATCCTTCGGACCAGGTGGTCTGGTCGCCGGACAGCCGCAACCTCGCTTTTGTCCGCGTGGGCAGCAGCGAGCGGCGCGACCAGATCGGCATGTACAACCTTGCCGGCAAGGCGCTCAGCTTCGTCACGACCGACCGCTACGAGGCCAGCTCGCCGGCCTTTTCGCCGGATGGGAAGTGGCTCTACTTCCTGTCGTCGCGCCACTTCGACGTCGGCAATGTCTCGGTCTGGAGCGACCGTAACATGGGGCCCGTGTTCGACAAGCGCGTCGGCGTGTATGCGCTGGCGCTGCAGCCCGATTCCCGTTTCCCTTTCAAGCCCGAGGACGAGCTGACCAAGCCGGAAGAAAAGTCGCCGGAAGCGGCGGCCAGGGCGGCCGTCAAGGCGCCGGGCGAGGAGGGCGAGAAGACCGCCGCGATCGCCGCCGCAGCGGTGGCCGCCGCCAGCAAGGCCGGCGCCGAAAAGTCCAAGGCGCCGACCCCGGGCATCGTCTATGCCGGCCTGCGCGAGCGTCTGTACGAAGTGCCGGTCGAACCGGGCAACTACCGCGCGCTGGCGCTCGACGACAAGCGCCTCTACCTGCTCGAGGCGGGCGACGACGAAGCGGCCAAGGGCACGCTCCGTACCTTGGCGATCACGCGCAGCGCGCCCCAGCCCGAAACCTTCGCCGCCGGCGTGCGCGAGTTCGGCCTGTCGAGCGACCGCAAGCACCTGTTCTACCGCACCTGGGCCAAGGGCACGCCGGGCGACATGCTGGTGGTCGACGCCGGCGCCAAGGCGCCCGCCGACCTGTCGAAGGCCAAGGTCAAGATCGACGACTGGGCGGTGACGTCGAACCCGCGCCTGGAATGGAAGCAGATGTTCAACGACGCCTGGCGCATGCACCGCGACTTCCTGTACGACGCCAAGATGCGCGGCATCGACTGGAACGCCGTGCGCAGCCGCTACGCGCCGCTGGTCGAGCGCGTGACCGACCGCGCGGAACTGGACGACGTGCTGGGCATGATGGTGGGCGAGGTCGGCGCGCTGCACTCGCAGATCCGTCCCGGCGACGTGCGGCGTGCGCCTGCCGAAGGCGTGCCGGCCAGCCTGGGCGCGGTGCTCAGCCGCGTGGCGGATGGCTACCGCGTCGACCGCGTCTACCGCAGCGAGCCGGAGCTGCCGTCGGAAGCCGGCCCGCTGGCCGCGCCCGACGTCAACGTCAAGGAAAGCGACGTCATCACGGCGGTGAACGGCAAGTCGCTGGTGGAAGCGCGCGACATCGCCGACCTGCTGCTCGACACGGCCGGCAAGCAGGTGCTGCTGAACGTGAAGCGCGCAGGTGGACAAGCGCGCGCCGTGATCGTCACGCCGGTGCCGATGGCGCGCCACGCCAGCCTGCGCTACGCCGACTGGGAGCAGGGCAGGGCGCAGCAGGTCGATGCCGCCTCCAAGGGCAAGATCGGCTACCTGCACCTGCGCGCGATGGTGGCGCGCGACATCAACGCCTTCGCGCGCGACTTCTACGCCAACATCAACAAGGAAGGCCTGGTCATCGACGTGCGCCGCAATAACGGCGGCAACATCGACAGCTGGATCATCGAAAAGCTGTTGCGCCGCTCCTGGGCCTTCTGGGCCTCGAACGGCAGGCAGCCTTACTCGAACATGCAGAACACCTTCCGCGGCCACCTGGTCGTGCTGATGGACGAGCTGACCTATTCCGACGGCGAGACCTTCGCCGCCGGCGTCAAGGCCCTGAAGCTCGGCCCCCTGGTCGGCAAGCGCACCGCGGGTGCGGGCGTGTGGCTGAGCGACGGCAACGGCCTGGCGGACAACGGCATGGCGCGCGTGGCCGAAAACGGCCAGTTCGGGGCGGACGGCGAATGGCTGATCGAAGGCGTCGGCGTGACGCCCGACGTCGAGGTCGACAACCTGCCGCACGAGACCTTCGCCGGGCGCGACCGCCAGCTGGAAGTGGCGATCGAGCTGCTCGAGAAGAAGATGAAGGAGCAGCCGGTGAAGCCGTGGAAGCCGGCGGCGATTCCGGCGATCAAGCGGTAAGAAGTAGAGGTAAGGCCGCGTGGTTTCATGCGGCCGAACCGCGTGGGCATGCCCACCCTACAGCAGCGGACGCAGGGTGGGCATGCCCACGCGTTTACACCGCCCGCATTTCGGCGAACGCATTCATGCTCTTGTCATAATCCCTACCTACACTGCGGGGCATCTCCATCCACCGTGACCCGCATGTCCCTCGCCAAACTCACCACCGGCACCAAGATCCTCGGTTCCTTCCTGCTCGTCTCCCTCCTCATCCTCCTCGTCACCGCCGTCGCCCTGTGGCGCATGCAAGCCGCCGACGCCATCGCGCGCGACCTCGTGCAGGACAAGCTGGCCAAGCAGCAGCTGGCCTCCGACCTGCTCGGCGCCGCGCGCCTGAATGGCTTGCGCATCATGTCGGTCGCGCGCAGCGACAGCCTGGAGCTGGCCGACCTGTACAAGGCGCAGCTGCAGGAGGGCGAACAGCAGGCGAGCAGAATCGACACGGCGATCCGCGCGCTGCCGCTATCGAACACCGAAGCGGCCCTGCTGCGCACCGCAAGCGAACAGCGCGACGCCTTCGCCGCCGCAACGAAAGCCGTGTTCGCGGCAAAGGACATCGGCCGCACCCAGGAAGCCGAGGAGCTGCTGGCGCGCTCGCTCGAACCCGCATTCGCCCGCTACGTCGCCGGCCTCGAAGCGCTGCTGAAGCACCAGGCGCGCGAGGCGCACCGCCTGGCCGACGATTCCGCCGCCGCCTTCGCCTTCAGCCGCATCCTGCTGTTCGCACTCGGCGCGGCGGCGCTGGCGGCGGGCGCGCTGCTCGGCTGGCTCCTGACGCGCCACATCGTCGGTCCGCTCAAGCAGGCCGTCGGTCTCGCCGAACAGGTCGCGCGCGGCGACCTCCGTCCGCGCATCAAGCACCGCCGCGGGGACGAGATCGGTCGCCTGTTCGACGCCCTGAACGGCATGACCGGCGGCGTGTCCGCCACCGTCACCGAAGTGCTGCGCGGCGCGCACGGCATCGACGCGGCATCGAACGAAATCGCCGACGGCAACCAGGACCTGTCGCAGCGCACCGAGCGCCAGGCCGACGCCCTGCGCCAGACCGTGCTGGCGATGGAAGAACTGACCGGCGCGATCGCCAGCAACAACCACAGCGCGCGCGACGCGAATGCGCTGGCGCAGTCGGCATCGAATGTGGCAGGCGAGGGCGCCGCAGCCGTCGCCCAACTGGTGCGGCGCATGGAAGCGATCAAGGCCTCGGCTGCGAAGATCGTCGACATCACCGGCATGATCGACAGCATCGCCTTCCAGACGAATATCCTGGCGCTGAACGCGGCGGTCGAAGCGGCGCGTGCCGGCGCCGAAGGACGCGGCTTTGCGGTCGTCGCGGCCGAAGTGCGCAACCTGGCCCAGCATTCGGCCGCGGCGGCCAAGGAGATCAAGGGCCTGATCAACACCTCAGCCGGCGAAATCGAAGCGGGCACCGGCATCGCGCACGGCGCCGGCGATACCATGCGCGCCGTGCTGGAGAAGGTGAACGCGGTGGCCGACATCCTGGGCGCGATCCACGGGGCCAGCGAACAGCAGGCGCAGGGCGTGGCGAAGGTGGGAAAGGCCATCGCCGAGATCGACACGTCGACCCAGCAGAACGCGGCGATGGTCGAGGAAGCGGCGGCTGCAGCCGCCGCGATGCGCGAACAGGCGGCCGCCCTGTCGGCGCTGGTGGGCACCTTCCAGCTGCGCCAGCAGGCGGGCGAGCCGCGCCTGCTGGCCGCCTGATTACACCTGGGCCAGGGCGCGCTGCAAGTCGCGGCGCTGGTCTTCCAGGTGCTCGATCCCGACCGAGAGCCGGATCAGGGTGTCGCCGATGCCCAGTTCCGCGCGCTGGGCCGGCGGGATGGTGGCGTGGGTCATCAGGGCCGGATGCTCGATCAGGCTCTCCACGCCGCCCAGGCTTTCGGCCAGCGTGAATACCCGGCAGTTCTCCAGGAAGCGGCGCGCGCCCGCCAGGTCGGATTCCAGTTCGATCGAAACGATGCCTCCAAAACCCGCCATCTGGCGCCGCGCCAGCGCATGCTGGGGATGCGACTCCAGGCCCGGATAAAACACCTTGCGGACCTTCGGTTCGCGCTCCAGCCACTGCGCCAGCGCCAGGGCGTTCGCATTGCTGCGCTCGACCCGCAAGGCCAGGGTCTTGATCCCGCGCAGCACCAGGAAGCTGTCGAAGGGCCCCTGGATCGCGCCCACCGCGTTCTGGATGAAGCCGAGGCGCTCGCCCAGTTCGGCGTGGTGCGGCGCGTCGCCGACCACGGCGACGCCGCCGATCACGTCCGAATGCCCGTTCATGTACTTGGTGGTCGAGTGGACGACGATGTCGATGCCCAGTTCCAGCGGGCGCTGGTTGATCGGGCTGGCGAAGGTGTTGTCGCACACGGTGACGATGCCGCGCTCGCGGCAGAGTTTGGCGATCGCGGCCAGGTCCGCGAGTTTGAGCATCGGGTTGGTCGGCGTCTCGACCCAGACCAGGCGCGTCTCCGGCGTCAGCGCGGCGGCCAGTGCCTCCGGATCGGCCAGGTTCACGTAGCTGAAGCGGTGACCGGCGCTGGCGCGGCGCACGCGTTCGAACAGGCGGTAGGTGCCGCCGTACATGTCGTCGCCGGCGACGATGTGCGAGTTGGCCGGCAGCAGCTCCAGCACCGCGGAAATGGCGGCCAGGCCCGAGGCGAAGGCGAAAGCCGCGCTGCCGCTTTCGATGTCGGCCACGCAGCGCTCCAGCGCCCAGCGCGTCGGGTTGTGCGAGCGGCCGTAATCGAGGCCCTTGTGCACGCCCGGGCTTTGCTGGACGAAGGTCGAGGTGGCGAAAATCGGCGGCATCACGGCGCCGGTGCTCGGCTCGGGCGACTGGCCGCCGTGGATGACGCGGGTGGCGAGATGGTAGTGGGTATCTTGATCGGTCACTGGATTCACGATAAGGTCCTGCGCAGGTGGTTGAGGAGGTCGAAGCGGGTGATCAGGCCGTAGAAGCGCTCGCCGTCCTGGACCACGGCGGTCAGGCCGCGGTCGAGGATGTCGCGCAGCTGGGCCATGCTGTCGGAAGGTTTCAGCGTCTGCAGCGTGGAGGTCATGGTGCTGGAGACCGGCGTCTGGAAGCGCGAGGCCTCCATCGTCACGTGCAGCAGCAGGTCCGATTCGTCGATGATGCCGACCAGGCGGCCGTTCTCGATCACCGGCATCTGCGCCAGGTCGCTCGAACGCATGCGGTTGAAGGCGGTCAGCAGGGTGTCGGTGGGACTGACCGTGACGACTTCGCCGGCATCGAAACGGCGCCCGACCAGGTCGCGCAGGTCGCCCGTTTTCGGCCGCTGCAGCAGGCCCTGGTCGACCATCCAGCCGTCGCTGTACACCTTGGTCAGGTAGCGTGTGCCGGTATCGCAGACAAAGGTGACGACGCGTTTCGGACTGGTCTGGGCGCGGCAGTATTTCAGCGCCGCGGCGAGCAGGGTGCCGGTCGAGGAGCCGGCCAGGATGCCTTCGTGCTGCAAGAGGGCGCGCGCGGTGCCGAAGCTTTCCTCGTCGGTGATCGTATAGGCGCTCTTCACGCGCGACAGGTCGGCGATGCCGGGAATGAAGTCCTCGCCGATGCCTTCCACGGCCCACGATCCGGCTTCTTTCGCCAGGTGGCCGGTGTTGACGTAGTCGGCCAGGATCGAGCCCTTCGGGTCGGCCAGCACGAATTCGAGATCCGGCTGGACGCGCGCGAAATAGTTCGACAGGCCGGTCAGGGTGCCGGACGAACCGACGCCGACCACGATCGCATCGAGCTCGTGGCTGGTCTGTTCCCACAGCTCGGGTCCGGTCGTGGTTTCGTGGGCGCGCGGGTTGGCGGGATTGTTGAACTGGTCGGCGAACCAGGCGCCCGGAATTTCGCGCGCCAGCCGTGCGGCCACGTCCTGGTAGTACTCGGGATGGCCCTTGCCGACGTCCGAGCGGGTGAGGTGGATTTCGGCGCCCAGCGCCTTCAGGTGCAGCACCTTCTCGGCCGCCATCTTGTCGGGCACGACCAGCACGACCCGGTAGCCCTTGATGCGGGCCACCAGCGCGAGGCCGAGACCGGTATTGCCGGCAGTGGCCTCGACCACGGTGCCGCCGGGCTGCAGGCTGCCGTCGCGTTCGGCCTGCTCGATCATGGCGCGGCCGATGCGGTCCTTGATCGAGCCGCCGGGGTTTTGCGATTCCAGTTTCAGGAACAGCTGGCACGGACCGGTATCCATGCGGGTAACTTGCACCAGCGGGGTATTGCCGATCAGGGAGAAGATTGCCGCTTGAGACGCATCTTGCTTACTGGCGTCCATATTGCCTTGCATGTCGCGTTGCATGTTGCCTCCAGAGAGACGCCTTGTGGGCGTCGCGAGCGCGGATGAGCGGGCGCAGATGGGCACCCGGCCGTGGTGAAAAAGACATGGTACGGCGGTTTGGAGAACAGGTGTTTGCATTTGCGCGAATCGCGATCGCGCCTTCTCCGGGCCGCCGGGGCGCCACCTTAACACGGGACATTGTTGATTAAAAAGCTAGATAAACGCATATCAATATGCGATTCATCAGGCGTGCGCGTGCAGCCTGGAGCTAGGATGGCTGCCGCTCTTCCGGCGCAAAACTTGTCAATTTTTCCAGTTATAAATGTTATACTGGAGCACTATTTTTTATATGACTAATCCCATGACCAAACATCTGCTTGCCCTTGCTGCCGCCTGCACTCTCACCCTATTGGGCGGCTGTGGAGGGAACAATGATGGCGTCCAGCTCGGCGAATTCCCGGCAATCAGTGTGGCGGAGGGCGACACGATCGACTTGAAGGCGCCTAGCTCGAAAAGTCCCGCTCCTTTCAGTTTTAGCAGCAGCAACCCGGCCATGGCCGAGGTCAGCGGGACTAAGCTGATCGCCAAGGCGGCTGGTACCGGTACCATTACAGCCCAGCAGGGGCAAATGGGCAGCTATAACCCAACTTCGACCAGCACGACCTTCACGGTGGTAGGTTATGTGAATCAGGGTGGCATGGTATGGATGCCTCCTACTGCAGGCGCGATGAATTGGGACAATGCGCAGGCGTTTTGTACGAACTCGACGATCAAGGGTCTTACAGAATGGCGGCTGCCAACCCAGGCCGAGCTGGCCGCGTTGACCGCTTCTGCCGCCCTTACGGGGCAGGGCTGGCCCTTGTCCGATACCTGGAGCTCGAATCCAGGTTCGCTCGCAAAGACCCATGTTGCCTTCAACATGACGACTAAAACGCCGGCCCCGCTCGCGGACGCCAAGACGGCTGCCGTCACCTGTGTGAAGCAAGCAGGCTAGCCGCTCCGCGTGTTTCTAAGTCTCTGCCTTCAGCCGCCGCCACAAGGTCGTGCGGCTGATGCCGAGGTGGCGCGCGGCCGCGTCGCGCTGGCCGCCGAAACGGGCCAGCACGTCGGCGATGTTTTCTGATGGGGCCTCTTCAAGCACCGTTGCTTCAGGCAGCGCAAGTCCCGCCGCGCCGAGCTCCGGCGCAATCCCCAATAAAAAATTCGGCGTCAGCGCCTGCAGCGGCTCGGCCGCCAGGAACAGGGCCAGGCGCTCCATCAGGTTGCGCAGTTCGCGCACGTTGCCCGGCCATGCGTAGCTGGTGAGCAGCGGCGCACAGGCCTGGATTTCGGCGTGCAGGTTCGGATGCGGCTTCGCGCCCAGGGCCGCCAGCGACTGCTTGAGCGACCACTCGGCGAGCGGCACGATGTCCGCCACCCGCGCGCGCAGCGGCGGCAAACTCAAACGCAGCACCGCCAGCCGGTAGAACAGGTCGGCGCGGAAGCGCCCCTCGCGCACGCGCGCTTCCAGGTCGCAGTGGGTGGCGCTGACGACGCGCACGTCGATCGGCACCGGCCGCGTGCCGCCGACCCGCATCACTTCGCGCTCTTCCAGCACGCGCAGCAGGCGGGTCTGCAGGCCGAGCGGCATTTCGCCGATCTCGTCCAGGAACAGGGTGCCGCGATTGGCCGCCTCGAACAGGCCGGCGTGGCCGCCGCGGCGCGCGCCCGTGAACGCGCCTTCCTCGTGGCCGAAGAGTTCCGATTCCAGCAAGGACTCCGCGATCGCGCCGCAGTTTACGGCCACGAACGGCCGGTTCGCCCCCAGGCTGCGCGGCCCCTCGCGGTGGATGGCCTGGGCCACCAGTTCCTTGCCGCTGCCGGTCTCGCCCTGGATCAGGACCGTGGCCGGCGAGCGCGCATACAGCACCACGGTCTGGCGCAGGCGCTCCATCGCTTCGGACTCGCCGCGCAGGTCGTTGAGGCCGCGCCGCGCGCGCCGCGGTTCGTTGGCCGGGCCGCGCCGGATGCGGTTCGCCTCCAGGTGGGTCAGGCGCGCCAGCTCGATCGCGTCGTCGAAGGCCTGGCGGATGGTGGCGGCCGAGTACAGGAAGATACCGGTCAGGCCCGCCTCTTCGGCCAGGTCCGTGATCAGGCCGGCGCCGACGATGACCTCGATGCCGGCCGCCTTCATTTCGTCCATCGCCGCACGCGCATCCTCGCGCGTGACGTAGCTGCGCTGGGCGACGCTCAGGCCGAAGGTGGCGCTGAACTCGGCCAGCTCGGGCAGCAGCTGCTGGTAGGTGATGACGCCGATGCGCGGCGAGATCTTGCGGGCACGCGCCAGCGCCTGCATCACGTCGTAGCCGCTGGCCTTGGCGACGATCACCGGCGCCGACACCCGTCCGCGCAGGTAGGCGCCGTTCGAGCCGGCCGCGATCACCACGTCGCAGCGCTCGTTCGCCATCCGTTCGCGGATGTGGCGCGCCGCCTCGTCGAAGCCGAGGTCGATCGGCTCGATGGTGGCGAGATGGTCGTACTCGAGCGTGATGTCGCGGAACAGGTCGGCCAGGCGGGAGACGGAAACGGTCCAGATGACGGGCTTGTCGGCGTCTTGCGGAACAGGAGAAAGAGGGCGCATGTTGCAATTTTAGCGCAACGGCGTTTCATGTGTTTCATCCTGCAACACCGAGTGAAACATCAGCGTGAACCGCAAGCTGCATATGGACGAGCCAAGTCCTTGAAACGATGTCGTTTTTCCCGGGTCGAAGGAGCAGGGCAGGGCTGGCACGGTCCTTGCAAAATGAAGCGCATCGTTCACGTTTTACCCAGGAGACCCCATGATCCAATCCGCAGGCGCTGCGTTCCGCAAAGCCGTCCAGGAAGAATCGCCGCTGCAAGTCGTCGGCGCCATCAATGCCAACCACGCGCTGCTGGCCAAGCGCGCCGGCTTCAAGGCCATCTACCTGTCCGGCGGCGGCGTCGCGGCCGGCTCGCTCGGCCTGCCCGACCTCGGCATTTCGAACCTGGACGACGTGCTGACCGACGTGCGCCGCATCACCGACGTCTGCGACCTGCCGCTGCTGGTCGACGTCGACACCGGCTTCGGCTCCTCGGCCTTCAACGTCGCCCGCACCGTGAAATCGATGATCAAGTTCGGCGCCGCAGCGATGCACATCGAAGACCAGGTCGGCGCCAAGCGCTGCGGCCACCGTCCGGGCAAGGAGATCGTCTCGAAGCAGGAAATGGTCGACCGCATCAAGGCGGCAGTCGACGCGCGCACCGACGAGAACTTCGTGATCATGGCGCGCACCGATGCGCTGGCCGTGGAAGGCATCGACGCCGCCATCGAGCGCGCCGTCGCCTGCGTCGAAGCGGGCGCCGACATGGTGTTCCCGGAAGCGATGACGGATCTCGCCATGTACTCGCGCTTCGCGAAGGCCGTCGGCGTGCCGATCCTGGCCAACATCACCGAATTTGGTTCGACCCCGCTGTTCACCGTCGAGGAACTCAAAACGGCGGACGTGGGCATCGTGCTGTATCCGCTGTCGGCCTTCCGCGCCATGAACAAGGCGGCCGAAAACGTCTACACTGCGATTCGCCGCGACGGCAGCCAGCAGGCCGTGGTCGACACCATGCAGACCCGCGCCGAGCTGTACGAGCGCATCGGCTACCACGACTTCGAGCAGAAGCTGGACGCCCTGTTCGCCGCCCAGAAAAACGCATCACAAGATCAATAACGATACCAGGAGATCACCATGACTGAACAAGCACCAGCCTTCAAGCCAAAAAAATCCGTCGCCCTGTCCGGTGTCGCTGCCGGCAATACCGCGCTCTGCTCGGTCGGCAAGTCGGGCAACGATCTGCACTACCGCGGCTACGACATCCTCGATGTCGCCAACTCCTGCGAATTCGAAGAGATCGCCTACCTGCTGGTGCACGGCAAACTGCCGACCGCCGCCGAACTGAAAGGCTACAAGGCCAAACTGAAGTCGCTGCGCGGCCTGCCGCAGGCGGTGAAGCTGGCGCTGGAAGCGCTGCCGGCCGGTAGCCACCCGATGGACGTGATGCGTACCGGCGTCTCGGCGCTGGGCTGCGCGCTGCCTGAGAAGGACGACCACAACATCGCCGGCGCGCGCGACATCGCGGATCGCTTAATGGCATCGTTCGGCTCGATGCTGCTGTACTGGTACCACTACAGCCACAACGGCAAGCGCATCGAAACCGAGACCGACGACGATTCGATCGGCGGCCACTTCCTGCACCTGCTGCACGGCACCACGCCGCCGGAAGAGTGGGTGCGCGCGATGCACACCTCGCTGATCCTCTACGCGGAACACGAGTTCAACGCCTCGACCTTCACCGCGCGCGTCATCGCCGGCACCGGTTCCGACATGCACTCGGCGATTACCGGCGCGATCGGCGCGCTGCGTGGTCCGAAGCACGGCGGCGCGAACGAAGTCGCCCTGGACATCCAGAAGCGCTACGAAAACGCCGACGAAGCCGAAGCCGACATCCGCAACCGCGTGGCGAACAAGGAAGTCGTGATCGGCTTCGGCCACCCGGTCTACACCATCAGCGACCCGCGCAACGTCGTCATCAAGGAAGTGGCGCGCTCGCTGTCGCAAAGCGCCGGCTCGATGAAGATGTTCGACATCGCCGAGCGTCTCGAATCGGTGATGTGGGAAGTCAAGAAAATGTTCCCGAACCTCGACTGGTTCTCGGCCGTTTCGTACCACATGATGGGCGTGCCGACCGCGATGTTCACGCCGCTGTTCGTCATCTCGCGCACCTCCGGCTGGTCTGCCCACATCATCGAGCAGCGCATCGACAACAAGATCATCCGTCCGAGCGCGAACTACGTCGGTCCGGAAGACCTGCAGTTCGTGCCGATCGCCGACCGTAAATGATCCACGCTCCGTCAGCCGCTTCGTTCGTACTGCGTCGCCTCGGCCCCGCCGACGCCGCGCAGTACCGCGCGCTGCGGCTGGCGGGTCTGCGCGCCTTTCCGCACGCCTTTCGGCCTGCGGTGGAGGAGGCGCTGGAACAGCCGCTGTCCTGGGCCGAGAAGCGCCTGGCGACCAAAGGCGAATACTGGTTCGGCGCTTTCGACGGCATCGAGTTGGTGGGAGCGATCTGCCTGCGTACGCAGGAGGGCGCCAAGATCCGCCACTCGGCCAGCCTGAATGCGCTCGTGGTCGATCCCGAACGCCAGCGTGAAGGTATCGGCGCCGCACTGGTGGCGCATCTGATCGCGTTTGCGCGTGAACTCGGCTTCATCCGCCAGCTCACGCTTACCGTCCATGACGGCAACTCGGGAGCCGTTAACCTGTACGAGCGCTTCGGCTTCCGCCAGTTCGGCCTCGAACCCGACGCCTTCCTGCACGACGGCGCTTACTACGCCAAGCAGCACCGACAACTATCACTGCTTACATCATGAACAACGCATACCGCAAACCCCTACACGGCACCAACCTGCATTACTTCGACGCGCGCGAAGCCGTCGACAGCATCCAGCCCGGTGCCTGGGACGGACTCCCTTATACCTCGCGCGTGCTGGCCGAAAACCTGGTGCGCCGCTGCGAGCCGATGGCCCTGGTGCCCTCGCTCAAGCAGCTCATCGAGCGCAAGCGCGACCTCGATTTCCCCTGGTTCCCGGCACGCGTGGTCTGCCACGACATCCTGGGCCAGACGGCCCTGGTCGACCTGGCCGGCCTGCGCGACGCCATCGCGCAAGAGGGCGGCAATCCGGCCCTGGTGAACCCGGTGGTGCCGACCCAGCTGGTGGTCGACCACTCGCTGGCCGTGGAGTGCGGCGGCTTCGATCCGGACGCCTTCGCGAAGAACCGCGCCATCGAGGACCGCCGCAACGAAGACCGTTTCCACTTCATCGACTGGACCAAGAAGGCCTTCCAGAACGTCGACGTGATCCCGCCGGGGAACGGCATCCTGCACCAGATTAACCTCGAGCGCATGTCGCCCGTGGTGCAGGTGAAGGACGGCGTCGCCTTCCCGGATACCCTGGTCGGCACCGACTCGCACACCCCGATGGTCGACGCGCTGGGCGTGATCGCGATCGGCGTGGGCGGCCTGGAAGCCGAGAGCGTCATGCTGGGCCGCGCCTCCTGGATGCGCCTGCCGGACATCGTCGGCGTCGAGCTGACCGGCAAACCGCAGCCGGGCATCACCGCGACCGACGTGGTGCTGGCGCTGACCGAGTTCCTGCGTAATTCGAAAGTCGTCTCGACCTACCTCGAGTTCTTCGGCGAAGGCGCAGCCAACCTGACCCTGGGCGACCGCGCGACGATCTCGAACATGGCGCCGGAATTCGGCGCCACCGCCGCGATGTTCTACATCGACGAGCAGACCATCAAGTACTTGCGCCTCACCGGCCGCGAGGACGAGCAGGTGAAACTGGTCGAGGACTATGCCAAGGAGACCGGCCTGTGGGCCGACACGCTGACCAAAGTCGACTACGAGCGCGTGCTGCATTTCGACCTGTCGAGCGTCGTGCGCAACATCGCCGGTCCGTCGAACCCGCACAAGCGCGTGCCGACCTCGGAACTGGCCGCGCGCGGCATTTCGGGCGTGGTCGAGAACGAGCCGGGCAAGATGCCCGACGGCGCTGTCATCATCGCGGCAATCACCAGCTGCACCAACACGAATAACCCCCGCAACATGATCGCGGCCGGCCTGCTGGCGCGTAACGCCAACAAGCTGGGCCTGCTGCGCAAACCCTGGGTGAAATCCTCGCTGGCGCCGGGCTCGAAAGCCGTCTCGCTCTACCTGGAAGAAGCGGGCCTGATGCCGGAGCTGGAGCAGCTCGGCTTCGGCGTGGTCGCCTTTGCCTGCACCACGTGTAACGGCATGAGCGGCGCGCTCGACCCGGTGATCCAGCAGGAGATCATCGCGCGCGACCTGTACGCGACCGCCGTCCTGTCGGGCAACCGCAACTTCGACGGCCGCATCCACCCCTATGCGAAGCAGGCCTTCCTGGCTTCGCCGCCGCTGGTGATCGCCTACGCCATCGCGGGCACGATCCGCTTCGATATCGAGAAGGACGTGCTGGGTACCGACAGTTCCGGCAAGGAGATCAGGCTGGCCGACATCTGGCCGAGCGACGCCGAGATCGACGCCGTGATCGAACAGAGCGTCAAGCCCGAGCAGTTCCGCAAGGTCTACACGCCGATGTTCGCGCGCGTGGCCGACGATGGCGAAGCCGTGTCGCCGCTGTACGACTGGCGCGAGATGAGCACTTACATCCGCCGTCCCCCGTACTGGGAAGGCGCGCTGGCCGGCGAGCGTACTTTGAGCGGCATGCGGCCGCTGGCGCTCCTGGGCGACAACATCACCACCGACCACCTGTCGCCGTCGAACGCGATCATGGGCGACAGCGCCGCCGGCGAATACCTGTTCAAGATGGGCCTGCCGGAAGAGGACTTCAACTCCTACGCGACCCACCGCGGCGACCACCTGACGGCGCAGCGCGCGACCTTCGCGAATCCGACGCTGAAGAACGAGATGGTGCGCGATGGCGCGGGCGCAGTGAGAGCTGGATCCTTGGCGCGCATCGAGCCGGAAGGGCAGGTCACGCGCATGTGGGAAGCGATCGAGACCTACATGGAGCGCAAGCAGCCGCTGATCGTGATCGCCGGCGCCGACTACGGCCAGGGTTCCTCGCGCGACTGGGCGGCCAAGGGCGTGCGCCTGGCGGGCGTGGAAGCGATCGTCGCCGAAGGCTTCGAGCGCATTCACCGCACGAACCTGGTCGGCATGGGCGTGCTGCCGCTGGAGTTCATGCCGGGCGTGAACCGCCTGACGCTGGGCCTGGACGGGACCGAGACCTACGACGTGGTGGGCGAACGCACGCCGCGCGCGACGCTGACCTTGGTGATCAAGCGCCGCAACGGCGAGCGCGTCGAGGTGCCGGTGACCTGCCGCCTCGATACGGCGGAAGAGGTGTCGATCTACGAGGCCGGCGGCGTGCTGCAGCGCTTTGCGCAGGACTTCCTGGCCTCGTCCAAAGTCGCGGCGTAGTCCGGACGCGCCGTACCGCGTGGGCACTGAGTGTCCACCCTACGGTGCGCTGCATTTCGTAGGGGTCATTGAGGCCAATGGCCTCAATGACGGGTTCACCGGGCGCTCCTGCGCCCACCGTTACGCACGTAACAATCGGCCATGTACGGCGACGCATTGCCCGCACAATCAACAGGACCACGAACAAATGGCACACACCCCCCAAATCAAAATCCCCGCCACCTACATGCGTGGCGGCACATCGAAAGGCGTCTTCTTCCGCCGCGACGACCTGCCCGAAGCCGCCCGCGTCCCGGGCCCGGCCCGCGATAAACTGCTGCTGCGCGTGATCGGCAGCCCCGACCCCTACGGCAAGCAGATCGACGGCATGGGCGGCGCCACCTCGAGCACCAGCAAGACGGTCATCGTCTCGAAGAGCACGCGTGAAAACCACGACGTCGACTACCTGTTCGGCCAGGTCTCGATCGACAAGCCTTTCGTCGACTGGAGCGGCAACTGCGGCAACCTGTCCTCGGCGGTCGGCTCCTTCGCCATCGCCAGCGGGCTCGTGACCAACGTGCCGCAGGACGGCATGGCGGTCGTGCGCATCTGGCAGGCCAACATCAATAAAACCATCATCGCCCACGTGCCGATGACGAACGGCGAAGTCCAGGAAACCGGCGGCTTCGAACTCGACGGCGTGACCTTCCCGGCGGCCGAAGTGCAGCTCGAATTCATGGACCCGGCGGCCGAAGAGGAGGGTGGCGGCGGCGCGATGTTCCCGACCGGGCAGCTCGTCGACGAGCTGGAGGTGCCGGGCATCGGCACCTTCCGCGCCACCATGATCAATGCCGGCATTCCGACCATCTTCCTCGACGCGGAGGAACTCGGCTACACCGGGGCGGAGCTGCAGGAAGCGATCAACGGCGACCCGGCGGCACTGGCGAAGTTCGAGACCATCCGCGCCTATGGCGCCGTGCGCATGGGCCTGATCAAGGAGACGAGCGAAGCCGTTGGGCGCCAGCACACGCCGAAGGTGGCCTTTGTCGCCTCCCCGATCGACCACACGACCTCCAGCGGCAAGCACCTGACGGCCGGCGAGGTGGACCTGCTGGTGCGCGCGCTCTCGATGGGCAAGCTGCACCACGCGATGATGGGCACGGCGGCCGTCGCCATCGGCACCGCGGCCGCGATTCCGGGCACGCTGGTGAACGAAATGGCCGGCGGCGGCGAACGCGACGCGGTGCGCTTCGGTCACCCGTCCGGCACCCTGCGCGTCGGCGCCGAGGCGAAGCTGATCGACGGCGAGTGGAGCGTGACCAAGGCCGTGATGAGCCGCAGCGCGCGCGTGCTGATGGAAGGATGGGTGCGCGTGCCGGGCGACGCTTTCTAAAACGCTCGCCATCCACCAGGCCCGGCCGCTGCGTTGCAGCCGTCGGGCTTTTTCGTCAATACCCCGTAGAGATTCTACCCACCCTGGTTTATCATTCTGCAACATCAAAGCGGTCCGCATAGAGGCCGCATGCAAGAGGATAGGCCTGAATGGATAGAACAACGAGCACCCCTGCCGGCGCCGCGGCTGCGCTGGACCTGGTCGCGGCGCCCGCCTGCGCCTGCGACGCCGCGGGCATGGTCATCGCCGCCAACGCCGCGATGAGCGCGCTGGCGGGCGAGCCGCTGGCCGGGCGGTCTCTGCTCGACCTGTTCCGCGGCGCCGCCGCGCAGCAGGCCGCGGACGAACTGCGCGCCGCCGTGAGCGCCGAGCGCCACTGGCGCGCTACGCTCAGCGTCGGCGGCAAGGCCATCGCCGCCGACGTGCGCGCCAAGCCCCTGCCGGCTGGCTGGGGCCTGCCGGGCGCGAGTTTTGTGTTCACCGACCTCGGCGCGCTCGAAAACGGCCAGGAAGCGCTGCGCAAGACCATGCTGGAACAGCAGGCCATCCTCGACCATGCGCCGGTCGGCATCGTCTTCACCAAGCCGGGCCTGCTCAAGGAATGCAATCCGCGCCTGGCCGAGATGGTCGGCTACAGTGTGGACGAACTGGCCGACCGCGATGCCGGCGAGATGTTCGCCACCCTGGACGCCTATCAATCCTTCCGCGACGAAGCCTTCGCCGCGCTGGCCAAGGGCGGCAGCTACGAGAATCCCGAGTGCCCGTTCCGCCGTCGCG
Source organism: Massilia suwonensis (assembly GCF_042655665.1). Taxonomy (NCBI): domain Bacteria; kingdom Pseudomonadati; phylum Pseudomonadota; class Betaproteobacteria; order Burkholderiales; family Oxalobacteraceae; genus Massilia; species Massilia suwonensis. Next base: position 168,384 of record NZ_JBHSMR010000014.1, read on the forward strand.
ACGGCTCGCTGTTCTGGGCGCGGGTGCGCGCCAGCGCCGTCGTGCCGGGCGAGCGCGAGGCCGGCACCATCTGGATCATCGAAGACGTGAGCGAGACGCGCGAGGCGCGGCGCGAGCTGCAGGCACTGGTGAACAACGCCTCGCTGGCGATCATGTTTACGCGCGAGCAGCGCATCCGGCGCGGCAATGCGGGCTTCTTCGAAATGTTCGGCTATGCGGTCGGCGAATGCGAGGGCCTGCCCGTGGCATGCCTGCATCCGGACCGGGCTGCGTTCGAGCGTGTCGTCGCCGAGGCTTATCCGCTGTTTGCGGAGGGACGCACCTACCAGGGCGAAGTCCAGCTCGCGAAAAAGGACGGCACGCCGATCTGGAGCAAGGTGATCGGCTACCCGGTCAATCCGGACGACCTGTCTCACGGCTACGTCTGGATCGCCGAGGACCGCACGCGCCAGCGCCGCGACGAGCAGGCGCTGCGTGAGGCCCTGCAGGAAAACCAGGCGATCTTCGACACCGCGGTGCTGGGCATCGCCGTGGTCGAGAACGGCCACACGCTGCACGGCAACCGCAAGATGGAAGAGCTGTTCGGCCATGCGCCCGGCACGATGACGGGCGTCTCGATCCGCTCGCTGTATCCCGATGTCGAGGGCTGGCAGGCCGCACGCCTGGACACGGCGCGCGACTTCGCCGCCGGCCGCGTCAGCGTCAGCGAGCGCCTGCTGGTGCGCAGCGACGGCGCCACCTTCTGGGGCCGCCTCTCGGGCCGGCCCTTCGACCAGGACGACCCGGGTGGACGCAGCCTGTGGCTGGTGGACGACGTCACCGCCCAGCACGAGGCGGCCGAAGCGGTGCGCCGGGCGCGCGACGAGCTCGAACTGCGGGTGAGCGCGCGCACCGCCGAACTGGCCGGCGCCAACGCGCTCTTGCAGGACGAGATCGTCGAGCGGCGCCAGGCCGAGGCGCGCGTGCACCACATGGCCTACCACGACAGCCTGACCGGCCTGCCGAACCGCGCGCTGCTGGCCGACCGCCTGCAGCAGGCGATCCACGCGGCCCAGCGCAACGGCACGCGCCTGGCCGTGATGTTCCTCGACCTCGACCGCTTCAAGAACATCAACGATTCGCTCGGCCATGCCACCGGCGACTACCTGCTCAAGGAAGTCGCAGCCCGCCTGTGCCACGTGGTGCGCGCCAGCGACACGGTGGCGCGCCTGGGCGGCGACGAATTCGTCGTGCTGGTGCCGGGCGCCGGCACGCAGGAGGAGTGCAGCCAGGTCGGCGACAAGATCATCGAGGCGCTCGGCGCGCCGGTGCGCTTCGAGGGCCACAGCCTGCACATCTCGCCCTCGATCGGCATCTGCGTCTATCCGGATGATGGCGCCGACGTCGACCTCCTGATGCGCCACGCCGACGCCGCCATGTACCAGGCCAAGGCGGCGGGACGCAACAACTACCAGTTCTTCAAGGAGCGCATGGACGGCGAAGTGGCGCGCGCCTTCGCCATGCACGCGCTCGAGTCGAACCTGCGCCAGGCGCTGGCCAATGGCGAGTTCGAACCCTTCTACCAGCCGATCATGGACATGCGCACGCGCCGCGTGCACGCGCTGGAAGTGCTGCTGCGCTGGCGCCGTCCCGAGCATGGGCTCGTGATGCCGGACGACTTCATCCCGACGCTGGAAGAGAACGGCATGATCGTGCCGGTGGGCGAGTGGGTGATCCGCCGCGCCTGCGAGCAGAGCATGGCCTGGCAGCGCGCCGGCCTGGCGCCGGTGCCGCTGGCGATCAACCTGTCGGCGCGCCAGTTCATGCACCGCGCACTGGTGGCCTCGATCAAGCGCATCGTCGACGAAACCGGCATCGATCCGCAGCTGGTCGAATTCGAAATCACGGAGACGGCGCTGATGCAGCACGGCGAGCAGACGCTCGAGATCCTCGACCAGATCAACCGCATGGGCATGCGCCTGTCGATCGACGACTTCGGCACCGGGTATTCGAGCCTGGCCTACCTGAAGCGCTTCCCGGTCAGGAAGATCAAGATCGACCGCGCTTTTATTCGGGAGCTGGAAGCGAGCAGCGAGGACCGTGCGATCGTCGCGGCGGTGATGGCGCTGGCGAACAGCCTGCAGCTGCAGGTGGTGGCCGAAGGCGTCGAGACCGAGGAGCAGCTGGCGCTGCTGCGCGATTATGGCTGCCAGTATGTGCAGGGCTGGCTGTTCGCGCGGGCGCTCGACGCGGAGGCAGCGCGGGAGCTGCTGGCTGGGTAGGGTGGGCACGGGGCGCCCGATGAAACCGTGATCGAGGCCATTGGCCTCGATCACCCCTACGTCACTCGATGGTGGCGATCACCGGCGTGTGATCCGACGGCTGCTCCCACTTGCGCGGCTCGCGGTCGATGGTGCAGGCCGTGCAGCGCTTGGCCAGCTCGGGCGAGAGCAGGATGTGGTCGATGCGCAGCCCGCGGTTGCGCCTGAAACCCATCATGCGGTAATCCCACCAGCTGTACTGCTTCTCCGGCTGCTCGAACAGGCGGAAGGAGTCGGCCAGGCCCAGCTCGACCAGGGCCGCCATCGCCGCGCGTTCGCGGTCCGAGCAGTGGATCTGGCCGGCCCATTCGACCGGATCGTGCACGTCGCGGTCTTCGGGCGCGATGTTGTAGTCGCCCAGCAGGGCCAGCTGCGGATGGGCGCGCAGTTCCTCGCCCAGCCATTCGTGCAGGGCCTTCAGCCAGGCCAGCTTGTACACGTATTTGTCGGAATCGACCGCCTGCCCGTTCGGGATATAGGCGTTCACGAAATGCACGCCTTCGATGGTGGCGGCGATGATGCGCTGCTGCTCGTCCTCGAAACGCGGATTGTTCCTGACCACGTCCTGGATCGGGAAACGCGACAGGATGGCGACGCCGTTATAGGTTTTCTGGCCGGTATAGGCGACTTGATAACCCGCCGCATTAATTTCGGAAACCGGGAACTTATCGTCGGTGAGTTTGGTCTCTTGAATGCAGAGCACGTCAATCGGGTTCGCTTCCAGCCAGCGCAGCAGGTGGGGCAGGCGTACTTTCAGCGAATTGACGTTCCAGGTTGCTATTTTCATGTCGGCGCACAGGTAAATGCGGCGGACCGTCCGCCGCGAAACGCGCAGTATCGACGCTTGCAGCATTTCCCGCAACTTTTCCCCTATGCAATCCGCTTCATATTGCGTGTTGTATTTATTTGCTTAAACTGCAAGCACAGTGCTCGAACGACAATTTTGTGGTTTAAAATATATTGTCGTTACGCACGGATGACATTTAGCTCTAGCAATATGTAACAATTACCGGATAAAATCTCACATTCCTGTTGTTACTGATAGGTAATATCCGGTTGTTTTTATATAACTCGCATTGTAGTATCTTGGCTGGACAAGATTCCTTGTCCCCATCGCCGCACGATTGAATTTGCCGTGCAAGCTTTATTAGGCGAAATGGTACTATGGTGAAATATTGCTGTTTCGATAGCGATAATCCGTACCCATATGAAAAGGACAGAGATGCGCAGTGCATTTGAAGCATGGGCCCAGCGTGATGGCCACATCGTTCGCCGCCGCGAAGACAAGCCCGAGGAATACCTCGTCTACGAAACGCAGCGCCGCTGGGTCATCTGGCAGGCCGCGCTGGCGCATGGCGCCAAGGCCGCCGAGGAGACCCCGTCGAAGTTCGCCGCCGAGCAGGTCAAGCCGGATGAGGCAGCGGTGCGCAACCGCGTGCTGAACGAGGTGCTCGACGCCTTCAGCGACCTGGACGAGGACACCGGCATCGAAGGCGTGCTGAAGGTCATCCAGGGCCTGAAGAAGAAGCAGAAGGCCACGGCCGAGCAGGCTTGAGCGAGCGGACTTGATCCAGTACCGCCACTACAAAGGCGGCCTCTACGAGCTGGTCTGCGAAGCCACGCTCGAGGCCGACCTGTCGCCGATGATCATCTACCGCGCCCACGACGGTTCGATCTGGGCACGGCCGAAGTCGGTCTTCTTCGAACTCGTCGAGGTCGAGGGGCAGATGGTGCCGCGCTTTGCGCAGGTGAATTGAAATAAAATTTCATTAATGAGTTGTAGGTGAAAGAATATTTCACCGTGGGGTGCGCATTTGTGCGCACGCGGTACGGCGCTCGCACAGAGTGCAGCATGCCGTGCCATATTTCGATGGTGAGACCGCGTGGGCATGGAATGCCCACCCTACAAAAATGGGCCGCTTGAAGCGGCCCATTTTCATTTCACGTTACTGATTACACCCGGTTCATCAGGAACGTCGTCAGCAGCGGCACCGGACGGCCGGTCGCGCCTTTCGCCGCGCCGCTCTTCCATGCCGTGCCGGCGATGTCGAGGTGGGCCCAGGTGTAGTTGCGGGTGAAGTTCTCGAGGAAGCAGGCCGCCGTGATCGAGGCGCCGCCCGGCGTGCCGATGTTGGCCAGGTCCGCGAAGTTCGACTTCAGCTGCTCGTTGTACTGCTCGCCGATCGGCAGGCGCCATGCGCCGTCGCCGGTCTGCTTGCCGGCGTCCAGCAGTTCCTCGGCCAGGGCGTCGTGGGCGGCGTCGTGGCGGGTGAACAGGCCGCTGTTGTGGTGGCCCAGCGAGACGATGCAGGCGCCGGTCAGCGTCGCGATGTCGACCACGGCGGCCGGCTTGAAGCGCTCGGCGTAGGTGAGGGCGTCGCACAGGATCAGGCGGCCCTCGGCGTCGGTATTCAGGATCTCGATGGTCAGACCGTTCATGGCGGTGACGATGTCGCCCGGCTTCGACGCGCGGCCCGACGGCATGTTCTCGCAGGCGGCGACGATGCCGATCACGTTCAGCTTCAGGCCCATTTCGCCGATGGCGCGGAAGGTGCCCAGCACCGAGCCGGCGCCGCACATGTCGTACTTCATTTCGTCCATGCCGGGACCCGGCTTGATCGAGATGCCGCCCGTGTCGAAGGTGATGCCCTTGCCGACCAGGACCACCGGCGCATCCTTCTTGCCGCCGCCCATGTGCTTGAGGACGATGAACTTCGGCGCTTCGTCGCTGCCCTTGGCAACCGACAGGAAGGAACCCATTTTCAGGGCTTCGAGCTGCTTGCGTTCCAGGACTTCGACGTCGAAGCCGTGGTCGTCGGCCAGTTTGCGGGCGACGGTGGCGAGGTAGGTCGGGGTGCAGACGTTCGGCGACAGGTTGCCCAGTTCCTTGGTCAGGCTCATGCCGTTGGCGATCGCGATCGACTGCGCCAGCGCGGCCTTCGCCTCGCCATTGGCAAGCGGCACGGCCAGGGTCACCTTGCGCACGCCGGTCAGCGCCGGATCCTTCTTGCTCTTTTGCGCGTCGCTGCGGAATTCCGCGTCCGTTGCGGCCACGACGACGGCGCGCATTGCCCATTCAGGCGTGCGCTCTTTCACTTCCGTCATCGGAAATGCGATAATGCCATCCGCCGCGCCCAGCGACGCGAAGGCTTTCAGCGTCGCGCCGACCGCGGTCATGAAATTCTTTTCGCCTACCGCCTCGTCGGCGCCCATCCCGACCAGCAGCACGCGCTGCGCGGCCACACCGGCCACGCCGCGCAGCAGCAGGGTCGAACCGGCCTTGCCGGAGATGTCGCCCGACTTCAGTGCCGCCGTGATTTCGCCCGTCTGGTCGAGGGTTTTCGCAGCCTGCGACAGTTTCTTGTTTTCGAACACCGCCACTGCGAGCACGCCGGTTTTGGCCGCAGCCAGGGTGTTCTTGGTGTCGAATGCTTTTATGCTAAAGTCCATTTGATTCTCCGTTTCGTTTTGTGCGCAGTGTGCACCGCAGTGTGCTTCGCAGTGTGCACGATGCTGCCTAACCTGCAATTATAACTATCGAATGATTTTTCAACGCGCCTTGCACCGTGAACTGGCCAGCGCAGCCGGGGCAACCTTCACGGTCCTGTTCACGGTGTGCGTCACCTGGACCCTCATCGCCATCCTCGGCCGGGCTGCGGGCGGACGCGTCGCATCCGGCGACGTCCTGGCATTGATTGCCTTTCAATCACTGAATTATCTGCCAACTGTCCTGATCCTCACCAGCTTTATTTCTGTGCTGGTGGCCGTCACGCGCAGCTACCGCGATTCCGAGATGGTCGTCTGGTTCGCCTCGGGCCAGTCGCTGCTCGCCTGGATCCGTCCGGTTCTGGTGTTCGGCGTGCCGGTCGTGCTGCTGGTAGGCGCGCTCTCCTTTGTGGTGGCGCCCTGGGCCAAGATGAAGAGCGCGGAATTCATCCAGCGCTTCGAGAAGCGCGAAGACCTCAAGCGCGTGGCGCCGGGCCAGTTCCGCGAGTCCTCCTCGAGCGACCGCGTGTTCTTCGTCGAGGGCAGCGCCAACGGTTCCACCGTGGTGAAGAACGTGTTCGTCAGCAGCACGCAAGGCACGGGCAGCTCGGTCGTCGTCGCGCGCGAAGGCGTGGTCGAATCCGACGGCAAGGGCGGCCAGTACCTGGTGCTGAAAAACGGCCGCCGCTACCAGGGCACGCCGGGCCAGGCCGATTTTCAGTCGATGGAGTTCGAGCGCTACAGCATGCGCGTAGCCACCAGCGTGCCCGTGATCGGCGCCGACGTGCCGCTCAACGCCATGTCGACGCCGGCGCTGCTCCTGATCAAAAACCAGTACACGCGCTCCGAACTGCTCTCGCGCCTGTCGGCGCCGATCGTCTGCCTGGTGCTGCTCCTGCTCGCCATTCCGCTCGGCTTCGTCAATCCGCGCGCCGGCTCCTCGGCCAACCTGATCCTCGCGCTGCTGATCTTCTTCACCTATAACAACCTGGTGCGCATGGTCGAAGCCAGCGTCAAGCAGGGCAAGGTCGATTTCGCGATGGCGTGGTGGCCGTTGCACCTGATCGTGAGCCTGATCGTCGTCGCCCTGTTCGCCTGGCGTTTGAACGTCAACCATCATTACCACCCGCTGGTCCTGATCAATGCCTGGAAGCGGCGCCGCCATGCGCAGCACGCGCTACGTGCCCAGGTGGAGTCCCGATGAAAGTACTGCAGCGTTATTTCGCGATCAACATCACGCAGGCGGTCGTCTTCGTGCTGTTCGCCTTCCTCGGCCTGATCGCCTTCATGGACCTGACCTCCGAGCTGCCCTCGGTCGGCAAGGGCGACTACATGTTCCAGCACGCGCTGCTCTACGTGGCGCTGATGCTGCCCGGGCACGTGTACGAGGTGATGCCGGTCGCGGCCCTGATCGGCACCATCTACGCGATGGCGCAGTTCGCGCAAAGCTCGGAATTCACGATCATGCGCGCCGCCTCGATGTCGACCCGGATGGCCGGCTGGATGCTGTTCAAGATCGGCATCGTGTTCGTCGTCATTACCTTCATCTTCGGCGAACTGATCACGCCGCGCACCGCGCCGCTGGCGGAAAAGGTGCGCCTGTCGGCCAAGGGATCCACGCTCGCCTCGGAATTCCGTTCGGGGATGTGGACCAAGGATAACGTGCACGCCGCAGGCCAGAACGGCACCCGCGGCGCGATCGTCGGCTCGCGCTTCTTCAATGCGCGCCAGATCCGCCCGGACGGCCAGCTGATCGACGTGCGCCTCTACGAATTCGACAATGCGATGCGCATGCGCGCCCTGATCACGGCGAAGAGCGCGACCTTCCTCGGCAACGGCACCTGGCGCCTGCAGGAGGTCAGCGAAACCCAGTTCTCGAACAGCCGCGTGCTGGCCGATCCGGGCGCGCCGGTCCCGCAGGGCCAGACCATCCAGAGCACCTACGGCCAGGAGACCAGCGCGGTTGCCACGCGCACCATCGCCAGCCTCGACCTGGTGTCGGAGATCACGCCCAAGATCCTGCAGGTCTCGCGGCGCGACCCTGAGCGCATGTCGGCCAACGAACTGGCCGTGTACTCGCGCCACCTGGCCGAGAACCGCCAGGAGAGCGAACGCTTCCGCATCGCCTTCTGGAAGAAGATCGTCGACCCGCTCGCCATCTTCGTGCTGATGGCGCTGGCGCTGCCGTTTGCCTACCTGCACACCCGCAGCGGCGGGGTCAGCCTGAAGATCTTCATCGGCATCATGATCGGGGTCGGCTTCATCCTGATCAATTCGCTGTTCTCGCACCTGGGGCTGCTGTCGACCTGGCCGGCCTTCCTGACGGCGGTGGCGCCGAGTTTGCTGTTCCTGCTGCTGGCGATCGGGGCGCTGCGGTGGGTGGAGAGGCATTGATGACCAAGGCTTTGGTCCTGTTTGCCCACGGAGCGCGCGCCGCGTCCTGGGCGGCGCCGTTCGAGCGCCTGCGCGACCTGACGGCGGCGCGCTTGCCGGATTGCGCGGTGCGGTTGGCATTTCTGGAGTTGATGGAGCCGAGGTTGCCGGAGGCGGTGTCCTCCCTCGTTGCCGAGGGCGTGGAGGAAGTAACCGTGGTGCCGGTGTTCCTGGGGCAGGGCGGGCATTTGCTGCGGGATTTGCCGATGCTGGCTGACGGCTTGCGCGCGGCGCATCCGGGCCTGCGTTTGAACGTCGCCGGCGCGGTCGGCGAAGATCCCGGCGTGCTGGCGGCGATGACGGACTATTGTGTCCGTTCAGTCGCGGCCCCCGAATAGCTGCGATACGTAGGGTGGAGTCCTGACTCCACGGCTTTTCAAACGGCGTAGACGCGTGGACTCGGGAGTCTGGTGAACCCGTCATTGAGGCCATTGGCCTCAATGACCCCTACAAGAGCGGGCGTGCACGCTGAAGCGGTGCTCCGCGCCGCTCCCATTCAATCAATCCAGATCCGCCGCCGAATGCCGCTCCGGCAGTTGCGTTTCCGGGTCTCCGAATACGCGATTCACCCGGCGCCCGCGCTTGACGGCCGGCCGCGCATAGACTTCGTCCGCCCAGCGCTTCACGTGCTCGTACTCGTGCACCGACAGGAACTCGCCCGCGCCATACAGCTCGCCGCGCACCAGGCCGCCGTACCAGGGCCAGATCGCCATGTCCGCGATCGTGTACTCGTTCCCGGCGACGAAGCGCTTGTTGGCCAGCTGCCGGTCCAGCACGTCCAGCTGGCGCTTCACTTCCATCGCGTAGCGGTCGATCGGGTACTGGTATTTTTCCGGCGCGTAGGCAAAGAAGTGGCCGAAGCCGCCGCCCAGGAAAGGCGCCGACCCCATCTGCCACATCAGCCAGTTCAGGGTCTCGGTGCGCGCCGGAATTTCCTTCGGCAGGAAGGCGCCGAACTTCTCGGCCAGGTAGATCAGGATCGAACCCGATTCGAACACGCGCACAGGCTCGGCGCCGCTGCGGTCGAGCAGGGCCGGGATCTTCGAGTTCGGGTTTACCTCCACGAAGCCGCTCGAGAACTGCATGCCTTCGTTGATCTTGATCAGCCAGGCGTCGTACTCGGCGCCGCCATGGCCGGCGGCCAGCAGCTCTTCCAGCATGATCGTCACCTTCACGCCGTTCGGCGTGGCCAGCGAATACAGCTGCAGCGGATGCGCGCCGACCGGCAGCGCCTGCTCGTGCGTCGGGCCGGCGACGGGACGGTTGATGTTGGCAAAGGTGCCGCCGTTGGACGCGGGCGGGGTCCAGACCTTCGGCGGTACGTAGTTCGATGATTCGCTCATTCGGTTCTCCTCGTAAGAAAGGTGGAGTGTCGAAACGACATGTGCGACGAGCTTACCCGAAGCGTTCCGATCGCGCTGGAAGCGCCCGCGTTTTGCGCCGGCGCCGGGTTTCGATAACGCCCTGCCAACAATCAGTGCCAAGCATGCGCCCCCTTGTTGTACATCAGATGCATGCACCGACCGGCGGTTTGACAGCCCAGCTGAACCCGCCCACACTGCGTGAGCTCTTCAGCCGCGTTTCCATCCATTCACGCGCTTCCCATGCTCCCATCCATTCTCAAGCAGATCGTCGCCATGCTCCTGCGCCCGCGCGCAGGCAGGGCAGCGCTGTGGGACGGCATGCGCCTGCCGGGAGGACTGTTCGCGCAGGCGCGCTGCGCACGCCATATCGACGCCACCGCGCGCCGGGTCACGCAGCTGCGCATCAAGATCACGACGCTCTCGAACCGCCTGCACGCCGGCAGCATCCCGGGCCTGGTCGATGCCGACCGCAGCCTGCGGCGCATGCTGGGAGAATTGAAGGACGACCTGAACGCGATGCGCCGCGACATGGCGCGCTGGCATAGCCGGGAATGTGCAGGGCGTGCCAGCGCGCGCCTGGAGGCGGCGATCGCGCGCTTGAACCGGGTGAATGCCGACACGCACGCGGCGGCCGACCTGCTACTGGGTCAAATCGAAGAATACGACAGACAGTAGTTTCAAGCGTTCTCGGCCTGCGCCACCGTACCGAGCGCCGGCTGATGCTCGCGCAGGCGCAGCGCCTCGCCAATCATCACCAGCACCGGACCATGCGCCGCTTCCAGGCCGCCGGCGAGATCCGTCAGCGTCAGCCGCAGGATGCGCTCATCAATCCGGCTGCAGTTTTCCACCACCACCACCGGCGTGTCGGCACGCCGTCCCTGCGCCAGCAGGCGCTCGGCGGTGGCCGCGGCTTCGCGGCCGCCCATGTACTGGACCATGGTGTCGGTGTGGGGCAGGGCGGGGTGTTCCGGCTGGTCCGGACCGGTGCTGGAAGTGAAGAAGGCGACGCTGCGCGCGACGCCGCGCTTGGTGAGAGGCTGTTTGGTGGCGGCGGCAGCGGCTACCGCGGTGGTGATGCCGGGGACGACTTCGACCTCGATGCCTTCAAGCTCGAGCGCGCGCAGCTCTTCGTCGGCACGCCCGAACAGCATCGGGTCGCCGCCCTTCAGGCGCACGATGGTCTTGAACTTGAAGGCGCATTCGACCAATAAGGCATTGATCGCATCCTGGGCCGTGGAACGCTGGCCCGAGCGCTTGCCGACCGAAATCAGCTCGGCCTGGCTGCACAGTTCCAGCATCTCGGGCGTTACCAGCGCGTCGTAGAGCACGACGTCGGCCTGCGCCAGCAGACGGGCGCCGCGCACGGTGACCAGGTCGGCGGCGCCCGGCCCGGCGCCGATCAGATACACCTTCCCCTTGCTCACCATGCGCCGCTCCATGTGTTTAATCGCCCAGGCGAATCATACCCGCAGCAACGGTCTGGTGCGTCACTTCGTCGATCAGGATGAAGGCGCCGGTGGCGCGGATGTCGCTGTAGGCGTCGGCGGCGAGCGGCTGCTGCACGTTCAGAGCGATGCGCGCGATGTCGTTCAGCTTCAGGCCTTCCGCAGCGTGACGTTGCTGGGTGTTGATGTCGAGGATGGAGTCGACCTTGGTCACCTTGGCCGCCGTCTGGCGCGTGCCGTGCTTGATCCAGTACTTGCGGCGCACGTCGAGCGGTTCGTCCGACATCCAGCAGACATCCGCCACGACCTGCTTCAGCAGGGTCGCCGGGGCTTCTGCGCCCGCGAGCGTGTCGCCGCGCGAGATGTCCAGGTACTCTTCCAGCAGCAGCGTGACCGACTGGCCGGCGCTGGCGCTTTGCAGCGAACCGTCGAAGGTCAGGATCTCTTTCACGGTCGCCTGCTGGTTCGAAGGCTGCACCACCAGCTTGTCGCCGACCGACACTTTACCGGACTCGATGCGGCCCATGTAGCCGCGGAAGTCCTTGGCTTCGTGGCCGTTGTGGCGGGCCACCAGCTGCACCGGGAAGCGGAAGGGCGCATCGTGGGCTTCGTCGTAGACCGACAGCGATTCCAGCAGCTCGATCAGGGTCGGGCCGGTGTACCAATCCATGTTGCTTGAAGCGTCGACCACGTTGTCGCCGGCCAGCGCCGACAGCGGGATCGCGGTCACGTCCTTGAGGCCCAGCGAATTCGCGAATTCCTGGTAGGCGGCGACGATGCGCTCGTATACGCTCTGGTCGTAGTTCACCAGGTCCATCTTGTTGACGGCCACGATCACGTGCTCGATCTGCAGCAGCTTGGCGATGGTCGAGTGGCGCTTGGTTTGAATGAGCAGGTCCACGCCCCCGTCTTCGCGCAGCTTCACCTTCGAGACGTCGACCAGGATGATCACGGCGTCCGCGGTGGACGCGCCGGTGACCATGTTGCGGGTGTACTGCTCGTGCCCCGGGGTGTCGGCGATGATGAACTTGCGCTTCGGCGTGGCGAAGTAGCGGTAGGCCACGTCGATCGTGATGCCTTGTTCGCGCTCGGCTTCCAGGCCGTCGGTCAGCAGCGACAGGTCGATGGTGTCGCCCACGGTGCGCTTGTGCTTCGAGCGCGACACGGCGGCCAGCTGGTCCGCAAAGATGCCCTTGCTGTCGTACAGCAGGCGGCCGATCAGGGTGCTCTTGCCGTCGTCGACGGAGCCGGCGGTGATGAAGCGCAGCAGGCTGTGTTGAGTGAGATTGTCAGTCATGGCGTTCATCAGAAATATCCTTGCTTCTTGCGTTTTTCCATCGAGGCTTCCGAGGTCTGGTCGTCCATCCGGGTGGCGCCGCGTTCGGTCACTTGCGTCACGGCCGTCTCGGCGATGATCGCCTCGACCGAGGATGCATCCGACGACACCGGGCAGGTGCACGAGATATCGCCCACGGTACGGAAGCGCACGGTCTGGGTTTCGACGGTTTCGCCTTCCTTCGCCGGCGTCAGCGGGGTCAGCGGCACCAGCAGGCCGTTGCGTGGAATGACTTCACGCTGGTGCGCGAAATAGATCGACGGCAGGGCCAGCTGTTCGCGGGCGATGTACTGCCACACGTCCAGTTCCGTCCAGTTCGAAATCGGGAACACGCGCATGTTCTCGCCCGGGTGGACGCGGGTGTTATACAGGTCCCACAGTTCCGGACGCTGGGCCTTCGGGTCCCACTGGCCGAATTCGTCGCGGAAGGAGAAGATGCGCTCTTTCGCACGCGCCTTTTCCTCGTCGCGGCGGGCGCCGCCGATGCAGGCGTCGAAGCCGTGTTCGGCGATGGTTTCCAGCAGGGTCACGGCCTGGGCCGCGTTACGCGAGTCGGTCTGCGGATTGCGCAGGCGCACCGTGCCCTTCTTGATCGATTCCTCGACCGAGCCGACGATCAGGCGCTCGCCCAGTTCGGCCACACGGGCGTCGCGGAAGGCGATCACTTCGTCGAAGTTATGGCCGGTGTCGATGTGCACCAGCGGGAAGGGGAATTTGCCCGGCCGGAAAGCTTTTTCGGCCAGGCGCAGCAGCACGACGGAATCCTTGCCGCCCGAGAACAACAGGGCGGGATTCGTGCATTCGGCCGCCACTTCGCGCAGGATGTGGATCGCTTCCGATTCGAGCGCGTCCAGGTGGCGCGCATTGACGGTGGCAAGGATGCCGGCGTTGTCCAGGAGGGTCGTCATGAGTTGCCTTGTGTTCAGTATGTAGCTCAGGCGGCTACGGATTTAATGCGAATGAGTTTGCCGTCCACGACGTGCAGGCCGCATTCCTTCGATTCCGGGTTTTCCCACCACCAGCGTCCGGCGCGCACGTCCTCGCCCGGCTGGATCGCGCGGGTGCAGGGTTCGCAGCCGATCGAGGGGTAGCCGCGGTCGTGCAGGGCGTTGTACGGGACCTGGTTGGCGCGGATGTATTCCCAGACGTTTTCCTCCGTCCAGTCGGCCAGCGGATTGAATTTGGTCATCATGTGCGCCGGATCGTCTTCCTCGACGCGCAGGTCGGAACGCGTGGCCGACTGTGCGCGGCGCTGGCCCGTGATCCACGCCTGGTTGCCGAGCAGGGCGCGGCCCAGCGGTTCGACCTTGCGCACGCGGCAGCATTCGCGGCGCATCTCGACGCTGTCGTAGAAGGCGTTCAAGCCGTTCTGGGCGACATAGGCATCGACCGCCTCGGTCTGTGGACGGAACAGGGCGATGTCGTAGCCGTAGTGCTCCTTGACGGCGTCCAGCACGGCCAGGGTTTCCTTGTGCAGGCGGCCCGTTTCCAGCGAGAAGATGCCGATCGGCAGCTTCGCCTTCAAGATCAGGTCGGTCAGCACCATGTCCTCGGCCGCCAGGCTGGAGGCGAACACGCTAGGGGTGAAATCGGCGGCGATGCGCGCGAGAATCGCTTCGGTCTCGCGGACGCGGATGGCGAGGTCGCTCATGTGTAATCCTCAGATACCCGCGCCGACGTCGCTGTGCTCCAGCGGCACGTCGCGTTCCTTGCGGCGGAACAGCGGCAGCGGCTGGTCGACGGAAGCCTGGTAGGTTTCCGAGAACACGGTCAGGCCCTTCAGCGCGTCATGGATCGAACGGTCCTTGCGCGTCGCATAGGCATTGATGCCCACGCGCGACATCGAGAACAATTGATCGCGCAGGACGTCGCCGATGGCGCGCACTTCGCCGGTGTAGCCGAGGCGCTTGCGCAGGTTGAAGGCGATCGAATAGCCGCGGCCGTCGCTGAACTTCGGGAAGTCGACGGCGATGACGGCAAAGCGGTCGGACTCGCCCTTCAGGACTTCGAAGCGCTCGTCCGCCGCCAGCCAGACGCCGATCTCGGCGCGCTGCGCCAGGGCTTCCTTATGGGCCAGCCACACGGTGAGAGGCACGATGACCTTGCCTTCCGGGACGACGACGGTCTCAGGGGCCTCGTTTTCTTCGAGGCGCAGCACGCGCCAATCGTCGGCCACGACTTCGCGGCCGCGGATGATCTGTTCATGGACTACTTCAAGCATGGTCTTCCCCAACCAGTTCGCCCGCCGTGATCGGCGTGGCATACACGTGTTCCTTGAATGGCGCGATGCCCAGGCGCTGCGCCGTTTCGGCGAAACGCTCGCCTTCGAAACGGTTCTGCACATACACCTCGAGCAGGCGGCTCACCACTTCCGGCATCTGCCAGCCGGCAAACGACGGGCCGATGATCTTGCCGATCGCCGAGTTGTTGCCCTGGGCGCCGCCGATCGAGACCTGGTACCACTCGCTGCCGTCCTTGTCGACGCCCAGCACGCCGATCGAACCCACGTGGTGGTGGCCGCAGGCGTTGATGCAGCCCGAGATGTTCAGTTCGATGTCGCCGATGTCGTGCTGGAAGTCGAGGTTGTCGAAACGCTCGGCAATGGCGGCCGCGATCGGGATCGACTTCGCATTCGCCAGCGAGCAGAAATCGCCGCCCGGGCAGGAAATGATGTCGGTCAAGAGGCCGATGTTCGGCGTCGCCAGGCCCTTCGATTTCGCCAGCGTCCAGACTTCGAACAGGTCGGACTGCTTCACGTCCGCCAGCACCAGGTTCTGCTCGTGGGTTACGCGCAGTTCGCCGAAACTGAATTTATCCGCCAGGTCGGCCACGAAGTCGATCTGCTCGGCGGTGGCGTCGCCCGGCGGTACGCCGGTTTTCTTCAGCGACAGCACGACGGCGGCATAGCCCGGCACCTTGTGCGGCTTGACGTTGCGGTTGAGCCAGTTGCGGAAGGCCTTGTTGTCCGGGTGCGCCAGCGTTGGATCGCTGTCTTCCAGGGTGGCGTAGGCCGGTGCCTCGAAATAGGCGGCGACGCGGTCGTATTCTTCCTGGGTCAGGGTTTCCGGACCGTCCTTCAGGTCTTGCCACTCTTCTTCGACCATGCGCGAGAATTCCTCGACGCCCAGGGCCTTGAGCAGGATCTTGATGCGGGCCTTGTACTTGTTGTCGCGTCGGCCGTACGAGTTGTACACGCGCATCACGGCTTCGGTATAGGTCAGCAGGTGCTGCCATGGCAGGAATTCGCGGATCACGCTGCCCAGGATGGGCGTGCGGCCCATGCCGCCACCGGCCATGAACTTGAAGCCGACTTCGCCGTTCTCGTTCTTGACCAGGGTCAGGCCGATGTCGTGGATCGCGATGGCGGCGCGGTCTTCCACGGCGCCGTTGATCGCCACCTTGAATTTACGCGGCAGGGCGATGAACTCGGGGTGGAAGGTGCTCCATTGGCGCAAAATTTCGGCGAAAGGACGCGGATCCATGATCTCATCGGCCGCCACACCGGCGAACTCGTCGGTCGTGATATTGCGGATGCAATTGCCCGAGGTCTGGATGGCGTGCATTTCCACGGAGGCCAGGTCGGTCAGGATGTCCGGCGTCTGCTCCAGCTCGATCCAGTTGTACTGGATGTTCTGGCGCGTCGTGAAGTGGCCGTAGCCGCGGTCGTACTTGCGTGCGATGTGGGCGAACATGCGCATCTGGGCGGTCGACAACAAGCCGTAGGGCACGGCGACGCGCAGCATGTAGGCGTGGCGCTGCATGTACAGGCCGTTCTGCAGGCGCAGCGGCAGGAATTCTTCTTCTGTCAGCTCGTCGTTCAGGCGGCGTGCAACCTGGTCGCGGTACTGCGCGATGCGCTCGCGGACGATGAGATGGTCGTATTGATCGTAACGGTACATGAGTTTTTCCTGATGGAAGCGGGCGTTCTAAACCCTTTAGGCTGGATGGAATGGTAAGGGAGACCAGCTTTATTCCAAACGACTGACAATTTATTTGCTTATATACGGTAGGGGCATAAGCATTCGCATAAAATAGCGGCTGGCGTTTTCACAAACTTAAAAACAACAGGAATGAACCTTCATCAATTGCGCTTCGTTCGCGAAGCCGTGCGCCAGAACTACAACCTGACCGATGCGGCGAAGGCCTTGTTTACCTCGCAGCCGGGGGTATCGAAAGCCATCATCGAGCTCGAGGAAGAGCTCGGCGTCGACATCTTCACCCGCCACGGCAAGCGTATCCGCGGCCTGACCGAGCCGGGCCGGCTGGTGCTGGAGTCGGTCGAGCTGATCATGCAGGAAATCGAAAGCCTGAAACGGATCGGCAAGGAATACGCGGCCCACGACAGCGGCAGTTTTACGATTGCCACCACGCACACCCAGGCGCGCTACATGCTGCCGAAGGTGGTGCAGGCCTTCATGCAGAAGTTCCCGAAGGTGCGCTTGTCACTTTTGCAAGGCAATCCGAAGCAGATCGCCGACATGGTCAAGACCGGCCAGGCCGATCTGGCCATTGCCACCGAGGCCATCGCCGCCATCGACGGCCTGGTGACCTTGCCCTGCTACCAGTGGGAACACGTGCTGGTGGTGCCGCCCGAGCACGATCTGCTGCGTTCGAAGGCGGTCTCTCTGGAAGAAATCGCCGGCTACCCCTTGATCACCTACGACGCCGCCTTTGCCGGCCGCAGCAAGATCGACCACGCCTTCACCCTGCGCGAGCTGAAGCCGGACGTGCTGCTGGAAGCGATCGACGCCGACGTCATCAAGACCTATGTCGAGCTGGGCATGGGCGTGGGCATCATCGCCGGCATGGCTTTCGATCCGGAACGCGACCGCAACCTGCGCGCCATTCCCGTCGGTCATTTGTTCGGCATGAACGTGTCGCGGGTGGCGGTGAAGCAGGGCGCCTACCTGCGCAGCTATATCTATACCTTCATCGAGCTGCTGGCGCCTAGCCTGAGCCGCAAGATGGTCGAAGCCGCGATGCGCGGCGGCGAAAACTACGAACTGTAAGAAACGAAATGAGCAATCAACAAGTCGCCAAGTATTACGCCCTGCTGGGCGAAGCGGTCGAGGACAAGTACCTCGAGCCGGACATGGACGAAGACATCGACGACATGAGCATCCACCTCGGCAACCTGCTGGCCGGGCACACGGTGCTGGAACTGGGCTGCGGCAGCGGGTTCTGGACCGAGGTCGTGGCCGAGTCGGCCGCGTCGGTGACGGCGCTGGACATCAATGCCAACCTCGTTGATATTGCCCGCGAGCGCGGCATGCCCGAAGGTAAAGTCAGCTTCCGGGTGGCGGATGCGCTCGATTTGCCGGAGGATATCGGCAAGTTCTCGGCGGTGCTGGTCAGTTTCCTGTGGTCGCACCTGAACAAGAAAGAGCAGGAGGGGTTGCTGGCGACGCTCAAGAAGCGTTTGGGCAAGGATGTGCTGCTGGTGATCCTGGACGATTCCTTTGTCGAGGGCTTCAGCGAGACCATCGCGCGCACGGATGCGGAGGGGACGACCTACGAGATCCTGACCACGGCCGAGGGCGAGCGTTTCGAGGTGCCGAAGAGTTACCAGTCGGATAGCGCGTTGCGGAAGCGGCTGGGGAATGTGGGCAAGGAGATCAAGATCGAACGCGTCGAGTTCTTCTGGATCCTTACCTGTCGCCTGAAATAACCGTTGGCTGTCGCGTAAGGTATGGGGTCATTGGGGCCAATGGCCCCAATGACGGCATCACCGGGCATTCATGCCCACGCGGTGCGGCGTTTGAATCGTGGCGACGTATGTGGTGGGCAAACGCACGTACGCGTGGGCATGCCCACCCTACGGTGCACCGCCGCCCGAAGTAATATCCGAGACACCTGGTCTCACATATAAAAACGCGCGTGAACTCACGCGCGTTTTTCATTTCACATCACACCGATTAGAACGCGTGACGCACACCGACGGTGAACGCCGTCGGATCCGCGCCCAGCGCGGTCGCCACCGGCGTCACGTTGTTCGACGACGAATTCAGGCCGAACACGCCGCGCTCGTTGTTGCGCATCGAGCCATAAGCGGTGTACAGGTTGGTGCGCTTGGACAGCGCGTAGCTGTAGGCCAGGGACCAGGCGTTGCCGCGGGCGCCGTTTTCGATCTCGTTGCGCTGCAGGTTCACGAAGAACTTGTTCGAACCCATGGTGTAGACGCCGCCCAGGTTGATCTGCTCGAACTTGTTGTTCGCGCCCGCCTGGTCGGCCGACAGGTAGTTCGCCTTCAGGTCAAAGGCACCGAACTTGTAGCCGGCGCCGACGGCGACTTCCTTGTCGTCCTCGAGGGCCACGCGCTCGAACTGGTGGTAGCCGGCGCCGACGTAGAACGGGCCGTTCGCGTATTCCAGCGCCACGCCCAGCAGGTTGCCGTTCGGGCCTTCCGTGGTGCGCTCGCCGGCCGAGTAGGCGGCCAGCACGCTGAAGCCCGACATCGAATTGCTCTTGAAGTTGACCGAGTTCGACAGGCGGCGGGTCAGGCGGTTGGTGGTGAAGGCAGACAGGTTGCTGCCGTAGAAGCCCTGGCCGAGTGCGTCGGTGGCGGCGGCGATCGAGGCGATCGGGCTGTATTCGCGGCCCACGGTCAGCTGGCCGAAGTTGCCTTGCAGGCCGACCACCGCGCGGCGGCCGAACAGCGAGGAATCGGCGGCGCCGGTGTCGAGGGCGACGCCGGCTTCGATGTTGAAGATCGCCTTCAGGCCATTGCCCAGGTCTTCGGTGCCGCGGAAGCCCAGGCGGCTGCTCGACTGGTTGCCCGAGCTGACGACGGTGCGGCGCTTTTCGCCCGGTGCGTCGGTGTCCTCGATGGCGACGGCCGCGTCCATGATGCCGTAGACGGTGACGTTGGTCTGCGCATGCGCGAACAGCGGAAGGGTCGTGATCAGCGCAGCGGCCAGGGCTTTGTATTGCATGAAGATCTCCAATAAGGGTGAAGGATTGAGTTGGCCTTTTGGCAAACTCAAGGTCCAGCGCATCTTATCGGTCGAATATGTCGACTTGATGACAGGTTGACATTCCGCAACAAAGGCTTAGACGGCGTGGCCCCTCAGCGGCACGACGATGTCGATGCGCGTGCCGGGCGGCTCGTCGGCGCTGATCGTGATCTCGCCCTGCAAAGCCCAGACCCGTTCGCGCATGCCGACCAGGCCCAGCGATTCGGCCTTTTCCATGTCTTCCTCGCGGATGCCGCGGCCGTCGTCGCGGATCGTGACCAGCAGTTCGCCGTTAACACGGTACAAGGTCAGCGTCACCAGGCTGGCCTGCGCATGGCGCGCGATGTTGGTCAGCGCCTCCTGGACGATGCGGAAGATGGCCGTGCTGGCCTGGTCGTCCAGGCGCAGCTCGGCTTCTTCGGCCAGCAGTTCGCAGGCGATGCCGTGGCGCTGGACGAAATCCTCGCGCAGGCCCTGCAGGGCAAAATACAGGCCGCCTTCGTCCAGCGCGCGCGGACGCAGGTTGGTGGCGATGCGGCGCAGCGAGGTGATCGCCGTGAGCAGGTTGCCGTCCATGCCGTCGATCAGGCGCGCCGAGCTGGGCGCGGCGCCGCAGACCTCGCGCAGCAGGGTCAGGTCCATGCGCAGCGAGGCCAGCAGCTGGCCGAGGTCGTCGTGCAGCTCGCGCGCGATGTGGGTGCGCTCTTCCTCGCGGATGGTCTGCAGGGCGCTCGAGAGCTGGCGCAGCTGGTCGTGCGAGCGCGCCAGCTTGCGCTGCACGCGCTGGCGCTCGGAGACGTCGCGCAGCACGATGGTGTAGACGGTGCGGCCACCCTGCAGACTGTCGACGATCGAGCCTTCGATGGCGAAGGCGTCGCCGGTGGCGCGCAGGCCGGTGCCGGCGTAGTCGGTGGCGCGCCGCCCGGCGCGGCCGTCGGCATGGAAATACTCGGTAGGAGCGGCGTCATCCAGCCCCGGTGCTTTGATGAAGTCGGCCAGCGAGCGCCCCTGCATCTGCCTTGCCGTCACCCCGAACATGGCGGCGGCAGCCGGATTGGCCAGCACGATGCGGCTGCGTTCGTCGGCCGCGATGATCGCTTCGTTGGCGTTGTGGACGATGCGGCGGCTGTGGTAGGCCGGGCCATCGCCGGCGCCGTTGGCGTCGAATCGGCTCAGCAGGCGGCCGCCGAGCAAGCCGAGCGCGAACATCGCCAGGCCGCGCCCGCGCGGGCGCGCACTGCGCTGTTGTTTCATGTGGGTATGCCTGCGGTAATGTCCGCGTGCGCGGACCAACCCCTACGATACGGCGCGCAGAGCGCCGTACGGTTGAGCAGGCACAAACTGGGCAGGAAGAGCACGTAGGGCGGGCATGCCCGCGCGTGACGCTTGCATCGTGTTGGCGGAGTCTTTCCCCAAACGAAGCCACAGTTCAACGCACAATGGCTTCGACGCGAGGCAACACAAAGCCGCCGTCACGCGTGGACGGCGTCAATGGCGCGACGGCTCTACCGGTCCAGTAGAGCCGTCCACCCTACATTTGCTTGAACAAGTGCAAGAAACTCCGGCTCACTTCCAGCTTCTCCGGACGCCCCTTCACGAGCACCAGGTGACGCCCGCGAATATCGCGCGTCACGCCTTCGATCGCGTTGACGTTGACGAGGGTGGCGCGGTGAATTTGCCAGAACAGCGCGGGATCGAGTTCCTCGGCCAGGTCGCGCACGGGCTTCCTGATCAGCGCTTCGAAGCTCGCGGTCTGCACGCAGGTATATTTCTCGTCCGAACGGAAGAACAGGATCTCTTCGACCGGGATCATGCGCAGGTCCTGGCCGATGCTGGCCTGGATCCATTGCAGGTGTTTCGGTTTCGGCGCCGCGATCTTCTCGGCCAGCTGCGACAGCATCGCGGTGACGCTGTCGTTGACGACGCTGCCCGGCTTGTCCAGGCGCGCCTTCAGGCGTTCGACCGTGACCTTCAGGCGCTCCGGTTCCGACGGCTTGAGCACGTAGTCGACGGCGCCGCGTTCGAAGGCCTCGACCGCGTACTGGTCGTAGGCGGTGACGAACACGATCTGGCTGCGGTCGCCGATCTCGGCCGCCGCTTCCATGCCGGTCTTGCCGGGCATGCGGATGTCGAGGAAGGTCAGGTCGGGCTTGCACTGGCCGACCAGCTCGACGGCTTCCTCGCCGTTCTTCGCTTCGCCCACGATCTCCAGTTCCGGCCACACCTGCTCCAGGCGCATGCGCAGCTGGTCGCGCATCAGTCTTTCGTCATCGGCAATAATCGCAGTCGGCATGGCGGGGTCCTGGCGGAAAAAGAGTTTGACAATTATTCAACGAAACGGCGCCGCAGGCAAGGCCGGCGGTGGCGCCGGCCGCCTCCGAACGCACTCAGCGGGAGACCTGGTAGGGCACTTCGACCATCGCGATCACGCCCGTCGGGCTGTTGGCGGCGATGTGCAGCTGGCCGGCCTCGCCGTGCAGCAGGCGCAGGCGCTCGCGGATGGTCGGCAGGCCCAGGCCCGTGCCCGTGCTCGGCACCACGCCGAAGCCCACGCCGTCGTCGGTGACGGTGACGCGCAATTTACTGTCGGCCACGTCGGCCACGATCTTCAGGGTGCCGCCCTCGGGCTTGCATTCGAGACCGTGCTTGATCGCATTCTCGACCATCGACTGCAGCATCATCGGCGGGAAGGCGGCGCTGCGCAGGCCGTCGGGGATGCGCATGTCGACCGTCAGGCGTTCTTCCATGCGCATTTTGAGGAGGTCGAGGTAGGCCGTGACCATGTCGACTTCGCGGCCCAGGTTGGTCACCAGGTTGTTGTCGCGCATCTGCGGCAGCACGGCGCGCAGGTAGAGGATCAGGCTGCGCTGCATGGCCGAGGCGCGCGGCGGATTGGTCTCGATCAGGTGTTCGACGGACGCGAGCGTGTTGAACAGGAAGTGCGGCTCCACCTGCGCCTGCATCATCTGCATCTTCGTTTCCGACAGCTGGCGCTGCATCGATTCGCGTTCGGCGGCGGCATTCGCGGACTGGGTCTGCAATTCCGCGCGCTTCTTGCCGCCCATCAGGGCCTTGATGCCGAACAGGGCGAGCACCAGCAGGAACACGAAGCTGTTGAACCAGGTCGAGGCCTGCTTGTGATAACGCGACACTTTCGCTTCTGCCGCATCGTCGACCGCACCTTCGATCGCCACCGACAATTCTTCGGCGATCTGCGGCGGCAATTCGATGTGGACCGCTTCGCTGCCGGGATTGGCGCCCTTGGGCAAGGCCAGGTCGGGCGCCGGCGCTGCAGGCGCTGCAGGGGCGGCCGGTGCCGCCGGCGCGGCGGGGGCAGCGTCCGGCGGCGAGGGCGGCGTCTCCGGACTGCCGGGCTTCGGTTTGTTGCGCGGATTAAAACGGATGCCGCTGTCGTCGATGACGATGCTGACCTGGTCCTTGCGCGCGGCGCGCTCGGCGGCGGCGATGTCGGCTTCGCCGCCAGAAAACAGTTCTTCCTGGAGGATGGCGCCGGCGATCAGGGTGAGGGCGGCGAACAGGAAGAATTTCCACCACGACAGCTGGGTGACCCAGGTCGCGACGGCATCGAAGGCGCGGTAGAGCGACGACAGGATGCCGGAAAAATAGTGGTGGGAGGAGCTGCGCGCTTGCATGTCGTTTCTTGTCGGTCGATTCGTGGGCGGGAGCGAGTGTACCGCGTCCCTGCCATCCGATGCCGGTTTGTCTTGTTCAAAGGACACGGGACGGCTTCCGGATTGTTGGAATGTTGCAACTTTACACCGGTGCCCGGCCGCTGGCACGCGCTTTGCGACAGCCTGCACGATGCGGGGCGTGGAATGCAAAACCGGGCGCCAGGATTCCCGGCATGCATGAATGGTCGCGACAAAAACCGGCTGGAGAAGCTAACAACACGAAACATTGCGCGGTATGATGAAAAACGAGCTCAGCTTCCACAGTCAACCATTCGACGAAAGGATTTGCCGATGTCCGCCGTTCCAGCACAGTATCGCCTCGTTACCCGCAGCGACTTCGATGGCCTGGTTTGCGCAGTCCTGCTCAAGCACCTGAACCTGATCGACGACATCCTGTTCGTCCACCCGAAAGACATGCAGGACGGGAAGATCGCGATCACGCAGCGCGACATCACGACCAACCTGCCTTACGTCGCGGGCGCCCACCTGGCTTTCGACCACCACCTGTCCGAAACCATCCGCAACCGCGGCGTGCGCGAGAACCACGTGATCCATCCCGAGGCGCCCTCGGCGGCGCGCGTGGTCTGGGATTACTACGGCGGCGAGAAAACCTTTCCGAAAGCCTGGCTCGACATGATGGCCGCCGTCGACAAGGGCGACAGCGCCCGCTTCTCGCGCGAGGAGGTGCTCGAGCCGGCCGGCTGGAACCTGCTGAACTTCCTGATGGACGCGCGCACGGGCCTGGGGCGCTTCCGCGATTTTCGCATCTCGAACTACCAGCTCATGATGGAACTGATCGAAGCCTGCCGCCGGCACTCGATCGACACCATCATGGCGCTGCCCGACGTGCAGGAGCGCACCAGGCTGTATTTCGAGCATGCCAACCTGTGCAAGGAACAGATCCGGCGCTGCGCGCGCGTGCAGGCCAACCTGGTCGTGCTCGACCTGCGCAAGGAGACGACGATTTATGCCGGCAACCGCTTCATCATCTATGCGCTGTTCCCGGAAACGAACATCTCGATCCACGTGCTGTGGGGGCTGAAGAACCAGAACACGGTGTTCGCGACGGGTAAATCGATCCTGAACCGGACCTCGAAGACCAACATCGGCGCGCTGATGCTCGAGTACGGTGGCGGCGGACATGAGAATGCGGGGACCTGCCAGGTCGATAACGAGATGGCGGAAGACGTGCTCGGCGCGCTTATTCAGCGGATTACCACCGAGGGGTAAGCGGGCGGGGTGGGGCTGTTGCCTGCCTTGCTATCGGTGCGCGTAATCCGCGTGGGCACGGAGTGCCCACCCTACAGGACACGTTAACGATCGGGTTTCGTGTGATCTTGCCGACAACGGTGACCGTAGGGTGGGCACTCCGTGCCCACGCGGATCGAACACACCGATAGCGGCGCAGGCAACAGCCCCACAATCAGGCGCGTCTCAGACGCCTGCCATGCTCCGCAACGCCGGCACGACCTCGTCCAGGTGCGCCACCTCGCAGGTCGGCCGCGCCTCCGACTCGTTCGCGAGTCCCCCCGGATTGAACCAGCAACTCTCGATCCCGAACCGGTTCGCCCCCAGGATATCCGCGTCCAGTCGGTCCCCCACGATCACCGTTTCCGCGTGCGCAAACCGGCGCGCCATCCTGACCGTGTAGTCGAAGAAGCGATGATCCGGCTTCGCATGCCCGCAGGCCTCCGAGGTCGCGACGAAGGACAGGTGCACATGCAGCTTCGCGGCCGCGATGCGCCGGTGCTGGATCTGCTCGACCCCATTCGTGATGATCCCGACCTCGCCGATCCCGGCCAGGGTTTCGCACAGCGCCTGCGCGCCCTCGACCAGGACCACCGTGTCCGCCAGCGATTCCAGGTACAGGCGGCTGGCCGCCTGCGGATCGAGCTCCAGCCCGCCCGCTGCGAAGGTCTGGCGAAACCGCTCCACCTTCAGGAAATCCTTCGACACCGTCCCCCCTTCGAAGGCCTTCCACAAGGCCAGGTTGAAGCCCTGGTAGCGCCCGAACAGGCCGTCGGGCAGCCTGGCCAGCCCGAGTTCGCGCATGGTGCGCTCGAAGGACAGCTGTTCGGAGGCCTTGAAGTCGAGCAGGGTGTCGTCCAGGTCGAAAAGAAAGAGTCGATGTTTCATCGCGTCGGATAGCGCGCAGCAAGGCCCGCAGTTAAGTGAAAATTAAATAGACAAACGCGCAGCCTGAAAAGACGATGATAACGGAAGCGGCAGATAGCTGCCGAGCTTGCGGCCCAGGCTTCCATACGCGGTGACGTACCGTATCAAGACCTCGAGAAACCGTAGCGAGCGGAAGAAGCTTTGGCCGAGAAGCGCAGCTGTACTTCGGTACAGCGAGCATCGCAGGCCGAAGATTCGACGCGCAGTAGGTTTATCGAGGTCTCACTACGCAGGCATGCGGTCGCGTACGAGCTCGCGCGCGATGTCGGGCTCCACCGGCTCGCTCATCAGGATGCCCTGCAGCACTTCGCAGCCGTGCGCCGTGAGGAAATCGCGCTGCGCCCGCGTCTCGACCGCTTCGCCGATGACCGGCATGCGCAGGTTGTGGCCGATGTCGATCAGGGTGCGCGCCATGGTGCCTCCCTCGGCATCGAGCTCGTCGGCGATCGAGCGCACCGCTTCCCTGGACAGTTTCAGCTGGCCCACCGACAGCTCGCGCAGGAAGCCGAGGTCGGTCATGCCCTGGCCGAACTCGTCGATCGAGAGCGTCAGGCCGAGCTCGCGCAGCTGGCCGGCCAGGTCGCGCACCTGGCCCGGGTTGCGGATCACGGTTTCCTCGCGCAGCTCGATCTGCAGGCTGTCCGGCGCGAGGCCGTAGGCGGACAGGCGCGCGGCGATGCCGGGCACGAAATCCTGCTGGCCGTATTCGCGCGCCGAGACGTTCACCGTCACCGGCACGTCGGTCACGCCGAGTTGCTTTAAATCGCGGAGAAAAGCGCAAGCCTGGTCCAGCACCCAGGCGCCGAACTCGACGATGCGGCCGTTTTCCTCGGCTTCGCTCAGGAAGGCCGAGGGCAGCAGCACGCCCTGCTCGGGATGGCGCCAGCGCAGCAGCGCCTCGAAGCTCGAGACCCTGCCGCTGCGTGCATCGATGCAGGGCTGGTACAGCATGAAGAGCTCGCCGCGCTCGATCGCGTGCGCCATGCCGTAATCGAGCCGCTGCCGCGCTTCGCTGCTCGTCTTCATGTCGTTCGAGAAGAAATAGATCTCGTTGCGGCCCGTGGCCTTGGCGTGGTACATGGCGACGTCGGCCGAACGCACCAGCTCGGCCGCCGTGACGCCATCGTGCGGATAGACGGCCACGCCGAGGCTGGCGCCGACCTCGATGTTCTTGTGCATGAAGGAGACCGGCTGGGTCAGGCTCTGGCGCAGGCGCTCGATCATGCGCAGCGTGAAGCGCAGCGAGGGCTGGTTGACCAGCACCAGCACGAATTCGTCGCCGGACATGCGTGCCACCGTGTCGATGTCGCGCACCGAGGCCTGCAGGCGGCGCGCCACCACCTTCAGCACCACGTCGCCGGCCTCGTGGCCGTAGCTGTCGTTGATGTTCTTGAAGTTGTTCAGGTCGATCAGGACCACGCCGGCCATCGATTTCTGGCGCTGCGACAGGTGCAGGGCCTGTTCCAGCCGGTCCCACATCAGGTTGCGGTTGGCGAGACCGGTGAGCGCGTCGTGGTTGACCTCGTGCTCGAGGTGGGCGGTGCGCTGCTTGCTGGTGGTCACGTCCATGATGACGCCGATGAAATGGGTCGTGGTGCCGTGCTCGTCGAGGACCGGGGTGATGCTCAGGTCGTTCCAGAACAGCTGGCCGTCCTTGCGCATGTTGCGAAACACCACGTTGACGCTCTTGTGCGCCACGATCGCCTCATGCACGCGCTGGCGTTCGTTGTTGTCCATGCCGGGCGCGGCCATGAAGCGCGAATCGCGTCCGATCACTTCCTCGGCGCTGTAGCCGGTGATGCGCTCGAAGGCCGGATTGACGTATTCGATCGGGCAGTCGCGCCCGTCGATGCCGGTGATGACGATGCCGTTGCTGGCCGCATGCAGGGCGCGCTCGCGCAGGCGCAGCCAGCGTTCCTGGTCGCGCCGGGCGCTGATGTCGACGCCCATGCCGAACAGGTACTGGCCGCCGTTGCAGTCCACGCGCGCGCCGCACAGCACCATCGGCGTCTCGCGCCCGTTGCGCGCGACGACGTCGGCCTCGATCGCGACTTCCTCGCCGTTCTCGAAGACACGGCGGATGCTCTCGGCGATCAGCGGCCGGGTCTGCAGGTCGAACAGCTCGAGCGCATTGGTCGCGCCCATTTCCTCGGCGGTGTAGCCGGTGATCCGTTCGTGGTTGCGGTTCCAGAGCACGAAACGGCCTTCGCGGTTGAGCGCATACACGGTGCCGGGCAGGACGTCGATGACGGCGGCCAGCGGCGTGCGTCCGACCAGCACGGAGTCGGGCGTGGCGTCGGTGTGGACGTTGTCGATGGCGGCGAC
The DNA here is from genome assembly GCF_042655665.1 of Massilia suwonensis. Lineage (NCBI taxonomy): Bacteria > Pseudomonadati > Pseudomonadota > Betaproteobacteria > Burkholderiales > Oxalobacteraceae > Massilia > Massilia suwonensis. The sequence goes on from NZ_JBHSMR010000014.1 coordinate 195,893, forward strand.
CCAGACCTGCGTACTGCCGTCAGCCTGGGTTTGCGGCGACAGCGCCAGCTCCGCCTTGACGGTGCTGCCGTCGGCATGGCGCAGCAGGACGCGGTTGGTATGGCCGTGGTTTTCCGCCAGGCCGCGCCAGCGCTCGCCGCTGTCTTCCGGCGCGGTGCCGATGAGCAGGGCGCCAAGCGGCTGCAGGATGGCTTCGGCGGGCGTGAAGCCGAGCAGCTTTTGGCAGGCATTGTTCCAGGTCGTGATGATGCCCGCGCCATCGAGGAGGAAGGCGGCATTGGCTGTCGGGACGGGCAAGGTCATGCTGAGCGCCTTTCGTTCGCGGGCATCCTCAGTTGGACTCGACTAGCCTACACCCGTTCCCGAACTCTTGTCGCGGTTGTGCTGAAACAAAAGGCGCTGTTCACGTTAACTGTGGGAAGTCGCCGGACGCCCTGCGCCCATCGCCATCTGCAGCAGTCTGTCGGGCGTCCTGATGCGTCCACCATCGAGCGCCCAGCGCCAGCCCAGGTAGTGGCTCAGGTAGCGGCTGGCCACGCCCCGGAAAGGCTGAAGCCAGCCGCGCAGCCGGCTGTGATAGGCGTTGACGTTCTGGACGTGAATAGCGCCCCGCACCGGGACCCCTGCTTGCAGGTTGACCGCTTTATGCGTGATGCCCGCTTCCTGTGCGAAATGGCGATAGGCCGAATGGCTGTCCGTGACCAGCAGCACGTCCGGCTCCAGCCGTGCTTTCAGATGCTCGTGCAGCTGCCGCCGCGTGACCGGCCCTTTTCCGGGCACCCAGTCGAGCGTCTGGCCGCTGCGGTCGCGTGCGACCAGGATGCACATCTGCTCGTTCGAGATGCCGCGCTTTGTCGCTTTCCCGCCGCGCTTGCGAGGCGCACGGTCAAGTGTGCGCGAGCCTTTGTGTGATTCCAGCAGATACATTTCGTCGGCCTCGGCGATGCCGCCCAGGCGGTCGGGGCGGTCATGCTGGCTCAAGGCAAGGAAGCGGTGGCGCCAGCGAAAGCTCGTCGCGCCGGCAACGCCCAGCTGCTCGGCGGCGCGGCGAATGCTGTGCGAGTCGAGCATCCCACCCAGATAGTCGAGCCAGCGGCCCTTGTGCCGCAGGCGCGCCAGGGGCGTGCCGCTCAGGCCGTTGCAGGTGCGCCCGCAGTTGCGGCAACGGTAGCGCTGCAGGCCATGCGCGCGGCCGTGCTTGTGGAAATTGCCGCCGCCACAGCCAGGACACAGGAGCCGCCTGGCGGAGTGCTGCTCGATCAGCTCGACGACCTGGTCGCGCTTCACCTCCGGAAGCAAGAGATCGAGCAGGCGTTGCCGTTGGCGCAGCGTCAGCGCTGCCAGCTGTTTCAGGAAGTGTTCGAACTTGCGTGCCTGCATGCAGACCTCCGCTTGGTGAAGTCCAGGTTGGACCTCAGCCGTACAAGAAGATTCAACACTTAACACGAACAGCGCCAAACAAAAAAAGCCACGCATGCAGCGTGGCTTTCTGGAGCTTACGGCCAGGGCAGGGCTCAGGCCGCCACGCTCTCCTGCTTTTCCGGCAGCGCGATCTCGTTGTCGACGCTGAACTGGTAATCCTTGAACACGTGCTCGGCGCTCAGGATCTGGTAGTCGCCATTGGCCAGCTTGTGCGTGGTGTCCTTCAGGCGGTAGGTGTAGTGGCCGCAGGTCCAGCAATTGTAGTTGCGCATGTGCGTGCACAGGCAGGTCTTGTCCATCACCGGCGGATTCTTGACGTCCGGATTGGCCAGCACTTCGCGGTTGTACGAATTGATGTAGGCGCAGTTGCCGGTCGCATCCAGCAGGTAGCCATAGGATTCGCAGCCTGGACGGATGCCGGAACCGATCGCCGGCGTGCTTTTCAGCATGCGCATCGGATAACCGGTCGGCGAGATGCCGTTGACGATGATGTCCTCTTCGCTGGCGCGGAAGTATTCCTGCTTGACGCTGTCGGGCATGCCGCATTCGCGGGTGACGGTGAAGCGGGTCGCCACCTGCACGCCGCCCACGCCCTTTTCCAGGAAGGCGACCGCGTCGGAACCGGTGAACACGCCGCCGGCTGCGATCAGCGGGATGTCGATGTTTTCCGCGCGCATGTAGGCGAGGATCTCGTCAATGATCGTGTGCAGGTCGTAGTTCTTCCAGTCGAAGCCGAAGCCCAGGTGGCCGCCGGCCAGCGGACCTTCGACGATGATGAAATCGGGCGGGCGGTTCAGCTTGGCGACCTTGCGCAGGAACAATTGCAGGGCGCGCACCGAGGACACGATGATGCCCAGCTTGGCTTCGCGGAAGCGCGGATGATCCTTGATCAGCTCGAAGGAACCGAGGTGCAGGCCGGCCGACATGGTGATGCCGTCGATGCCGGCGTCCAGGGCCGAGGCCAGGCGCGTGCGCAGGGTTTCCTTGGGCGCGTTCATGGTCAGCTTTTCCATGCAGTTCACGAAAATCAGGCCGTCGCCCTTTTTCGCCGCCATGGTCGCGCCCACGTGCAGGCGGGTCGCTTCGGCCAGGCGCTCGAGGTCGAACTGCACCACCGCCTTGTCCATGTTGTTGATGTTGAACTTGTAGAGCTTGGTCTTGTCCTTGACGAAGGTGGTGTCGAACTTGCGGTCCGAGACGTCCTGCACCATCGCGTCCGAGATGTGGCCGATGCCGCCCAGGCGCGCCGCTTCCAGCGCCAGTTCCGAGGTCGAAATGTCCACGCCCATTCCGCCGATCATGATGGGCACATATTCCTTGTTGCCCAGACGCAGGCGGAAATCATCAACACGTTTCATTGCTATCCTTAGACTACGTTGCTCTTGCTCAAAAGGTGGGGCCCTGCGAGCGAGTTTGTGCAGCCTCCATTCTACCCCAAGCGAAAATGGGGCAGCGCGAGGCGTGCGGCGATATGCAGAGTGGGAATACGAGGCCTCAAGCCCGCACCGGGCTCAATCGCGGAAGTTATTAAATGCCAGCGGCAAGTCCTGGATGTCCTTGCGCAGCAGGGCCATGGCCGCCTGCAGGTCGTCGCGCTTGGCGCCGGTGACGCGCACGGTTTCGCCCTGGATGCTGGCCTGCACCTTCATCTTGCTTTCCTTGATCGCCTTGGTGATCTTCTTGGCGTCCTCGGTCTCGATGCCGTTGCGCACCTTGATCAGCTGCTTGACCTTGTCGCCGCCGATCTTCTCGACCTTTTCTTCGTCGAGGAAGCGGACGTCGACCTTACGCTTGGTCATCTTGTTGACGAGCACGTCCTTGACTTGATTCAGCTGGAAGTCGGAATCGGCGAACAGCGTCAATTCCTTCTCCTTCTGCTCGACCTTGGCCGAGCTGCCCTTGAAGTCGAAGCGGGTCGTGATTTCCTTGTTCGACTGCTCGACGGCGTTCTTCACTTCAACCATGTCTGCTTCGCAGACCACGTCAAACGATGGCATGGCGTTTTTCCTTTAGATTGCATTATTTATGAGTGGCAGTATTTTAACGGACTGGCCCAAATAGAACGACCGTTTCTTGCCGGTAGAGCAGGGCTTGCCTCTATAATCGACCGGTTTTCGCCCTCAGCCAGCCCTATCCATGTCTACCGCACTCCCGATCGAACACGACGTTTCGCTGCAAGCCTTCAATACCTTCGGCCTGGCCGCCCGCGCCCGCCACTACCTGCGCGTGACCAGCGCCGGCCAGCTCGACCAGCTGGCCTCGGATGCGCGTGCCCAGGGCCTGCCGCGCTTCGTCCTCGGCGGCGGCAGCAACGTGCTGCTCACAAAAGACGTCGAGGCCCTGGTGCTGCACATGGCCATCGAGGGCCGCGACGTCCTCGGCGAACAGGACGGCAAGGTCCTGGTGCGCGCCGGCGCCGGCGAGAACTGGCATGCCTTCGTCGACTACACGCTGGCGCAGGGCCTGGGCGGGCTGGAAAACCTGTCCCTGATCCCCGGCACCGTGGGCGCGGCGCCGATCCAGAATATCGGGGCATATGGCCTGGAGATCAAGGATGTGTTCCACTCGCTGACCGTATTCGACCTTGCGCGCGGCGAGCGCCGCACCCTGAACGGCGCGGACTGCCGCTTCGGCTACCGCGACAGCCTGTTCAAGCATCCGGACGGCGCCGGGCTGGTGGTGCTGGACGTCACCTTCGCCCTGCCGCGCGCCTGGCAGCCGAACCTGCGCTACGCCGAACTGGCCCAGGCGGTCGAGGCCGCCGGCGTCCAGGCGCCGACGCCGCGCCAGGTGAGCGACACGGTCATCGCGATCCGCCGCCGCAAGCTGCCCGATCCGCTCGAGATCGGCAATGCCGGCAGCTTCTTCAAGAATCCGGTCGTGCCGGGCGCGCAGTGCCGCGCCTTGCTCGAACGTTTCCCGGCCCTCGTGCACCACGCACAGCTCGATGGCAGCGAAAAGCTGGCCGCCGGCTGGCTCATCGACCAGTGCGGCTGGAAAGGAAAGAATCTCGGTGCGGCCGGCGTCTATCCGAAGCAGGCGCTGGTGCTGGTGAACAATGGCGGGGCCACCGGCCAGGAAGTCATGGCGCTGGCGCGCGCGATCCAGCAGGACGTGCGCGCGCGCTTCGGCGTCGAGCTGGAGCCGGAACCGGTGTTCGTGTAAGGATCAGGCGCGGAAGGCCGCCACGCGGTTGCGCCCACGCGATTTCGCCGCATGCACGGCTTCGGCGGCGCGCGTGATCACGTCGTCGAATTCGCCATTTTCCGCAGGCAGGGTCGAGGCCACGCCGACCGACATCGTGACGATGCGCCGCTCCGGCAGCGGGTGTGACAGGGCCAGGCGTTCAAGCGCGGCGCGGCAGGCTTCGGCCACCTGCACGGCGCCGTCCAGGCCGGTATCCGGCAGCAGGATCGCGAACTGCTTGCCGTCGTAACGGGCGGCGAGATCCGACGGGCGTTTCAGCTGCCCGGTCAGCACGCCCGCCATCTTGCGCAGGCAGAGGTCGCCCGCTTCGCGCCCGAGGCGGTGATTGAAATAGCCGAAACTGTCGACGTCGCACACCAGCAGCGAAAGCGGCTGGCCGTTGCGGCGCGCGCGCTGCCATTCGCCTTGCGCGACCTGGTCGAAGCGGCGCCGGTTCGGAATGCCGGTCAGGCTGTCGACGCCGTCGATGCGGTCGAGTTCGGCCTGAGCGCGGCTCAGCAGGGACTGCGTTTCCACCAGGCGGCGCAGGGCGTCGTCGCGTTCGAGCAGGGCGCGGTTGGTAGTGGCGTGGTAGCGCAGGCGCGCCAGCAGCTCGGTCTGCGCCGGCAGTTCGGAGAGATAATCGCTGGCGCCGGCGGCAAAGGCGGATTCGCGGCCAGCCGTGCTTCCATTCGGCGCCAGCACCATCAGCGGCACGCCGGCGAGGGCGCCATGTGCGCGGCAGGCGCGGATGAATTCGCCGCTGTCCTCGCTCCCGCCCAGCGCCCGCACCAGCACCGCCGGACGCAGGCTGGCCGCCTGCTCGAGCGCCTGGACGGCATCGGTCAGCACCAGTTCGAGGTCGTCGGCCCCCAGCAGCATCTCGCGCAGCGCGCCGGCAAACGGCGGCGCGCCGACCAGCAGGACGCGGGAAGGACTGTTCAGTGATGCAAGGGCAGGGACGTTGGACATCGCGGCTCGGTCGGCGAAAACAGGGTGAAAGGGGCGCTTCATTTTACCCTGAGGCACTTACAAATTGTTGCATTCAACCCATTTTGGGTAACGTTGGACAAGCTTCTGTGGCGCCGCCGCGTCTTCGGCTATGCTTGGGCTCCCATCCTGGAGGAGAATTGCATGAAAGCCATCGTCACCGGCCATACGAAAGGCCTGGGCGCCGCCATCGCCGCCGAGCTGGTCCAGCGCGGCATTCCCGTGCTCGGCCTGGCGCGCAGCGGTTCCGGCGCCGCCTCGCCGCTGCTGACCGAGATCGAGGTCGATCTGTCGGATTGCGCGGCGCTGGCCGCCTTCCTGCAGGGCGACGCGCTGGCAAGCTGGCTGCGCGACGAGGGCGCCACGCTGCTGGTCAACAATGCCGGCGTCGTCTCTCCGGTCGGGCCCCTGGCCGAGCAGGATCCGCTGGCGGCACTGCGCGCCGCGACCCTGAACGTGGGCGCGCCGCTGGCGCTGGCAGCGAGCGTGGTGCGCGCCAGCCGCGGCGAGCGGCGCATATTGCACGTTTCGAGCGGCGCCGGCCGCAATGCCTACCCCGGCTGGAGCGTCTACTGCGCCACCAAGGCCGCGCTCGACCGCCACGCCGAAGCCGTGCTGCTCGACGGCGACAGCACGGTGCGCTGCTGCAGCCTGGCGCCGGGCGTGATCGACACCGGCATGCAAGCCGAGATCCGCGCCACGCCGGAAGCGAATTTCCCGATGAAGGAGCGCTTCGTGCAGATGAAGCAGGAAGGCGCGCTGGCGGCTCCCGCCGACTGCGCGCGCAAGCTGGTCGACTTCCTGCTGGCGCCCGGCTTCGGCACACAGGCGGTCGCCGACCTGCGCGATGCCTGAGGCCTGCCCGCGCTAGCACTCCGTACCGGTCGTATCGGAAAACAGCACTGGCAGCGCCGCTCCGCTCCGGCGCCGCGGCGTGGTCGCGCGCAGCGTTGCCAGGCCGTCGAGCACGCGCCGCGCCAGCGCGGGCGCGACGCCGGTTTCGCGCATAAAGGCCGCGGCCACCCCCGGGCCGAGATTGAGCCGGTAGGCGATGGCGACGTCGATCAAGGCGCCCAGCACAGGATCGGCGCGCCGCTCCCCACGGCGCTGCGTGAACGCAGTATCCAATTGATTCCCCATGATCTGTCCGGCCGCGGCCCCTGCCTGGGGCCGCGGCGCGCCGGATGGCCTATTGCACGCTGATAAGCTCGACCTCGAAGAGCAGGGGAGCATCCGGTGGAATCGCCGTGCCGCTGCCGCTGCGGCCATAGGCCAGCGAGGCCGGGATGATCAGGGTGCGCTTGCCGCCGGCGCGCATGCCGAGCAGGCCCTGGTCCCAGCCGGTGATCACCTGGCCGGCGCCGAGCCGGAAAGTAAAGGGTGTCTTGCCGATCGAGGTGTCGAACTGCGCGCCCTTGAAGTCGGCCTTGCTTGCGTCGTACAGCCAGCCGGTGTAGTTCACCGTCAGCGTGCGTCCGGAAGTGGCGAGCGTGCCGCTGCCCTCCACGGTATCGATGCGCTGGAATGCCGGCCCCTGGGCTTGCGTCGTGGTCGCGCGTTCCTTCGTGTAGCGGGCGTCGGCGACATAGCCGCCGCCGGAGGGAGAAAGCAGCACCAGCTCGCCCTTGTCGAGGGTGAGCGCGCCGGCGCCGCTGGCCGCCGGCTGCGTCCCCGCATCGGCCGTGCACACCGCGCCGTCGGGATAGCCGATGCACCAGGACAGCACGCCGTTGGCGCCGGTGGTCGTGGTCACCGCCGGGCCGCTGCGGCTGCGCGTATAAGCCGGAATCGAAATCGTCACCAGGTCGAGCGCCACCTGCGTCGCTGTCGCACCAGGCGCCAGCAGGGCGGCCGCGGTACTGGTGCTGCCGTAGGTGAGCGTGAAGTCGGCGCTCAAGGTCTCGGAAGCGATCGCCGTACCGGCGCAGCCGTCGGCGGCGTGGAAATTGCGTACCAGGTTCAGGCGCAGGGCATGCGCGCCGCCATCGGCCATGGCCAGGGTCGCCGTGTCCTGGCTGCGGCCCTGGCAGGGACCGTACCAGGTGCCGGCATAGGCGGCCAGCGCCAGTGGGGTTGGTGCCGGCGTGGCGGCGACCGGGGGCGTACCCGTTGCCGGCGCAGCCGTCGTCGCCGTGCTTCCGCCTCCACCCCCGCAAGCGCTCAGGCCGAGACAGGCCAGGGCCAGCAAGCCGGCGCCGGATCCGAGGCGTTTCCAGCGCGGCCGGGAATGAACATCATTCGATTGAGAGGCAAGGCAGTAAAAGCCATCCCGAGTAACGGGAAAAAGTGCGCGCATTATTATCTCCCCAGGTGTTCTAATTTCCAGATCTCAACAAGTTTTGGTCAAACCTAATTACCTTCTGTTTTTATGGAATGCAATCGGCAAACATATGCACCGTTGTACCGATTTTGAAAATGACGAAAACGCGCATTTCCGCACATTCTGTACACGCAAATTCGGAAAGCACAATTGGGTAAATATAACCGGCGGGTCACTTAGGTGCGTATGCAGGTCAAATAATGCACCTACACGCTATCTTGCCTAAAATCATGTCTTCTACGGGGCGTAGGGCTCTCATTCGTAAAGCTGGCATTTTCGATGTGTCTTACGAGCTTGTAGGTGATCTCTTACGCGCTATGCATAAATTCCGGCTGATAGTTATATTTTATGGAACGAAAATCTGCGGATGTGTTGTTTTTGTAACATGTAAAAATTTATGCATTTTGCGTAAATTTTTTATGCTAGCTTAGTAAATACGCCTGTATTCACTTCCGGTTACTTTTGCAAATCCGGCCTTATCGCCGTGATTCTCCAAAGGTATGGCCTCGCTTTGCCTGGCGTTTGTGGAAACGGGTGGAAAGCACGGATATCTGCGTTGTTCGAGCAGTGAACAAACAAAGAAGCGTGGTCCAAACTATCTCAGGGGAAATTAACATGGCTACGAATCCGCAGTACAACTTCAACGTCAATCTGGATGACTTGACCTTCATTCTGAAGCAGATCAAGATCGCGGAAGACACGACCAATCCCGACGGTTCCATCAACGGCGCGGCACTGCGCGAGATGATCGGCAGCCCGCTGCTGCCGTATGGACTGCGCACGGTCGACGGCTCCTGGAACAGCCTGCTGCCCGGCATGGAACGGATGGGCGCTGCGGACAACATCATGCCGCGCCTGGTGCCCGGCGTCTTTCGCGACGCGGAAGGCGTGCCGGCCAACTTCTTCGGGCCGGGCGTCCCGGGTGTGGCGAGCAGCAGCTACGCCACCAGCACGCCCGGCAACATGGTGTTCGACTCGCAGCCGCGCATCATTTCCAACCTGATCGTCGACCAGACCGGGCGCAATCCGGCGGCGGTGGCCGCGGCCGACGACCGCGCCGACATCGCCACCTTCCCGGGCTTCGACGAGGTCCACGTCTCGCCCGACGGCACCCTGCAGATCCCGAACCAGTCGCCCGACATCGGCCTGTCGCCGCCGTTCAACGGCATGATGGCGCTGTTCGGCCAGTTCTTCGACCACGGCCTCGACCTGATCAGCAAGGGCGGGGGCACCGTGTTCGTGCCGCTGCAGCCGGACGACCCGCTGTACGTGCCGGGCAGCCCGACCAACTTCATGGTGCTCAGCCGCGCCGTGAATGCGCGCGGTCCCGGCCCTGACGGCATCCTCGGCAATGCCGACGACGACCTGCGCGGGCACACCAATACCACCACGCCTTTCGTCGACCAGAACCAGACCTATACCTCGCACCCCTCGCACCAGGTGTTCCTGCGCGAATACAAGATGATCGACGGTAAGCCGCTCGCCACCGGACGTCTGCTCGACGGCGAGCACGGCGCCGGCAACTGGGCCGAAGTGAAGGCGCAGGCGGCGCAACTGCTCGGCATCCAGCTGACCGATACCGACATCTTCAACGTGCCGCTGCTGGCGACCGACCGCTACGGCGAATTCCTGCGCGGGCCGAACGGCTTCGTGCAGATCGTCACCGCGCACGGCCTGGTCGAGGGCAACCCGAGCGCGAACGGCAACCAGGGCGTGGCGCTGCCGAACGACACCCTGCGTACCGGCCATGCCTTCCTCGACGATATCGCGCACACCGCGGTTCCGGGCACCTACGACCACGACCACGATCCGCGCACGCCGCAAGTGCAGCTGGTGCCCGACAGCGACGACGCAACCGGCCTTGCGGCCGGCCAGCAACAGCCGGTCGGTACCTACGACGACGAGCTGCTCGACCGCCACTTCATCACCGGCGACGGCCGCGGCAACGAGAACATCGGCCTCACCGCCATCCACGAGATCTTCCATAACGAGCACAACCGCCTGGTCGAGGAATACAAGCAGACCATCCTCGCCAGCGGCGACCTGGCCTTCGTCAACGAATGGCTGGCCAAGGACGTCACGGCCATCCCGACGGGCGCCGCCGACATCGCCGCCCTCCAGTGGGACGGCGAACGCCTGTTCCAGGCCGGCCGCTTCGCCACCGAGATGCAATACCAGCACCTGGTGTTCGAGGAATTCGCGCGTGCCGTCCAGCCCAGCATCGACCCCTTCGTGTTTTCCAACTCGGCCGACATCGACCCGGCCATCATGGAGGAGTTCGCCAACGTCGTGTACCGCTTCGGCCACTCGATGCTCGACGATACGGTCGCGCGTACGACCGCCAGCGGCCAGAATGACGACATCGGCCTGATCGAAGCCTTCCTCAATCCGGTCGCCTTCGACAAGGACGGCGGCCTCGATTCGCACAAGGCGGTGGGCGAGATCGTGCGCGGCATGTCGCGCCAGGTCGGCCAGGAGATCGACGAATTCGTCACCGACGCACTGCGCAACAACCTGGTCGGCCTGCCGCTCGACCTGGCCACGCTGAACATCGCGCGTGCCCGCGAAACCGGCGCACCCAGCTTCAACGAGGCGCGCGCCGCGTTCTACAAGATGACCGGCGACAGCCAGCTCAAGCCGTACACGAGCTGGGCCGACTTCGCGCCGCACATGAAGAACCCGGCCTCGATCATCAACTTCATCGCCGCCTACGGCCTGCACCCGAGCGTCGCCCTGGCGACCACGGTCGAAGCCAAGCGCGCCGCCGCCACCCTGCTGGTGATGGGCGACTTCGACCTGAACAAGGACGGCGACATCAATGCCGATCCCGACCTGGTCGGCCCGACCTACCGCCTGGAGACGGCACCGAGCGACCGCCTCGACTTCCTGAACGGCACCGGCACCTGGAAGGACGTCGAAACCGGCTTGAACAAGGTGGACTTCTGGATCGGCGGCCTGGCCGAGGCCAAGCTCGAATTCGGCGGCATGCTGGCGCCGACCTTCAACTTCGTCTTCGAATCGCAGCTGGAAAACCTGCAGAACGGCGACCGCTTCTACTACCTGAGCCGGACCCAGGGCCTGAACATGCTCAACGAGCTGGAAGGCAACCTGTTCTCGGCGATGGCGATGCGTAACACCGACATCGGCGACAAGGGCAGCACGACCCACCTGCCGGGCCTGATGTTCTCCACGCCCAGCTACACCCTCGAGATGGACCAGAGCAAGCAGCAGACCGGCATCGGCGTGGGCGGCCATGGCGACCCGGGCCGCGTGAACCCGGTGCTGAACGCCTTTACTTCGCTCGTCACCCGCGTCGCGCCCGGCGCCGACGTCAACGGCGACGGCTACAAGGACGGCGGCCAGCTGATCTACGCCTACGACGGCCCCGACCACGTGGTGCTGGGCGGCACGCCCGGCAACGACATCATCAAGGGCGGACGCGGCATGGACACCCTGTGGGGCGACGAGGGCGACGACATCCTCGACGGCGGCGACGAGGCCGACCAGGTCCATGGCGGCGACGGCGACGACATCATCACCGACCACGGCACCCCGGCCGGCGCCGCCGACTTCCTGCGCGGCGACAACGGCAACGACGTGATCAGCAACGGCGCCGGCAACGACATCGTGTTCGGCGGCGCCGGCCAGGACTTCTTCATCGTCGGCCCCGACTTCACCGAAGTGTTCGCAGGGGAGGGCAACGACTTCATCCTCGGCGGCAACGGCCCCGACGGCCTGATGGGCAACGAGGGCGACGACTGGATCGAGGGCGGCGAGGGCTTCGACAGCCTGTCCGGCGAAAACTCGCAGCTGTTCTTCAACAGCACCATCATCGGCCACGACGTCCTCAACGGCCAGGGCAACGACACCGACTACGACGGCGAGTCGGGCGACGACATCATGGTGCAGGGCACCGGCATCCAGCGCAACAACGGCATGCTCGGCTTCGACTGGGCCATCCACAAGGGCGACCCGGTGGCGGCCAATTCCGACCTCGGCATACCGATCTTCGGCCAGCAAGCGCCCTTCATCCTGCGCGACCGCTTCGATTCGGTCGAGGGCCTGTCGGGCTGGAAGTTCGACGACGTGCTGGTCGGGACCAACCTGCCGACCGGCGCGGCCGGCGGCGAGGGCGCGGGCGGCATCATCGGCGGCCCGGCCACCGACAGCATGCTGCTGCAAAAGAACGTGGCGCTGATCAACGGCCTGCAGGAGCTGCTCGGCGTACCGGCCGTGGCCAACCCGGAGGCGGTGGTGTTCAACCCGCAGACGGGCGCCGACATCCTGATTGGCGGCGGCGGCAGCGACCGCATCACCGGCAAGGCCGGCAACGACCTGATCGACGGCGACGCCTGGCTCAACGTGCGCGTCAGCGTGCGCTCGAAAACCGATCCCAACGTCGAGATCCGCTCGGTCGAGAGCATTGCCGAACTGAAGGACGACATGCTGGCCGGCCGCATCAACCCGGGCCAGCTGCGCATCGTGCGCGAAATCCTGCAATCGACCACCAAGACCACCGACATCGACCGCGCCATCTATTCGGACGTGCGTGCCAGCTACGACGTCTCGCGCAACGCCGACGGCACCTGGACGGTGGCGCACGTGCGCGGCACCGCCACGGACGGCATCGACACCATCCGCAACATCGAGGAACTGGTGTTCACCGACGACGTCTTCAACCTGACCGGCGAGCCGCACATCGACGACATGTCGCCGACCGAGCGCCACCTCCTGACCGCGACCCCCGGTTCCGTGGCCGCCTTCAGCAACGTGCCGGAATCGGCCATCAGCTACCAGTGGCAGGCCCTGGTGAACGGGGTGTTCGTGAACATCGCCGGCGCCACTGGCGCCACCTTCATGCCGCAGCAGGCGCAGGTCGGCCAGCAGCTGCGCGTGGTGGCCAGCTTCATCGACGCCACCGGCGTCAGCCGCGCGATTCCCTCGGCCGCGACCAAGGGCGTGGGCGACCAGGTGATCGGCACCGCCAACAGCGAAACCCTGAACGGCACGGCCTTCGACGACGAGCTGATCGGCCTGGGCGGCAACGACATCCTGAACGGCGGCGCGGGTGCCGACGTCATGGATGGCGGCGCCGGCAACGACACCTTCATGGTCGACGACCTGGGCGACGTCGTCATCGAGGGCGTCAACGGCGGCACCGACACCACCCAGACCACGCTGGCGGCGCGCACCCTGGCGGCCAACCTGGAAAACCTCACCTTCGCAGGCACCGGCGACTTCGTCGGCACCGGCAACGCGCTGGCCAACACCATCATCGGCGGCAACGGCAACGACACCCTCGATGGCGCCGGCGGAAACGACCGCCTGCAGGGCGGCCTGGGCAACGACACCTACATCGTCAGCGAGACCGGCGACGTCGTGTCCGAGCTGATCTCCCAGGGCGTCGACACGGTGCGCACCACGCTGGCCGCGCACATCCTGGCCGCCAACGTCGAGAACCTGGTCTACACCGGCACCGGCAACTTCACCGGTACCGGCAACGTCGAGGCCAACAGCATCAGCGGCGGCGCCGGCAACGACGTGCTCGACGGCGGCAGCGGCGGCAACGACAGCCTGTTCGGCAACGATGGCAACGACACGCTGCGTGGGCAGGGCGGCGACGACCTGCTCGAGGGCGGACTCGGCGACGACAGTCTCGACGGCGGCAGCGGCAACGACACAATGCGCGGCGGCAGCGGCGACGACACCTATATCGTCTCGGCCACCACCGACATCGTGACCGAACTCGGCAACGAGGGCAACGACACCGTGCGCACCGCGATATCGTCCTATACGCTGGGCGACGAGGTGGAAAACCTGACCTACACCGGCACCTCGTCCTTCGCCGGTACCGGCAATGCGCTGGCCAACGTCATCACGAGCGGCGCCGGCGCCGACACCCTCAACGGCGGCGCCGGCGTCGACCGCATGATCGGCGGGCGCGGCAACGACACCTACGTCGTCGACGAGGCGCTCGATGCCGTGGTCGAACTGGCCGCCGGCGGCACCGACACCGTGCGCACCACGCTGGCCAGCTATACGCTGGGTGCCGAGCTGGAGAACCTGACCTTCATCGGCACCGGTTCCTTCGCCGGCGAAGGCAATGCCCTGGCCAACATCCTCACCGGCGGCACCGGCGACGACACCCTCGACGGCGGCGTCGGCGCCGACCGCATGGTCGGTGGCCTGGGCAACGACACCTACATCGTCGACAACGTGGGCGACATCATCACCGAGAACACCGGCACAGGCTTCGGCATCGACCTGGCGCGCGTGAGCGTGTCCAGCTACACCATGGGCCTGAACCTGGAAGACATGGTGTTCACCGGCAGCGGCAACTTCACCGCCGTCGGCAACACCCTGAACAACACGATCACCGGCGGCGACGGCGACGACAGCCTGAACGGCAACACCGGCACCGACCGCATGATCGGGGGACTCGGCAACGATACCTATTACGTCAACACCAGCACCGACGTCGTCGTCGAGCTGGCCGGCGGCGGGATCGATACCGTCATGTCGAACGCGACCAGCTGGGTGCTCGCTGCCGAGGTCGAGAACGCCACCCAGTACGGCGGCACGGCCAACCTCACCGGTAACGCGCTGGACAACTACCTGAAGGGGGGCGGCCTCAACGACATCCTGCGCGGCATGGACGGCAACGACCGGATCGAGGGCGGGGCGGGCAACGACCGTCTCGAAGGCGGCTCCGGCAACGACATCTTCGTGTTCGCGGCCCCCGGCTTCGGCGCCGACACCATCGCCGGCGGTTTCGACTTCGACCCGGCGGGCGGCCAGGACCTGCTCGACATCTCGGGCCTGGGCATCACGGCGGCCACCTTCGGCAGCAGCGTCACCATCGCCGACCTCGGGGCCGACCTGCGGGTGACGATCGGCACCTCCGGTTCCTTCGTGATCCAGGGCGTGGGCGATCCGGCGTCGATCACCATCGACGACTTCCTGCTGCAGGGCCAGGTCGCACCGGCCGGCCTGGCGGCGCCCGGTGAGTTGCTGGCGTCCTGAGACAAGGGGGAGGAGAGAGCACGGCCCGTAGTACGGCAGTACCGGCCGGGCGCCGACAGCATGGCGGCGCCCGGCCCGGACAACACAACGACGAAGTCAAGAAACAAAACCAGGGGAGTACATCATGCGCATCACAAAGAAGTGCCTCACGGGCGCGCAACGGCTGCATGCCGCGCTCGTTGAAACCGATCCAGCCAGTCCCGACCTGATCCTCATCCGCGCGTCGGGCTTCTTGCGCCTGCCACAGCTGCGAATGACCGCGATGTCCGCGTCGTGTCCCGCGCACGCGCACCGTGCGCCGCCTGGAACCGGGTACGCCGGCAGGCCATGCCGCCGCCGCGCCGCGCCGAACAAGTCCGACAAGTCCGCCTGAATCCACCGCTCCGGGAGAACCACATGAAAACGATCTGGCGCGAGCTGCGGCCCCTGCTCGGGTATATGGCCCTGTTTTCCTTTTGCGTCAACCTGCTCTACCTGGTGCCGGCATTGTTCATGCTGCAGGTATTCGACCGCGTGTTGACGACCAATAGCCGCGAGACCCTGGTGGTCCTGATGGCCGGCACCGCGATCGCGATGATCGTGCTGCTGCTGCTCGACTACGTGCGCCACAGCCTGCAGGGCGTGCTGGCCACCATCGTCGACGAGCGCCTGGCGCGCCCGCTGGTGGAGACCCTGGTCGAGCGCGCCGCGCGCACCCCGCATGCCGGCATCGGCGAAGGCATGCGCGATCTGGCCCAACTGAAGACCGTGCTGTCCTCGAACGCGCTGGCGGCGCTGCTCGACGCACCGTGGGCGCCGCTGTTCCTGGCGCTGATCTGGGGCTTCCATCCGGCGCTGGGCCTGGGCGCGCTGGTCTCGGTGAGCCTGATGCTGGTGCTGGCCTGGCTCAACCACCGGGTCAGCCGCGCCGCCATCGAAGGCCTGCAGACCGACGGACGGCGCGCCTCGAAATACGTCGAAAGCTCGCTGCGCAATGCCGAGGTGCTGCAGGCGCTGGGCATGACCGGCAAACTGCTGGGCCGCTGGCGCGCGCTGCAGGACGAGGTGGCCGGCGCCCAGGCCAGCGCCGGACGCACCGGCGTCGTCTTCACCGCGCTGACCCGCTTCCTGCGCCAGGCGATCCAGATCGCGATGCTGGCGCTGGGCGCCTGGCTGGTGATCAGCCAGGAGGCCTCGGCCGGCATCATGATCGCCACCACCGTGCTGCTCGGACGCGCGCTGCAGCCCGTCGAGCAGCTGGTCGGCAGCTGGCGCGCGCTGGCCGACGGCCGCGCCGCCCATGCCCGCCTGCGCACGCTGCTGGACGAGGCCGCCGCGTACGGCGAACAGGTCGAGCTGCCATGCCCGGAAGGGCGCCTGCAGGTCGAGGGCCTGTCCTACCGCGCCCCGGGTTCGGGCAAGCCGATCCTGTACAACGTCGCGCTGCACCTGGAACCGGGCGAATCGCTGGCCGTGATCGGCGCCAGCGCCGCCGGCAAGTCGACACTGGCGCGGCTCCTGATCGGGGTCTGGGCCCCGGCCGGCGGCAGCGTGCGCCTGGACGGCAGCGACGTCGCCGTATGGAAGCGCGAAGGACTGGGCCAGTGGATCGGCTACGTGCCGCAGGACGTCGAACTGTTCGACGGCACCGTCGCCGAAAACATCGCGCGCCTCGACACGGTCGATTCCGAGCGCGTGATCCGGGCAGCGAAACGCGCCAATGCCCACGAGATGATCGTCGAATTCGCCAACGGCTACGACACCCAGGTCGGCGAGAGCGGCCTGCGCCTGTCGCCCGGCCAGCGCCAGCGCATCGCCCTGGCGCGCGCGCTGTATGGCAATCCGCGCCTGGTGGTGCTGGACGAGCCGAATTCGAATCTCGACGGCGCCGGCGAAGTGGCGCTGGCCCAGGCCGTCAGCGGCCTGCGCGCCGATGGCGTCACCACCGTGATCATTACCCACCGTCCTTCGCTGGTTGCCCACGTCACCAAGATCCTGGTGCTGGAAGCCGGCCGCGTGAAGCGCTACGGCGCCGCGGGCGAAGTCATGAAAGAGATGCAGCGCCAGGCGCAGGCGGCCGTCGATACCGCCAGCGTGGCTTGAGGAGGAAAAGAGATGGATACGACGATCGAATTGGTACAGGAAGAACGCGCCTTTACCGCGAGCGAAGAGCAGGGCCGGCGCCTGGGGCGTCTCGGCATGCGCATCTTCCTGCTGGCGCTGCTGCCGCTGGGTGCCTGGGTCTGCAGCGCGCCGCTGTCGATGGCGGTGGTGGCCCCGGCCTATGTGAAGGTGGACCTGAACCGGCGCCCGATCCAGCACCTGGAAGGCGGCATCGTGCGCCAGGTGCTGGTGCGCGACGGCCAGCGCGTGCGCGCCGGCGAACCGGTGTTGATGCTGGGCGACGTCGGCGTGGACGCCGACCGCAACCGCCTGGCCTACCGCGCCGTGGTCGAGCGGGCTGGCCTGGCGCGCCTGGAGAGCGAACAACTACGCGCCGCGGCGCTGCAGTTCCCGCAAGACCTGCGCGACGCGGCCGAGCGCGACCCGCGCGTGGCGCAGGCCCTGGCCAAGGAGGCCGGCCTGTTCGCCAGCCGCCGCACCTCGCTCGACAGCGAAGTGGCGCTGATGCGCGCCCAGCGCCAGCAGATCGGCAGCGAAGCCGAATCCCTGCGCGCCCAGATCGCCAACATCGAGCGCTCGCTGACGCTGCAGCGCCAGGACCTGGAACTCAACCGCGGGCTGCAGCGCGACCAGTTCATCTCGGCGGCCAAGCTGTCCCAGCTCGAAGCCGCGGTGTCCGACTACGCGGCCAAGGTCGACGAGCGGCGCTCGGAACTGGCGCGCGCCGCCCAGCGCATCGCCGACATCGACCTGCGCATCCGCTCGCTGCAGAACGCCTACGTGCAGACCGCCAGCGACGAAGTCAAGGCGACGCTGGCGCGCCTGACCGACATCGACCAGGAAGTGCGCAAGACCGACGACGCCGCCAGCCGCCAGGTGGTGGTGGCGCCGGCCGGCGGCGAGATCATCGACCTGAAGTTCACCTCGCCCGGCGCCGTCGTGCGTCCGGGCGATTCGATCGCCGAGATCGTGCCCTCGGATGCGCGCCTGATGCTGGAAGCGCATATCCGGCCCGAGGAGATCAACCATGTCCACCTGCGCCAGAAGGCGCGCATCAAGTTCACCGCGCTGAAGTTCCGCGGTGCGCCGATGGTCGATGGCGAGGTGACCTACATCTCGGCCGACCGCCTGGTCGACAAGGCCACCGGCCAGTCCTACTTCAACGTGTTGATCGCGGCCGACGACAAGTCGCTGCAGGCGCGCCACGAGCTCACGCTGCAGGCAGGCATGTCGGCCGAGGTCTACATCGACGGCAGCACCCAGACCCCGCTGCAGTACCTGGTCGAGCCGGTGATGTCGACCTTCCGCAAGGCGGGCCGCCAGCTCTAGGACGGGCCGGGAGATGAACGGGCGGCGGCAAGGGATCGAGATGCGGCGCTACGCCATCGTCAACGCGGTGCTGGCGGCCGCGGCGGCGCTGGTGCTGGCGCTGCACGACGATCCGGCGGCGCCTGCACCGCTGGGCGCCACGCCGCATGCCCCGGCGGCACGGGCGGACGCTCAGGCCGTCATCCAATCCGCGCGCCTGCAGCCGCCGCTGCGCGCGCTGGGCGAACCACGCCGCCTCGCCGTCCCGCAATCGGCCCCCCTGGCGCGCGTGCGCAGATCCATCAGATTGTTGTTGAAGAACTGGAGTACATCATGAAACCCGACGAAGGAAACGAAAACGACGACACACGCATCCTCACCCGGCGCAGGCTCGCCGGCGCTTCGATCGTGGCGGCCGGCGCCGCCGCGTTTGCCGCCGAAACCAGGCTGGGCCTGTTCGACGCGGCGCCCGCCGCGCCGGCCGGCCCGGCCTTGCCCGCCGCCGCCTCCACGGGCGCCGCCAAGGCAGCCGCCGCCGGCGCCGCGCCCGGCAGCCCGGTCGCCACGGCCGGCACTGCCACCGGCATCACCAGCTTCAAGAGCGCCGAGGTCGGCCGCGCACCCTACACCACGCCCTTCATCGTGCCGCTGCCGATGCCGCCGATTGCCGAACCGGTCAGCAGCCTCAGTCCCGAGCCCGGCGAGTACCCCGACGAGAAGGAAGCGGGACGCCTGCCGCACCAGGCCTGGAGCCGCTTCCCGCCGCAGAAGTTCTACTACCTGAAGGTCGAGGCGAAGGACCACGAGTTCCACCCCGAACTGCCGAAGCAGAAGATATGGGGCTATGGCGGCGTCACGCCGGGACCGACCTTCGTCGTCAAATACGGCGAGCCGATCCTGGTGCGCATCGAGAACGCGCTGCCGCTCGACCACGTCGGCTACGGCACGCCCGAGATCTCGACCCACCTGCACAACGGCCACACGCCCTCGGAGAGCGACGGTTTCCCCGGCGACTACTACAGCGAAAGGAAGTGCGGCTCGACCCTGAGCCGGCCCGGCAAGTTCAAGGACCACCACTACCCGAACGTCTGCTCCAACTTCACCGCCTACCCCGACACCGGCGGCGACCACAACCTGGCGCTGGGCACCCTGTGGTACCACGACCACCGCATGGAGTTCACGGCGCCCAACGTCTACCGAGGCCTGGCCGGCTTCTACCTGATCTTCGACGACCTCGATTGCGACGACGAGAACGACGATCACGAGGGCGCGCTGCGCCTGCCGTCCGGCGTCGGAAAGTACGATATCCCGCTGGTGTTCCAGGACCGCCGTTTCGATTCGGGCGGCTACCTGTTCTTCGACCAGCTCGATCCGGAAGGGATCGTCGGCGACAAGTTCCTCGTCAACGGCAAGGTCCAGCCCTTCTTTTCCGTCGAGCGGCGCAAGTACCGTTTCCGCATGCTGAACGGTTCGCCGCTGCGCTTCTACGAGTTCTACCTGGTCTACCAGGGCGCCGACCAGAGCTTCGTCCAGATCGGCAACGACGGCAACCTGCTGCCGGCGCCGGTCACGACCACGAAATTGCGCCTCGGCGTGGCCGAGCGCGGCGACCTGATCGTCGATTTTTCTCCGTATCCGATCGGGTCCAAGCTGTACATCGTCAACAAGCTCGAACACCTCGACGGGCGCGGGCCGACCGGACGCATTTTAAATCCCGGCACGCAGATCATGCGCATCGACGTCGACAGTGAACCGGCGTCGCCGGACAACAGCCGCGTGCCGGCCGTGCTGCGCCCGCTGCCGCCGATCGACCTGCGCAAGTCGCGCCCCGAGCGCCGCTTCGACTTCGGCCGCCTGAACAATATGTGGACCGTCAACGACAAGCTGTTCGACGAAACCAAACCGATCGTATCGGTCAAGCGCGGCGTCGAGGAGATCTGGACGCTGCGCGGGAAGGGCAGCTGGAGCCATCCGGTGCACATCCACTTCGAGGAGATGCGCATCCTGTCGCGCAACGGCCGGCCGCCGCCAGCGCACGAGGCCGGGCGCAAGGACGTGTTCGTACTGAGTCCCGGCGAAGAGGTGCGCATCCTGGTGTGCTTCCGCGACTTCGTCGGCAAGTACGTCATGCATTGCCATAACACGGTGCACGAAGACCACCACATGATGGCGCGCTTCGACGTCGTGGCTTGACACAGTCTGGTCCAATAATAGCGAGGGGAAGATCATGAAATCACGCAGGGCATTCCTGGCGGCCGCGGCCGCCACACCGCTGCTCTACCCGGTCATCAAGCATGCGCAGACGCGCGAGCCGGTCCCGTTGCCTGTCGACGACGGCCGCCGCCTGCCGAACGTGCTGCTCGAGACTCACGACGGACGTCAGGTCCGCTTCTACGACGACCTGGTGAAGGACCGCCTGGTCGTCGTCAACATGATGTACGCGAACTGCAGCAACCTGTGCCCGCCGAATACGGCGAACCTGCTGCAGGTGCAGGAAGCCTTGCGCGAGCACGTGGGCAAGGACGTCTTCATGTATTCGCTGACGCTGCAGCCGGCGATCGACAAGCCGCTCGACCTGCGCCGCTACATGGACAAGTTCGACATCAAGCCCGGCTGGACCTTCCTCACCGGCGATCCGGCCCACGTCGAACTGCTGCGCCGCCGGCTCGGCTTCTACACGCTCGACGCCGCCGCCGACGCCGACCTCAAGCAGCACACGGGCATGCTGCGCATCGGCCACGATGCGCGCGACCGCTGGTCGATGATCCCGGCGCTGGCCAGCCCGCGCCAGATCGTCAACTCGATCTCGAACTACATGTAGGCCTTTCGACTTTCAGGAGCGATCGATGGAACCGAGCGACGAAACGACGAAGAAAAGCCGGCGCTGGCTAGTGACCGGCGGCCTGGCCGCCGCCGGCGCCGCGGTGCTGGCGGGCGGGCGCGACGATGACGACGACGATGATGACCGTGCACCCGTACCCAGCCAGCCGACGAGCGGAACCACGGCGGGCACCACGGCCGGTACCACAACGGGAAGCACGACCACGCCGCGCACCACGACCACCAGCGTGCGCGACGACTACATGAAGAGCCGCGTCGGCAAGGCGCCGGCCACGCCGCCTTTCCTGGTGCCGCTGCCGATCCCGGAGATCAAGGAGCCGGAAAGCGGTCTCAGTCCGGCGCCGGGCAAGTTCCCTGACGAGGACGAAGCGGGGCGCCTGCCGCACCAGGCCTGGGACCGCTACCCGCCGCGCAAGTTCTACCGCCTGCGCGTGCGCGAGGAGAAGCACTCCTTCCACCCGCACCTGCCCGAGCAGAAGATCTGGGGCTACGACGGCATGCTGCCCGGTCCGACCTTCGTCGCCTGGTACGGCGAGCCGATCCTGGTGCGCATCGAGAACGACCTGCCGCGCGACCACGTCGGCTTCGGTTCGCCCGAGATATCGACCCACCTGCACAACGGCCACACGCCGTCCGAGAGCGACGGCTTCCCGGGCGACTACTACAGCCGCGACAAGTACGGCCCGACCCTGACCCGCGCCGGCCGCTTCAAGGACCATCATTATCCGAACAAGCTCTCCAACAGCGCCGACTTCCCCGACACCGACGGCGATCCGGAAGGCGCGCTCGGCACCCTGTGGTACCACGACCACCGCATGGAATTCACCGGCCCCAACGTCTACAAGGGCCTGGCCGGCTTCTACCTGGTGTTCGACAGCCTCGACACCGGCAACGAGCGCGACGAGCGGCCGGGGGCGCTGCGCCTGCCCAGCGGCGTCGGCGAATACGACATCCCGCTCGTGTTCCAGGACAAGAGCTTCGATTCGGGCGGCTACCTGTACTTCAACCAGTTTGACCCGGAAGGCATGGTCGGCGACAAGTTCTGCGTCAACGGCAAGATCCAGCCTTATTTCTCGGTCAAGCGCCGCAAGTACCGCTTCCGCGCGCTGAACGGTTCCTCGCTGCGCTTCTACGAGTTCTATCTGGTGCACGAGGGTGTCGACCACAGCTTCCACCACATCGCCAACGACGGCAACCTGCTCACCGCACCAGTGCTGACCAAGCGCCTGCGCCTGGCGAGCGCGGAGCGCGGCGACATCGTCATCGATTTCTCCAAGTTCCCGCTGGGGAGCAAGGTCTACCTGGTCAACCGCCTCGAACACCTCGACGGCCGCGGCCCGACCGGACGCCTGCTCACGCCCGGCACCCAGATCCTGCGCTTCGACGTCGACGCCGAGCCGGACTCGCCCGACCTCAGCCAGGTGCCGGACATCCTGCGTCCGCTGCGCCCGGCGGTGGTGCCGCGCAATACCCGGGTGAGAAAGTGGGAGTTCGACCGCGAGAACGACCTGTGGACCGTCAACGGCAGGCTGTTCGACGTGACAAAACCCGCCGCCATCATCAAGCAGGGCGTGGAAGAAGTCTGGGAGCTGCAGGGCAAGGGCAGCTGGAGCCACCCGGTGCACATCCATTTCGAGGAAGCGCGCATCCTGACCCGCAACGGCGCCGCGCCGCCCCTGCACGAGCGCGGACGCAAGGACGTGTTCGAGCTGCGGCCGGGCGAGACCGTGCGCATCCTGATCTGCTTCGAGGACTTCACCGGCAAGTACCTGATGCACTGCCATAACACGATCCACGAAGACCACCACATGATGGTGCGCTTCGACGTCGTGCCCTGACGGCAGCGCAATGCCGCCTTGTGCCAACCGTAGTGGAGCATGCGATGAAACAGAGCGATGCCAGGCAGGACGAGGAGGGAGCCGGCGGCCGGCCGGGACGGTGCTGGCTGCGGGTGGCGATGGGCATGGCGGGCGCCTGCGCGCTGCTGGCGCAGGCGGCGCTCGAACTGAGCGCGCTCGAGACGCCGGACCCCAGCTACGCGGCCCAGCCGGCGCCCCCGGCATGCACGCCGCCTTGCTCCGACGCGCCGACAATCACGATAAAGGGATGATGAACCGATGTACACACGCCGAACTTTCCTTGCATTTGCCGCAGCGGCGCAACTGGTCAGCCCCAACGTGCGGGCGGCAGCCGTGCCGCCGGGAGCGGCCGGGCGGCTGGCGCTGGCGCGCCTGCCCACCGTGCTGCCGCTGGCGTACCCGGGGCGCGACATCCACTTCCACAACGACCTGGCCGCGGGACGGTTGGCGATCCTGGACTTGCGCTACGACCTGGACCGTGCCCTGGGGCCGGCGAGCTTGCTGGACGGCGCCAGGCGGGCCGCCGGCAGCAGGCAGGCAGGGGATTTTTATGCGTATGCGCTCACCATGCAGCCGGCGATCCGCGACGAGGAAGCCCTGCGCCGCTACATGGAATGGTATGGCGCGACCGGGCGCGGCGAGCTGCCACCTGCTGCGCGCGACATCGAACTGCTGCGGCTCCGGTTCGGCGTCCTGACCGGCGAGCGCTGACACAGGAGGCAGGATCCCCTAGAGCAGCGCCAGCGGCGCCAGCCCATGCCGTGCCCGCGCGCGGGTGCACTTGTCGTCGCCGATCTCGACTTCGCGGCAGGGGCTCGGGCGGCTGTCGTAGACGGCGCAGGCCATCGGGCCCGCCGTGCCGCGGCCGAGGGCGGCGCAGCGCGGGCTGGACGCGTTGGTGCCGGCCATGCAGGCCAGGTGCGGCGTCAGCTGTTCGCTCAGGCCCTCGGGCAGCTGCAAGGCTTCGGCCCAGTAGAAGGAGACGCGAAAGCTCATGCAGCAGGCGCCGCAGTCGAGGCAGGGATTCGATGAAGAGTCGCTCATGCGTCGTGGCCGTAGAAGCAATATTTTTACCACGAATCCGCGCATGAAAAAAGCCGCCCGAGGGCGGCTTTCGATGGCTGAGTAAAGTAGGGTGGGCGCCCCGTGCCCACCATCGCCAAGAGCAGACAGGACGTATCCCGGACGCGCCAACGCGACGCGCGTGTTTGGTGGGCACGGGGCGCCCACCCTACGGTGCTTCGTGCTCGTAAAAACACCATGCTCACCACGAATTCGCGCATGGAAAAAAAGCCGCCCGGAGGCGGCTTTGTGCGGCAGGGCGGCGCTGTTGCCGGCCGCCTTATTGGCCGCGTTTTGCGCGCGCCTTGGCCGCGATGCGCATGCGCAGCGCGTTCAGCTTGATGAAGCCGCCGGCGTCCGCCTGGTTGTAGGCGCCGCCGTCTTCATCGAAAGTGGCGATGTTCATGTCGAACAGCGAATCGGTCTTCGAATCGCGCGAGACGACGATCACGTTGCCCTTGTACAGCTTGATGCGCACCCAGCCATTGACGGTCTGCTGGGTGTGGTCGATCAGCGTCTGCAGCGCGACGCGTTCCGGCGCCCACCAGTAGCCGTTATAGATCAGCGAAGCGTAGCGCGGCATCAGGTCGTCCTTCAGGTGCGCCACTTCGCGGTCCAGCGTGATCGACTCGATCGCGCGGTGGGCGCGCAGCATGATGGTGCCGCCCGGCGTCTCGTAGCAGCCGCGCGACTTCATGCCGACGTAGCGATTTTCGACCAGGTCGAGGCGGCCGATGCCGTGCTTGCCGCCCAGACGGTTCAGTTCCGTCAGCACCTCGGCAGGGCTCATGCGCTTGCCGTTCAGGGCCACGATGTCGCCCTTTTCGTATTCGATGTCGAGGTACTCGGCTTCGTTCGGCGCCTGCTCTGGGCTGACCGTCCAGCGCCACATCGATTCCTCGGCTTCCGCGCTCGGGTTTTCCAGGTGGCGGCCTTCGAAGGAGATGTGCAGCAGGTTGGCGTCCATCGAGTAGGGCGCGCCGCCGTTCTTGTGCTTCATGTCGATCTCGATGCCGGCGTCTTCCGCGTACTTCAGCAGCTTCTCGCGCGACAGCAGGTCCCACTCGCGCCATGGAGCGATGATCTTGACGTCGGGTTTCAGCGCATAGGCGCCCAGCTCGAAGCGCACCTGGTCGTTGCCCTTGCCGGTCGCGCCGTGCGAGACGGCGTCGGCGCCGGTTTCGTTGGCGATCTCGATCAGGCGCTTGGCGATCAGCGGACGCGCGATCGAGGTGCCCAGCAGGTATTCGCCTTCGTAGACGGTGTTCGCGCGGAACATCGGGAACACGAAGTCGCGCACGAATTCTTCGCGCACGTCGTCGATGTAGATGTTTTCAGGCTTGATGCCGAACTTGATGGCCTTGGCGCGTGCCGGCTCGAGTTCCTCGCCCTGGCCGAGGTCGGCCGTGAAGGTGACGATCTCGCAGTTGTAATGGTCTTGCAGCCATTTCAGGATGACGGAGGTGTCGAGGCCGCCGGAGTAGGCGAGAACTACTTTTTTGATGTCGCTCATGGAAGTTCCAGTGTGGAGAGGAGGAGGGATTGAAGTGGTCAGCCGGCCCGTCTTTCAACGGGACCGACGATCAAACAAAGGTGGGTGAAAAATTAGTTGTCTTCGATGCGGCCGAGCAGCAGGTATTCGATCAGCGCTTTCTGCACGTGCAGGCGGTTTTCGGCTTCGTCCCAGACCACCGACTGCGGGCCGTCGATGACTTCGGCCGCGACTTCCTCGCCGCGGTGGGCGGGCAGGCAGTGCATGAAGATGGCGTCGGGGGTGGCGCGCGCCATCTTGGCACTGTCGACGATGAAGCCGTCGAAGTCCTGCAGGCGCTGCGCGTTTTCCTTCTCGAAGCCCATGCTGGTCCAGACGTCGGTGCTGACCAGGTGCGCGCCTGCGCAGGCGTCCGACGGATTGTCGAACAGCGTGTAGCGCTTGGTGCTCAACAGGGCCGGATCGAGGTCGTAGCCCTTCGGGGTCGCGATGTTCAGGTGGAAGCCGAAGACTTCGGCCGCCTGCAGCCAGGAGTACAGCATGTTGTTGGCGTCGCCGATCCAGGCCACCGTCTTGCCCGCGATCGGACCGCGGTGCTCGTAGAAGGTGAAGATGTCGGCCAGCACCTGGCAGGGATGGTGTTCGTTGGTCAGACCGTTAATCACCGGCACGCGCGAGTGGGCGGCGAAGCGCTCGATGATGTCCTGGCCGAAGGTGCGCACCATGATGATGTCGCACATGCGCGACATGACCTGGCCCGCGTCCTCGACCGGCTCGCCGCGGCCCAGCTGGCTGTCGCGCGTGTTCAGGTAGATCGCGGCGCCGCCCAGCTGGTGCATGCCGGCCTCGAAGGAGAGACGCGTGCGGGTCGAGCTCTTCTCGAACACCATCACCAGCGTACGGTCGACCAGCGGGTGGTACACCTCGTAGGCCTTGAACTTGCGCTTGATGACCTTCGCGCGTTCGATCACGTATTCGAACTCGTCGAGCGAAAAATCGGAGAACTGCAGGAAGTGCTTGATCGCGTTGGTGCCTGGCATAGTAACTCGGAAGGAAGAATATCCTCTTGATTATAAGGGTTTTTGCTTGACGCTAGGGAAAGCACCCAATTAGTACAGCGTCTGGGCGGACTCGTGCAGCAGCTGGCCATACAGTTCGTGCCGGTGCTTGGCAATCTTCCCGTCGGCCAGCGCCGTCAGAACGGCGCACTGCGGCTCCGCCAGGTGCCGGCAGTTGTAGTACTTGCAGCCGCCGAGATAAGGCTTGAACTCGACAAAGGCGCGCTCCAGCATGCCTTCGCTCAGGTGGTACAGGCCGAATTCCTGGAAGCCTGGCGAATCGATGATGGAGCCGCCGTCCGGCAGCCAGTACAGGCGCGTAAACGTCGTCGTGTGCTTGCCAGTGTCGAGGGCGGCGGAGATTTCGCGTACGGCGATGTCGGCGTCCGGCACCAGCAGGTTGATGAGCGAGGACTTGCCCATGCCCGACTGGCCGATGAAGATCGAGGACTGGCCGGCCAGCAGCGGCTGCAGCACGCCCAGCGCATGTTCCGGATCGGCCTTGGCCGAGACTTCGTGCACCGGATAGCCGAGCGCGGCGTAGACGGCGGCGCGTTCGCGCGCGCGCGGCAGCAGCTCCGCGACGTCGGTCTTGTTGAGGATGATGTGGGCCTCGATGCCGGCCGCTTCGGCGGCGACGAGCGAGCGCGAGACCAGGTCGTCGGCGAAACCCGGTTCGGTGGCGACGACGATGAACAGGCGCGAGATGTTCGCCGCCAGCAGCTTCGATTTGTACTGGTCCGAGCGGTAGAGCAGGGTCTGGCGCTCGGCGATCTCTTCGATCACGGCCTGGTCGTTTGAGGTCTGCTTCAGGTGCACGACGTCGCCCACGGCGACATTCGTCTTCTTGCCGCGCGTGACGCACTGGAATTTTTCGCCGTTGACGTCGGCCAGGTAGTGGCGGCCGTGCGCCGCGATGATGGTGCCGGTCAGCTTGGTATCTTTGCTCACGCGCGTTTCCGTTCTTCGTAGAGTGCGTCGGCTTTCGCAGCGCAAATCAGGTCGTTCAGCGAGACGGCATTGCCCGCCGAGTGGGTGGTGTAGCTGACGATGCAGTGGCGATAGCGCACCGTCAGCTCGGGGTGGTGGTCCTCGGCGTGGATCATCCAGGCCAGGGCGTTCACGAAGGCGATCGTCTCGTGATAGTTCTTGAACTCGAAGCTGCGCACGATGCGCTGGCCTTCCAGCTGCCACTGCGGCACCTCGAGCATGAGCGCGGCGAGGGCGCCCGCATCGAGTGCCGGCGCGCCATGCGTGCAGCGCTGTTCCAGCAGCTTCATGCCGCCGCCCCGTTCAGGTGAGCGATGCGCACGGAAGCCGGCGGATGCGAATCGTAGAAGGCCGAGTGCAGCGGATCGGGCGTCAGCGTCGAGGCATTATCCTCGTACATCTTGACCAGCGCCGAGACCAGGTGGTTCGCATCGCTGTGCCTGGCCGCAAAGGCGTCCGCCTCGAACTCGTGCTTGCGCGAGGTGATCGCGTTCAGGGGACCGAAGACAAAAGTAAAAATCGGCAGCACCAGCGCGAACAGCAGCAGGGCCATGGCATCGTTCGGGCCGGCCAGCAGCGGCATCACGCCCAGGCCCGTGTAGAACCAGGCCTGCTCCTTCAGGTAGCCGAGCAGGGCGAGGAAGGCCAGCGACAGCGCGAACATGACGACGATGCGCTTGACGATGTGGCGCAGCTTGAAGTGGCCGAGTTCGTGGGCGAGCACCGCTTCGATCTCGTGCGGCGCCAGGCGCTCGATCAGGGTGTCGAAGAAGACGATGCGCTTGGCCGTGCCGAAGCCCGAGAAATAGGCGTTGCCGTGGGCGCTGCGGCGGCTGCCGTCCATCACGAACAGGCCCTTCGAGGCGAAGCCCACGCGCGTCATCAGGCCCTCGATGCGCGCTTTCAGCCCTTCGTCGGACAGCGGCGTGAACTTGTTGAACATCGGCGCGATCACGCTCGGGTACAGCACCATCATCAAGAGCTGGAAGCCGCTCCAGACCAGCCAGGTCCAGAACCACCACAGCGATCCGGTCGATTCCATCAGCTTCAGCACGACCCACAGCAGCGGCAGGCCGATCACGGCGCCCACCAGCGCGCCCTTGACCATGTCGGTCAGCCAGAGCTTGACGCTCATCTTGTTGAAGCCGAAGCGCTGCTCCAGCACGAACTGGCGGTAGTAGTCGAAGGGCAGGTCGAGCACGCCGGAGATGATCGCGAACGCGGCGATCAGGCCGATCTGGTATAGCATGCCAGGACCGGCCGCGTGCAGCAGGGCGGTGGACAATGCCTGCAGGCCGCCGAGCAGGGTGAAGCCGACCAGGGTCAGGCCGCCCCAGAGCAGGGCCGCGATGCCGAAGCGGGTCTTGGCGACCGTGTAGTCCGCCGCTTTCTGGTGCGTCTCGAGCGGGATCTTCCGGGCGAACTCGGGCGGCACGCTGCCGCGGTGGCGCAGCACGTGCCGGATCTGGCGGTTCGCCAGCCAGAAGCGCAGGCCCAGCGTGAGCACGAAGAAAACGACGAACAAAATCGAAAACGCGAGTGAAGACATTCCGTGCCTGTGAGAAAATGCAGGATTGATTAGGCAAAGAGAGAATTATGTCACACCCAACCGATTCCGCAGTCTCCACCCCGGTCCAGCGTCCGAACGACATGAACCTGGTGTGGGTCGACATGGAAATGACCGGCCTCGACCCGGATACCGACCGCATCATCGAAGTCGCCGTCGTCGTCACCGACATGCACCTGAACGTGCTGGCCGAAGGCCCCGTGTTCGCGATCCACCAGTCCGACGAAACCCTGGACAAGATGGACAACTGGAACAAGGGCACCCACGGCCGCTCCGGCCTGATCGACCGCGTACGCGCCTCGACCGTCACCGAAGCCGACGCCGAGACGGCCCTGATCGCCTTCCTGAAGAATTTCGTTCCTGCAGGCAAGTCGCCGATGTGCGGCAACACCATTTGCCAGGACCGCCGCTTCATGGCGCGCGGCATGCCGAAGCTGGAAGCCTTCTTCCACTACCGCAACCTGGACGTGTCGACGCTGAAGGAACTGTGCCGCCGCTGGAAGCCGGACCTGGCCTCGGGCTTCAAGAAGCACCAGAAGCACACGGCCCTGGCCGACATCATCGAGTCGGTCGAAGAACTCAAGTATTACCGCGAGCATTTCATCAAGCTTTGATGACGATTCGTCGGGGCAATCTGTGCTCCGGCGCCTGCACCAAGTGTGGGAGAATCCGACCATGCCCGGATTCCTCCCCACCGACCCCTCCCAGCCCCTGACCGGCGTCCGCGCGCTCTACGCCGCGCACGACTGGAGCACCTGCCCGCTCGGGCACCCCGACACCTGGCCGCCCGAACTGGCGACCGCGGTGAGCATGTCGCTCAATTCGGCTTTTCCGATGTTCGTGGTCTGGGGGCCGGACCTGCGTTTCCTGTACAACGACGCCTACGCCGTCATCCTCGGCGCCAAGCACCCGGCCGCGCTGGCCCAGCCTTTCCAGCGGATCTGGGCCGAGATCTGGGCCGACCTGGTGCCGATCATCGACCGCGCGCTGTCGAACAAGTCCGCCTTTCACGAAGACCTGCCGCTGGTGGTGGTGCGCAAGGGCTTCCCGGAGCAGGGCTACTTCACCTTCTCGTATTCGCCCCTGCACGACGGCAGCGGGCACGTGGCGGGGATGTATTGCACGGTCATGGAGACGACGAGCCGGGTCCAGTCCGAACGGCGCGCCGCGCTCGAGCTGAAGCTGTCCGACGCCCTGCATCCGCTTGGTACCCCCGACGACGTGCTGGGCACGGCCAGCGCCCTGCTGGGCGAGGAGCTGGACCTGAGCCGGGCGACCTATGCCGAGGTGGACGACGCGGGCCTTGCATTTACCGTGCGCTACCAGTGGAACGCCGGCGGCACCGGCGAACTGTCGCGGGAAAGCTATCCCCTCGACGCATTCGGACCCACCATCGCCGCGCTCACGCGCGCGGGCGAAACCCTCGTCGCCGACGATGTCGACAGCGATCCGCGCTTCGTCGACTGCCGTGCCATCTTCCGCGCGGAAGGAGCGGCCGCCGTCCTGACCGTGCCGCTGATGCGCAGCGCCCGCCTGGTCGGCTTCCTCAGCCTGAACCGCGCGCAGCCCTGTCACTGGAGCGACGCCGACGTGCGCTTCACGCGCGAGACGGCCGAGCGCACCTGGGCCGCTCTCGAGACGGCGCGCGCGCAGGCCGAACTGCGCGCCGAGCGCGACCGCAGCCGCTACATCTTCGACACCATGGTCGAGGGCTTCGCGCTGATGGATTCGGACTGGACCATCACGCGCATGAACGTCGAGGGCCTGCGCATCTGTCGCAAGACGGCCGAGGAAGTCGTCGGGCGCAGCCACTGGGAAGTGTTCCCGGAAGTCGAGGGCAGCGAAGCGGGCCACATGCTGCACCGGGCCATGGAGCAGCGCATCGCCGGCGCCGTCGAATACCGGGTGCCGCAGATCGAAGGGCGCGGCGGCTGGAACGAGATCCGCGCCTTCCCGACCCAGGACGGCGGCATCGCCGTGTTCTTCCGCGAGATCACCGACCGCAAGCAGGTCGAGGAACAATTGAAGGTGGCCGACCAGCGCAAGGACGAATTCCTGGCGATGCTGGCCCACGAACTGCGCAACCCGCTGGCGCCGATCAGCGCGGCGGCCATGCTGCTCGACATGGGCTCGCTGAACGAAACCCGGGTGCGCCACAGCAGCGCCATCATCGGGCGCCAGGTACGCCACATGACGCGCCTGGTCGACGATTTGCTGGACGTGTCGCGCGTCACGCGCGGCCTGATCGAACTCGATCGCACCCTGCTCGACGTGCGCGCCATCGTCGACGAAGCGGTCGAGCAGGTGCGCCCGCAGCTCGGGGCGCGGCGCCAGCGCCTGGCGCTGCATTTGCCCAGCGTGCCGCTGACGGTCGAGGGCGACCGCGCGCGCCTGGTGCAGGTGCTTGCCAACCTGCTCGGCAACGCCGTGAAGTACACGCCGGAGGACGGCGCCATCGAAATAGATGCGGAGACCCGGGAAGGCAGGCTGGTGCTGGGGGTGAGCGACAACGGCATCGGCATGGAGCCGGAACTGACCGAACGCGCCTTCGACCTGTTCGCCCAGGCCAAGCGCAGCTCGGACCGTTCGCAGGGCGGACTCGGGCTCGGCCTGGCCCTGGTGCGCAACCTGGTCGAGCTGCACGGCGGCACGGTCACCTGCGCCAGCCCGGGACTGGGGCAGGGCAGTACCTTCACGGTGACCCTGCCCTTGGCGGCGAGTGCGGCTTCACACCCGCCTCAGCTGGAAGCGGTTTCGCAGCGCACCGGCGGCCTGCGCCTGCTGGTGGTGGACGACAACGTCGACGCCGCGACGACGCTGGCCATGCTGCTCGAAGCGAGCGGCCATGAAGTCTTCATCGAACACGAGTCCCTGCGCGCGCTGGAACTGGCGCGCAGCGCCCGGCCGGATGCCTGCCTGCTCGACATCGGCCTGCCCGACATCGACGGCAACGAACTGGCGCGGCGCCTGCGTGCGCAGCCGGAGACAGCGCACAGCGTGCTGATTGCGGTGTCGGGATATGGGCAGGAGGCGGATCGCCGGCTGGCGCTGGATGCGGGGTTTGCGCATCACCTGGTCAAGCCAGTGGATCTGGATGGATTGATGGCGGTGTTGGCGACAGTGCGTCCGGACACCCGGGACGCGGCGTAGCCGTAGGGTGGGCACTCCGTGCCCACGCGGTCGTACTTTTGCATGCCGCAACGTCTGCGAATATTGTTTCGACATGCATGCGTTGTACCGCGTGGGCACGGAGTGCCCACCCTACAAAATCATGGCATGCGGCTGTAGTTGACCGGGATATAGCGATATCCCTTGCCCTCTTTCTGTAGATAACCCATCCCCGGGAACTGCAGGTGCGCGCCGCCGATCAGCAAGCCATCCTTGGCCGCCGCATCGAACAGTTTTTTACGCGCCGCAGCCGCCGCCTTCTGGTCGCCGTCGAAGCCGATCGTCACCGCCGGATCCTCGAACTGCACCGCGCCCACGTGGATCAAATCGCCGATCACGACCATCTTCTGGCCGCGGCTCTCGACCACGAAGGTGGTGTGGCCCGGCGTGTGGCCGTGGCCGCCCTGGGCGCGGATGCCGGGCGAGACCTCGACGTCGCCCTCGAAGGTCTTGAACTTGCCGGCTTTGACGTAGGGATCCAGCGCGGCCAGCGCATTCTTGAACGTGCCCTTGCCGTCTTCCGGCGCCTTGTCCATGTTCGCCTGGCTCAGCCAGTGGTCGGCTTCGCGCTTCGATGCGCGCACGACCGCGTTCGGGAAGGCGGCTTTCGATTGCGCCGACAGGCCGCCCAGGTGGTCGCTGTGCATGTGGGTCAGGTAGATCTCGTCGACCTGCTCGGGCGTGTAGCCGGCCGCCTTCAGGTTCGCCTGGATCTTGCCCAGGGTCGGGCCGAAGAACACGCCGGCGCCGGTGTCGATCAGAATCAGCTTGCTGCCGGTATTGATCAGGAAAGCGTTGTCCGAGGTTTCGAGCGGGACTTTCAGGTGGGCCTTGGCCAGCGCCGCGGTGGTCTTGTCGGCCTTCTGGGTCAGCAGCTTGTCGACTGGCAGGTCGACCGTGCCGTCGGACAGCGGCGTGACTTCGAAGTCGCCCAGCATCATGCGGTAGTAGCCGGGAGCCTGGGTTTTCGCCATCGGTGCGGCGGCAAAGGCGGGGGCGGCGAGGAGGGCGGCGAGCAGGCACAGGGAAGTGCGTTTCATGGGGTCTCCATTGGTGTGTGGTCGATATGGCAGCGTTGCGTATCGTACATCAATGCAGCCAAGAATCGTAGGGTGGAGTCCCGACTCCACGCGTTACAACGCGGGCACCATGGCAACGCCGCCATGATGCCGATACCGCTTATTTCGCTTTGAACGCCTTCTTCAACGCATCCGCCGCGTACTGCTCCGCCTCCTTCGCCTTCGGCACCACCGCACCCATGCCGAAGAACTCGTGCGTCACGCCGCTGTATTCCTTGTAATCCACGGCCACGCCATCCTTCTTCAGCTTGTCCGCATAGGCTTTACCTTCCGACAGCAGCGGATCGATCTCGGCCGCGATGATGGTCGCCGGCGGCAGGCCCTTGAGCGACTCGGCCTTCATCGGCAGCGCATACGGGTTCTTCGGGTCGCCCTTGTAGTGCTTGAAGAACCAGCCCATCATCGCCTTGTTGAGCGGCTTGGCGTTGGCGTTCTTCTGGTACGAAGGCGTGTTCATGTCGTCGTTCACCACCGGGTACACCAGCAGCTGGTGCACCGGCATCGCGACCTTCTTATCGCGCGCCATCATCGAGACCACGGTCGCCAGATTGCCGCCCGCGCTCTCGCCGCCGACCGCGACGCGCGCCGGGTCGCCGTTGAATTCCTTCGCGTGTTCCAGCGTCCACTGGTAAGCCGCGAAAGCATCGTTCGGCGCGGCCGGGAAGGGGTGTTCCGGCGCGCGGCGATAGTCGACCGCGACCATGATCGCGTTCGCCATTTTCGCCAGCGCACGCGGGCTGGCCTCGTAGACCTTGGTGTCGGCAATGACGAAGCCGCCGCCGTGGTAGTACATCATGACCGGGAACGGGCCCTTGCCTTCCGGGGTAAAGATGTGGACCGGGAAGCTGGCGTCGCCGCTGCCGACCGTCATCGTCTTCATCGTCACGCCCGGTTCCGGCGCCGTCGATTTCTTCATGTCGGTCAGGACTTTCTTGACGGCGTCGGCCGGCGTCGGCTGCATGCGCGCTTCCTCGGGCGTCAGGGTTTCGATCGGTTTCGGGTTCAACGAGGCGTGTGCGTCGAGCACCTTCTGCATGTGCGATTCGGCTTTCGGCGGCTTGGCGGCGTCGGCAGCCCAGGCGCTGGTGGCGAGCAGGGCGGCGCCGGCGATCAGCGTCAATGGCAGTGCTTTCTTCATGGGAAATCCTATTTATCAAATTTGATGGATTGCGGCAACAGACACCGCCCGAAATTACTGGGGCCAGCTTCGCAGAGGAGAGCAGGCTCGTCCGTGCGTTCACGCGCATTGACAAAATTGACGATGTGGCTGCGAGTCAGGAATGCACGCAAATGGTGCATCTCCTGCACCGCAACAATGCTTGTGGTGTAATTGCAGTCTTTGCCTGTTCCCTGCTCAGCTTCATGCGCGCCACCTTCATCCAATGGCTGCACGGCTTCCTGCCCCAGCCTCTTCCCGCCGGCAACACCGAGCGGATCCGTGCCGGCATCGGCGCCTGCATCGGCCTCTTCCTCACCGCGCTGCTCACCCACGTACTGGCGCCCGACCTGGCTGCCTGGCTGATCGCGCCGATGGGCGCTTCTGCCGTGCTGCTGTTCTGCGTTCCCGCCAGCCCGCTCGCGCAACCCTGGTCGGTGGTGGGCGGGAATACCATCTCGGCCCTGGTCGGCGTCGCCTGTCTGCACCTGGTGCCCGACCCGCTGCTGGCCGCGCCGCTGGCCGGCGCTCTCGCCATCGGCACCATGTTCGCGCTGCGCTGCCTGCACCCGCCGGGTGGCGCCGTGGCCCTGACCACGGTGCTTGGCGGACAGGCCGTGCACGACGCCGGCTTCCTGTTCGCCCTGAGTCCGGTGGCCTTGAATTCGGCCCTGATCGTGATCGCCGCCATCCTCTACAACAACCTGACCGGCCGGCGCTACCCGCACGCCCAGCACGCGGCGGACAAGAATGTCCACGCCACCGGCGACCCGGTCCCCGGCGCGCGCCTGGGCATCACCGAAAGCGACCTGGAAGCGGCGCTGGCGCGCTACGGCGAAGTGCTGGACGTCAGCCGCGACGACTTGCTGGCGATCGTCGACGACGCCCGCCAGCTGGCGCTGCACCGCCACTTCAACGAACGCGTCTGCGCCGAGCTGATGTCGACTCACATCGTCTTCGTCTCCCCGCGCGACACCCTCGAACACGCGCGCGAACTGCTGCTGCGCTACCGCCTGCAGTCGCTGCCGGTGCTGGACGACACCCGCCACCTGCGCGGCGTGATCGCCCAGGAAGACCTGCTGCGCATGGTGGGGTGGGGAACGCGCCTGCGCCAGCTGGTGCCGGGCGCCGGGCCCTACGTGGAAGATGCGATGCGCCAGCGCGTGGTGGCGCTGGACGCCGCCGCGCCGCTGGCGCAGCTGGTGCCGCTGCTGCGCGACGGCGGCTATCACCAGGTGGCGATTACCGGGGCCGATGGGGCGATGGTGGGCCTGGTGAGCCAGTCGGACCTGCTGGCGGCCCTGAGCGAGGAGCGGCTGGAGACGGCGGCTTAGCGTCCGACGCCGATGCCGATGCCGATGCCGGAACGGCCGCCGCTGCCGAAGCCGCCGAAAATGGAGGTCGATACGCCGCCGCGGTAGGTGCCGTTCCTGGTCGCCATCTGCACGACGCAATTGCGCCAGGGGTCGGTATTGGCGGCAAAGCCCAGCTGCACGCAGGCCGGCCCGTATTCGGCCATCATGCGATCCATCTCGGCTTGCTGCTGCATCGCCCTTTCCTGAGGGGTCGTACATCCGAATAAGCAAACGACGCTTGCTGTCATCAATAGTAACGCGCGCATGGCGGCCTCCTTGAGTGATCGATCGAACGGGCTTGAGCCCGGCAGGCTATGGAGCGATCATACCTCTCAATCGATTCAGCCGATTTCTACCGGACAGCCGGATCACGCCTGGATATGTGGGAGAACGAAGCATGCATGTTGCACAGGGAATCCGCACGGTAGCCGCGCTCGAAGCGGCCAAGGGCCTGGTCGTCCTGCTCGCCGGCTTCGGCCTGTTCGCCCTGCTGCACCGGGATGTGCAGCAGTTTGCCGAGGAACTGGTCAGGCATGCCCACCTGAACCCCGCATCCCATACGCCGCGCGTCTTCATCGACTACGCCGGCAAACTCGACGACGCGCGCCTGCGGCAACTCGCCGCCGCCGCGCTTGCCTATTCCGCCGTGCGCCTGGTCGAAGCCTACGGCTTGTGGTTCGAACGGGTGTGGGGCGAAGGCTTCGCGGCCCTCAGCGCTGCGGTTTATGTCCCGTTCGAAGTGCGCGAGCTGATCCACCGCCCCGGCCTGCTCAGCGTTTGCCTGCTGCTCGTGAACCTGGCGATCGTGCTGTTCATGGTCTACAGCTTGCGGCAACGAATGAAGCTCCCGAAGGATCTATGTTAGCGGGCTAACGGTTGCCTGCCGACGAAGCGCGTACTGTGAAGCTCGTAGACTTACACAAGGAGAGCTTCATGCGTACCAGACTTTCGCTCGCGGTCGTCAGCACCGCGCTGTTGCTGGCTGCCGGATCGGCCCAGGCCGGCTGCGGCAAGGGCGCCCTCGCAGGCGGTGTCATCGGCCACGTTGCAGGCAAGCATGGCGTGGCCGGTGCCGCGATCGGCTGCGCGGTCGGACACCATGCGGAAAAGAAGAAGCAGAAACAGAAGCAGCAGGCTGCGGCAGCAGCGGCCGCCGCGCAGAACAACGCGGCACCGGCCAGCGAGGGCGCCAAACCCAGGAAGTGATCTGCCTGGAAGCGGACTAGGCCAAACTTTGACTGTCGAAAGAAAAAAGCCCGGCTGATCACCGGGTTCCGCGCTTTGACTGCGACACAAACAGGCCTTACGCCGATTCCGCCCCGCAGCACTTCTTGTACTTCTTCCCGCTCCCGCAAGGGCAATCGTCATTGCGCCCGACCTTCGGCGTCTCGTGGCGCACGGTCTCGACCGCCGCCTTGCGCAGCGGCAGCCAATACTTGTAGATCGCCGGCAGGTTCGCTTCGATTTCCAGCGCCAGCTGGTGCGCCTTGACCGGGTCTTCGACCAGCGGCAGCTCTTCTTCCTCGATCTCGTCGGCGCCCAGCAGGTACAGGGGACGCATCAGTTCGGCAACCTCGGATTCCCAGATCGGGTCCCAGGAGCCGGGACGCAGTTCCATGCCTTCCCAGAATCCCCAGCACCAGGCTTCGGCGTCGATCAGGGTCTGGCCCTTGTGCTCGTGCTCGCAGTACAGGGGCTCGAACTCCTTCGGGGCGACTTCGAAGGTGATCAGGACTTCGTTCATGAAGCGCATGATCAGGTTGATGATGCGTTCTTCTTCCTTGCCGTTCTTCCACTTCGGCGCGGCGTCATCGCCTTCGCCCCACACGCGCGGCAGCCATTCGGCCGGCATGATGGTTTCCGGGCCGATCGCGATCGCGGTCAGGTAGCCGTGCAGGGTGTCCATCGTCATCGCGTCTTCCGGGCTGCGCTCGGAGAGGAGGAACTGGTCGAGTTCGTCGAATTCTTTTTCGGTGAGGGGCTGTTCGAGTTGCATGGGGTGCTCTGAATGTGTGCTTTAAATGCGGTGAAGTCCGCCAGTTTAACGCCTGGGAGCGCGGAGAGTACGAAATAACGCGCCGCGCCTTACAATGTCGATATGCACAACGAGTCTATTTCTTCCGACGAAAGCGCGGCGCACCCGTTCTCCCGGCTCGATCCGGGATGCGTGCTCGACGCCGTCGACAGCGTCGGCCTGCACGGCGACGGCCGCCTGCTGGCCCTGAACAGCTACGAAAACCGGGTCTACCAGGTCGGGCGCGACGAGGGCGAGCCGGTCGTGGTCAAGTTCTACCGGCCGGAGCGCTGGAGCGATGCCGCCATCCTGGAAGAGCACGCGTTTGTCGCCGAACTGGTCGGGCACGAGATCCCGGTGGTGCCGGCGATGCAGATCGATGGACGAACCCTGCACAGCTTCGACGGCTTCCGCTTTGCCGTCTTCCCGCGCCGCGGGGGCAGGGCGCCGGAACTGGGCGATCCGGATACCCTGGAATGGATGGGACGCTTCATCGGCCGCATCCATGCCGTCGGCGCGGTGAAACCGTACGCATTGCGCCCCGAACTCAATCCGCAGACCTTCGGACGCGAGCCTTTCGATTACCTCGTGAAGCACGATTTCATCCCGATCGAGCTGCGCGCGACCTATGCCAGCGTGGTCGAGCAGGCCCTGGCCGGCGTGGCACGCTGCTACGAGCGCGCGGGCGAGCAGCCGGCGCTGCGCCTGCACGGCGACTGCCACGGCGGCAACGTGCTGTGGACGCCGGACGGCCCGCATTTCGTCGACTTCGACGACAGCCGCATGGGGCCGGCGATCCAGGACCTGTGGATGCTGCTGTCGGGCGAACGGCACGAGATGGTGCGCCAGATGAGCGACGTGCTGGCCGGCTACGAGGATTTCTGCGAGTTCGACCCGCGCCAGCTGTACCTGGTCGAAGCCCTGCGCACCCTGCGCCTGATCCATTACGCGGGCTGGCTGGCGATGCGCTGGGACGATCCGGCCTTCCCGGCGGCTTTCCCGTGGTTCAACACGCAGCGCTACTGGCAGGACCGTATCCTCGAATTGCGCGAGCAGGTGGCGCTCATGGATGAGCCGCCCCTGTGGCCGGTGTAAGCAATAAAATAGGGCGAATTCACCGCGCAGTTCGGCGTGCCATGATCGTCTGGTTTAACAGATAATGGACGGGCGCGCCCTAGAACAGAGAACGACCATGGAACCAGCACCACACGACGATACCGACTTCACCATCGACATGCCGCCCGCCCTGGGCCAGCATGTGCCGCCGGCCGCCGCGCCGGCCGACCGGGGAAGTTCGGAAAAGATGGCGATCAAGGAAGCGATCGCCCGTGTGGAAGCCGAGGCGAAAGCGAATGTCGCCGCCGAGACGCGCGCCCATGCCGAGGCGCGTGCCCGCTCGCTGGCCGAGGAGCGTGCCGCCCTGGATGCCGCTGCCGCGGCCGCCGCGCTGGCCAATGCCCAGGCTTCCGAAGAAGTCATCGAACTCAACCGCGACCGCCTGGAAACCCTGCGCGCCGCCGCCCAGGCCACCAACGAGCGCCTGGAGGCGATGCGCCTGGAAACGGCCGAGCTGCGCGCGCGGGTCCAGGCCGATACCGAAGGCCGCCTGGCGGTCGAAGCGCGCGCCCGCGCGGCCGAGGAAGCCCGCCGCCGCGCCGCCGAGCAGATCGAGCTGGAGGCCGCGATGGCGCTCGAAGCCGCGCAGGCGGCCGAAGCGCTGCTGGTGCAGACCGAGGAAGCCCGCCGGCAGGCCGCCGAACGCGTCGCTGCCGTCCAGGCCGCGCGCGAAGAGGTGCTGCACAGCGCCAGCGCCGATGCGCGCGTGGCCGTGCTGGCGCGCGAGCGTGAACGGGCCGAGAAGGCCGCGCGCCAGACCGCCGAGAAGCTGGCGCAGGTCGAAGCCGAAGCGCTGGAACTGGCTGTGCAGCGCGAACGCGCCGACCAGGTCGCCCTGAGTTCGGCCTTTGCCCGCGCCACCGCCGAAGCGCGCGCGCTGGAAGAAGCCCGCGC
Source organism: Massilia suwonensis (assembly GCF_042655665.1). Classification (NCBI taxonomy): domain Bacteria; kingdom Pseudomonadati; phylum Pseudomonadota; class Betaproteobacteria; order Burkholderiales; family Oxalobacteraceae; genus Massilia; species Massilia suwonensis. The sequence goes on from NZ_JBHSMR010000014.1 coordinate 235,896, forward strand.
GCTGGCCCACGTCGAGCACGAGCGCGAATCGATCGCCCAGTCGCAGGCCGATTCGACCCGCATCGCCGCCGACACCCTGCGCGCGCGCCTGCAGCTGGAAAAGGAATTGCGCGACGCCGCGATCCACCGCGAGCGCCTGGAGCAGACCGCCGCCGCCACCGCCGAAGCGCGGCGCGACGCCGAGGCGCGCATCGCCGCCGCCACCGAGGCGCGCATCGAAGCCGACCGCAAGCTGCGCGAAGTGGCCCTGGCGCGCGCCGAGGCCGAACACGAAGCGGGCATCCAGGTGGAAGCCCGCCTGCAGGCCGAGACCCTGGCCGCGCAGCATGCGCGCGAGCTGGCCGAGGCCGACCGCGAGGCGGCCCAGGCGGCCGAAGTGGATGCGCGCGAACAGGAGCGCGAGCGCGCCCTGGCCCTTGAGCGCGCCGCGCTGGCGCATGCCGCGGCCGAGGCCCGGTCGCGCGCCAACGCGGCCCAGGAAGCCGAACTGGCGCTGGCGAGCGAAGCGCTCGAACGCGAACAGGCGGCGGCGGCGCTGGCCGAACGCCGCGCGCAGGAAGCGGAGAGCCTGGCCGCGGCCGAACGCGCGCGCTTCGATGCGGAAAATACGGCGCTGGTGCGCCAGCAGGAAAAGATGGATGCCGAGCGCGCCCTGGTTGATGCCGCCTCGGCGCGCGCCGAGGCGGAAGCGCTGGAAGCGGCATCGCTGCGCGAGCAGCTCGACGTCGAACAGCGCGCTGCGCAGGCCGCGCAGGCGGCGCAGGAAGCGCAGCGCATCGAGACCGCACACGCGCAGGAAACTGCCGCGGCCCAGGAAGCGGCCGCTGCCGCCGCCCAGGCCGCACTGGACGCCGCCGTAGAACTGGCGCGGGTGCAGGCCGAACGGCAAGCCTGCGAACAGGCGCGCCTGGCCGCGACCGAGGCGGCGCTGGAGGCCGAACGCGAGGCCGCCGCTGCGGCAGCCGAGGCGCTGGCGCAGGCCGAACGCAAGCTGGCGGCCCAGCGCGAGCAGCTCGATTTCGACACCCGCGCGAACGCCGCCGCGGCCGAGCGCCTGGCGCTGGACGAGGAAGCGGCCCTGGCCGCGCGCGTGCGCTGCGAAGCCGAGGAAGAAGCGGCGCGCCTGGCGCGCGAGCGCGAGCAGGCCGAGTCGGCCGCGGCCCAGGCGGCACTCGAAAAACGCGACGCGCAGCGTGCGCTGCTGGAGCATGCGCAAGCCCACGCCGAGATGCAGAAGCGCACCGCCGCGACCACGCAGCAGATGGCCGACGCCCGGCGCGAGTTGCTGGAGCTGGAAACGAAGCGGCTGGAAGAGCAGGCGGCCGAGCTGTCGGCCACCGAGGATGCCATCGTCGAACGCAAGTCGGAAGCGCGTCAGCGTACGGCGTCGGAAAACATCACCCGCGAAGTGCTGGGACGCTTGAAGAAGCAGCCGTCGGCGCAGCAGGCGGCGGCGCGGCTGGCCGAGGTGATCATGGCCCAGCGCAAGAATACGGGCGAATGATTCGCCAAACGTATCACCGGCTCACGGTGATACGTGGTTCATATCACTGCGCCACCGTCGGCGCCTCGCTCGGCGACACCGGCGACACCGGCCCCGTATTCACCGCATTCACGAAATACTCGGTTTCGCCGAAGCAATTGGTCGGCACGCCCCGGTGCTGTTCGTAGCCGATCTCGACGCGCTGGCCCATGGTCGACTGCAGCTTCTGCACCAGCTTGTCGTCGCGCACGGTAAAGGCGAAGCGTTCCGGGATCGCGCCCGGCATGCTCGAGAGCAGGATTTCGCCTTCCCAGGTCTTGCACAGCCAGCCTTTTTTCGAGAACTTCTGCAGGTAGCCGGCCCGCGTGCCTTCCGAATACGACCAGGTCAGCGTGAACCAGGTGTAGAGCCCGAAGATGACGACGAGGGCGACGACGAGGGACAGCAGGATGGCGGTGGCGCGCTGCGGCAAGGCTTTCGGCATGGTGTCAGGAATATGAGTGGAAGAGGGCGCTCGGCAGCGCGGTGGCCCCATTCTGCCACGCGCACTCCGATTGTCAAAATGGCAGCGCTGCCGTTTAAGCGCTGCCTAAGGGCCTAGGCGATCTCGGCCTTGTCATGGGTTTCTTCATGGCCCAGGCGCCTGCGGTGCCGCACCGAGGACCACAGCGACACCAGGATGAAGGCCAGCCCCGACAGCCCCGTGAACCACTCCGGGATGTGATAGTGCACGCTGGCGAACATGATCAGCGCCAGGATGCCGATCGCGTAGTGAGCGCCGTGCTCCAGATAAACGAATTCCTGCAGCGTGCCTTTATAGACCAGGAACACGGTCAGCGAACGCACGAACATCGCGCCGATCGCCAGGCCCAGCATGATGATGACGACGTCGTTGGTGATCGCGAAGGCGCCGATCACGCCGTCAAAGGAGAAGGAGGCGTCCAGCACTTCCAGGTAAAGGAAGCCGCCGATGCTGCCCTGGGAAATCATCTTGCCGATGGTCGGGTCCGCTTCCTCTTCTTCCAGCAGGCCGCTGATCCAGTCCACGCCCACGTACACCAGCACCCCGACCACGCCGGAAATCAGCACCGGCAGCTTGCGCTGCTCCGGCATCAGGCTCATGGCGAAGAACACGGCCAACAGGGTCAGCAGGATGGCCAGGCCTTCCGAGCCGTACTTGCCGACCTTTTCCTCGATCCAGCCGAGCCAGTGCAGTTCCTTTTCCTCGTCGAACAGGAAGTTCAGGAAGACCAGCATCAGGAAGGCGCCGCCGAAGGCCGACACCTCGGCGTGGTGCTCGGTCAGATGGCGCGAGTATTCCTGCGGCGTGTCGATCGCCATGTGCCAGACGTCGATCAGGCCCAGGCCGGTGGCGACCGAGACGATCACCAGCGGGAACAGCAGGCGCATGCCGAACACGGCCACCAGGATGCCGACGGTGAGGAACAATTTGCGCCAGAACTCGTTCCAATGGCGCAGGACGGACGCGTTGACGACCGCATTATCGAAGGACAGCGACACTTCCAGCACGCCCAGCACCGCCGTGATCCATAGCGCGCTGAGCAGGCCCGGCATCCCCCCGTGTTCGAAACCCCACCAGCCCGCCAGCGCCATCAGGACGATGGTCACGGCAAAGGAAAGCCTGAAGTGTTGCATGTCGATTCCTCGTTTTCCGTTTTGTTGTTTGGTATTGGCAAAATGCCACAGTTTTCTCTATCTTAACCGCAGCAGGGGCGTCATGGCGCAGTGCAGGTCGCTAGCAGGTCGCTATCGAGCATTGCTTCTGCGATAATTCCGCCCGGCATATGCATTCAACCCCGGGCTTGCCCCGTACAAGGATTCCATGGATTACGCTTACCTCATCACTCCCTTCCTGACCTGGCTGGTCGTCGGCCCGATCAAGTTCCTGATCAATAGCGCGCGCCAGCGGCGCTGGGCCTTCAACCTGGTCGGGAATGGCGGCTTTCCCAGCAACCATAGCTCGGTCGTGACGAGCATGGCGACCCTGATCGCCCTGCGCGAGGGGCTCAATCATCCGGCCTTCGGCGTGGCCGTCACGCTCGCCTTCATCGTGATGATCGACGCCAACAGCCTGCGCCAGCACGTCGGCCGCCAGGCCGCCGCCATCAACCAGCATGCTGCCGGCCTCAACCGCCTGTCGCTGGGCGCCGCCAACCACAAGGTGCTGCGCGAGCGCATGGGGCACACCCTGGTCGAGATTTGCGGCGGCATCGCTACCGGCATCGGCATGGGTTTCCTCGTATTTAATTTGTTCGGCGCATAATCGTCGTTCGTCCCGGGGCGACCGGCCCCGGGTTTTCGCGCATCTCGTCACGTACGTATGCAGCTCATCGCAGTATTTCGCAGTTCATCCATCCAAAATAACAACGGGCGCGCTCCTCAATTGACGGGTGGGGCCGCCTCCTAGATACTGCGCGCTGACAGATTTCGTCCAATTTTTATAAATACACGTCAGAGTCCAATCTGGGAGATCCTCAATGCTGCGCAACACACTACTCGTCCTTGCCATCGCGTCCACCCTGGCCGCCTGCAACAAGGAAGCCAAGGATCCGGCCAAGCCGGACGGTAAAGCCCAGGCCAGCCAGAAGGACACGCGGCCGGACCAGCTGCTGGTCGCGCCCCAGGACCTGCTGACGGTGTCGAGCGACGCCATGGCGTCCGGTCCCGTGATCACCGGCTCGATCCAGCCGGAACGCCGCGCCGACCTGCGCGCCGAAGTCTCGGCCGTGGTACTGCAGGTACTCAAGGAAAATGGCGAGCCGGTCAAGAAAGGCGACCTCTTGGTGAAGCTCGACGAGACCGCGATCCGCGACAGTCTCGTCTCGGCCGACGCCGGCGTGACCGCGGCAAGCCAGGCGCTGGACCAGGCGAATCGCCAGCTCGAGCGCCTGAAAACCCTGCGCGCTTCGGGCATGACCTCGGCCGCGGCCCAGGACGAAGCCGAAGTGCGCCGCAACAGCGCCCTGAGCGAGCTGTCGGCGGCGCGCAGCCGCGCGGCGCTGGCGCGCCAGCAGATCGCCCGCACCCAGGTGCGCGCGCCGTTCGACGGCATCGTCAGCGACCGCAAGGTCTCCGCCGGCGACACCGCCACCATCGGCAAGGAACTGGTGAAGGTCATCGACCCGACCAGCATGCGCTTCGAAGGCCGCGTCTCGACCGACAAGATCAGCACCATCAAGGTCGGCCAGCCGGTCAAGTACCACATCAACGGCTACGGCACCCAGCAGTTCACCGGCGTCGTGCGCCGCATCGACGCCTCGGCCAACGACATCACGCGCCAGGTCGAAGTGCTGGTCGGCCTGACCGGCGAGCAGCCGCGCGTGGCCGGCCTGTACGCGGAAGGCCGCATCGACGCCGAAACGGCGAACGTGCTGATGCTGCCGGAAAGCGCCCTGGTCAAGGCGGGCGACAAGACCTATACCTGGCGCGTCAAGGGCAACCTGCTCTCAAAAGTAGACCTGCAGACCGGCGCGCGCGACCAGCGCACCGGCAACATCGAGATCAAGGCCGGCCTGGCCGCCGGCGACACCGTGCTGCGCAATCCGAGCTCGAACCTGAAGGATGGCCAGAAGGTCGCGTTCGCGGGCGGGGCCGCCGGTGCCGGCAAGACCGTCGCCAGCGCGTCCGTGCCGGCCGCCAAAGGCAACTGAGGGATATCGAGCCATGTTCCTGTCTAATTTCTCAGTCAAGAAGCCGATCGCCACGATCGTGCTGATCGTCGGCATGATGTGCATGGGCCTGCTGGCCCTGTCCAAGCTGCGCGTCAACCAGAACCCGGACGTCGAGATTCCCGTCATCGTCGTCAGCATCCCGTATCCGGGCGCCTCGCCGGAAACGAGCGAGCGCGAGATCATCAACCGCCTGGAAAAGCAGATGCTGAGCGTGCCGGGCGTAACCGAGGTCGAGTCCTACGCGAACGAGGGCAGCGCCACGATGGTGCTGCAGTTCGACTTCAAGCGTAACCTGATCGAAGCCTCGGACGACGTGCGCAACGCGATCTCGGCGGTGCGTTATAAATTGCCGACGGAAATGCGCGAGCCGATCCTGCGCCGCGTCGATCCGTCCTCGCAGCCGATCATGCAGCTGGCGCTGTCCTCGAGCGCGCAGTCGCACGCCGAGCTGTCGCGCCTGGCCGAAGACGTGCTGGCCGACCGCTTCCGCGCGATCGAAGGCGTCTCGACCGTCAACGTCAACGGCTCGCTGCGGCGCGAGCTGTCGGTGCTGCTGCGCGCGGATAAACTGCGCGAATACAACGTCTCGGTCAGCGAAGTGGCAAATGCCCTGCGCAACCAGAACACCAACGCGCCGGTCGGCAAGGTGCGCGGCGAAATGGACGAGAAGGGTATCCGCCTGATCGGCCGCATCGAGCGTCCGGAAGACTTCTCGCAGGTCGTCGTCAAGCGCATGGGCGAGACCATCGTGCGCCTGAACCAGGTCGCCGAAATCCGCGACGGCTTCGCCGACATCGACAGCGCCTCGATCCACAGCGGTTCGCCGAACGTGGGCATTTCCATCGTCCGTACCCGCGACGCCTCGACCGTGTCGATCGCCAAGGAAGTGCGTAAACTCGTCGAGGAAATCAACAAGGAACTGCCGAAGGGCAGCTCGCTGAACATCACCCGCGACGGCGGCAACGAGGCGCAGTCGAGCCTGAACAACGTGATCGAGTCGCTGGTCTTCGGCGCCGTGCTGACCGTGTTCGTGGTGTATGCCTTCCTGAATTCCTGGCGGTCGACCCTGATTACCGCGCTGTCGCTGCCGACCTCGGTGCTGGCCGCCTTCATCGCGGTCTGGCTGTGCGGCTTCACGCTGAACTTCATGACCCTGCTCGGGCTGTCGCTGGCGATCGGCGTGCTGATCGACGACGCCATCGTGGTGCGGGAAAACATCGTGCGCCACATGGAAAACGGCGCCGACCGCCGTACCGCCGCGCTGGTCGGCACTTCCGAGATCGGCATGGCGGTGGCCTCGACCACCTTCTCGATCATGGCCGTGTTCATCCCGGTGGCCTTTATGCCGGGCATCGCCGGCGAATGGTTCCGTCCGTTCGCGCTCACGGTCACCTGCTCGGTGCTGGTTTCGCTGTTCATCTCCTTCACGCTCGACCCGATGCTGTCGGCCTACTGGGGCGATCCTCCGGGCCACCACCACGCGCCGAAGAAGGGCATCTCGAAGCTGCTGGGCCGCTTCAACGACTGGTTCGACCGCCAGGCCGCGCGCTACGGCAACGTCATCGCCTGGGCGCTGCACCACCGCCGCTGGATGGGCGTGATCGCGCTGGCGACCTTTATCGGCGCGATCTTCCTGCAGGGCAGCTTCGGCGGCACCAGCTTCCTGCCCAAGGGCGACGGCAACAAGATCATGATCGAGGTGCGCACCCCGGCTTCCTCGAGCCTGGAATACGCCCGCCTGAAGATGGAACAGGCCGCCGCACTGGCGCGCACCATTCCGGAAACGCGCGCCACCGACAGCGTGATTCGTCCGAGCGGCGGCTCGATCTACATCGAGATCGGCAAGCGCAACACCCGTAACCGCACCGCGGCCGCCATCGGCGCCGAACTGCGCACCAAGGTGTCCCAACTGGTGGGCGCCGAGTACACCGTGCTCGACGACCTGAACGGCGGCGGCAAGCCGGTCCAGATCGAGTTCACCGGCGCCGATTCGCGCAAACTGATGGAGCTGACCACGGCCTACATGGACAAGCTGCGCCAGGTGCCGGGTGCGGTCGACGTCACGCTGTCGCAGCAGGATCCGAAGAACGAACTGCAGATCGAACTCGACCGCGGCCTGGCCAATTCCATGGGCGTCTCGGTGGGCGATGCTGCCACCGCTCTGCGCGTGGCCTTTGCCGGCATCGAAGTGGGCGACTGGGTCGATCCGACCGGGGAAACCCGCGACGTCGCCGTGCGCCTGCATCCGCAAGACCGCGTCAACATCGAGAACATCGAACGCCTGCCGATCGCGATCGCCGGCACCAACATGATGGTGCCGCTGGAACAGATCGCCCGCATCAGCATGGGCAAAGGCCCGTCGGAAATCGTGCACAAGGACGGCAAGCGCGTGATCACCGTCTCGGCCAACGCGCAGGGCCGTTCGAGCGGCGAAGTCACGGCCGACGCCATGAAGCTGGCCAAGACCTTCGACTTCCCGCCGGGCTATGGCCTGGCGCTGGGCGGCGCCGGCAAGGACCAGCAGGAACTGTTCCGCGAGATGACCATCGCGCTGCTCGGCGGTATTGGCCTGATGTACCTGATCCTGGTAATGCAGTTCGGCTCCTTTACCGCGCCGTTGGGCGTGATGCTGTCGCTGCCGCTGTCCCTGATCGGCGTCGTGCTGGCCCTCCTGATCACCGGCGGTACGCTGAACCTGATGAGCTTTATCGGCATCATCATGCTGATGGGCCTGGTGGCGAAGAACGCGATCCTGCTGCTGGACGCCGCGCGCGCCCTGGAAGCGGAAGGCTATGGCCGCGAGGACGCGCTGATGAAGGCCGGCCGCATGCGTCTGCGCCCGATCCTGATGACGACCTTCGCCCTGATCGCCGGCATGCTGCCGGTGGCCCTGGCGCTCGGTCCGGACGGCAAGTTCTACCAGCCGCTGGCGGTGGCCATCATCGGCGGGACGATCACCTCGACCTTCCTGACCCTGCTGGTCGTGCCGACCTTCTACGACAGCATCGAGATCGCGCGCGACCGCATGGGAGTCAAGTTCCGTGGCCGCGTGGAGCGCTTCACCGCGCTGCCGGCCTTCGTGATGACCTTCGTGGAAGCGATCCTGACCCTGGTCTTCGTGCGCCTGGTGTTCCGCATGATCGTGCGCGGTTTCCGCCTTGCCACCGGCCGCGGCCGCAAGCCGGCGGTGCCGCTGGCGAAAGCGCCGGTTGTCAAGGTGACCGAAGGCGTTTAAAAGCGCTGCCGCCACGTGAAAAAGCCCGCGCAAGCGGGCTTTTTTTTCGGCTGCTTATTAGCCGCTTATTTGCAACTTAGTGGATGCTGCCCGCGCCGCCGGAACCTGGCTTGGTGGAGGCGGGACCGGTGCCGGTGGTGTTGCCCGTGTGCCCGACGTGATCGGTGCCCGCTGCCGGCGCGCTCTGCATCGGCGCGCCGCCCGGATTGGCGCCGCCAGTGGTCTGGCCACTGCCATCGACCGGCTTGACGCCGTCGAATCCGCTGGCGCCGCCGCTCGCGCCGAGGCTGTCCTGCTTGTTGCTTTCCTCGTTGCCCACCGTGCGCGGCGTCGTGTTCGTGTTGTATTCGGTCGAGGACAGCCCGGCATTGCCCGAGTTGCCGGTGGCGCCGCTGACGCCGGCGGCCGAGCCGCCGCCGGTCCCTTCGACCCGGCTGCTAACGTGTTCCGCGTCGCCGGCGCCGCCGATGCCGGAATCCTTCTTGGTGCAGGCGCCGAGCGTGGCGGCGAGGAAAGCGGCGATCAGGACGATCTTCGGTAAGGTATTCGTGTTGCGCATGGTAGGACTCCTTGTTCGATGGCTTGCCGCTGCCGCGCATGGTTGGCGGCACGGGGGACTGGTTCGCATTGTGTCACGCAGGTGGAGGCTGCACTGTGCGCTGTTTGACACAGTGGAAACAGGCAGGCGCAATGGCGCATCCGGACGAACGGGCAGGGAGAAATCGAAGCGGGGAAGAGGACGTAGAGCCTGCCGCACGAAGGAATGCCGCAGGACTGCATTGAAACGCCGGCGCCAAAGCCGGCCGGACGCAAACGCGGAGCCCGCGTTGTGGGGCTCCGGTTTGCAGGACAGACGCGATTAGCGGCCGGTGCCGGTGGTGCCGGTGCCAGTCGAGTCGGTGTTGCCGGTGGTGCCGCCCGAGGTGGTGGTGCCGGTGGTGCCCGTGGAGGTCGCGCCAGCGCCCGACTGGTCGGTCATGGTGCCGGTGCCGGTGGTGCCGGCAGGGGGCATGGCGCCGGTGCCGGTGCCGGTGGCGCCGGTACCCGTCGTGTCGCCAGTGGTGCCGGTGGTGCCCATTGCGCCGGTGCCGGTGGCGCCCGTGCCAGTTGCGCCGGTGCCGGTGTCACCCGTCGTGCCGGTGGTGCCGGTGGTGCCGCTCGTGCCCGACGTCGAGCTCGGCGAGGTTGCCGAGGTGTCGCCGGTTGCGCCGGTGCCGGCGGTATCGTTCTTCTTGCAAGCGCCGAGCATCGAAGCCAGCAGGGCGGCGGTCAACAGGATTTTTGGTGCTTTGGTGATTGCGTTCATTGTTTAAACTCCTCGTTCACGTCTATCTTGTGCCGATGTCTCCAGGTGAGGCGGTGGAGAACAACGGCGCTAGTTCGGCTTTACCATGACCCTCTTGTCGGGCGCATCGCTAAGCTGATGCGACCTGTGCTCATTGGCAAAACCACCAGGGAACCGACGCAACACGCGGCCCCGTGAGATGCACGAATTCGACGGTAAAAAAATTAGACTGCCGTGATTACCGACAGTTCGTCGAATTGTGACCTTCTTGCTTTGTTCCGCGATCGTGCTAGCGGACTTTGATACCAGTCAAACGGTTCCCCGCTCGACCCTTTCCCCCAGCGTAAGCTGGATGGTTGGTGCAGATGCCTTTATTTCAAGGCTTCTTTTGATCGCTTGCTTCGCCGCCGGCGATGTACTCGAGCAGCGTCGGGATCTCATTCGGAATTTCACGCGCCAGGTAGCCCAGCACCCCCATGCGTTCGGCCAGGCGCTCGCCGGCGCGCGCATGCAGGGCGACGCCCCAGCAGGCCGCCTGTTCCAGGCTGGCGCCGCGGGCCGCCAGGCCGGCGATGATGCCGGCCAGCGTGTCGCCCGAGCCGGAAATGGCCAGGCCGACATTCCCCCCTTCGTGCTGCCACATTTCTCCCTTGGGCGAAGCGATCACGGTGCGCGCGCCTTTCAGGGCCACGACAGCATTCCATTGCGCGCTCGATGCCAGCGCCCGCGCATCGGGCCCGGAGACGATCTCGTCCTTCTCGATGCCGGTCAGGTGCGCCATCTCGCCGCAATGGGGCGTGACGATGACGGGCTGCTCGAATCGGAAGGCTTTGCCTGGCGCCCAGCCCGGCGGCGCATGCAGCAGCGTGCCCATGGCGCAGGCGTCGAGTACCACCGCCGTGTCGCTGCCCTGCATGCGTTCGAGCAGGCCATGCACCAGTTCGGCCGCCGCCGCTTCGTCCTGCATGCCCGGTCCGATCAGCATGGCGTTCACGCGGTCGGCCAGCGGGTCGAGGCGGGCGATGGCCTCCGGCAGGAAGCCGCCGGCCTCTGTTTCGGCCAGGCCGATCACGCGCGCCTCGGGCATGGCCAGGGCCACCAGCTGGGCGACACTGGCGCCGGTGGCGACCGTCAGCTTGCCGGCACCGGCGCGCAAGGCGGCAGTGGCAGCGAGGATGACGGCGCCCGGCATTTCGCGCGAGCCGCCCAAAATGAGCACGTGCCCGCGTACTTCCTTGTCGCCTTCGACCGCCGGCATCGGCAGCGGCCACTCGCGCAGCAGCTGCGTGGTGACGTCGTGCACGGCGGGAGCGGCGTGGATTGCATTCATCGGATGTTGACCTCAGGCTTTCGGCGCGGACGGCACGTCCTTGCCGACCGTGACCGGCGTGCCGGTGTTTTCGAGCGGCGCGACGAAATTCACGAGGCGCACCACCAGGCGGCCATGCTTGCCTTGAATGGGGTCGAAGGAATACGAGGTGACCGAGCAGTTCGGCACGTCGCCGGCGCGGTCGAAAGCCAGGATGCTCGCTTCGTCGAGACGCTCGATCAGGTAGCGGAAGCAGTTGACGATGACCTGGTGGGCGACGATCACGACGCGCTCGTTGCACCAGTCGCGGCTGAGGGTGTCGATGACGCTGCGCAGGCGCAGGATGACGTCGCACCAGCTCTCGCCGCCGGGCGGGCGGAAGTAGAACTTGCCGACGTGCTGGCGCTGCGCATACAGGTCGGGATACTTGTGGGCGATGCCGTGCGTGGTCAGGCGGTCGAGGATGCCGAACTCCTTTTCGCGCAGGCGCTCGTCGGCATTGATGGCCAGCAGCGTGTCGCGCTCGAGGCGGCGGATCAGGATCTTGGCGGTCTCGGCCGCACGCACGTAGGGCGAATGCAGCACGACGTTGGGACGCTCGTGCTGCGGCAGGCTGGCGAACCAGGAGGCAAGGGCTTCGGACTGGCGGATGCCCAGCTCGGACAGCGGCACGTCGACGTCGCGCTCGGCGATGTCGATTTCGTGCCCGGCAGCGGCCTCGGCGACGTCACGTGCGACGTTACCTGCGCTTTGCCCGTGCCGGATCAGCCAGAGTTCCTGTGGCCACTTTTGTTCCATTACCTGCCCGCCGTTGATGTTGACATGACATCATCATAGACAGATTCGGCAGGTGGGCCGCGCACGATTCCGTGCGCAAACTATTAACTTTTTTTGTACTTCAAGCAGCTTGTTCTTCGCTGTCCAGATTGGTTTCCGCGTCGCTATTAAATACCGCGATGTTGGTGGCGCCGAGCACGCGCGAGGTCAGGGTGCCCGCCGTAATCGAGCCGCTCACGTTCAGGGCCGTGCGGCCCATGTCGATCAGCGGTTCGATCGAGATCAGCAGTCCCGCCAGGGCCACCGGCAGGTCGAGGGCCGACAGCACGATCAGGGCGGCGAAGGTGGCGCCGCCGCCGACCCCGGCCACGCCGATCGAGCCGAACACGACGATGGCCAGCAGCGGCAGGATGAAACTCGCCGTCCACGGATCGATGCCGACCGTCGGCGCGATCATGACGGCCAGCATGGCCGGATAGATGCCGGCGCAGCCGTTCTGGCCGATGGTGGCGCCGAAGGAGGCGGCGAAGTTGGCGATGCCTTCCGGCGTGCCGAGGCGCGTGGTCTGGGTCGCCACGCTCATCGGAATCGAACCGGCGCTGGTGCGCGAGGTGAAGGCGAAGGCCAGCACCGGGAAGATCTTCTTCACGTAGCGCGCCGGGTTCAGGCCGGACAGCGCCACCAGCACCAGGTGCACGCCGAACATCAGGATCAGCGCGCTGTAGGAGGCGAGCACGAAGCCGGCCAGGTTCAGGATGTCCTGCAGGCTGGAACCGGCCACGACCTTGGTCATCAGCGCGAACACGCCGTAGGGCGTCAGGCGCAGCACCAGGGTCACCATGCGCATCACGATGGTGTGGGCGACGTGCACGAACTGGCTGAAGGAGGCGAATTCGGTCGGCTTCTTGGACGCGATGCCGGTGGCGGCGATGCCGACGAAGACCGAGAAGAACACGACGGCGATCGTCGAGGTCTTGCGCGCGCCCGTCATGTCGAGGAAGGGATTGGCCGGGATGAAGGAAAGCAGCATCGACGGCAGCGAGATTTCCTTGGCCGTGGATAGCGAACCCTGCAGGTACTCGCCGCGCGCCACTTCGGCGGCGGAGGCGGTCACGCCCACTGCCGTGAGGCCGAACAGTTTCGCCATCAGGATGCCGATCATGGCGGCCACGGCCGTTGTGGCGATCAGGATGCCGATGGTCAGTGCGCTGATCTTGCCGAGCGAGGCGGCGTCGCGCAATTTGAGGATAGCGCCGACGATCGAGACCATGATCAGCGGGATCACGATCATCTGCAGCAATTTGACGTAGCCGCTGCCGAGCACGTCGAGCCAGGCATTGGTGCCGGCAACGGTGGGCGAGCCGGCGCCGTAAATCGCCTGCAGCGCCGCGCCCAGCAGCACGCCCAGGCCGAGGCCGGTGAACACGCGCTTGGTGAAGGAGGCGTGGCTGGCCTGCATGCGGTAGAGCAGGGCGCATACGAACAGGGCGACGACGAGGTTCAGGATGATGGTGAGGGTCATGTCGTTCTTCTTAGAAACCAAAAACTCAATCGCAGCATTCTATAGGCAAACCGTTTGCGCCGCAGAAAGAGAGGGCTTGTCGATTTGTTCACAGGCCATGACGCCTTGTTATGTTTCCGTTGTCTTCAGGCGACGAAACCCGGAAAGCCAGTGCGGATATCCGATAGTGTTTCCTGTGGGATTCAGAAATTTCTATAATCAAATGAAGCGGGCCTTGCCTTTCATCAATCTATCTGCGGTCGAATCATGTTCAAGAACATCACCATCAAGACGCGCCTCATCTTTGTCATTGGTTTCCTTGCTGTCGAACTCATCGCCGGTTTCGCGGTCGGCATCCTGAATCTGGAAAAGTCGAACGATGCCATGAAGAGCATGTACGACGACCGCCTGGTGGCGCTTGCCGAACTCAACAAAGTCCAGCAGATCGTGATGCTGAACCAGATCCTGGTGTCCAAGGCGATCGCAACCGGCGACCCGGCCGGCCCGATCATGGAGCAGGTCGAGGCGAACATCGCCGAGGCCAACAAATCCTGGCAGGCGTACAACACCACCAGGATGGCGGATGACGAAAAGCAGCTGGCCCAGAAGTTTGCCGCATCTCGCGCGCGCTTCCTGGACCAGGCCCTGAAGCCGATCATCGCTGCGCTGAAGGATGGCGACATCGATCGCGCAACGGCGCGCATGAACGGGCCGATGCACAAACTGGCTATCCCGATGGGAAAAGATATCGCCGGTCTGGTCAAGATCCAGACTGACGTGGCCGCCGCCGACTTCAAGCGTTCGCAGGAAATCGTCGAGATCGTGCGCATCGTCTGCTTCGCCGGCCTGGTGCTGGGCCTGGCCGTCGCCGCCTGGCTCGGCTGGCTGCTGGTGCGCGCTATCGTGCGTCCGCTCGAAGAGGCGGTCAAGATCGCCGGCGCCGTCGCCCAGGGCGACCTGACCCAGCGCATCGAGGTGCGTTCGAACGACGAGACCGGCCGCCTGATGGCCGCCCTGCGCGACATGAACGATGCGCTGGTCGAGATCGTCACCCGCGTGCGTGCCGGCACCGATACGATTTCCACCGCCTCGGGCGAAATCGCCGACGGCAACCTGGACTTGTCGTCGCGCACCGAACAGCAGGCCGGCTCGCTGGAAGAAACCGCGTCCTCGATGGAAGAGCTGACCTCGACGGTCAAGCAGAACGCCGACAATGCGCGCCAGGCCAATGTGCTGGCCGGTTCGGCATCGGCGATTGCCGGCAAGGGCGGCGAGGTGGTGGCGCAGGTGGTCGAGACCATGGGCGGCATCAACGCTTCGGCCGGCAAGATCGTCGAGATCATTGCCGTGATCGACGGCATCGCTTTCCAGACCAATATCCTGGCGCTGAACGCAGCGGTCGAAGCGGCGCGTGCCGGCGAGCAGGGCCGCGGCTTCGCGGTCGTCGCCGGTGAAGTGCGCAACCTGGCCCAGCGCAGCGCCGCGGCCGCCAAGGAAATCAAGAGCCTGATCGACGACTCGGTCGGCAAGGTGCAGCACGGCTCGCAGCTGGTCGACCAGGCCGGCGCGACGATGAAGGAAATCGTCGCCAGCGTCAGCCGCGTCACCGACATCATGGCCGAGATCAGCGCCGCCAGCCAGGAACAGACGGCCGGCATCACGCAAGTCAACGAAGCCATCGTGCAGATGGACCAGACCACCCAGCAGAACGCGGCCCTGGTCGAGCAGGCTTCGGCGGCGGCGCAGTCGCTGCAGCAGGAAGCGGCCTCTCTGGCGCGCACCGTGGGCGCGTTCCGGATCGAGGGCAGCGTCAGCGTGCCGGCAGCGGCGCCGGCGCAGAGTCCGGCGCCGGTGGCAAAGCCAGCCGCGCGCCCGGCGCTCGCCAAGCCGGCCGCTCCCAAGGCCGCCGCGCAGCCGCGTCCGGTCAAGAAAGAAACGGCAACGACCGCGGGCGACGGCTGGGAAGAGTTTTAAGAAGCCAGTTCAGGTAGCCGGGGCGGCCACCGCGCGGTTGCGCTCGACCAGCGCCGGCACCTGGCCGGCCTCGACCGGCCGGCTGAACAGGAAGCCCTGGTAGTCGTCGCAGGCCAGCGCGCGCAGGATCGCCAGCTGCTCCGCGGTCTCGACGCCTTCGGCCACGACCGACATCTTGAGGTTGCGCGCCAGGTTCAGGATCGAGCGCACGATGGCGGCGCTGTCCTCGTCGCGGCCGAGGTCGCGGATGAAGGCGCGGTCGATCTTCAGGCGCTGCACGGGGAAGCGCTTCAAAGCGGCCAGACTCGAGTAGCCGGTGCCGAAATCGTCGATCGACAGCTCGACCCCGAGCGCGCGGATCGCGTGCAGCAGGTCGTCGACCTCTCCTTCGCGCCGCATCAGGGCCGTTTCCGTGATCTCGAATTCGAGGCAGCGCGGATCGACGCCGGTCTCGAGGATGCAGCGCTGCATCATCGGCACCAGGTCTTTCTGGTCGAACTGGCGCGGCGACAGGTTCACCGCCACTTTCAGGCCGGCGCCGCCGGCGTTCCAGCGCGCCAGCTGGCGGCAGGTTTCCTGCAGCACCCAGGCGCCGATCGGCACGATGAGTCCAGTGCGTTCGGCCAGCGGGATGAAGCGCACCGGCGACACCTCGCCGAGCTCCGCGCTGTTCCAGCGCAGCAGCGCCTCGAAGCCGACGATACGTCCCGACTCCAGCGCCACCTTCGGCTGGTACACCATGCGCAGTTCGCCGCGCTCGAGGGCGCGCCGCAGCTGGGCCTCGACCGTGAGCCGCTCGTCGAGGTCGGCCTGCACGCTCTCGGAATAAAAATGGATGGTCTCGCCGTCGGCGCCGCTGCGGTTGCGCGCGCTCTCGGCGCGGCGGAACAATTCGTCCGCGCTTTGTCCGTCTTCGGGGAAGAGCGAGACGCCGACCCGCGGGCCGAGGAAGAACTCGCGGCCGTTGACGCTGAACGGGCTGGACAGGCGGCGGTGCAGGGCCTGCGCGAATTCTTCCAGCTCGCCGCGGCCATGGTGGGCATGCACCGCCAGCGCGAACTCGTTGCTCTTGATCCGCGCCACGCCGGCCGCGCGCGGCAGCTGCGACTGGAACAGCACGCCGATCTCGCGCAGCGCCGCCTCGCCCGCTTCGTGGCCGAGCAGGTCGCTGATCTCGTGCAGGCGCGCCAGCGACACCACCAGCGTGCCCAACCCCGTGCCCTTGGCGGCGGCGTCGGCCAGTTCGGCACCCAGCAGGTGGCGGAAGTGATTCCGGTTCGGCAGGCCGGTCGGGGCGTCGAAGTTCGCCAGGTAGGCCAGGTGCGCCTCGGCCCGTTCGCGCTCGGTGATGTCGGTCAGCAGGCTGACCAGCTGCACCTGGCCGGAGGCGTCCAGCAGCTGCGAGGTCTGCTGGATCACACTGCGGGCGTCGCCTGCGCCGTCGGCGAGCGTGGCCAGCGCCTCGTCGGTGCGGCCGGTGCCCAGCACCAGGGCGTAGCGCCGCTCGCGCTCGGCCGCCCCGGCCGGATCGAGCACCTCGGCCTCGAGGCGCCCACCCAGTTCGGCCGGCGTGCGTCCGACGAAGCGGGTAAAAGCCTCGTTCCAGACCACCAGCCGGCGTGCGCCGTCGAGCACCCAGATCGGGGTCCGCACCGCATTCAGGATCGCCGCCAGGTAGCCGGCGCTGCGCCCGGCCTGCGCTTCGCTCGCTTCCAGGCGCACGATCAGGGCCTGCTGGCGCCGGGTATCGCGCGCCACGCGCCAGGCCAGGAAGGCCAGCGCCAGGCAGACCAGGGTCAGCAGCGACACGGCCGTCCACAGCCGGCCATACCACGGCGCCAGCGCCACCGACTTGTTCATCCCGGTGATGATCACGAGCGGGTAATTGCCGACCGCGTCATAGCCATACAGCCGCGCCAGGCCGTCGACCGGGCTGATTGTTTCGAAGGCGCCGCGCGGGCTCGCCGGCAGATGCTGCTGGAACAGGGGCGTATGGAAGAACGAGCGCCCGATGTTCATCGGCAGGCTCGGGCCGCGCACCAGCATCGTGCCGTCGCGGTGCAGCAGGGTCACCGAGCCGCCTTCGCCCAGTTCCACCAGGCTGTAGATGCGCTCGAACTGTTCCGAGTCGACTTCGGCCAGCACCGAGCCGATGCGCCGTCCGGCGGCGTCGCGCAGGGGGCGCACGACTTCGATGATGCCGCGCCCGGTCGTGCGGTCGACGGCGGAGATGCCGATCCGCAGCGTGTCGCCGCGCACCAGGGCGCCGGTGGGCGCTGCCGGCGCGGGCCTGGCCGCGCCCGGCGGCGCACCGCTCGCCAGCAGGCGGCCGTCGAGCCCGAAGACATGGAGCCCCAGCAGGTATTCGCGCGCCGGCCCCCCTTCGTCGAAGTAGGCGAGCCTTTGCGGCTGCCCGTCCGGCGCCGGCCGGTAGCTGCGCCCGACCTGGCGCAGCGCCTGGTCGACGGCCTGGACCACGACCTGGGACTGGGCGGCAAAGGCGATCGCCAGGTTGCGCAGCGTGGTCTGCTGCTGGCGCATGGTGTCGCGGTAGCTGACGTGCAGCATCGCCGCGGTGCCCAGCACCAGGGTCAGGATCAGCAGCGCCGCGAGGCTGCCCAGCCGCAGCGGCGAATACAGGCCGGGCGACGGCGGTGCAGCGGGCAGCGGGGAGGGAGGGCGTTCGCTCATGGTGGATGCGTTGGTTGCGCGCGGACGACGGTGTCCGCGGCGCTCGTGTGCTGCAACCGGATTATGCATTAACGGCCGGCATCACGGCACATGGCTGGGCTCAGCAGGGAATGGGCGCGGCGCCGAAAACAAAAAAGGAGTCGACGATTGCTCGTGACTCCTTTGATGCTGCTGCTGAATTCGTGGTAGGCCGTGCGGGATTCGAACCTGCGACCAACGGATTAAAAGTCCGCTGCTCTACCAGCTGAGCTAACGACCCGAAAGAAGCAAGATTATAGGGCGCTGCCGCCGTGCTGTCAAACGTGCAGGCCGTGAATGTTGCAGCGCAGCTTTACTTCAGCGCGGCCAGGCGGTCCTTGGCGGACTGCGCGGCCTGCGATTCCGGGAACTTCGACACCAGCGTCTGCAGGGTCTTCTTGGCTTTCACTTTGTCCTTCAGCTCGGCGTAGCTGGTGGCGATGTTGAGCAGCGCGTCCGGGGCCTTGGCGCTGCTGGCGTAGGTGGTGGTCACGACTTCCTGGGCGGCGATGGCGTTCTTGTAGTCGCGCTGGGCGTAGTAGGCGTTGCCGAGCCAGTACTGGGCGTTGGCGGCGTAGGCCGATTCCGGATAGCGCTTGACGAAGTCCTGCAGGGCGCCTGCCGCGCGCTTGTAGTCGCCGGTCTTGAAGACTTCCATCGCGCCGTCGTAGGCCTGCTTCTCGGACGGCAGCACCTGGGCGCTTTCGCCGTCGATGGTCTCGGTGCGCGGCTCGAGCTTCTTGATGCGGGCGTCGAGGTCGGCGTACAGGGTGCGCTGGTTGTTCTGGGCCTTGCTGACCTCGTTGGCCAGCACTTCGACCTGGCCGCGCAGCTTGGCGATCTCGGACAGCAGCTGCTGGTTCTGGTTCAGCAGGTCGAGGGTGGCGTTCTTGTCGGCCTTGGCGTCGAGGCGGGTGGTGAGGTCGCGCGTGATATTGTCGACTTTCGCGCGCAGGTCGATGATCGCGCGGCGCGCTTCATCGTCGTCCAGGATGCCGGCGGAGGCCTGCAGCGGCAGCCAGGCGGCCAGCATCAGGCAGGCAAGACGGGACGGGGACAACAATTTAGGCATGTCGTGGCTCTTTCTTTACGAGTGATGCAATGGAAAACGGGGCGGTAGCAGTCTGCACTGCACCCGCCCCGCTGTCAATTCGCCGAGTCTTAAGACCCGATCAAACGATTACTGGTAGACGATGTCGGCGCGACGGTTTTCAGCCCAGGCGCTCTCGCCCGAACCGGTTGCCTTCGGCTTTTCTTCGCCCAGCGAGACGGCTTCCATCTGGCTTTCGGCCACGCCCTGGGTTGCCATCGCACGGCGCACGGCTTCGGCGCGCTTCTGGCCCAGGGCCAGGTTGTACTCGCTGCCGCCGCGATCGTCGGTGTTACCTTGGATCAGGATCTTGCGGCCCTTGTTCTGGTTCAGGTACTGCGAGTGGTTGGCAACCACTGGCTTGCCGTCTTCACGCACGACGTAGCTGTCGAAGTCGAAGTAGACGCTGCGGTTGGCCAGCACGCCTTTCGGGTCGTTCAGCGGATCGACGGTCGCGGTTTCGACCGGGCGGATGTCGCGCGCGTCGGCGGCTGCCGGCGGGGTCACTGGACGCTCTTCGACGGCCGGTGCGGCCACTGGGGCTGGCGATTTGCAGGCTGCGAGCAGGGCAGCGGTGGCGATGATGAAGGATACACTCTTAACGTTGCGCATGGTTTTTCTCCTGGTCTTGGGTTGGTGGTTTACTTCTTTACTATTACTTCATGAAGGGGCCCCAGCTGGGTTCCCGAATGTTTCCCGCTTTGGTGGACAAACGCTGCTTGACGCGGCCATCGGTCGATACGACGGCCAGCGAGACACGCCCGCCACCCTTGTTCGCATACATGATGTATTTGCCGTTCGGCGAAAAACTCGGTTCGGAGGCCCCATCGGCCAGGCGCAGTTCCTGGCCGCTTGCCAGGTCCTTCGCGTAAAGAGAGTAGCCACCGTCGCGCTGGGAGATCCAGGCCAGGGTCTTGCCGTCCGGAGACACGCGCGGGCTGATGTTGTAGTTGCCGTTGAAGGTGACGCGGGTGGCGTTGCCGCCTGCGACGCTCATTTTATAAATCTGCGGGCCGCCGCTGCGGTCGCTGGTGAAATAGATGCTCTGGCCGTCGGCCGAGAATTGCGGCTCGGTGTCGATGCCGCTGCTGTTCGACAGGCGGCGCAGGCCGGAACCGTCGGCGTTCACGATGTAGACCTGGTAGTTGCCCGACTTCGACAGGGCGATCGCCAGCTTGCTGCCGTCCGGCGACCAGGTCGGTGCCGAATTGCTGCCCTTTTCGTTGGCGATCACGCGGCGCTTGCCGGTGACCAGGTCCTGCATGTAGATGACCGGCTTGCGGTCTTCGAAGGAAACGTACGCGACCTTGCCGCCGTCCGGCGACCAGGACGGCGAGATGATCGGCTCCTTGCCGTGCACCGCGACGATCTCGTTCTCGCCGTCGGCGTCCGCCACGGCCAGCGCATAGCTGCGGCCGGCGCGGTTTTCCTTCACGTAGGCGATGCGGGTCGAGAAGATGCCGCGCACGCCGGTCAGCTTTTCATACACGTCGTCGGCGATGCGGTGGCCCTGCAGGCGGATGTACTTCGGCTGCACTTCGCCGCCCATCTGCGAAAGCTGGCTGCCCTTGACCGTATCGTAGAGTTTATAGCGCACGGCGAAGCGGCCGTCCGGCTGGCGCGCCACGCTGCCGACCACCAGCGCGTCGGCGCCGCGCGCCTTCCAGCTGCCGGCGTCCACGCTGGCGCTGTCGCTGATGACCTGGCCGGCGTTGATGACCTTGAAGACGCCGCTGCGCTCGAGGTCGGCGCGCACGATGGCCGAGACCTGGTCCGGGGCCAGGGATTCGTCGGCGAAGGCGGCGACCGCCACCGGGATCTGGTTGCTGCCGACGCCGGCGATTTCCACCTGGAGCTGGGCATTGGCCGCCGAGCCCATCAGGAGGGTGGCGCTGAATAACAGGTAATGAAGTTTTTTCATGCGTTCTTTTCTCGGTAAAGAGTAACTTGTTCGGTCAGTCCAAATCTTTCATGGAGAAATTGACCACGATAGTGCGCTCCACCGTACCATCTTTCTTCTTTGGAAGTGGTGACGATTTGTTAATGCCGCGCTCCACCGCATCGTCGAACTGCGGCACGCCGCTGCTCTTGGTCAGGCGCACCGACAGGATCTCGCCGGTCGGCAGCGTCTCGACCTTGAACACGGCTTTCGGATTGCCCGGCACGTCGGTGCTGCCCGTGAAGCTCGTATTGCTCTTGATGAGGGCGGTCAGCTTGGCCACGTACCCGGGATCGGATTTCGGCGCGCTCGACTTGGCCGCGCTGCCGGTGGTGCCGACGGCGCCCATCATGCGCTTGAGTTCCTCGTCGCGCATCTTGTCGAGCTTGGCCTGTTCGGCTTTCTCGGCCTTGGCCTTGGCGGCTTTCTCGGCAGCGACTTTTTTCTTCTCGGCTTCCGCTTTTTCGGCGGCGAGCTTCTTCTCGGCCTCGAGCTTCTTCTTCTCGAGTTCCTTCTTTTCCTGTTCCTGCTTCGCCAGTTCTTTTTTCTTCAGCTCTTCGCGTTCCTGCTTCTCGGCCAGTTCGCGCTCACGTTCTTTCTTTTCAAGCTGTTCGCGTTCGCGTTCGCGCTGCTTCTTCTGCTCGGCCAGTTTCTTTTCGCGTTCGAGATTGATGTCCGGCGGGGCCGGCTTGACCGGCTCCGGCTCCACGACCTTCGGCGCAGGCGGCGGCGTCGGGACAGGCTCGGGCTGCGGCTCGGGCTCGACCACTTCGGGCGGCGTCGGCGGCGGCAGCGCAGGGGCGGCGGCCGACTCGACTTTCATGTCCCACACCTCGGCCTCGACCGCGGGCGGTTCCGTGTTCTGCCAGCTGATGCCGATCCAGAGGAAGGCCAGCAGCAGGGCGTGCACGGCCAGCGCCAGCACGATCGCGCCGGTGCGGTTCGGTTCTGGCGGCACCGTGTACGGGGCGCCGATGGTGGCAGGCTTCGTTGCGGACATTGCTTATTTGGTTGCGAGACCGACGCGGTTGATCCCCAGTTTCTTCGATTCCGAAATCAGTTCGATCACGTCGGCGTACTTGCTGTCGCGGTCGCCCGCGATCATCACCGGATAGTCGGGATTGCTCTCGTGCAGTTCACGCAGGCGGCTCAAGAGGGCGGCGCGGTCCGGCATCGTTTCGGCGGCGACGGTTTCCTTGCCGCTGACGCCGATCGCCAGCGTGGCGTCGGGTTTCACGGTGATGTGGATGTAGGTGTCGGGCGGCAGCGCCGACTTCTCGGCATTCGGCAGGTTGACCACGTTCGGGGTCTCGTTGGCCGGCACCGCCATGAAGATGATGAGCAGCACCAGCATCACGTCGATGTAGGGCACGACGTTGATTTCGGATTTCAGTTTGCTGCGGCGTCCGCCGCGCATGCTGCTGGAAAAGGCCATGATCGATTCTCCGGATCAGCGCGACTGGCGCTGCAGGATGTTCGAGAATTCCTCGACGAAGCTCTCGAAGCGGGTCGCCAGGCGGTCGATGTCGTGCGTGAAGCGGTTGTAGGCGACCACGGCAGGAATCGCGGCGAACAGGCCGATCGCGGTGGCGATCAGTGCTTCGGCGATGCCGGGTGCAACCACTGCCAGGGTCGCTTGCTGGACGCTGGCCAGGCCGCGGAAGGCGTTCATGATGCCCCACACGGTGCCGAGCAGGCCGATGTAAGGGGAGACGGAACCGACCGAAGCCAGGAAGTTCAGGTGCAGGTCGAGGCCGTCGAGTTCGCGCTGGAAGGCGGCGCGCATGGCGCGGCGCGAGCCGTCGAGCACGGCGCCCATGTCGAGGGCGTCGCGCGAGGCTTGTTTGCCCTTGATGAATTCGCCCATGCCGGCTTCGAAGATGCGCGCCAGCGGACCGCTCTGGTCGCGCTGGGCCGAGGCCGACTGGTGCAGGGTATGCAGGTTGCCGCCGGCCCAGAAGCTGCGCTCGAACTGCTCGGTCTGGCGGCGCGCGGCGCGGATGGCGAACAGTTTGCGGAAGATGTATGACCAGCTGACCACGGACAGCACCAGCAGGAGCAGCATGATGAGCTGCACGATGAGGTGCGCATTGCTGATGAGGGCAAGGAAGGAGAGGTCGTGGGATGGGGTCATCTGTTATGCAATATTGTTGAATGAGTCAAGCGGCACGCATTTTATCAGCGACATCGCCGGGGAGCGAGCGCGGACGCATGGCGGCGAGGTCGACGCAGCCGACTTTCACCTGCGCTTCGACCAGCAGCAGGTCGCCAAGATACGCTTTCTGGGCGAACTGGACCGAGGCGCGGCCGAGCTTTTCGACCGTCAAGGTCAGGGTGATCTGGTCGTCCAGGCGGGCCGGCGCGTGGTAGTCGAGGTGGGCGCTTTTCACGACGAAGCCGGCGCCTTCACGCTCGAGCAAGGCTTGCTGGTCGACGCCGGCGGCGCGCAGCCACTCGGTGCGGGCACGCTCGAAGAACTTCAGGTAATTCGCGTAGAACACGATCCCGCCGGCGTCCGTATCTTCGTAATAAACCCGTACTGTCCAGGTGAAAGGCGCAGGCATTCTTATTTGCCAAAAATGATAAAAGGAAACATTTTACGCTATACGCGTGTATGTATGCTAGCGAACACACTGCCGCGGGTCAGCACGGCGGTGCGTTCGCTGGAAAATCCATGGAGCGCGGCGTAGTAGACGAGAGACAACGCTGTCAGGACAATAACTGTAACACTTTCTCACAATTATCGAAGTCGGGGCGCACGCTGTGCCGCAGGGTGGGCGCCCCGTGCCCACCAAGCGTATTGGCTGCGCGTCCATCGGTGGGCACGGGGCGCCCACCCTACGACTCTTACGCCCGCTTGATATTGAACGGCGCGAAGCCCTGGCAAGTCGGCATCATCTCGATGCTGTTGACGTTGATATGCGGCGGCAGGGACGCGATCCAGTAAGCGGTCTCGGCAATGTCCTTGGCCGTCAGCGGCGTCGTGCCTTCATAGACTTTCGCCGCCGCCTCGTCGTTGCCCTTGAAGCGCACGTTCGAAAACTCGGTGCCGCCGCACAGGCCGGGCGCCAGGTTGGTGGCGCGCACGCCGGTGCCGACCAGGTCGGCGCGCAGGTTCAGGGTGAACTGCTCGACGAAGGCCTTGGTGGCGCCATACACGTTGCCGCCCGGGTAAGGATAGTGGCCGGCCACCGAGCCCAGGTTGATCACCAGGCCGCTGCCGCGCTCGACCATGGCCGGGAGCAGGGCGCGCGTCATCGTCACCAGGCCCTTGCAATTGGTGGCGATCATGGTTTCCCAGTCGTCCAGCGGCGCTTCGTGGGCGGGCGCGGTGCCCAGCGCCAGGCCGGCGTTGTTGATCAGGACATCGATCTGGCGCCAGGATTGCGGCAGCATCGCCAGCGCTTCCTCGATCGATTTCTTGTCGGTCACGTCCATCTCGACCGGCAGCGCCGATTCGCCCAGTTCGGCCGCCAGCGCCTGCAGGCGTTCGATGCGGCGAGCGGCCATCACGACCTGGTGGCCGTTGCGGACGAAGGTGCGCGCCATTTCGGCGCCGAAGCCGGCGGAAGCGCCGGTGATGAAAACGATCATGGTGGATTCCTCGGGTGGCAGATGCTGCAAGATTGTAGCCGACAATCTTGCTTGAAGTTTCAAAGATGTTGCCAGCCTGGCAGGGCTTTCCTTGCCCTCAACGGGCACTTCACATACAATCCTGAGTCCATTTATGTCTCACATAACTGGCGAAACTCGCACCTCAAGTGCGGGAAAGGTGGGGTCCCACCGGGGAATGTGAGACTTCATCCGCCGTTCGCCTGGGCAGCCGACAATGGTTCGCGTGTATTGCAGCGCGGCCGGCTGCTTCTTGGGCCGCGCGCCGATCCGACACTGCTGTTGTCCGGTTCTCTTATCGATTGGAGTTTTGTTCATGTTTGCAAAAGATCACACGCTGGCCAAGGTTGACCCGGAACTGTGGGACGCCATTCAGAAGGAAAACACCCGTCAGCAAGATCACATCGAGCTGATCGCGTCCGAGAACTACACCTCGCCGGCCGTGATGGAAGCCCAGGGCTCCCAGCTGACGAACAAGTATGCCGAAGGCTATCCGGGCAAGCGCTATTACGGCGGCTGCGAATACGTCGACGTCGCCGAGCAGCTGGCGATCGACCGCCTGAAGGAACTGTTCGGCGCGGAAGCCGCCAACGTCCAGCCGAACTCGGGTTCGCAGGCGAACCAGGGCGTGTTCTTCGCCATGCTGAAGCCGGGCGACACCATCATGGGCATGTCGCTGGCCGAAGGCGGCCACCTGACCCACGGCATGGCGCTGAACATGTCGGGTAAATGGTTCAACGTCATCTCCTACGGCCTGACCGAGCAGGAAGACATCGATTACGAAGCCATGGAGCGCCTGGCGCGCGAGCACAAGCCGAAGATGATCATCGCCGGCGCCTCGGCCTTCGCGCTGCGCATCGACTTCGAGCGCTTCGCCCGCATCGCCAAGGAAGTCGGCGCCTACTTCATGGTCGACATGGCTCACTACGCCGGCCTGATCGCCGCGGGCGAATACCCGAACCCGGTGCCGCATGCCGACTTCGTCACCTCGACCACCCACAAATCGCTGCGCGGCCCGCGCGGCGGCATCATCCTGATGAAGGCCGAGTACGAGAAGCAGATCAATTCGGCGATCTTCCCTGGCATCCAGGGCGGTCCGCTGATGCACGTGATCGCCGGCAAGGCCGTCGCTTTCAAGGAAGCGCTGTCGCCCGAGTTCAAGGAGTACCAGCAGCAGGTGGTCAAGAACGCCGCCGCCCTGGCCAATACCCTGACCGAGCGCGGCCTGCGCATCGTCTCGGGCCGCACCGAGTCGCACGTGATGCTGGTGGACCTGCGCGCCAAAGGCCTGACTGGCAAGGAAGCGGAAGCGATCCTGGGCCAGGCACACATGACCTGCAACAAGAACGGCATCCCGAACGACCCGCAAAAGCCCTTCGTGACCTCGGGCATCCGCCTCGGCAGCCCGGCCTTCACCACCCGCGGCTTCAAGGAAGAAGACGCGGTCAAGGTCGGCCACCTGATCGCCGACGTGCTGGACAACCCGCACGACGCCGCGACCATCGAGCGCGTCAAGGCCGAAGTCAAGGTGCTGACCGACAAGTACCCGGTGTACGCGAAGTAAGCGGAAATCACCATTCAGTAGCAAACGTAGTAGAGTTCAGGAACGGCACCGGGTGTCCGGCTGCCGTTCCTTTGCATTAGCCAGCATCATTGAGTAACACCGGCGCCCATGAAATGTCCGTTTTGCCAGCATGAAGACACCCAGGTCCTCGATACGCGCGTATCCGAGGAAGGCGACGCCATCCGCCGCCGTCGCCGCTGCGTGCAATGCGACAAGCGCTTCACCACCT
Source organism: Massilia suwonensis (assembly GCF_042655665.1). Classification (NCBI taxonomy): domain Bacteria; kingdom Pseudomonadati; phylum Pseudomonadota; class Betaproteobacteria; order Burkholderiales; family Oxalobacteraceae; genus Massilia; species Massilia suwonensis. The sequence continues at coordinate 262,295 of NZ_JBHSMR010000014.1, forward strand.
ACGAACGCATCGAACTGTCGATGCCGATCATCGTCAAGAAAAACGGCAGCCGCACCGAATTTGCCAGCAGCAAGCTGCGCGGCAGTTTGATGCTGGCCCTGCGCAAGCGCCCGGTCCCGGCCGCGGCGATCGACGCCGCCGTCGCCTCGATCGAGGAAAAGCTGCTCACCAGCGGCCGCCGCGAAGTCGATACCGGCTATGTCGGCGAGCTCGTGATGCAGGAACTCAAGCGCCTGGACGAGATCGCGTACATCCGTTTTGCCTCCGTCTATAAAGACTTCAAGGACCTGGCCGAGTTCCAGCAGGCGCTCGTCGAAGTCGGCCATTCACGCAAATAAATCAAACGCTGTTGGGCCGCCCGCGCACGCTTGAGCGAGCGCAGGAGCACGCTCGGCCGCGCTGTTAACTTCTCGGTTCGCGCGAATTCCCGCGTTCGAATCGTGGAGGTGGTCCTTGCAGCGCTGGTCTCAGGGTGGCTTCACCCTCATCGAAGTCCTGGTTGCCTTATTCGTGCTGGCCCTCGGCGTGGCCGGTGCGGCCGGCACCCAGCTGTCGAGCGCGCGCCTGCGCCAGCAGGCGGCGCTCGAATCCGAGGCCGTGCAGCTGGCCGCTTCGCTTGGGGCGCGCATGCGCGTGAATGCGGCGCTGCCCGACGCATCCAATCCCTACCTCGGCTTCGACTACGATGCCGCCGGCGGCGCGCCTGATGCGCCGTCCGTCCAATGCTTCGGCACCGCCTGCGACCCCGCGCAGCTGGCCGCCTTCGACCTGTACGAGGCGGCGCGCATCGTGCATGGCGCCTTTCCGGGCGGGCGCATCGCCGTCTGCCGCGATGCGGGCGGCTGGAACGCGGCGCTGCAATCCTTCGAGTGGAACTGTTCCGGCGGCGCCGGGGCGCCGGTGGTCGTCAAGCTGGGCTGGCATATTCCGGGCGCATCCACGGCGGCACCTGTCGTCGTCATGGTGGTGTCGGCATGAAGGCGCGGCAAAGCGGTATGACCCTGGCCGAGCTGCTGGTCGCGCTGGCCGTCGGCCTCGGCGTGCTGCTGGCCGGCGCGGTCCTGATGGTCAGCGCCAACAAGGCCTATGTCGCTCACGAAGACGCGGCCGGCATCGATGACGGCGGACGCTATGCGCTGGCGCTGATCGGGCGCGCGGTGCGCCAGGGCGCCTTTGTCGACTGGGAACGCCACGGCCCGCCCGACAAGAACGCGCCGGCGCCGCTCGCGGGTCTCGACAGCCGCTCGCTCGTCAAGACCAGCTTCGGGATCGACGATCCGGTGACGAGCGCCGTCAACGGCAGCGACGTGCTGGCCGTGCGCTATGGCGGCGCCGGCGGTGCGCCCGATGGCGACGGCAGCGTGGTCGACTGCGCCGGTTTCACGGTGCACGAGGCGAAGGATGGCTGGAGCATCTTCTATGTCGCGCGCAATGGCGACGGCCTGGCCGAGCTGCGCTGCAAGTACAAGGGCGCGGCCAACTGGAGCGCCGACGCGGTGGTCGCCGGCGTCGACGGCTTCCAGGTGCTGTATGGGCTCGATACCGACACGCCGACCGACGGCATCCCGAATCGCTACGTCAACGCCAGCGCACTGGCCGCGCTCGACGCCGCGCTGGCGCCGGGCGAGCGCAATGAAAAGACGGCCTGGAAGCGCGTCGCCAGCGTGCAGGTGGCGCTGCTGCTGCACGGTGAGCAGGCATCGAGCGCGCCCGTGCAGCCGGATGCTTATGCGCTCTTCGGAGCGGCCTACGGCGCGGCGCAGGGGAGTGCGGATGCGGGCGTGCAGCTGACGCGTGCGGAGCTCGATGGCGGCCGTCCGGCGCCGGCGCGCCGCCTGTTCACGGCCGTGTACGCGGTCGGCGCACCCCAGCCCTGAGCCCGACATGAAGTTCGCTGAACAGGAGCGCGGCGCGGCGCTCGTCACCATGCTGTTCCTGATGCTGGCGCTGCTGATGATGTCCTTGTCAGGCACGCGCGCCGCGCTGGCCGGCGCCAAGTCGGCGCGCTACGAACGCGACCGCCAGGTAGCCCATGCGGCGGCCGAGGCGGCGCTCGTCGACGCCGAGCGCGACATCGACGGCGCGGCCGGCCCGGCGTCGCCGCGCACCGCGATTTTCACGGCGCTCGATGCGGATGCCTTCGATCAGCGCTGCAGCGGCCGTGCCGAGAAGACGGGCCTGTGCAAGCCGGCGGCGGGCGCCGCGCCGGCCTGGCAGGCGGCCGACCTGCAGGGCGAGGCCGGCGTCGAATACGGCCGCTTCAGCGGGCGGACGCTGCCGACGGGCAGCGGCAGCTTGCCTGCCGCGGCGCCGCGCTACCTGGTCGAACTGCTGCCCGCATCGCCGCCGACATCCGAGCCCCTGTTTCGCATCACCGCGCTCGGCGTCGGCGCCGATCCGGCCACGGTCGTCGTCCTGCAGAGCTACTACCGGCGCGCCGCCGGCACCGCGCCGGCCAGGCGCCTCGGCTGGCGCGAGATTGCCAACTGGCCCGCGCTGCACCGGGCCGCATCCAAGTGAACCAATCGAGGAGAAAACGATGTCCCGCGGTTTCACCCTGGTCGAAATGCTGCTCGTGCTGCTCATCCTCGCCATCCTGTCCAGCATCGCCTGGCCTGGCTATGCCGGCTATCTGACGAAGACGCGGCGCATGGAGGGCAAGGTCGCGCTGATCGGCGCGATGCAGCGCCAGGAGCAGCACCACGCGCTCCACCATACCTATGTCGCCTTTTCGCAGGCAGAGCCGGTGGCGGGGCTGCCCTGGTGGTCGGGCAACAGCGCCGCCACCAGTTTCTACGAGCTGGACGCCGAGGCCTGCCCCGGCAGCGAGCTGCGCGACTGCGTGCGGCTGCGCGCGCGTCCGGGGACGGCGAACGTCGACGCGCGCTTCACCGATCCCGAGTGCGGGATCCTGAGCCTGGATAGCCGCGGCGCGCAGGGCGCCAGCGGAACGTCAAGCCGCTGCTGGCCATGAAAGCGCCTTTGACCATGGCGCGTGGCTTCTCGCTGCCCGAACTGCTGACCGTCACCGCGATCGCCGCCGTCCTGCTGGGCGTGGCCGTGCCCGATTTGGCCGCGCTGCTGCGCGCCCAGCAGCTGCGCGCGGCCACCAACGACCTGTTCGGCGCGATCGGCCTGGCGCGGGCGCAGGCGATCGCGCGCAACGAGCAGGTCATCGTGCTGCCGCGCGACGCGGGCGGGGCCGACTGGCGCCAGGGCTGGACCGTGTTCGCCGACCGCGACGGCGACGGCCTGCCTGGCCCCGGCGACGACATCCTCGCCGTGCACGAGGCGCTGGCTGCCGGCTTCGGTGCCGACTTCTCCTTCACGAGTCCTGCAGCGCCGTATTACATCGCCTACAATGGCGCCGGACGCAGCTGCAGCACGAGCGGCGCGGCGCGCTGGGGCACGCTGTCGCTGTTTCATGGCGGCGCGGTCCGCCGGATCAAGATCAACATGCTGGGGCGGGCGCGTGCCTGCAACCCGGCGCGCGACACGAATTGCGACGGCGCGGAAGCGCCAGGCTAGGACACGAAACAAGACTGTGCAGATCAATAACGACACCGAAGCGATGGCCCTGGCCCTGGAATGGGCTGCGAAGGGCATGTACATCACCGCGCCGAATCCGCGCGTGGGCTGCGTGATCGTGCGCGACGACGAAGTCATCGGCGCCGGCCACACCCAGCCGGCCGGCCAGGCGCATGCCGAGATCCAGGCCCTGCGCGACGCTGCCGCACGCGGAAACGACGTGCGCGGCGCCACCGCCTACGTCACGCTGGAACCCTGCAGCCACTATGGCCGCACGCCGCCCTGCTCGAAAGCCCTGGTCGAAGCGGGACTGGGACGCGTGGTGGCGGCGATGGGCGACCCGAATCCGCTGGTCGCCGGGCGCGGCATGGCGCAGCTCGAAGCGGCCGGCATCGCGACCGCCTCCGGCCTGCTGGCGAATGAAGCGCATGAACTGAACATCGGCTTCTTCTCGCGCATGCGGCGCGGCCGTCCCTGGGTGCGCCTGAAGATCGCGGCCAGCCTGGACGGCATGACCGCGCTGGAGAACGGCGAGAGCCAGTGGATCACGGGCCCCGAGGCACGCCAGGACGGCCACGCCTGGCGCGCGCGCGCCTGCGTGATCCTGACCGGGATTGGCACCGTCAAGGCGGACGATCCGCAGCTGACCGTGCGCGGCATCGACACCCCAAGACAGCCGCGCCGCGTCATCGTCGACAGCCGCCTCGAGATCGCGCTCGACGCGAAGATCCTGCAGGGCGCGCCGTGCTGGATCGTGGGCGCCGTTCCGGATGCGGACAAGGAAGCCCGGCTGCGCGCAGCCGGCCACGAAGTCATCCTGTTGGCGAACAATGCCGGCAAGGTCGACCTGCCGGCGCTGATGCTGGAACTGGGCCGGCGCGAGATCAACGAAGTGCACGTGGAGGCCGGCTCGAAGCTGAACGCCTCGCTGGTACGCGAGGGCTGCGTCGACGAACTGCTGGTCTACCTGGCGCCGAGTTTGATCGGATCGGGGCAGGGCATGTTCGCGCTGCCGCCTTTGACGCGCCTGGCGGACAAGATCGCACTGCGCTTCCACGACGTCGCCATGGTCGGCGCCGACCTGCGCATTGTGGCCAGACTACACAACGAAGAACCAACCTGAAGGAAAGCAGCATGTTTACTGGAATCGTCGCCGCCGTCGGCAATATCAACTCGGTCGCGCCGCTGGCGGGCGGCCTGGACGCGGGCGTGCGCCTGCAGATCGACGCCGGCAGCCTGCCGCTGGCCGACGTTGCCCTGGGCGACTCGATCGCCATCAACGGCGCCTGCATGACGGTGGTGGAAAAGGATGCGTCGAGCTTCTGCGTCGACGTCTCGCGCGAAAGCCTGAACAAGACCGTGGGCCTGGACGCGCCGGGCGAAGTCAACCTGGAAAAGGCGCTGACCCTGGCCGAGCGCCTGGGCGGCCACCTGGTTTCGGGCCACGTGGACGGCCTGGGCCGCGTGCACAGCTTCGAGCCGGTCGGCGAATCGCGCGAACTGGTGATCGACGCGCCCCAGGAGCTGGGCAAGTTCCTCGCCTATAAAGGCTCGATCGTGGTCAACGGCGTGTCGCTGACCGTGAACCGCGTCGAAGACCTGAGCGTCGATAGCGCGAAGGTCTGCCGCTTCTCGATCAACCTGATCCCGCACACCATCGAGGTCACGACGCTGAAGCACCTGCGCGCCGGCTCGCAGGTCAACCTCGAGATCGACCTGATCGCGCGCTACGTCGAGCGCATGCTCTCGGCCGCCAAGGCCTGATTCTGCTCCGGCGCCGGCGGATCGCCCTCGCTGTCGGCGGCGGGCGGGGCGGACGGCGCAGGCGGGCAAGGCGCGGGCATGGCCGCGTCGCGGCGCAAGCCGAAGCGCGCCATGGTGTCCGCCGTCGACGGGCTGTGCAGGGCGATCAGGCGCTGCGCGATCTCGCCGATGGATTCGGACATCCTTGTCCGGTTCAGCTCATGCAGCTTCGCCAGCGCCGTGGCCTGGGCATTCTCGACGCCGTTGTTCAGCTTTTCCAGGAACTGGTCGGCCCGCATCACGCGCATGGTGTCGTTGTCGAAGCGGCGCGGACGCTCGATGCGCGCATTCGGGGCCAGCAGCACCAGGGTCTCGACCGGCGCATCGTCCAGGCCGAAGGCTTCGAGTGCGTCGCGCAGCACCGAGACCTGGCGCGCCAGCGCGTCGAACGGGGAGGGAATCGGCGCGTGGCGCTTGTCCGCCTCGCTCCAGCGCAGGAAGTCGCCGTCCTCGGTGATCTTCAGGCCGTGCGCGAAGTAGCGCGTGTCGAGCACGTAGAAGCGGCGCGAGCGGTGGATCAGCAGGTGGTCGATCCGCGCCGCCGCGCCTTCGTTCGAGACCAGCCGCAGGTCGTGCACGACGGCGGTGCGGGTCGAATCCTTGAGGTGGACGTCGATCAGGGCGATCGCTTCGCGCTCGGCCAGGATCCCGGCGCGCATCATGCGCAGCTCGTGCGCGATCAGCGCGCGCTTGTCCGGTCCCGCCAGCGCCAGCATGCGCTCGAGTATGGCGACGACGGGCATCTTGTTGTCGCTGTCCTTGTAGATCATGGTCAACTCCTGCTGAGGTCGAACTTCCACTCTAGCTTTGCGTCAACGAACCGCCTTCATATTTCTTAAGTGCAAGCAAGTTTATTCCGCCTGCATACAAACTGTTGCGCTCCAGACTCACTCAAAACGGCGTAGACTGCGCTCCACAATAAACATGAGCCTGCCCATGAGCCGGCTCATCACGAGGAGAGCAGATGAGAATCAAGGAAAGTTTGCTGGGCGGAGCCTTGCTGCTGGCGACGGCCGCGCATGGCGCTCATGGGGCATCCATGCGCGAATACCGCTCGGTGGCGATCAGCGCCGGCGGCGAATCGATCGCCGCGATCGAGTCGAGCGACCCGGGCATCCCGGGACAGCGCGCCCATGCGGCCATCGTCGTGCGCGACGCCGCCAGCGGACGCATCACGGCGCAGTACGATCCCTGCGCCGCCTGCTCCTACGATTTTCCGTCCTGGTCGCCGGACCGCAAGGCCCTGGCCTTCATTGCTGCCAACCGCGGGACGGGCGAAGCCACGCTCTGGGTTGCGCGCGACGGCAAGACGATTGCCGCCGCCACCGTGAAAGGCGTGGCGAATACGGCGCGCTGGTCGCCCGACGGCGCCAGCATCGCCTTGCTGGCGACGGTCGGCGCGAAGAAGCTGACCGGCGCGGTGGAAGCGGGCGCACGCCAGGTCGGCGAGATCGGCATCGAGGAAGACGCCCAGCGCATCGCGCTGGCGCCAAGCGCGGGCGGCACGCTGCGCCTGGTTTCGCCGCCGGACACCTTCGTCTACGAATACGACTGGACGCCGGACGGACGCGGCTTCGTCGCCACCAGCGCCAAGGGCAATGGCGACAACAACTGGTGGGTCGCGACGCTCGGCCACGTCGACATCGGCAGCGGAGAACTGCGTGTGATCGCCGCGCCGAAGATGCAAATGAGCCTGCCCCACGTGTCCCCGGACGGCCGCACGGTGGCCTTTGTCGGCGGCCTGATGAGCGACTTCGGCTCGGTCGGCGGCAACGTCTACACCGTGCCGCTGGCCGGCGGCGAGCCGGTCGACGTGACGCCGAACTACGCCGGCTCCTTCAACGGCCTGGCGTGGAAGGGCACGCAGCTGCTGGCCTCCAGCCTGCAGGGCAGCGAGATGGCGATCGTGGCGATCGATCCGCTTGCGAAAACGGCGCGCACGCAGTGGGGCGCGGCCGTGTCCGCCAACGGCTCGGCCGACGGGCGCATCGTATTCAGCGCGGACGGCGCTTCGGCCGTATCGGTGATCGAATCCTACGAACAGGCGCCGCGCATCGTCGCCGGGCGCATTCCCGCTTTGAAGCCGATCACGCGCGACAACGCCGATTTCGCGCCCCAGGTGTCCGCACGCAGCATCGTGTGGACCAACGAAGGCATGCGCAGCCAGGGCTGGCTGATCGGTCCGCGCAAGCCGCGAGCCGGCGTCAAGCATCCGATGGTCGTGATCGTGCACGGCGGACCGGCGTCCGCCGCCACGCCGCGCTTCGTCGCCGAAGGGGAGTTCGGCAACCCGCTGGTGCGCGAGCTGACGGCGCGCGGCTTCTACGTGTTCCAGCCGAACCCGCGCGGCAGCTATGGGCAGGGCCTGGCCTTCACGCAGGCGAACCGGCGCGACTTCGGCGGCGGCGACTGGCGCGACATCCTGGCCGGGGTCGACGCCGTGATCAAGCAGGCGCCGGTGGACGGCGCGCGCCTCGGCCTGATGGGCCATTCCTACGGCGGCTTCATGACCATGTGGGGCGTGACGCACAGCCAGCGCTTCAAGGCCGCGGTGGCTGGCGCCGGCATCGCCAACTGGATCAGCTACTACGGCCAGAACGGTATCGACCAGTGGATGGTGCCATTCTTCGGGGCCAGCATGTACGACGACCCAGCGATCTACCGCGCCGCTTCGCCGATCGAATCGATCAGGAACGCGAAGACGCCGACCCTGCTGTACGTGGGCGAGCGCGACGTCGAGACGCCGGCCGTGCAGTCGATGGAGTTCTGGCACGGCCTGCGTGCGATGGGGACGCCGACGGCGCTGGTGATCTACGATGGGGAAGGGCATGCGATTCGCAAGCCGGAACACCAGCTAGATCAGAGGAAGCGTACGATCGAGTGGTTCGAACGGTATCTGAAGTAGGGTGGGCGCCCCGTGCCCACCAAAACGATGCGCCAACGCGGCGCATGCGGTCGGTGGGCACGGGGGCGCCCACCCTACGGGGCTGCGGGCACTTCCTTCTTCTCCGGATACAGCACCACCTGCACGTAATTCTCCGTGTTCAGGTAGCGCCGCGCCGCCTCCTGCACTTCGCCGGCACCGAGCGCATTCACGCGCTGCTCGTGGGTCAGGATGTCGGCCGGATCGGTCCCGTCGAGCAGCGCGGCCTGGATGCGGCCCAGCCAGTAGCCGTTCTCGCGCAGCGCCTTGCGGTGGTTCTGGATCCAGTTCTGCTTGACCTTGGCCAGATCGGCGGCCGACGGGCCTTCGCGCTTGAGGCGTTCGAATTCGTCGAAGGTCGCCTTCAAGACCCGGTCGACGTTTTCGGGACCGGTCGGCAGCGTCACCGACAGCGTGTAATTCCCGTAGGGGATGCGGCCCAGCTGGGCGCCGGCGCTGCCGCCGTAGATCAGGGACAGCTGCTCGCGCAGCACCTCGATGATGCGGATATTCAGGATCTCGACCAGGGCCTGCAGGCGCATCTGCTCCAGCTCGGAGAAGGGCGCCTCGCCGGTGAAGGTGAGCGAGATCGTGCTTTTCGGTTCGCTGCCGCTGTAGACGGCGCGCTTGACCACGCCCTTCACCGGACGCAGGCCGACGTCGCGCCAGGCGGTCGGGATGTCGGGCGTGGGCAGGCTGCCGAGATAGGTGGCCAAGAGCGGCTTCATCGCCTTGGGATCGAAGCTGCCGACGATGACAAAGGTGAAGTCCTTGGCGCTCGAGAAGCGTTCGCGGTAGATGGCGATGCTGCGGTCCAGGCTGATCTGGCTGTACTCTTCGGGCCGTAGCGGACGCGGTGCGCGCGGGTGGTTGTTGTAGAGCGTGGCGACGACCGCGTCGCCGAAGCGCGCGCCCGGCTGGCCGAGGCGGTTGCGCGCCGCCTCCACCTGCTTGCCGATGAAGGACTTGAACAAATCCTCGTCGCGGCGCACGGCGTCGAAGCGCAGCCACAATAGCTGCAGCATGGTCTCGATGTCGGTGGCGCCGGAGGAGGCGCCCAGCACTTCGCTGTAGCCGGCCAGGCCCATCGTCACGGCGGCCGCCTTGCCGGCCAGGACCTTCGACAGATCGAGGGGCGAATACTCCTGCAGGCCCATGCTGGCGACGATGGCGTTGGCGTAGCGCGCATTCAGGATGTCGCCGTCGCCGAACAGACTCTGGCCGCCGTAGCGCGCCGCGCTCACCACGACCTGGTCGTTGCGGAAGTCGGTGGGCTTCAGGATCGCGTTGACGCCGTTCGAGAACGTCAGGTTAGTGAGGCCGAGTGTCTTGTCTTCGCGTTCCTCGACGATGCTGCCGGCCTTGGGCGGCTGGGCCATCAGCTGGCTGCCGAGCGCCTTTTCCTCGTGCGGCGCCACCTCGGCCTTCTCGGCCACGGCCAGCGCCGCCAGCAGCGCCTCGCCCTGCGGCGGCGGGGTGTCCGCGCGCTCGATGCCGGTGTAGATCACCAGCTTGCCCGAGTTGGCGGGGATGGTGCGGCGCGCGTAGGCGTTCATCTCGTCCAGCGTCACGCCGGGCAGCATCTCGTTGGCGTAGCGGTATTCGGCGGCGATGCCGGGGATCGGTTCCTGCTGCAGGAAGTTGCGCATGTACTCGGCGACATAGGCGCCGGAATCGGTCTTTTCGCGCTCGTTGTACAGGCGCTCGAAGCTGCGCAGCATGTTCTTGCGCGCGCGATCGAGTTCGGCCTGGCCGAAGCCGTAGCGGCGCGCGCGCTCGTTCTCGCGCACCAGCGCGTCGATGGCCTTGGGCGCGCCGCCGGGGCCGATCACGGCGCTCGAGTTAAAGGATTTATAGAAGGGCGTGAGCTTGCCCAGGGCGCTGCCGCCGCGCAGGAAAGGCGGCTCGGCCAGCTGCGACAGCTCCTGCAGGCGCGCGCCCAGCATGCCGGTGAACAGGCCTTCGACCAGCTGCTCGCGGTAGCCGCGCACCGTGTCGGGCTCTGCTACCTTCTGCACCGGATAGCGCACCAGGATGCTGTTGCCGCCGGCTTCCTTGTCAGTGACGACCACCGCCTCGGTCTCTTCGCGCTGCGGAATCTCGGCATATACGCGCGGCCGCGCCGGCTTCGGGTTCTTCAGCTTCGAGAAGTGGGCCTTGACCAGCTTCTCGATGGTCTTCGGATCGATGTCGCCGACCGCCACCACGGCCATCAGGTCGGGCCGGTACCAGTCGCGGTAGTAGCGTTTCAGCGTCTCGGGCTTGAAGTTGCGCAGCACCTCTTCCTTCCCGATCGGCAGGCGCTCGGCATAGCGCGAGCCGTTGTAGATCTTCGGGTAGACCTGCTTGCCGATGCGGTCGCCCGCGCCTTTCCCCAGCCGCAGTTCTTCCAGCACGATGCCGCGTTCCTTGTCGATCACGTCCTCGTCGAAGGACAGGCCGTGCGCCCAGTCTTCGAGCACCTGGAAGGCCTTGCCCAGGTTTTCCGGGCGATCGAGCGGGATCGGCAGGATGTAGACGGTTTCGTCGAAGGAGGTGTAGGCGTTCAGGTCGGCCCCGAACTTGACGCCGATCGATTGCAGGTAGTCGACCAGCTCGTGCTTCTTGAAATTGGTCGAGCCGTTGAAGGCCATGTGCTCGACGAAGTGGGCCAGGCCCTGCTGGTCCTCGTCTTCCAGGATCGAGCCGGCCTTGACGACCAGGCGCAGTTCGAGCTTGCGTTCGGGGCGCGTGTTCTTCTGGATGTAGTAGGTGAGGCCGTTGGGCAGCTTGCCGACCTTGACCTGGGGGCCGACCGGGATCGGCGCGTCGAGCTTCAGGGCGGCGCCGGCGCTGAAGGGCTGCAGGAACAGGACGGCGGCGAGACAGGCGTAGCGGACGAATTGAGCGAACATCGGGGCTTCCGTGGAAAGGCGTCGAGCGGCCATTGTACCGGCCGTGCGGTGTGCAAGCGCACGTAAACGCGTGGAGTCGGGACTCCACCCTACGGCTAGACCGATTCGTAGGGTGGAGTCCTGACTCCACGCGTTACACCGGTCGAGCAGCCGCCTTCTTCGCGTCCTGTCCTAAACCGTGATACGCCCCGCCTGCAACAGCATCTCCATCTCGCGCGCCGGCAGCGGCTGGCTGTACAGATAGCCCTGCAGGGTCGTGCAGCCGATCCGGCCCAGGTAGTCGCGCTGGGCCAGGGTCTCGACGCCTTCGGCCACGACGCGCAGCGACAGGCCTTCGGCCAGCGCGATGGTGGCCTGGGCGATCGCCGCGCTGCGCGGGTCGCTGGTGATGTTGCGGACAAAAGCCTGGTCGATCTTCAGCTTGTCGAGCGAGAAGCGCGACAGGTAGCCGAGCGAGGAATAGCCGGTGCCGAAGTCGTCGAGCGAGAGCGAGACGCCCATCGCGCGCAGCTCGGCCAGCTGGGCTTCGGCCGCCGTGGTGTCGCCCATCATGACGCTTTCGGTCAGCTCGATCTCGAGGTAGCGCGCCTCCAGGCCCGATTCGGCCAATGCGTTGCGCACCACCTGCGGCACCGTACCGGCCTTGAACTGGTGCGCCGAAACGTTGACCGCCACCGGCACGCGCGGCAGGCCCGCATCCTGCCAGGCTTTATTTTGCAGGCAGGCCTGGCGGATCACCCAGTCCCCGATCGGCAGGATCAAACCGGTGTCCTCGGCCAGCGGGATGAAGTCGGCCGGCGAGACCCGGCCCAGCTCCGAGCTGTGCCAGCGCAGCAGGGCTTCCATGCCGAGCACGCGCCCGTCCTCGCCCGCCACCTGCGGCTGGAAGTGCAGGGCCAGTTCGGCCTGGCCGATGGCGCGGCGCAGGCGCGTCTCCAGCGCCAGCCAGCGCATCGCCTCGGCATTCATCTCGCCCTTGAAGAAGCGGAAACCGTTGCGGCCGGCGTCCTTCTGGTGCGCCAGCGCGGCGTCGGCAGCCTTGAGCAGGTCGCCCGGCACGTCGCCGTCGCGCGGGAAGACGCTGATGCCGATGCTGCCGGTGACGACCACGTCGTGCCCGACCACCGAATGCGGCTGCGCGATCGCTTCGATCAGGCGCTGCGCGGTGAAGATGATGTCCTCGGTGTCGTCGCAGCTGGTGAGCAGCACGAATTCGTCGCCCGACAGGCGCGCGACGGTGTCGGCCGGTCCGGCGATTTCCTTGGCGCGGCGCGCCACTTCGCGCAGCAGGGCGTCGCCGGCGGCGTGTCCGAGGCTGTCGTTGATGCGCGAGAGGCGGTCGACGTTCACCAGCAGCAGGGCCAGCTGGCTGCCGTCGCGCCGCGCCGCCGCGATCGACTGCTGCAGGCGGTCGTGGAACAGCGAGCGGTTCGGCAGCAGGGTCAGCGCATCGTGGTTCGACAGGAAGTCGAGCTGGTTGTGGGCCGCCTTCAGCGCCGACAGATCGGTCGAGACCGAGACGTAGGCGGTGAGGTTGCCCGCATCGTCGCGTACCGCGCTGATGCTGGTGCGCTCGGGGTAGACCTCGCCGTTCTTGCGGCGGTTCCAGATCTCGCCGCGCCACTGGCCGTCCTCTTCCAGGCCGTTCCACATGCAGCGGTAGAAGCCGGCGTCGTGGCGGCCCGAGCGCAAGAGGCGCGGGTTCTTGCCGACGACTTCCGCTTCGCGAAAGCCCGTGATCTGTTCGAAGGCCGGATTGACCGCGACGATATTGGCGCAGGCGTCGGTCATCATGATGCTTTCCTGGGTGCTGTCGAAGACCTGGCGCGCCAGTTCGAGACGGTGTTCGCTCTCGCGCAGGGCGGCGTCGGCTTCCGCGCGGGCGGTGGCTTCCAGCTGCAGCTGGGCCGCGTGGCGCTGGACCACGGCGTACAGGTTCAGGTTTTCGTAGGCCACCGCCAGGTGGGCGGCCAGGGTCGAAGCCCAGCGCGCGTCCTCGCGCTCGAAGGCCGGCGCGCTCGGCGCGCGTACGAGGAACAGCCAGCCGTGCAGGTGGCGCAGGTCGCGCACCGCGAGACCCAGGAAGGAGCCGCAGCGCGGCAGGCCGGGCGGCAGCGTGGCCAGCAGCGGGTCGCCCTCGGCCAGCAGCAGCACTTCGCGTGTTTGCAGCAGGGCGCCGGGCAGGCGGGTGCCGATGGCATGCGCCGACAGCAGCGCGCCGTCCAGGCCGCGCGCGGCCAGGTGGCTGACGGTGCGTTCGTCGCTCTCGAGCAGGCACAGGGCCAGCTGGTCGGCGTCGAGGATGCGCTGGGCGGCCTGCAGGAACAGGTCGACCAGGCCTTCGACGCGGCGCTCGCCGGCCAGGTGCAGGCACATGTCCTCGAGCGCGGCCAGGCGGTTTGCGAGACGGCTGTCGGCCGGCGGCGCGGCGGGCGGCGCGGCCACGCCAGGCGTGCTGCGCGCCGGCTGCGCCGGAGCGGGGGCAGTGTTCTGTGCCGCGGCCGACAGGCCCAGTTCCGCGTTCACCGCGGCCATGATGTCGGCCGGATCGGATGGCTTGGAGAGCACGGTCTGCACGCCGCAGCTGCGCGCCATTGCCATCGTCTCGCGTTCGGCATACACGGCCGAATAGAAGATCACGCGGGTCGCGGCCAGGGCGCGGTCGGCGCGCAGGCGCTGGACGAACTCGTAGCCGTCCATGGTCGGCATCAGAATATCGGTGATGATCAGGTCGGGACGTTCGGCCCGCACCAGCTGCAGGGCGGCGGCGCCGTCTTCGGCTTCCAGCAGCCGGTGTTCGGTAAAGCCGAGCAGGGCCAGCAGGTAGGCGCGGTTGCTCGGCCGGTCGTCGACGATGAGGATGGTGGCCATCAGTTGTGCTCCCGGGCTGCGGCGGTGAACTGATGGACGAATGTTGATCCCAGCATAACTACTCCATGAATGCGCCGGCGGCAGCACGCCGGCACGTTAGCCCTGACTGTGGTAAATCATAATCCTTTGCATGACGCATGCATGACAAAGTTGCTTATTAAAACATGGAATTTAACAATTATTTTTGAACAAATGCACTTTGTTGCATTTGGGCAACGTTAATTGTGGTATTTGTCACACTCATTTTTGGAATCGTACTGTCGAGTTCCTCGCATCGGACTCGGTTAAACGGCGGCAAATCCTTTAAAATAGCGGATTACGCACGATGCGTCACCGTTTCAAGGATTCGAATGTCTATTTCTAGTACTCAGGAAATCGTTGCCGAGCTGCGTGCCGGCCGCATGGTCATCTTGGTCGACGAGGAAGACCGCGAGAACGAGGGCGACCTGGTACTGGCGGCGGACTTCGTCACCCCGGAAGCGATCAACTTCATGATCCGCCACGCGCGCGGCCTGGTCTGCCTGACACTCAGCGAGGACATCTGCGACAAGCTGGCCCTGCCGATGATGACGAGCCGTAACGGCACCTCCTTCGGCACCAATTTCACGGTCTCGATCGAAGCGGCCGAAGGCGTCACCACCGGCATTTCGGCGGCCGACCGCGCCCGCACCATCCAGGTGGCGGTGGCGAAGAACGCCAGGCCGGACGACCTGGTGCAGCCGGGCCACATCTTCCCGCTGCGTGCGGTGAAGGGCGGCGTCCTGATGCGCGCCGGCCACACCGAAGCCGGTTGCGACCTCACCGAGATGGCCGGCCTGACCCCGGCCTCGGTGATCTGCGAGATCATCAAGGAAGACGGCACCATGGCGCGCCTGCCGGACCTGATCGAATTCGCCAGGGAACATGGCCTCAAGATCGGCACCATCGCCGACCTGATCCACTACCGCAGCGAGAACGAAAGCCTGGTCGAGCGCGTTGCCGAGCGCACGCTGAACACGGCGCAGGGCGAATTCAAGCTGGTCGCCTACCGCGACAAGCCGAGCGGCTGCGCCCACCTGGCGATGGTGCACGGCGACGTGCAGCGCGAAAACGAAACCCTGGTGCGCGTGCACCAGCCGGTGTCGATCCTGGACGTGCTGGAACACCGCGCCACCACCCACTCCTGGACCATGGCTTCGGCCATGGAAGCGATCAAGAAAAGCGATTCGGGCGTGATCGTGCTGCTGAACTGCGGCGAGACGGCCGAGCAGCTGTTCGCGCAGTTCACTTCGCTGGATGCGCCGGGCGCGCGTCCGACCGGCCGCGCGGCGACGATGGACCTGCGCACCTACGGCATCGGCGCCCAGATCCTGAAGGAACTGGGCGTGGGCAAGATGAAGCTGCTGGCCAATCCGCGCAAGATGCCGTCGATGACCGGTTTCGACCTGGAAGTCACCGGTTACATCGCGAATCCGGGCGCCTGAGGCGTTACCATACACACTAACTAATACGAACACACTAAGAAGAGGGCAGCCATGACGGTAGGAACTTATGAGAGCAACATGACAGGCGAGGACCTGCGCATCGGGATCGTGCAGGCGCGCTTCAATGCCGACGTCGGACATGGCCTGCTGTCGTCCTGCCTGGCCGAGCTGAAGCACCTGGGCGTGGCCGACGAGGACATCCTGCACGTGACCGTGCCGGGCGCCCTGGAAATCCCGCTGGCCCTGCAGAAGATGGCCGAGACCCAGCAGTTCGACGCCCTGATCGCACTCGGCGCCGTGATCCGCGGCGAAACCTACCACTTCGAGCTGGTCTCGAACGAGTCGGGCGCCGGCATCACCCGCATCGGCCTGGACTACGGCATCCCGATCGCCAACGCCGTGCTGACCACCGAGACCGACGAGCAGGCCGAAGTGCGCATGGCGGAAAAGGGCGCCGACGCGGCCAAGGTTGCGGTCGAGATGGCCAACCTGCTGCTGGCGCTGGAAGAGCTGCACCCCGAGGAAGAAGAAGAGTAAGCGAAGGACCAATATGACCGACAAGACCACCCACGCCAACCCGAGCAAGAACCGCACGCCGCGCCACCGCGCGCGCGAGTTCGCGCTGCAGGGCCTGTACCAATGGCTGCTGAACAATGAGCCATCGAGCCAGGTGGCCAACAACATCCGCGCCGCCCACGGCTTCGACAAGGCCGACGGCGAGTACTTCTCGTCGCTGCTGAACGGCACCATCACGACCTCGGTCGAGCTGCGCGAAACGATCGCCCCGCTGATCGACCGTCCGGTGGCCGACCTGTCGCCGATCGAGCACGGCGTGCTGCTGCTGGGCGCTTTCGAGCTGAAGAACCATCCGGAAATTCCGTACCGCGTCGTGATCAACGAGGCGGTCGAGCTGACCAAGTCGTTCGGCGGCATCGATGGCCACAAGTACGTCAACGGCGTGCTGGACAAGCTGGCGTCGAAACTGCGTCCGGAAGAGGTTGGGGCCGACGCGCGGCGCTGATTCCCTCTATATATAGTAGGGAGGCAAAAAGCCACCGTTGCTGAAGAGCACGGTGGCTTTTTTAATGCCCGTGAAGGTCGTGCACCGTAGGGTGGACCGGGCGGCGAACCGCTCCCGAGTCCACGCGTACGTGTTCGTCCTTTGGTATAACGTTTCCGTCAGCCACGAACATTGGCGCACACATGCCGCGGGCGAGCCCCTGGGCCGCGAGCGTTCAACCGCACGTAACGCGTGGACTCAGGAGCGGTTCGCCGCCCGGTCCACCCTACGGTGCGCCACCGTCTCGGGTAGTTACCAGCGTTTAGTGGCGACAGCCCATAAAAAAAGCCACCGCAAGCGGTGGCCACGAGGAGTGAACGATCGGTACTTACAGCGTCGCCAGAGCTTCCGCCTGCGGCTCGGCCTGGACCGGTTCCGCGGCCTTCACCGGCGCTGCCGCAGGCTGGGCGGCTGGCGCGCTCTTGACGACCATCTGGGTCGGCGCGGGCGGGGTGACGGTCGGCACCTTCTTGCCGCCGGCAACCATCTTGAGGCGCTTGTATTCGGCCAGCACCTTGGCGCCATAGCCCGAATCGTCTTCCATGTCGGCCGCGCCCACATAGGTTTTCAGGCCGCCTTCGACGGAACCGGTGCGCTTCACGTAATCCTTCAGGATCTGGGCGCCGACCTTGATGTTGGCGACCGGATTCAGCGCGGCTTCGGCGCCGCCGAGGTTCTCGAACTTGTCGTGGTGGACCTTGGCCATGACCTGCATTAGGCCCTTGGCGCCCATCGGGCTTTCGGCGAACGGGTTCAGGCCCGATTCGATGGCCATCACGGCCAGGATCAGCAGGGGATCGAGCTTGATCTCGTGGGCCGTCGTGTAGGCCGTCGAGACCAGCATGTTGGCCGCGTCGCCGGCCACGCGGTAGCGCTTGGCGAGCCAGGAGGTGACGTTCTGCTGCTGCTTGCTGTTGCCGAGGTATTTGGCGTCGGCCTTGTCCTGCTTCGTTTCCACCGCGGCGTCCTGGACCGTGGCTGGGGCGGCGGCCGCGACGACGGTGCTGGCGGGTGCGGCGGCAACGGTTTCTGGGTGCAGCAATTGCGAAACTTTTTTCGCTGCATCTGGATTCAGATAGAGCAGGGCCAGTACCGCCACTGCCGAGAGACCGAATACGGTCAGGGTGTGCTGCATGGTGGTCAACAGACCACGTGCCGTTTTGCTCACTTGTGAAAACGTGATTGGCTGGCTGGCCAGGTGGACGAGCCTTGCGCTCGTGCCGAACAAACGATTGATCATCGAAGTCCCCTTTGTCGCGGCGAAAAGGATCCCGTCGCGGCGCTCTAAGCGCTGCGGAGGTTACCAATGCCGTGCATCAGAAAAATCGTCAGGGCTTCCAGTGTGGAAGACCAAAACGCCGTCATTGCTTTGCTTCAGCTGGTCGCTAGCCCAGGGCGGGTGCGGTCCAGTGGCTCAACAACTGTCTCGGGGGTTCAGGCAGACGCCTGGTGGAAACACTCCTTAAAATGTCATTGGGGCCCCGACCCCGTGAAGTTATGAGAGCGGCTACAATCTGCTTTCAAAAATGGCCGTCTCATCAAGTAGGTGCGATTGTAGGAGGTCGTTTATACCAAGTCAATACTAGCACGACTGCGCTTTATAACTTATAGATCTGACTTTTGGGTCGTGAGCTCAGCAATACCTTGCCAAATCAAATACTTGGCGCAGGTATTTGATTAACCTCAAGCAAGTGAAAAAACAAGCAAAACTTGATGAAATATTCAGATCTTCGGGATTTTATGTCCCAACTGCAACTAAATGGTGATCTTCGGCGTGTAAGTACCCCGGTTTCCCCGCATCTCGAGATGACGGAAGTGGCCGACCGCGTCCTGCGCGCCGGCGGGCCGGCCTTGCTGTTCGAAAAACCGACCGGTCACAGTATCCCAGTGCTGGCCAACCTGTTCGGCACGCCGCAGCGCGTCGCCCTGGGCATGGGCGCGGACGACGTCGGCGAGCTGCGCCGAATCGGCCACGTGCTGGCGCGCCTGAAGGAACCCGAGCCGCCGCGCGGCTTCAAGGACATCATGGGCCTGGGTTCGCTCGTCAAAGCCGTGTGGGACATGGCGCCGAAGGAAGTGAAGGGCGCGGCCTGCCAGGAGATCGTCTGGGAGGGTAAAGACGTCGACCTGGGGCGCCTGCCGATCCAGCATTGCTGGCCGGGCGACGTCGCGCCCCTGATCACCTGGGGCCTGGTGATCACCAAGGGGCCGAACAAGAAGCGGCAGAACCTGGGCATCTACCGCCAGCAGGTGCTGGGGCCGAACAAGGTCATCATGCGCTGGCTGGCGCACCGCGGCGGCGCGCTCGACTTCCGCGAGCATGCGCTCGCCAACCCGGGCCAGCCCTATCCGGTGGCCGTCGCCCTGGGCGCCGACCCGGCCACCATCCTGGGCGCGGTGACGCCGGTGCCGGACAGCCTGTCCGAGTACCAGTTCGCCGGCCTGCTGCGCGGCCAGCGCACCACGCTGACCAAAGCCATCGGCAGCGAACTGCGCGTGCCGGCATCGGCCGAGATCGTGCTGGAAGGCCATATCTATCCGGACGAGAATCATCCGTCGGGCTTCGAGCATGCGCTGGAAGGTCCGTACGGCGACCACACCGGTTACTACAACGAGCAGGACAGCTTCCCCGTGTTCACGATCGACCGCATCACGATGCGGCGCGATCCGATCTATCACTCGACCTATACGGGCAAGCCGCCCGACGAGCCGGCGGTGCTGGGCGTGGCGCTGAACGAGGTCTTCATTCCACTGCTGCAAAAGCAGTTCAGCGAGATCACGGACTTCTACCTGCCGCCCGAAGGCTGCAGCTACCGCATGGCCGTGGTGCAGATGAAGAAGCAGTACGCCGGGCACGCCAAGCGCGTGATGTTCGGGGTCTGGAGTTTCCTGCGCCAGTTCATGTATACCAAGTTCATCGTGGTGGTGGACGAGGACGTCGACGTGCGCGACTGGAAAGAGGTGATCTGGGCCATCACGACCCGGGTCGATCCGACCCGCGACACGGTGCTGGTCGATAACACGCCGATCGACTACCTCGACTTCGCCTCGCCGATCAGCGGCCTGGGCAGCAAGATGGGCATCGACGCCACCAACAAGTGGCCCGGCGAAACCAATCGCGAATGGGGCACGCCGATCGTGATGGCGCCGGAGGTCAAGCAGCGCGTCGACGAGATCTGGCAGCAGCTGGGCCTGTAGGGCGATCGTGCGTCGCGCGAAGCGGCGCTCGGCTAGACTCGGCCTTCGATCAAGAACCTTGAAGGAGGCCCGATGAACATCCTGATGGTGCTGACCTCGCACGACCGCCTCGGCGACACCGGCAAGAAGACCGGCTTCTGGCTGGAAGAGTTCGCCGCTCCCTATTATGTATTCAAGGATGCCGGCGCGACCCTGACGCTGGCCTCGCCGCAGGGCGGCCAGCCGCCGCTCGACCCGAAGAGCGACGAGCCGGATGCCCAGACCGAGGCGACCCGGCGTTTTCAACAAGACCCGGCCGCGCAGCAGGCGCTGGCCAATACGGTCAAGCTCGCCGGCGTCTCGGCGGAGCAGTTCGATGCCGTGTTCTATCCCGGCGGCCACGGTCCGCTGTGGGACCTGGCCAACGACCAGGATTCGATCCGCCTGATCGAATCCATGATCGCCGCCGGCAAGCCGGTCGCCGCCGTCTGCCACGCGCCGGGCGTGCTGGGAAAAGTGAAAGGGCCGGACGGCAAGCCGCTGGTGCAGGGCAAGCGCGTGACCGGCTTCACCAATACCGAAGAGGCGGCCGTCGGGCTGACGGACGTGGTTCCTTTCCTGGTCGAAGACATGCTGGTGAAAAATGGTGGCCAGTACAGCAAGGCAGGGGACTGGGCGCCGTATGTGCTGACCGACGGCTTGCTCGTCACCGGCCAGAATCCGGCCTCGTCCGAGCCGGGTGCGCATGCCTTGCTGGCGCTGTTGACATAGCCATTGCAATAGCCATTGCAACAAGCGGCCCCAAAACCGGCGGGGTCGGTTATAATGGCCGCTGGCGGGCCCCTGCGCATTGTGGCATGGTTTACCTGGTCAGGTCGGGAACGAAGCAGCCAAAGCCGTTCACCGCAAGTGCCGCAGATCAGGCTCGCCTCCTTCCTTTTATTTCCCCTCCTGCATCGTCTCTCTCAGCGCTATCATTCAGCGTTGCCTCGTTCCGCCCGTTGAACAATTGTTTTAAAGCTACAAACATTTGTTTAAGGTAATCAATTCCTACAAATTTCGGGACAGCCTGTCCAGGCTTTGTCGATTTTTAGTTCCGAGTGGAAATCTTTTTGCTGTAAGCTCACCCGTTTCCAATAATTTCAATAAATCAGGAGAGCGGAATGAGCAATTTGCAGGTGGAAGAAGCGCTACGGCACCATGCGCACAAGGCGGACCGTTTGATGGTCGCGATTTTGTGGGCGATGTTCGTCCTCGCCCTGGCCTTGTCGACCATGCACGACACCATGGGCTGGGCGCTTGCCGTCGGCCTGCCGGTCGCCGCCGTTCCGACCCTGCTGATGCTGGCCGCGCCCGGCGCGCGCCCAACGCGTCTGGTGACCGGCGTCGCGATGATCGCCATGTGCGCCCTGCACATCCACCAGGGCGCCGGACGCAACGAACTGCACTTCGGCATCTTCGTCGTGCTCGCCTTCCTGTTGTGCTACCGCGACTGGGCCGTGATCGCGCTGGCGGCCGGCGTCACCGCGCTGCATCACCTCTCCTTCAGTCAATTGCAGGAACTCGGCTTCGGCGTGCGCTGCCTGCTCGAGCCGGGCTTCGGCATGGTGCTGGTGCATGCCGCCTATGTCGCCGCCGAAGCGCTCGTGCTGTGCCACCTGGCCCGGGTGCTGCGCCGCGAAGCGCTGCAGTCGGCCGAGCTGCGCGTTAGCGTCGCGGCCCTGCAGGCAGGCAAGGGCGCGATCGACCTGCGCGCCCAGCCGCAAGCGCGAAGCGACAGCGGCCGCGCCCTGCAGGAAGTCGTGGCGCTGCTGCAGCGCTCGCTGGCCAGCGTCCAGCGCAGCGTGCACACCACCAGCGCCGCTTCGCACCAGATCGCCGAAGGCAATGCCGAGCTGTCGCAGCGCACCGGGCGCCAGGCCGATGCGATCCGCGCCACGGTGTCCTCGATGGCCGAGCTGACCGACACCGTGCGCCGCAACGCCGAGCACGCGCGCCAGGCCGATGCGCTGGCCGGCTCGGCTTCGCAGGTGGCCGCGCGCGGCGGCCAGGTCGTGACCGAAGTGGTCGAGCGCATGGAGGCGATCGATGCCTCCTCGCGCCGGATCGGCGACATCATCGCCGTCATCGACGGCATTGCCTTCCAGACGAATATCCTGGCCTTGAATGCGGCCGTCGAGGCGGCCCGCGCGGGCGAGCAGGGCCGCGGCTTCGCGGTCGTCGCCGGCGAGGTGCGCAACCTGGCGCAGCGCTCGGCCGGCGCGGCGCGCGAGATCAAGGCCCTGATCGAGGAATCGATGGCCCAGGTCGGCGCCGGCAGCACGCTGGCCCAGCAGGCCGGACGCACGATGGCCGAAGTGGTCGACAGCGTGCACCAGGTGTCGGGCATCATCGGCGAGATCAGCAGCGCCAGCCGCGCCCAGGCGCAGGGCATCGCGGCGATCAGCGAAGCGGTCCAGGCGATGGACGACGAGACCCGCGACAGCGCCGCCATGGTGCACGACGCGGCCGCCGCGGCCGGCGCCCTGAAGGACGAAGCGGCGCACCTGGCCGAGGTGGTCGCCGTGTTCCATCTGGACAAAACCGGCGCCACGGCGCCACGCCCGGCGCTGCTGCCGGCCTGATACGAGCCGGCCGGGGCAGGCTTGCCACAAGGGCAAGCCTACTCGGCCGGGAAACTGCCCGACGCGGCCCAACTGCGGTAAAATCGCGGTATGTCCTATCAAGTCCTCGCCCGCAAATACCGCCCCAAGAACTTCGAAACGCTGGTCGGCCAGGAGCACGTGGTGCGCGCGCTCACGCACGCGCTCGATACCGGCCGCCTGCACCACGCTTACCTGTTCACGGGCACCCGCGGCGTCGGCAAGACGACGCTCTCGCGCATCCTTGCCAAGTCGCTCAACTGCACCGGGCCGGACGGCAACGGCGGCATCACGGCCCAGCCCTGCGGACAATGCGAAGCCTGCCGTGCGATCGACGCCGGCCGCTTCGTCGACTATATAGAGATGGACGCCGCCTCCAACCGCGGCGTCGACGAGATGGCCCAGCTGCTCGAGCAGGCCGTCTACGCACCGAGCAATGCACGCTTCAAGGTCTACATGATCGACGAGGTGCACATGCTGACCAATCATGCGTTCAACGCGATGCTCAAAACGCTCGAGGAACCGCCCGAGCACGTCAAGTTCATCCTTGCCACCACCGATCCGCAAAAGATTCCGGTCACGGTGCTGTCGCGCTGCCTGCAGTTCAACCTGAAGCAGATGCCGCCGGGCCACATCGTCGGCCACCTGGAAAACATCCTGGGCCAGGAAGGCGTGAGCTTCGAGCAGCCGGCCCTGCGCCTGCTGGCGCAAGGCGCGCACGGCTCGATGCGCGATGCGCTCTCGCTGACCGACCAGGCGATCGCCTACGCGGCCGGCGCCGTCACGCTGGATGCGGTGCAGGGCATGCTGGGCGCGCTCGACCAGTCCTACCTGGTGCGCCTGCTCGACGCGCTGGCGAACGAGAACGGCGCCGATTTGCTGGCCGTGGCCGACGAGATGGCCAGCCGCAGCCTGTCGTACAACGGCGCGCTGCAGGACCTCGGCACCTTGCTGCACCGGATCGCGCTGGCGCAATCGGTGCCCAACGCGGTGCCGCAAGACTTGCCGGAACTGGCCGACATCCTGCGCCTGGCCGCGGCCTTCGACCCGCAGGAAGTGCAGCTCTTCTACCAGATCGCCGTGCACGGCCGTAACGAGATCGGCCTGGCGCCGGACGAGTACGCCGGCTTTACGATGACCTTGCTGCGCATGCTGGCCTTCCGGCCAGGACAGGGCGGGGCGGAACGTATTGCCGCACCCGTTGCGGCAGCCGCGCCGCGCGCGCAGGCACCGGCGGCGCGTGCCGCTTCCGCCGCCAGCCCGGCGCCGGCGCCGGCCGCGCAGGCGCCTGCCGCCGCGCCCCAGCGTCCGGCGGCTCCCCCGCCGGCAGCCGATCGCGGCCCGGCCAACCCGGCCCCGGCCATGAATTCGGCGCGCGCCGCGATCAATGCCGCGCTGGAAGCGGCCCGTGCCGCCTCCGGCCAGCGCGTCGCGCCGAAGCGTCCGGGCGCCGATGCGGCACCGGCACCAGCCCCGGCGGCGCCGGCCGCGCCTGACCGTCCGATCCAGGTGGGCCCGAGCGGCGGCCACCCCGACGGCGGCGCCCCATCCGCACCGCCTGCCGCGGCAGCGCAGGGCACGCGACCGGGCGCTACACCGCCGCCCTGGTCCGGCGGACAGCAGCCGCAGGCCATGGCGCGCCCGCAGGCGCAGGCCCGGCAGCAGGAAGACAATAGCGACGAGCCGCCGTCCTGGGTCACCGAATTTTCCGACGACACCGCCGTCGCCTCCGAAGCCGCCGCCGTAACCGCGCCGGTAAGCGCACCGCCGGCCGCGCGCGCGCCGGCCCGGCCGCCGCACGAGTACGTGATCACGCCCGTGCCTGCACTCGACTGGGACGGCAACTGGCCGGCCCTGGCCGCCGGCCTGCCGCTGCGCGGCGTGTCGCAGCAGCTGGCCCTGCAGACCGAACTGGTCGGCTGCCATGCCGACGCGGCCTCGGCCGTGTTCAAGCTGCGCGTGCCTGTGGACACCCTGCGCGCCAGCGGCAACAGCGAAAAGCTGCAGGCGGCCCTGCAGGAGATTTTTGCCGGCAAGCGCATCACGGTCGAAACCGAGATCGGGCCGGTCTGGTACACCGCCAGCGCCGAAGCCAAGGCCGCGCGCGAGGAGCGCCAGCGCCTGGCCGAATCGATCGTCGCCGGCGACCCCTTCGTGCAGGACCTCGAGCGTACCTTCGGCGCCTTCGTCGTGCCCGGCTCGGTGCGTCCGCCGGTCTGAGCACCCCTTATAAACTATTTATTGGAGAACCACACCATGATGAAGAACCAGCTCGCAGGCTTGATGAAACAGGCGCAAGCCATGCAGGACAACATGAAGAAGGCGCAGGAGCAGCTGGCCCAGATCGAAGTCGAAGGCCAGTCGGGCGCCGGCCTGGTGAAGGTCACGATGACCTGCAAGAACGACGTCAAACGCGTGCAGATCGATCCATCGCTGCTGGCCGACGACAAGGACATGCTGGAAGACCTGGTCGCCGCCGCCTTCAACGACGCCGTGCGCAAGGCCGAAGCCACCGCCGCCGAGAAGATGAGCGGCCTGACCGCCGGCATGCCTGGCCTGCCGCCCGGCTTCAAGATGCCGTTCTGAGCGGACTCCACGCGCGTTCATGTTCATCGTCTCGCTCACCTATACCGCACCGCTCGCGAAGATCGATGCGCGCCTGGCCGCGCACCGCGAATTCCTGGCGGGGCAGTACGCGGCCGGCATCTTCCTGATGTCGGGCGCGAAGGTGCCGCGCGACGGCGGCATCATCCTCGCGCGCGCGCCCAGCCGCGGCGCGCTCGAGCGCATCCTGAGCGGAGATCCGTTCGCGCTGGCCGACCTGGCGCGCTACGAGATCACCGAATTCACCCCGACCATGACGGCCGAGGCCTTCGAGGCCTGGCGCGGGGTCTGACATGTCCAAGTCACTCGACTTCCTGACCGAGGCGCTGCGCCGCCTGCCCGGCATCGGCCCCAAGTCGGCCCAGCGCATGGCCTTCCACCTGCTGCAGCACGACCGCGAAGGCGCGGCCATGCTGTCGCGCGCGCTCTACCAGGCGGTCGACTCGGTGCACCACTGCGCGATGTGCAATACCTTCGCCGACACCGAAGTGTGCGAGATGTGCGCCGACGAGACGCGCGACCGCTCGCTGCTGTGCATCGTCGAGACCCCGGCCGACCAGATCATGATCGAGCAGACCCTGACCTACAAGGGCCTGTACTTCGTGCTGATGGGGCGGCTGTCGCCGCTGGACGGCATCGGTCCCAAGGACCTGCACCTCGACAAACTGGTCGGGCGTGCGGCCGACGGCGTCGTCGGCGAGGTCGTGCTGGCGACCAATTTCACCAACGAGGGCGAAGCGACTGCCCACTACATCAGCGAAATGCTCAAGGCGCGCGGGCTGAAGGTCAGCCGCCTGGCGCGCGGCGTGCCCGTGGGCGGCGAGCTCGAGTACGTCGACGCCGGCACCATCGCGCGCGCCATGCTCGATAGGCGCAGTGCATAATCTTCTGCTAAGAACCCGATAGCTGTTCGAGACGGTGCCGTTTGCGTGCGCGCAATCGGCATCGGAAGTCCGCTGCTATCGTGGGCTTGACCTTTAGCGGACCTGCGAGCATGCACCTAGTCGACATCACGATGTTCTACGCCGCCGAAGGCAATGGCGTGAGCACCTATCTGAATGCCAAGGCACGCTGGCTGGCGCGCAATAGCCGCGTCCGGCATACCATCCTCAGCCCGAACGTCGACAGCGGCGGCGACGCCCCGGCCCTGGTGCGCGTGCCCGCGTTCGCGCTGCCCGGCATCAACGGCTTTCGCATGCCGACCTCGGTGCGCGCGCCCGCGCGTCTGCTGCGCCAGGCCGCGCCCGACCTGATCGAAGTCGGCGACGCCGGCCATAGCGCCTGGGCCGCCCTGCAGCTGCGGCGCCGCCTCGGCGTGCCGGCCATCGCCTTTTATCACTCCGACCTGCCGCGCCTGGTGCGTCCGCGCTTCGGGCAAACGGCGGAGGGCGTCACCTGCAAATACCTGTCCCACCTGTACCGCCAGTTCGACCTCGTGCTCGCGCCCAGCCGCGTCATGGTCGAGCAGCTGCAGGCGATGGGCGTGCCGGGCGCCTGCCACCAGCCGCTCGGCATCGACAGCAGCGTCTTTCATCCGGCGCGCCGGGTCGAGACCCTGCGCGCGCATTTGCGCCTGCCAAGCGATGCGCGCCTGCTGGTCTACGCCGGCCGCTTCACGCTCGAGAAGAACCTGCCGCTGCTGATCGAGGCGGTGCGTAAACTCGGCCGGCCCTACCACCTCGTGATGATCGGCGGCGGACGCGACCTGCCGCGCTACCCGCAGATCACCTACATGCCCTTCAAGCGCAACCAGCGCCACCTGGCGCGCCTGCTGGCCAGCTGCGACGTGCTGGTCCATCCGGGCGACCGCGAGACCTTCGGCCTGATCGTGCTCGAAGCCATGGCTTGCGGCCTGCCGGTGGTGGCGACCAGCGGCGGCGGGGTGGCCGAACTGGTCGACGATGACACCGGCATCCTGGCGCGGCCCAACTGCGTCGACAGCCTGGCCGCCGCGATCGACGCCATCTACGAGCGCGACCTGGCCCAGCTCGGCGCCAACGCGCGCCGCAAGGCGGCCGAGTACTACGACTGGAACCAGATCCTGCCGCAGGTGATGCGGCGCTACCAGGCCGTGCTCGGCACGCGCGGCCAGGACGAACCCGGAGCGAGGAGCATCTGTGTCACCGATTGAACG
The DNA here is from genome assembly GCF_042655665.1 of Massilia suwonensis. Taxonomy (NCBI): domain Bacteria; kingdom Pseudomonadati; phylum Pseudomonadota; class Betaproteobacteria; order Burkholderiales; family Oxalobacteraceae; genus Massilia; species Massilia suwonensis. Next base: position 289,394 of record NZ_JBHSMR010000014.1, read on the forward strand.
GCACCTGGCGCACGAGGAAACCGAGGACCCCATGCTGTGCGTGTCGATCCACGACGTCGCGCCCGGCACCTGGGACGAATGCGCGCGCCTGGCGCGGGCCATGCGCGAAGTGGCGCAAATCCGCCTGACCTGGCTGGTGGTGCCGCGCTACCACGAGCGCATGGGGGATGAGAAATTCGTGGACGAGGGCGCCATGCGGCGCGGGCTGGATGCGGCGCTCGCGCATGGCGACGAGCTGGCGCTGCACGGCTACACGCATCTCGACACCGCGCGCGCATCGCCTGGTCTGCGCCAGCGCTTCCTGCGCGGCGTCTACACCCAGCGCGAAGGCGAGTTCGCAGCCCTGGCCGCGGAAGAAGCGCGCGAGCGGATCGCGCTCGGCCTGGAATGGTTCCGCCAGCGCGACTGGCCGGTAGCCGGCTTCGTGCCGCCGGCCTGGCTGCTGGGCGAAGCCTCCTGGCGCGTGCTGCCCGAATTCGCGTTCTCGTACACGACGACTTTCACGCGCTTTCATTTGCTGCGCCAGGGCCGCTCGGTGTTCGCGCCTTCGCTCGTCTACACGGCCAGGAACGCCCTTGGGCGGGCCCTGTCGCCGCTGGCCGCCAGCGCCGCCGCGCGCTGCATGGCGCAGTCGCGGCTGGTGCGCCTGTCCCTCCATCCGCCCGACGTGCGCCACCCGCAGCTGGTCGCGCATGCGCAGCGCCTGGTCGAGCGCATGCTGGCCACGCGCGAGGCGGTGACGAAGGCGGAGTGTGCGCGCCGGCTGGTTGCGCGCCTCCCGGCGCCACTGTATCCTGCCTAAAAATGTGGGTACATCGAATGACACTACGACAGTTGCGTAACGTAGGGGTCATCAAGGCCATTGGCCTTGATGACCCCTACGTTACCTTTTCGGGCTAACCGCCACAAGTAACTACCAGCCCCGCCCCCAGAACCCGCCGCCCCAGTAGCGTCCGCCCCAGCCCGGCCCGTAGGCCGGATAACTGCCATAGCGCTGCACCTCATCCTTGGTGCTGAGGTTGATGATGCAGTTGCGCCATTGGTCGGATTGCGCGGCAAAGCCGAGCCGTTCGCAGGCCGGCCCATAGACGGCGATCATCTCGGACATTTCCGCCTGTTTGCGCGCCGCGCGTTCCTGAGGAGTGGCGCAGGCGCTCAGCAGCAGCGCTGCCGACAGCATGATGAAAGTACGCATTGCGAGCTCCTTTTGCGGTGAACGTTCCCGGTTTCGAGCTTAGCGCAAGAATCAGAACACTGCTCGATCCCGTCCAATCGGACAGCCGGGCGCCGCCATGCGTCATGCATGCACGAGCGCGCCAGCCTTTCTCGAATGCTGCTTTTCTGGCAAGATCATTCGCACAAAAAATAACAAGGAGACCGCATGCGCGCTCGCCGCTGGACAACCTGGACCAGGCGCCTAGCCCTCATCCTGCTCGTCCTGGTGCTGCTGGCCTGCCTCGGCGCCTGGCTGCTGCTGCGCGCCAGCCTGGCGCAGGTGGACGGCACCCGCCCCGTTGCCGGCCTGGAGGCGGCGGTGACGGTCGCGCGCGACGCGGCCGGCGTGCCCTTGATCCGGGGCGCCAACCGCCTCGACCTGTCCTACGCGACCGGCTTCGTCCACGCCCAGGAGCGCTTCTTCCAGATGGATCTGCTCCGACGCACGGCCGGCGGCGAACTGGCCGAGCTGTTCGGGCCGCGCGCCTTGCCGCTCGACCGCGCGCGCCGCCTGCACCGCTTCCGCGCCCGCGCCGTGCGTGCGCTGGCGGCGCTGGAGCCAGGCGAGCGTGCCTTCGTCGAGCGCTACGTCGCCGGCGTCAACGACGGCCTGAACGCGCTCGGCGCGCGGCCCTTCGAATACCTGCTGACGGGGACGACGCCCCGGCCCTGGCGCGCCGAGGATTCGCTGCTGGCTGTGTGGGCCATGTACATCGACCTGCAAGGCAACCAGGAGCCGCGCGAACTGGCGCGCGGCTGGCTGCGCGCGCACAGCGATCCGGCCCAGCTGGTCTTCCTGCTGCCGCAGGCGAGCCGCTGGGACGCGCCGCTCGACGCCGCCGTCGCACCGGCCGAAGCACCGGCGCCTGCGACGGCGCCATCCTGGTGGGGCATGGCGGGGGAGCGTGCTGCGTCGCTGGCCCTGCTCGGACGCGGCGACATGGTCGGCAGCAATAACTACGCGCTGGCCGGCAGCCGCAGCGCGACCGGTGCGGCGATCGTCGCCGACGACATGCACCTGGGCCTGCAGCTGCCCAACATCTGGTATCGGCTGGCGCTGGCCTGGCCAAGCGGGCAGGGCGGACAGCGGCGAGTGGTCGGGGTCAGCCTGCCGGGCGCGCCGCCGCTCATCATCGCGGGCAGCAACGGCAAGGTAGCCTGGGGCTTCACCAACAGCTATGGCGATTACCTCGACCTGGTCGAAGTCGGCACCGCGCCCGGGCAGCCCGGGATGGTGCGCACGCCGGCGGGCTGGGAGCGGCCTGACACTCACGTCGAAACGATCCTGGTGAAAGGCGCGCCGGCCGAACGCCTGGACGTGCGCGAGACGCGTTTCGGACCGCTGCGCGAGGCGGGCGGAAAAACCTATGCGCTGCACTGGGTCGCGCATGCGCCGGGCGCCGTGAACCTGAACCACCTGCGCCTGGAAAGCGCGGCCACGCTCGATGCGGCGCTGGCGGTGGCCGCGATCGACGGCATCCCGGCCCAGAACTTCGTCGCCGGCGACGCCGCCGGGAACATCGGCTGGACGATCGCCGGGCGGCTGCCGCGACGTGTCAACCTTGCGGCCGGTAGCGACGGCGCCAGTTTTCCGATGCTGGCCGGAGAGGGGACAGCGACCTGGGACGGACTGCTCGCGCCCGAAGCATATCCTCGCGTAGTGAACCCGGTCGACGGCCAGCTCTCGACCGCGAACAGCCGCCAGCTGCTGGGCGATGCCGGCGCGCTGCTGGGCGACGGCGGCTTCGACCTGGGCGCGCGCAGCAGCCAGCTGCGCCAGCGCCTGCGCGAGCTCGGGCCGCGCACCGACGAACACGGCGCCTTCGCCGTGGCCCTGGACGACCGCGCGCTCTTCATCGCGCAGTGGCGCCAGCGCGCCCTCGCCGTGCTCGACGAGCGAGCGCTGGCCGGACAGCCGCGCCGCGCCGATTTCCGGCGCCTGCTCGAGACCAGCTGGAACGGCCGCGCCGGCGTCGACTCGGTCGGCTACCGCCTGGCGCGCAACTTCATGTGGGCGCTGCACGACATCCTGTTCGCGGGCGTCGATGCGCAATTGAAGACGCTCGATCCGAAGGCGACGATGGCGCTGGCGAACCCGCGCTGGCCGGCGCTGGTGGCGCGCCTGCTGGACGAACAGCCGGCCGGATGGCTGCCGCCCGGGCAGCGCAGCTGGCGCGACCTGCAGCTGGCGGCGGTCGACCGCGTGCTGGCGGAGCTGGAGCGCGACGGCGTGCCTTTGGCGTCCGCGACCTGGGGCGCACGCAATACCGCCGCCTTTGCCCATCCGATCGCGCTGGCCGTCCCGGCCCTGGCCAGCTGGCTCGGCGTGCCGCCCGACCAGCTGGCGGGCGACTCGCACATGCCGCGCGTGGCCGGTCCCAAGTTCGGGCAGTCGGAACGGATGACGGTCTCGCCGGGACACGAGGAGCGCGGGCTGTACAACATGCCGGGCGGGCAGAGCGGCCATCCGCTCTCGCCCTGGTTCCTGCACGGGCACGCGGAGTGGGTGCAGGGCCGGCCGCAGCCGCTGCTGCCGGGGCCGGCGCGGCATACGCTAACGTTCATGCCGCGGTAGGGGGCATTGAGGCCAATGGCCTGATGCCGGTCACTTGAGCCGAGAATCCGCGGTTTCTCGTAGGGTGGGCACTCTGTGCCCACGCGGCGATACGTTCCGGCTCCGATGTCGGGCGCGACGATCTCGAAGGCACGTATCGCCGTGTGGGCTCGGGGAGCCCACCCTACGTTACGCAGCTGTTTCGGCTTAGTTGACCGGCATTGGGCCATTGGCCTCAATGACCCCTACGGCGCGGGCAAGATCATGGGCACTGGCCCCAGCATCTCCGTGATCACTTCCGCGCTCGACGGGTGGCCGAGGAAGTAACCCTGCACCAGGTCGCAGCCGAACTGCTCGAGCAGCACCAGCTGCTCGTCGGTCTCGACCCCTTCGGCCACCACCGCCATCTTGAGGCCGTGGGCCATGGCGATGATGGCGCGCGTAATCGCCGCGTTTTCCGAGTCCTGGGGCAGGCCGCAAATGAAGCTGCGGTCGATCTTCAGCGCCCGCACGTCGAAACGTTTTAGATAATTCATCGACGAGTAGCCGGTGCCGAAATCGTCGATCGAGAGATAGACGCCGATCCGGCGCAGCTGCTCGAGCGTGGCCAGGGTGGCCTTGGCGTCGTCCATCAGCGTGCCTTCGGTCAGCTCCAGTTCCAGCAGCTTCGGTTCGAGCCCCGTCTCGTCCAGCGCCGACAGCACGATCTGCGACAGGTTCTCGTCCTTGAACTGCTTGGCCGAGAGGTTGACCGCCATGCGCACCGAGCGGCGCAGGGCGTGCTGCCAGGCGCGCGCCTGGTTGCAGGCGGTGCGCAGCACCCATTCGCCGATCGGCACGATCAGGCCCGTCTCCTCGGCCAGCGGAATGAACTCGGTCGGCGAGATGATGCCGCGCTCCGGATGGCGCCAGCGCACCAGCGCTTCGACGCCGACGATCTCGAGCGAGCGCACGTCGAGCTGCGGCTGGTACAGCAGGTACAGCTCGTCGTTCTGCAGCGCCTTGCGCAGGCCGACTTCGAGCTTCACGTGGCTCATGATCTGCATGGTCAGCGAAGAGCTGTACAGCTTGGCGTTGTTCTTGCCGCAGTTCTTGGCGTGGTACATGGCCGTGTCGGCGAACTTGAGCAGCGAATTGCAGTCGTCGCCGTCTTCCGGGAACAGCGAGATGCCGATGCTGGCGGTGACGAAGATCTCGTTGCCGTCGATGAGGAAGGGCCGGCGCATCGCTTCCTTGACCCGGTGCGCGACGTTGAGCGCATGCTCGACCCGCTCCAGGTCGGGAATCAGGATCGTGAATTCGTCGCCGCCCAGGCGCGCGAACTTGGTGCTGGAGCTGTCGTGATCGAGCCCGAGCGCGGCGTCGGGCGTGGCTTCGCCGCGCGACACCAGGTCGCTCGGGCGGATCGTCTCGCGCAGGCGCTCCGAGACGATCTTCAACAGATGGTCGCCGACGTTGTGGCCGAGCGTGTCGTTGATGCGCTTGAAGGCGTCGAGGTCCATGAACAACACCGCGAACTTTTTATTGCCGACTTTCGAGCGCTGCAGCTCGCGCTCCAGCGTTTCGAGAAACGCCTGGCGGTTCGGGATGCCGGTCAGGCTGTCGCAATAAGCCAGGCGCCGGATCTGTTCTTCGCTGCGCTTACGTTCGCTGATGTCGCGCACCAGTCCCAGCACTTCGGACGGACCGGTGGCCACCAGGCGCGCCTCGAAATGCTGGGTCGCGCCGAAGCGCAGCAGCTCGTATTCGATCGAGCGGATCTGCTGGCTGCGCAGCACCTCGCCCAGTTGCGCCATCACCCGCGCCGCGATGTCCTTCGGCAGCACCTCGGTGATGTGGCGCCCGACGCAGCGTTCGCTGGTAAAAGGCACGGCGCCGTCGCGCTCGCGGCTGGGAAAGCCGCGGCCCGGCTCGTAGTCCAGGTAGAAGCCGTCGCCGTTCATGCGGAAAAACGTGTCCGGAATCGCGGCCAGCACGGCGCGGTTCTGGGCGTCGGCAATGCGCAGGCGCGCGATGGCGTCGCTCGCGCGCAGCACGTACAGCACCCGGTGGCCGAGAATCGGCCAGTTGATCGGTTTCGAGACGAAGTCGGTGGCGCCGGCTTCGTAGGCGCTGGTGACGGCTTCGATGTCGTCGCCGCCGGTGACCATCACGATCGGCACCGAGGCGGCGGGACCTTCGCTGCGGCGGATCGCGCGGCAGGCCGCGAAGCCGTCCTGGTGCGGCATCTCGACGTCCATCAGGATCAGGTCGGGACGGCGCGCCGCGGCCAGCGCCACGGCTTCGCGTCCGTCCGCCGCTTCGATGCCCTCCAGTCCGACCTGCTGCAGCATCTCGAGCATCAGGAGGCGCATCACCGGATCGTCGTCGGCAACGAGCACGACACCGCGTTGGGGGGAAGGGGAGAGGGGCATCATGTTTCCTTCTCTAACAAGCCGTTCAATGAAGCTCGCACCGCCTGGAATTCTTCTTCCATGTCGGTGAGCAGGGGCGCCGCGCCGCTGACGCTGGCGTTGCGGCCCATCTGTTCGAGGTCCTTGCACAGGCGCGCCAGCGTGTCGGCGCCGACGTTGGCGCTGGCCGACTTCAGGCTGTGGGCGACGCGGCGGATGGTCGCGGCGTCCTGTCCGCCGACCGCCTCGCGCAGGGTGCGCAGGTGCTGCGGCGTGTCGCCGACGTAGGCCGCGACCACCTTCTGCACCAGCGCGTCGCCGCCCTGCTGGCTGAGCGCGCGGATGTTGTCCAGCGCCCTGGCGTTGATGACGTCGCGCTGGATCACTTCGCGCGCTTCGATCGGCAGGGTCGGCGCGGCCTCGCCGTGGTGCACGCTGGCGCTCAGGGGCAGGGCGATCCAGCGGCCGATCACGCCGGCCAGCTCGGCCTGGGTGAAGGGCTTCGACAGGTAGTCGTCCATGCCGGCGGCCAGGCAGGCTTCGCGGTCGCCCTGCAGGGCATTCGCCGTGATCGCGATGATCGGCAGGGTGCGCGGGCGGCCCGCTTCCTGTTCCTCGCGCCGGATCGCGGCGGTGGCGGCGAAGCCGTCCATCACCGGCATCTGGCAATCCATCAGCACCGCCTCGAACGCGTTGGTGCGCGTCGCTTCCAGCGCTTCCTGGCCGTTGCGCGCCACCTGCGCCTGCAGGCCCAGGCTTTCGAGCATGGCCTTGGCCACTTCGACGTTCACCGGGTTGTCCTCGGCCAGCAGCACGCGGCGAACGCGGGCACTGCCTTCGCCGCGCGGGGCTTGCGGCGGCGGCAGGAACTGCGGCGCCGGCGCGGTGACCCCGCGCGGGCGCGTGCCCAGGCAGGCAAACAGGTCGGCCGCGCGCGCCGGTTCGATCAGCTGGTAGGCCACGCCCGCTTCGCGCCGCTGCACCGGATCGGCCGCCAGGCGCTCGGGGCTGAGGAGGACGATGCGGGTCGGGCGCGTGAGCGGATCGGCCTTGATCGTCGCGGCCAGCAGCAGGCCGCTCGACTGGGCCAGCTCCATGTTGATCAGCGCGGCATCGAAGGGCTGGCCGGCGCGCGCGTGCGTGGCCAGGAGATCGAGCGCTGCGCGCGCGCCGGCAGCGCCTTCGCAGGCCAGGTCCCAGGCGGCCAGGTGACGCTCCAGCGCGATGCGCGTGGTCTCGTCCTCGTCCACCACCAGCACGCGCATGCCGTCCAGGGTGTGCTGTTGGCTGCCCGGCGCTACCACGCCAGGCGCGTCCGGATCGACGCGGCGCTTGTCGAAGCTGACCGTGAACCAGAATACCGATCCCTGCTTGGCCCCGTTGTCGACCCCGATCGCGCCGCCCATCAGCTCGACCAGCTGCTTCGAGATCGCCAGGCCCAGGCCCGTGCCGCCGAACTTGCGGGTGGTCGAATCGTCGGCCTGCGAGAAGGCCTCGAACAGGCGCCCGCGCGCCTCGCGCGAGATGCCGATGCCGGTATCGTGCACCTCGAAGCGCAGCATCACGGCCTGGCTGTCCTCGCTGGCCACGCGCACCCGCGCCACGATGCGGCCCTGCTCGGTGAACTTGATCGCGTTGCCGAGCAGGTTGGCCATGATCTGGCGCAGCCGGTTCGGGTCGCCGCAGATCGCCACCGGGATGTCGTTGGCGATGTCGAAGTCGAGCGCGATGCCCTTGTTCTGGGCTTGCGGCGTGTAGACCGTGTGGATGTCTTCCAGCAGGTCCCAGAGATTGAAATTGATGTACTCGATGGTGAGCTTGCCGGCCTCGATCTTCGAGAAATCGAGGATGTCGTTGATGATCACCAGCAGGTGCTCGCCCGAGCGCTTGACCAGGCGCGTGTAGTTGCGCTGCGCCTCGGTCAGGTTCGTCCCGAGCAGCATCTCGGTCATGCCCAGCACCCCGTTCATCGGGGTGCGGATCTCGTGGCTCATGGTGGCGAGGAAGGCGCTCTTCGCGCGGCTGGCCGCCTCGGCCGCGTTCTTGGCGCGCTCCAGCTGCTCGGTGCGCACCGAGACCTGGCGTTCGAGTTCGTCGCGATGCAGGGTCAAGGCCGCGCCGCGGCCCTCGATCTGGGCCAGCATGTCGTTGAAGCTGTCGATCAGGATGCCCAGTTCGTCGCGCCGTTCGTGCGGCACGCGCAGCGTGTAGTTCTGGCTGCTGGAGACTTCCTGCGCGGTCTGGATCAGGCGCGTCACCGGCGCGGCGATGCTGCGCGTGAAGCGCCGCGCCAGCACCAGCGAGACCAGCAGCGAAGCGCACATGGCCGCGGCCAGCACCGCGCTGCTGCGCAGGATGTCGCGCCACATCGGCAGCAGGTCGACCTCGATCACCAGCACCCCGACCTGGCTGCGCGCGCCCGCCACCGCGCGGTACAGGCGCATGCGCGGCGACCACAGGCGCGCGCTCTCGAGGTTGGCGCGCGCGAGAAACGCGTCGTCGACCGCATCGAGCAGCGCGCTTGGCTCCTCGCCCGCGTGGCCGGGTGCGCTGTAGGCGGCGAACAGCTTGCCCTTGCGGTCGTACAGGGCCGCGCGCGAGATTTCTCCCTTCGCTTCGAGCGAGGCCAGCAGGGTGCGCGCCAGGTTGCGGTCGTTAAAGACGAGGGCGTCGGCGCTGTTGGCGGCGACCACGCCCGCCAGCGAGGACAGCTGCTGCCGTTCGTTGGCGCGCCCGTTCAGCACCGAGGCGACGGTGAAGGCAACGAACACGCAGACGAGCGCGACGCCGGTCGACAGCAGCGACATCGTCGTCAGGGTGCGGTACAGGCTGGAGCGCGCAAAGGTCGGCATGGGAGATGAACAGGGGCGGCAACGTGAAGCGGGCCGGCGCGATGTGCGTGCGCATGCCCTCCTTGCAGAAATGCAAATTCCTGCAGGAAAAAATATTACGTGGGAGGGGGGAGGGTGGCTTTGCGGTGGCGCAAAGCGGGAGGGGCGTAGGGTGGACGGCTGTGCCGTCCACGCGTTTAACTACAGTTCAACAAGACGCATCGTTCCCTGGGCACGAGTGCCCAGGCTCCCGCGGTGGGTGCTGCTTCAGCAGCACCCACCGCTGCGCCCAGACCCATACCGCGCTTCCTGACGCTCGCGGAAGAACTCCTCGTAGCTCATCGGCCGCTTGTCCGGATGCTCGCGCTCCATGTGCGCGAGGTAGGTGTCGTACTCCGGCAGGCCGACCATCAGGCGCATGCTTTGCCCGAGATACTTGCCGGCCTGGGCGAGGGTGGCGAACATCACTGCACCTGTGCGGCTGGCGCAGCCACGAACGGCGATTCCTTCACCGTCGGGTTGCCGCTGTTGCGGGCGTTGATCACCGTGCGGATGCCGTAGAACAGCACCGCCAGCACGACCACCATGAAGAAGCCGCACAGGGTGGCGTCGACGTAGTCGTTGAAGATGATCCGGCGCATCTGGTCGAGCGACTTGGCCGGCGCCAGCACTTCGCCGGCGTCGAGCGCGGCCTGGAACTTCTGCGCGTGGGCGAGGAAGCCGACCTTCACGTTTTCGTGGAAGATCTTCTGCCAGCCGGCGGTCAGGGTGCAGATCAGCAGCCAGATGGTCGGCACGATCGTGACCCAGGCGTACTGGCCGCGCTTCATCTTGAACAGCACCACGGTGCCCAGCGTCAGCGCAATACCGGCCAGCATCTGGTTGGCGATGCCGAACAGCGGCCACAGGGTGTTGATGCCGCCCAGCGGATCGACCACGCCCTGGTACAGGAAGTAGCCCCAGGCCGCGACGCACAGGCCGGTGGCCAGCAGGTTGGCCGGCAGCGAGTCGGTGCGCTTGAGCGACGGCACGAAGGCGCCCAGCAGGTCCTGCAGCATGAAGCGGCCGGCGCGGGTGCCCGCGTCCACCGCGGTCAGGATGAACAGGGCTTCGAACAGGATCGCGAAGTGGTACCAGAAGGCCATCATCGCCTTGCCGCCCACGACGTTGGCCAGGATGTTGGCCATGCCGACGGCCAGCGTCGGGGCGCCGCCGGCGCGCGAGATGATGGTGTGCTCGCCGACGTCCTTGGCGGTCTGGGTCAGCATCTCGGGCGTGATGACGAAGCCCCAGTTCGAGACCGCGGCGGCAGCGCTCTGCGCGGTGGTGCCGAGCACGGCGGCCGGCGCGTTCATGGCGAAGTAGATGCCCGGATCGATGGTCGAAGCGGCGACGAGGGCCATGATGGCCACGAAGGATTCCATCAGCATCGCGCCGTAGCCGATGAAGCGGGCATGGGTCTCGTTCTCGATCATCTTCGGCGAGGTGCCCGAGGAGATCAGCGCGTGGAAGCCGGAAACGGCGCCGCAGGCGATGGTGATGAACAGGAAGGGGAACAAATTGCCCGACCAGACCGGGCCGGTGCCGTCGATGAAGCGGGTCACGGCCGGCATCTGCATGTGCGGCGCGACCAGCAGGATGCCGATGGCCAGCGCGACGATGGTGCCGATCTTGAGGAAAGTCGACAGGTAGTCGCGCGGTGCCAGCAGCAGCCAGACCGGAATCACGGAGGCGACGAAGCCATAACCGATCAGCATCCAGGTCAGTTCGGTGCCGGTGAAGGTGAACATCGGGCCCAGGGTCGGCGAATCGTGCACCCACTGGCCGCCGACGATGGCCAGCATCAGCAGGATGAAGCCGATGAAGGAGATCTCGCCGATGCGGCCGACGCGCACGTAGCGCGAATAAATGCCCATGAAGAGCGCGATCGGGATCGTCGCCATCACGGTGAAGGTGCCCCATGGCGAACCGGTGAGCGCCTTGACGACGATCAGCGCCAGCACCGCGAGGATGATAACCATGATCATGAAGGTGCCGAAGAGGGCGATCACGCCCGGGATCTCGCCCATTTCGGATTTGATGAGGTCGCCCAGCGAGCGGCCGTCGCGGCGCATCGACATGAACAGGACGATGAAGTCCTGCACCGCGCCGGCAAAGACGACGCCGGCAAGGATCCACATCATGCCCGGCAGGTAGCCCATCTGGGCCGCCAGTACGGGGCCGACCAGGGGACCGGCGCCGGCAATCGCGGCGAAATGGTGGCCGAACAGCACGTACTTGTTGGTGGGAACGTAGTCGAGGCCGTCGTTGTATTTATAGGCGGGGGTCTGGCGCCCCGGGTCGAGCCCCATCACCTTGGTGGCGATGTAGAGGCTGTAAAAACGGTAGGCGATCAGGTAGACGCAGACGGCGGCCGCCACCACCCAGACGGCATTGATGGACTCGCCACGGCGCAAGGCAACGTAAGCGAGCGCACCGGCGCCGAGGAGTGAGAGCGCCGCCCAGCCGAGTCGATTTCCGAGACTTTTCATGGTGGCTCCTGTTGGTTTTTTCGTGAGGGTGCGGCGCATCTGTCCTGCTGCCGAGACCGTCAGCGAGGGCAGGATGAGGATCCGACCCGAATTTCACACTAAGCTTGCACTAGTATGGAAATGGCAAGCGCATGATTCTAACTGTCGGGGATGTCGATTCGACTACGTAATAGTACGTATGCAATGCGTGGTAAATACCGCCAAAATGTATCCGCAAGGAAACATTTCCATTGCTTTTGCGCATTTGCTCGACTACTATTGTCTGACTACCTACTCCGAAGACGCCAATGGCCTTGCTGGACCTTGCTTCCTTTCCAACGGTGCGCTTGCACCCCATCGCCAATGGCAGGAACGAGTGGGTGGCGTTGGGAATGGACCTGTCCGCCGGCAAGCTGGCGGAACTGATCCCCGCGCTGTTCGGCGCGCCCGACCTGCTGGCGGCGATCGCCCCCCTCGACTGCGTGCTGCTCTTGTCCGATCCGGCCGAGCTCACACCCCCGCTGCTGAACCTGCTGCCGCCGAACCGCATCGTGTTCGGGGTCGCCGCCGCCGCGCTGGCGGCTGAAGGGGCGGCGCAGCAGTTGGCCGCCCTGGCCGATGCCGGCTACCGCGTGATGCTCGACGGCCCCTTGCCGCCGGGCGTGGCGCGTCCGGCCAAGCTGCGCGCGGTGACGCTGCGCTGCCGCGACGGCGCGCCTCCCAACGCCAGCCTGCTGGCCGTATTCGGTCCGCACCTGGCGCGCGAGGTCGACAGCATGGCCCGCTTCGAAGAGTGCGAGCGCGCCGGCTTCACCTGGTTCAGCGGCGACTATCCATTGGCGACGCCGACCGGCGGTCCCGCCGAGGACGGCAGCTCGCGCCGGCGCATCCTCAGCCTGCTGGCCCTGCTGGCCACCGACGCCGACTCGCGCGACATCGAACTACTGCTCAAGCAGGATCCGGCGCTGTCCTTCCACCTGTTAAAGCTGGTGAATTCGGCCGCGTTTGCGGTCAACACCGCGATCACCGGCTATGCCCAGGCCATCGCCGTGCTCGGCCGGCGCCAGCTGCAGCGCTGGCTGCAGCTGCTGCTGTACGCGCGCGGCAATGCCGACGGCTTGCCGAACCTGCTGCTGCCGCTGGCGGCCCTGCGCGCCGGCCAGCTCGAAATGCTGTGCAAGCGCGACGGCGGCGAGCGCGATGAACAGGACCTGGCTTTCATGACCGGCGCCTTCTCCCTGCTCGACCGCCTGCTCGGCATGCCGATGGCGGAGATCCTGGCCGACCTGCCGCTGCCGGATCACGTCGCCGCCGCGCTGCTGCATCGCGAGGGCGTGCTGGGCCGGCGCCTGCTGCTGGCCGAGCGCGGTCCCGATGCCGCCTTGCTGGACGCGGCCGGCATCGACGCCGCCACCTGGTGGCAAAGCCAGCTGCACGCGCATCATTGGGCGATCCAGGTGGGCCGCAATGTCTGAGGCGCAGCTCCTGCACAGCCACGACTTCGTCGCCTGCAGCGCGGCGCTAAGCGCGGCCGTGATGCGCCTGCGCGGCGAGGCACTGGCCGAAGAACTCGGCCGCATCGCACGCACGCTGCTGGGCTGCGCGGAAGGGCGCTTCATCGCGGCCGACCCGCTGGCCCCGGCCTTCCCCGAGCCGCGCAGCGCGCCGGCGGGCACGCTGCTGCACGAGGTTCATGCCGAGGGCACGTATCACGGCTGCTATGAAGTCGCCGGCCGCTGCGATTTCGATGAGCAGGACCGGCGCCACCTGGCCGGTCTCGCGTCGCTCACCGGCTCGCTGCTGCAGGTGCATTCGCTGGCGCGCCGCGCCACCCACGCCTACGCCGGCATCGAAGCCCAGCTGGCGCACCAGTCGCAGATCCTCGACCAGATCCACGAGTCGGTGCTGACCCTCGACCTGATGGGCTACATCACCAGCTGGAATGGCGGCGCCGAGCGCCTGTTCGGCTACTCCGCGCTGGAAGCCGTGGGCAAGAGCATCCTGTTTCTGTACGTGGACGAAGACGAAAGCATTCCGGATGCGTTTGCCGAAGGCGGCGGGCGCATGATGGAAGTGCGGCGCCGGAAAAAGTCGGGCGAGGTGTTCTGGGCCAGCCTCTCGCTGACGCCTTTGCGCGACCTCGAAGAGCGTCCGGTCGGCCTGATCGCCTACCTGACCGACATCACCGAACGCAAGCTGGCCGAAGAGCGGCTGCACCACCTCGCGTATTACAACGAGCTGACCGGCCTGCCGAACCGCACCCTGTTCGCGCGCCTGGTCGACCAGGCGCTGATGGTCGCCCAGCGCAACGTCGCTACCGGCTGCGTGCTGTTCATCGACCTGAATCGCTTCAAGCTGGTCAACGACACCCTGGGCCGGCGCATCGGCGACGAGCTGCTGCGCCAGGTCGCGGCGCGCTTCCGCGGCACCTTGCGCGAGGAAGACGTGGTGGGCCACCTGGCCGGCGACGAATTCGCGGTCGGCCTGTTCGACATCCGCCAGCACTTCGAGGCCACCACGGTGGCGCAGAAGCTGCAGGCCGCGCTCGACGCGCCCTTCGTGATCGAAGGCCACGACCTGCGCGTCGGCGCCAGCATCGGCATCAGCGTCTTCCCGCAGGATGGCGTGGAAGCCGAAACCCTGCTGCGCCACGCCGACATCGCGATGGCGCGCGCGAAAGAGGGCCATGCAAACCCGGACCACAGCGTCGCCTTCTACAGCATGGACATGAACCAGGGCATGCATGAGCGCATGCGCATCGAATCCGGCCTGCGCCACGCGCTCGGCCATGGCGAGCTGCTGCTGTACTACCAGCCGAAATTCGAAATCGGCAGCGACCGCATCGTCGGCGCCGAAGCGCTGGTACGCTGGTCGCATCCCGAGCGCGGCCTGGTGCCGCCGTCCGAATTCATCCCGCTGGCCGAAACCACCGGCCTGATCGTGCAGGTCGGCGAATGGGTGCTGGAACAGGCCTGTGCCCAGGCGGCCGTCTGGCAGCGCGCGGGCATGCGCCCGTTCCGCCTGGCCGTGAACGTCTCGGCGCGCGAATTCACCGAGTCGCTCCCGACCCGCGTCGCCGCCACGCTCGAACGCTACGCGCTCGATCCCTGCTGGCTGGAGCTGGAAATCACCGAGAGTACGCTGATGCACGACATCGACCGCGTGATCGGGATCATGGATCGGATCAACGAACTCGGTGTCGCGCTCTCACTGGACGATTTCGGTACGGGCTACTCGAGCCTGTCCTACCTGAAGCGCTTCCCGATCCATACCTTGAAAATCGACCGTTCCTTCACGACCGGCATTCCTTCCGATACGAGCGACTGTGCGATCGCCAGCACCATCATCAGCATCGGGCGCCAGCTCGGGCACCGCGTGATTGCGGAAGGTGTCGAGACGCTGGATCAGCTGTCCTTCCTGCGCGATTCGGGGTGCGACGAGGTGCAGGGTTATCTGTATGCGGCGCCGTTGCCGGCGGCGCGTTTCGAGCAGGGTTTGCGGGAGAATTGGCTGCTGGTGGAGTAGGGCTCGGCCGGTTTTGTAGGGTGGGCGGGTCCCCCGCCCACGCGGTGATACGCGAACGTCGCGCTGCTGCAACCGTTCCGATCACCGATCGACTGTGCTGGATAGCGCTGCTCCTGTTGAGTGATGCTGATTGCCTGCCGTCAGCACAATGATTTATGTATAATGCCGGTCTCACAGGAAGCGTGGCCGAGTGGTTGAAGGCAGCAGTCTTGAAAACTGCCGACGGGGGAACCCGTTCGTGAGTTCGAATCTCACCGCTTCCGCCAGGAAATAAAGAAAACCGCCCGAGGGCGGTTTTTTTATTGCCTGGCGGAAGCGAGGGAGGCGCCTGCGCGCCTCCCGTGTGAGATTCGAAGGGCTGGGCATACTTGCCCAGCCCTCTTCGAATCCGGCCGATTGCTGCCCGCGCAGCGGGCAGCGCCGCGCGCCGAGGGCGCGCGCTCCACCTCTGATCATCATGCGCGGCCGTAGCCCGGCTCCCAAGCCCTCAACCCCTGATCCTTCGCCAACCGAATCCGCTGCACCTTCATCGCATCGATCAGTTCCAGCGACGAACCCGAATTGCGCAACATCGGCAAAGTCTGCTCCGCCTCCAGGAAAAACCGCTGACGCGTCCCATTCCCAACCGACAGGAACGCATCCTCCCACCACTCCCCAATCCGCTCGCTGGCCCGCTCCAACGCAGCTTGCGTGACCAATCGATTCGATTTCTCATTGTTGATCCGTTTCGACGCCGGCATCAGGTTCCATGCATCCCCACAAGGCCAGGCAGCGAACGGAAAACAATGGTCGATGTCGTAGTCATCCCGCAAACGCTGGCCCGACCAGACACAGTAGACCGACTTGCCTTGACCTCGAAGCCGTTCGACTGCCGCCCGCGCAAGCCGGGTGTCGCGCTCGGGATCCGCCCACGCAAGCAGGGAATAGGCAGTCTGGCCGATTGCCGGGCCGAGTTGGCCGGCGTAGGACTCCATCAGGCGCACCCATTCCGCAACGAGAACCGGTTCGACCCACACGTTGTAATGGCTGAGCGCATCCCAGATCTGGAGCGGGACATGAAACTCGCCGAAGCTCCACAGGAACGGGTCATCGATCCGCAGGCTTGCCGGTGTCGATGTGCGGCGCTGGTGCCTGATATGGAAGATGTGCTCATCGCTTGCCGGCCAGCGCAGATACTTCACCGGCATTTCGCGGATCAGCCTGGCAATTTCCCACAGACTGGCGTGCAGGTGACGCGCTGTGTCGTCATGGAATTCCATCCCTGCCCGAAGGTCCACCGGTCGAACGGAACGCAAGGCAGTGAAGTTGCTGGACACGAAGCTGGGGGTATTTCCCGCCCGGTTGGGCGGCATCTGCGGAAGCCCGCCTTCGATGAGCGGCTTGTACATGCGTAACCAGAAGAGCGCGACAAGGCCCATTGGCAGGGCGACGAACTCGGGCTCGTGGCGCGCTGCACCCGCCGCGGTATCGGCGATCCTGGCAAGAATGCGCAGCAGCGCAATCTTGTAGGTCGATGACTTCCCGTCCGTGAGGATCAAGTGACGTAGCAGCGGAAGCGCGCCCAATCCATCATCAGGCAACCCAAGAACCGCCGTCGTCCACGAAATGCCCGGCCGTCCCAGCCTGTCGGGGCTGTCGTCGGTCCGTACTAATCTGAGCCCGAACTGCTGGGCCATCGACGTCAGCTCAGGCAGCGTCACCTCGTACATGGCCCGATCGGTATCCGGTGGGCCGAGGCGAAGGCTGATGGCGATCCGTCCATTCGGCGACAGCAGCGTTGCCAGCTTGCGCAGGGCGCGTTGACGCGACGCCGGCGGCACGTGCATCCAGACCGCCGAGAGCAGGATCAGGTCAAAAGTAAGTCCCAGTCTGCGTACCTGGGCCAGGTCCGGCAGGCTGTCGGCGACCCAGTGAATACGTGGCGAAGGATGGCGCTGACGTGCAAGGATGCGCATTGCCTCCGAGGGCTCGGCAGCGACCACCTCGTATCCTTTGGACGCGAGCCAGGCGGCATCCCTTCCGGAACCGGCGCCGACGTCGAGAATCGTCGCGCCGGGCGGCGGCAGCAAGTCCAGCAGGGCAGGATGCACATGCTCGAAGCTCAGCGACTCGTACTGGGCGACGAACTGCTCGGCGTTCTGATCGTAGTGGGAAATGGTCTGCACGCGACCTTCGGTATGTTTTGTCGATTCATTCATTGTAAGCCGAGCATGCTGCTGGAAGGCACCGATTCCGAGAAATTGTGCTTTTCAGCACTATTTTCGTTGTCCGCCCAACCCCACCCGGCTATGATGTGCGATTCATTCGACAATGTGTCCACATGAACATTCCGGCCCGCCCCCCGACGCGCCGCTCCCTGCGCCTGGCGACCATCACCATGCTCACCGTCAGCATCGCCGTCACCCTGACGGTCCTGCTGCACCTGGCCCTGGTCAGCCACTTCGCCCACCAGCAAGCCCGCAAGGAAGCCCAACTGCGCCTGCAGCAGCTGTCCTGGCAGATGCGCGATTCGCTCAACCGCGTCACGAACAACGCACTCGTCACCGTCAAGCTGCTCGCGGACCTGCCCCAGGTGCGTTCCTTCGACGACGCGGATGCCACCCGCGGCGTGCTCGAATCGATCCAGCGCGAAGTGGCGGACTATGCCTGGATCGGCGTTGCCGATGCGAACGGCAAGGTGAGGGTGTCGACCGGGCGCATGCTGGAAGGGGCGCAGGTCGAGGCCCGGCCCTGGTTCCAGGCCGGCTTGAAACGGGCGCACGCCACCGACTACCATCCGGCCCTGCTGCTGAATAAGTTGCTGCCGAAAGCGGCCGATCCTTGGCGCTTCATCGACATGTCGGCCCCGCTGGCGGGCGCGGATGGCCAGGTGCGCGGCGTGGTCGGGGTGCACATGAGCTGGCAGTGGGCGCGCAACCGCGCGCGCCAGCTGCTGACGCCGGCGCTGCGCGAGTACGGCGCCGAAGTGCTGGTGGTGCGTGCCGACGGCACCGTCATTCTCGGTCCGGACCACCTGATCGAGAAGAAGATCGACACCCCGAGCCTGCGCCTGGCCCAGGCGGGCGCGACCGGCTCGCTGCGCGAGGAGGGCGTGGACGGCAAGACTTATCTCACCGGTTATAGCCGGACCGGCACGGCGGGCGATCCCACGACCTTGCAGTGGGCGGTGCTAGTGCGCCACACCGAGGATGCAGCCTTGGCCGATGCGCGCGCGCTGGAGGACCGCATGATCGTGCTGAGCGTGCTGATGGCCCTGGTGCTGGCCGGCTGTGCGGCCCTGCTGGCGCGCCGCCTGACGCGGCCGATGGATGCGCTCAGCGGCGCGATCGAGCAGGCGGCCGCTGCCACCCGCGCCGGCGGGCGCCCGCAAGACATTCCGGTCGTCAACGGCTTCCACGAGGCGCAAGTGCTGTCGGACGCAATGCGCGAACTGGTGCGCAGCGAGGAGGCTCATCGCAGCGCTCTGGAAACGATGAACCGGCAGCTGGAAAGCACGGTCGCCGCGCGGACCGCCGAGCTACAGGCGCTGTTGCTGCACGACGCCCTGACGGGGCTGCCGAACCGGCGCGCCCTGATGCAGGCCTTGCCCGATGCGATGCGCCGCGCCGCGCGTGCCGGCAAGCCCTGCGCCTTGCTGTTCCTCGACATGGACGGTTTCAAGGGCGTCAACGATACCCACGGCCACGAGGAAGGCGACGAATTGCTGCGCCAGTTCGGCGCGCGGCTGCTCGACGCGGTGCGCAAGACCGACTTGGTGGCGCGCCTGGCCGGCGACGAATTCGTGGTCGTGCTGGAAGGCCTGGCCGACGCGCAAGATGCTCATGAGAAAGCAAACAGCCTGCTGGACGTGCTGGGCCAGCCCTACGCCCTGCGCCGCGCCGGCGTGCGCGTCGGCGCCAGCATCGGCGTGGCCCTGCACCGGCCCGGCGATCCGCAGGATCTCGACGCCTGGCTGGCCCGTGCCGACAGTTCCATGTATGCCGCAAAACGGGGCGGCAAGAACGCCGTGGCGCTGGCAAACTGAGGGTTCAATGTATGTACGTCAGAGTTCGCCTACATGAAGGCGAGCCGAACCGGTCAGCCGTATGTGCGACATTCGACAGAAGAAGCCGCTTGAGAGGCGTAATGTAGAGGCGTAGAGAGGATACGCCGATGCTGAAGTCGTTTGTCACGTTTGCTGTGCTGGGAGGAAGTGCCGCGCTTGCCTGCGCGCAGAACGGCGTCACGACCTATGGCGTGATCGATGCCGGGGTGGTCGGGCAGGGCGGATGCGGCAACATGTGTGCGACCCAGGTAAGCAGCGGACTGGCCTCGGAATCGCATATCGGCATCCATGGCAAGGAACCTATCGGCAACAACACATCCGCCGTCTTCACCCTGGAAAGCGGCGTCCGGGTCGACACCGGCCGCAGCGACCAGCACGAGCGCGTGTTCGGACGCCAGGCCTTCGTCGGCCTCGCCGGCGAATTCGGCGCGATTACCATCGGCCGCCAGTACAACCTGCAATACCTGGCGCTGGCCGACGTGGCCGATCCCTTCAAGGGCGGCATGTCCGGCAATGCGGGCAACCTGATCGGCGGCGGGCGCCGGGTCGACAACAGCATCCAGTACTTCGGCGCCCTGGCACGCGGCATTTCGGCCGGCGCCTCGTATGCCTACAAGGAGCAAGTCGACACCTCGCCCGCCGGGCGCGCCTGGGGCATGACGGTGGGGCTCGAGGCCGGACCGCTGACCGTGCGCGCGGCGCACCAGAACCTGAGCGCCGTGCGCGTGCAGCTCAACAGCAAGACGGCCAACGACACCATCTCGCGCAACTCGATCCTGGCAGCGAACCTGCGCCTGGGCTGGGGCACGGCTTACACGGCCTATAGCCTGAGCCGCGGCTGGGCCAGCTCGCCGCTATTCAATCCCGACAACCCCTACGGCGCCGGCCTGGCGCGCACCGCGTCGACCAACAGCCGCGACGTGCTGTTCGGCATGGCGGTGCCGGTCGGCCAGCGCACGACCCTGCTGGCATCCTGGATCCAGAAGGACGACCGCGATCCGGCCAACCAGGACGCCCGGCAGGTCGCGATCGGCGCCAGCCATGCGGTATCGCGCCGTACCGATTTCTATGCGGCGTATTCGCGCATCCAGAACCGCAATGGCGCCGGCTATACGGTCGGCAATGCCAGTGCGCGCGGCAATGGCAATGCGGCCATCAACGTCGGCATGCGCCACGCTTTCTAGTGCCTTGCTACCGCGCCCTGCGCTGCGCCGTGCACTGCCGAATGGCTGTAGCCTGACACTATCCTGAACTATCCGACAACCATCTTCACGGAGGCATCATGACTGGCATTAGCACACTTGATCCGGACAACTTCCCGGAACGTCCAGACCGCAGCCTTGGCAAGGGCCATGGCACCGACGCGCTGGGACCGAGCGATATCTCCGATACCGGCAGCGACGTGGTCGGCGGCCCGGGTTTCTCGGCCAACCTCGACGACGACCAGGTGCTGCACCTGGACGAGGGCACGACCTCCGACCTGGAAGCAAGCCACGCGGGCGACACCGCTGGCCCTGACGTGGGCGACGCCGACTTTTCCGGCGACAGCGACATGGGCGGCACCGGCGAACGCGCCGCGGCCGGACGCGACACGGTGGCCAAGGATGGGGCCGACATCGATACCGACCGGATCGAGTCGATTCCCGATTTGCCGCTGACGGAAGACGATACCGATTTCCTGGCGAGCCGGCCGCCGATCGATAAGGATGCCGGCTAATAAACCTTGGCGCGTGGTTTCGTAGGGTGGGCACTCCGTGCCCACGCGGTTACGGCGCTTGCAGGTCGAGACGTGGCACCTGGCCTGACATGGTGCTTGGGGACGATGCGGTATGCGTAGGCAGGACCGCGTGGGCACAGAGTGCCCACCCTACAAGATCGAAAAAGACGCGTCTTGTGCGCGTCTTTTTTGTTACGGCCGGCGTCGCTTACACCCGACCCAGCCTGCGCCTTGCCATCCCCGGCTGCGCCAGCTTCCACGCCGCGAACAGCGCGCCGCCACCCAGCAGGGCCGTCATCAAGGGCTTCTTGTTCAGGCTGAGCGTCGTATAGGCCGAGGTTTCCTTCACGGTACGCTCAGGCATGCCCTGGCGCTCGCGCAGCGTGTGGGTCGGGTCCGGCGCATGCAGCGCGTCGGGGCGGCCCGGCATCTTGTCCTGTTTGGTCTTTTGCTGGCTGAACATGGTCGCCTGGCTGAAGCGGTCCGTCAGGCCCGGCATGCGGGCGCGGCTGGCAGAGATGAACTTCGAGGCGCCGCCGACATACACTTCGCGCTTCGGATGGCAGGCGCAATGCAGGATGGCCTTGGCCACGATTTCCGGCGCGTACACCGGCGGCGGCAGGGTCGCTTCCTTGTCCATGTAGTTCTTCGCGTGCACCGCGAACAGGGTGTCGATCGCCGCCGGCTTGATCAGGGAGACCGAAATCGGGGCGTCTTCCTTCTGCAATTCCATGCGCAGCGAATCGGTGAAGGCTTTCACGGCATGCTTGGACGCCGAATACATGCCCTGCAGCGGAACCGGCGTATCGGACACTTCGCTGCCGACATTGATCAAGGCGCCGCCGCCGCGCTGCTTCATGCGCTTGACCGCTTCCAGCGAGCCGTGCACGACGCCCCAGAAATTGGTCTGGAACAGGCGCTGGTGGTCTTCGAGCGTCACCTCGTCGAGCCGCCCGAAGGTGCCGACGCCGGCATTGTTGATCCAGGTGTCGATGCGGCCGAAGCGTTCCATCGCCGTCTGGCCGATGCGCTCGACGTCCTGCACGTTGCCGACGTCGGCCGCGACGGTGGCGACCTGGCAGCCCTGGCGCCGCAGTTCGCTGGCCAGCTGGTCGAGCGCGTCGCCGTTGCGCGAGGCGAGCACGAGTTTCGCGCCCTGTTCGGCGGCCTTGCGCGCGGTGGTGAGACCGATGCCGCTGCTGGCGCCGGTGATGACGATGACTTGTTCGTTGATCTTGCGTAGTGCTGACATGTCGTCTTCCTTTCCTAGGGGTAGTACAGGAAGGACTGCCGCGACGGATGCGCAAGAGCACTTCCGCCGGCAGGCCACGATTATCAAATCAACACAGTCGTGGCCATGCGCCGGATTTCAAGTCATTTTTTGCCGGGCTGGTAGATCTGGTCGAAGACGCCGCCGTCGGCGAAGTGGGCCTTCTGTGCAGTGGTCCAGTTGCCGGCCACCTGGTCCAGCGTGAACAGCTTGATGTTCGGGAACTGCGACGCGTACTTGCGCGAGAACTTCTCGACCGCCGGACGGTAGTAGTTCTTGGCGATGATGTCCTGGCCTTCGTCGCTGTACAGGTATTCGAGGTAGGCCTGGGCCACCTGGCGCGTACCGCGCTTGTCGGCGACCTTGTCGACCACGGCGACCGGCGGTTCGGCCAGGATGCTTACCGACGGGGCGACGATCTCGAACTTGCCCGGACCGAGTTCGCGCAGGGCCAGCAGGGCTTCGTTTTCCCAGGCCAGCAGCACGTCGCCGATGCCGCGTTCGACGAAGGTGGTGGTGGCGCCGCGTGCGCCCGAATCGAGCACCGGCACGTTCTTGTACAGCTTGCCGATGAAGTCGCGTGCGCTCGCTTCGTTGCCGCCCGGCTGGCGCAGGGCATAGCCCCAGGCCGCGAGGTGGTTCCAGCGGGCGCCGCCCGAGGTCTTCGGATTCGGCGTGATGACGGAGACGCCAGGCTTCACCAGGTCGCCCCAGTCCTTGATACCTTTCGGATTGCCCTTGCGCACCAGGAACACGATGGTCGAGGTGTAGGGCGAGCTGCGGTACTTCAGGCGATCCTGCCAGTTGTGCGCGATAAGGCCGCGTTCACTGATAGCATCGATGTCATAGGCCAGTGCCAAGGTGACAACGTCGGCCGTGAGGCCATCGATCACGGCGCGGGCCTGCTTGCCCGAACCGCCGTGCGATTGGCGCACCGTGACGTTGTCGCCGGTCTTGGCCTTCCAGTGCTTGGCGAAGGCCGCGTCGTAATCCTGGTAGAGCTCGCGGGTCGGGTCGTAGGAGACGTTCAGCAGGGTGACGTCGGCCGCATGAGCGGCCGAAAACGCTGCGGAATGGGCCAGCAGCGCGACGGCTACCAGCGAACTTGCGATTTTCTTGAACATACGATTCTTTCGGATGAGTTGGAACAGGGTTACCGTTAGGGTATTGCTCCACTCATCCGAAGAAAACGAATGATTTCAGCTATGGTTATGCGATTTTTAATGCTTGCCCGGCAGGACGATAATGCCGCATGCTCGGGCCAGGAAAGCCTTAGTGGGCTTTCGAGAGAATGAGCAGCCAGCGGCCGAACAGCAGCACTTCGATGTGGCCCGCTTCGACGCCGGTATCGCATTCGATGATCGGGTTGATCGGGTAGAAGCGTTTGCGGAAGTCACGGGTAATCAGGATTTCACGGCGTCCGATGCGCATAAGAAAAGGTGCAGGAGCGTATTCCAGGCCGAAGGTGTTGTTCAGAGTGGTCATTGACGTTTCCTTTGTTTGAATTATGTTGATCAGTGAAAACAGGATAACACAACTACTGTATAAATCTACAGGTACTGTATATAACACCAGTAAAAAATTTTAAGTGTAGTTTTTTTGCCATGTCTCGCTCGTTGCATGAATGAATCCTTGACGACCCGCCTGCACCGTTTCGCCGTCGCGCGTTTCTCGCCGCAGGAGCAGTTCGGCCTGCACCTGACCCTGGGCGTGCTGGTCCTGCTGCTGGCGATGGCGGGCTTTGCGCGTATTGCCGGCGAGGTCGTCAATGGCGCGCCGATCACCGCGCTCGACCTGCGCCTGGCGAACTGGCTGCACGTGCATGCGCATGCCAGCGCATGGCTGCGCAATGTCCTGCTGGTCGTGACCCAGCTGCACAGCACGCCGGGCATGCTGGCCCTGACGGCGCTGGCCGGCTGGTGGCTGGTGCGGCGTGACGCGCGCCACTGGATGCTGGCCCTGGTGGCCGCGGTGCCGGGCGGGATGCTGCTGAACGTGGCCATGAAGCACACCTTCGAGCGCGCGCGCCCGCATTTCGACGAGCCGATCCTGACCCTGACGACCTATAGTTTTCCAAGCGGCCATACGGTCGCGGCGACCCTGTTCTACGGCGTGCTGGCCTGCTACCTGACGCGCCATGCGCGCAGCTGGGGCAGGCGCGCGGCGATCGTGCTGGCCGCCTGCGCCATGGTGTTGCTGGTCGCGGGTTCGCGCCTGTATCTTGGCGCCCATTATTTGTCCGACGTGCTGGCCGGTATGCTCGAGGGCTGCGCCTGGCTGGCGATCTGCGTCACCGGCGTGTCCACGCTGCGCCGGCGCCAGGCGGCGCGCGCAGGCCGCGCCGCTTCCGAATACTGATCAACGAGGAATTCCGATGCGAACACTCATTCACTTGTCCGACCTGCATTTCGGGCGCGTCGACCAGGCCCTGCTGGGGCCGCTGCGCGAGCTGGTCCATTCGATCGCGCCCGACGTCGTCGTCATCTCCGGCGACCTGACCCAGCGCGCCAAGCCCGAGCAGTTCGAGGAAGCGCGCGCCTTTCTCGACAGCCTGCCGGGACCGCAGATCGTGGTGCCGGGCAACCACGACATTTCCCTGTACAACGTGTTCCGCCGCTTCGTCAAACCCCTGGCGCGCTACAAGCGCTACATCACCGACGACCTCGATCCGATGTATGTCGATGACGAGATCGCCGTGGTCGGCGTCAACACGGCGCGTTCGCTGACGATCAAGGACGGGCGCGTGAACAAGGAGCAGGTGAGCAAGATCCGCGAGGAACTGGCCGGCCTGGATCCGAAGATCACGCGCATCGTCGTCACCCACCATCCCTTCGACCTGCCCACCACCTTCGAGGAACAGGACCTGGTCAACCGCGCGCCGATGGCAATGGAGGTGTTCGCCGAGTGCGGTGTGGACGTCCTGCTGGCCGGCCACATGCACGTCAGCCATGCGGCCAGCACGGCTTCGCGCTACCAGATCGACGCCTACGCGGCGCTGGTTGTGCAGGCGGGGACGGCGACCTCGACGCGGGGCAGGGGCGAGGTCAATTCGTTCAATTTGCTGCGGGTCGAGCATGAGCGGGTCGAGATCGACCGCTATGGATGGGATGCGCTGACGAATACCTTCCGCGTGATCCTGACCGAGAAATTTTTGCGGAGCGGGAATGTGTGGGCGCCGGCGGCGGAAGGGATGCTGGCTGCGGGAATTTGAGGGGCGTAGGGTGGGCACTCCGTGCCCACGCGGTAGTACGGTTGCGTTCCACGACGCGTAAAAAATCGACGTTTCGAAATGCACACGTAGTACCGCGTGGGCACGGAGTGCCCGGTGAACCCGTCCTTGAGGCCATTGGCCTCAAGGACCCCTACAACGGCAACGGCAACGGCAACGTCAGATCCAGTACTCGGTCAAGCGCGCGGCCCACTCCTTGATCCGGTCCGCCCACGGCCGGTCGCGCCACTGCTCCAGCGTCACTTCCTTCGAATCGCGCAGGTCCTCGTTGAACGCACTCTCCATGTCGCGTCCAAAAGCCGGATCGATCACCACCACGTTCAGCTCGTAGTTGTGAATGAAACTGCGCCGGTCGATGTTCGCCGAGCCGATGGTCGACCAGGCTTCGTCGATCACGGCCGTCTTGGCGTGCAGCACGGCCACCTGCAGCTGGAAGATCTTTACGCCGCCGGCCAGCAATTGTTCGTAGAAGGCCTGGCCGGCGTACATCACGAGGCCGTGGTCGGACACGCCCGGCAGCACCAGCTTGACGTCCACGCCCCGTTTGGCGGCGGCGATCAGGGCGTCGACCACCTGCTGGTCGGGCACGAAATAGGCCGAGGTGATGTGCACCGATTTCTTCGCTTCGTTGATCGCCACCATCAGCGACTTGTAGATTTCCGAGTGACTGCCCGGCTCGGTGGCCAGCACGCGCACGAACTTGTCGCCGGCCGGGGCCAGGCGCGGGAAGTAGTCGCGGGGAGGCTGGAGTTCGCCGCCTTCCTGGCGCACCCAGGCGTTCACGAACGCCCATTGCAGCGTCGCCACCGCCGGGCCTTCGATCCTGACGTGGGTGTCGCGCCAGCCGACCTTGTTCTTGTCGACGTTGTCGGGCTTCCTGCGCGAGCGGAACAGCGAGCTGTTGGCATAGTCGGCGCTGATGTTGATGCCGCCCGTGAAGGCCACCTTGCCGTCGACCACCATCAGCTTGCGGTGGTCGCGGTTGTTGATCGACCAGTTGCCCTTGGCCTTGGCCGGATTGACGGGATTGAAGGCGACCATCTTGATGCCGGCCGCGCGCATGCGATCGAAGAATGCCTGGGGCGTGCCGATGGTGCCGACGCTGTCGTACATGACGTTCACCGTCACGCCCTGGCGCTGCTTCTCCATCAGCAACTCGGCGAACTGCAGGCCGATCGGATCCTGGTCGAAGATATAGGTCTCCAGGTTGATCGAGGTAGTGGCGTTACGTGCCGCGGCCATCATTTCGCGCATCGTCGCCGGCCCGTCGAACAGCAGCTGCACCTGGTTCCCTGCGATCAGCGGCAGGCCGGTCGCCTGTTCCTCCAGCACCGCCAGCTGCTTCAGGTCGCTCGTCGCATTCGCCCAGCGCCGCTGCAGCAATGCCGCCGCCTGCTGCTTCTGCAGCGTACCCTTGGCGGTGGCCACCGTCGGGTTGTTCTTGTGCGGCGTGTCGGGCAGCGTGTCGGCGTCGGGCAGGGTGCGGCAGGACGCGATCGCGCCGACGAAGGCGAGGGCGGCGAGCCACCAGCTCAGGCGTTGCTTGTTCATTTGTTTCCCCTTGTGGAGACGTGGATGTCGATGCTGTCGATATCCCGCGGCCCGATGAAAAAGTCGAGCGGCGCGTACGCGAAGCGCCGGCCGAGTGCGCGCAGCAGCAGGATGCTGCGCTTGAACTGGATCTTGCGGGCGCGCAAGGCCACCCACAGCGCCAGGCTGAAACTGACCAGCAGGTTGACCGCGCCGATCAGCGCGACGCCAAGCGAGGCATTCGCCACCATCTCCAGGCTCATCTGGTAGTCGAGCCCGACCAGGGCAGTGGCGAAATTCGCCGTCGAGAAGGTGACGTGCCGGATGTCGAGCGGCAGGCCGAGCAGGAAGCCGACGGTGCCGGTGGTGCCGAGCAGGATACCGAAATAGAAGTTACCCATCAGGCCGCCGAGATTGTCCTCGACGTAGCGCGAGACGCGGTCGCGCCGCTCGGTGCCGAGCAGGATGCCGAGCCAGCGCAACTGGCGCACGCGCTGGCCCATGCGCGTGTACAGCGCCTTGTTGTCGTAATAGCCCGAGATCAGGCCGGCCACGAACAGCCAGACACCCGCAATCGCCGCATAGAACAGGGCCGGCGTGTGGAAGGGATCGATGTCGTGCAGCAGGTGGTGGGCCTTCTCGGGCGTGACGAGGTGGTGGCCCGTCATTTGCTGGTAAGCGACGGCGATCACGAGCGCGGTCGGGAAGGCGACGACCACGTTGCCGAGCACCGAGACGATCTGGGTGCGGAAGACCTTGTTCACCAGCTCGGCCATGCTGTCGAAATCGATGCTGCGCCCGTCCCGGCTGTGCAGGCCGGCGGCGATGCGCTGCGCCGTCATAGCCGGCTGCTTGGTAGCGATGGTCCAGTGCAGCATGTGGACGAGCATGAAGCCGAGCGAATAGTTCATGCTGAACAGGAAGGCTTCGACCAGGGGCGCGGCGCGCAGGTAGGACAGCAGGATCTTGAAGGTCGCCATGAAGCCGACGATGAAGCCGGCCCCGGCCGCGGCCTTGAACATGTCGCGCAGCTGGGCGCGGCTTTCGGCGATGTAGTGCTCGCCGGTGCGGCTGGCATTTTCCGTGACGTTGCGCGCCAGCAGGTGGATGTTGTCGCGGAACAGGCCGCGCACCTGGTATTTCGTGTTGTGCGCTTCGACCAGTTCCTGGGCCAGGGCGAGCGCGGCGGCGCGGCGCGCGCTGACCGGACGCGGCGGTGGAGAGTGCGGCGGGATCGTCGCCAATGCGCGGCTGTTCGACAGCGTGAGCTCCCCCTCGTCTTGCGCCGCGGCCGGCAGCTGCGGCGGTTCTTCTTCCGTTTCCTCGCTGCTGTCGACCAGGAACAGCAGCTTGCGCAGCCGCTCGATGCTTTGGGAAATGGCGACCAGCACATAGGTCAACGCCACGCTGGTGCCGAAGGAGAGCGAATTGCGGCGGATCTTGGCCACCACCTCGTCGCACTGGTCGAGCATCACCAGGAGGTGACGCGGATCGTCCGGGCGATCGATCGATCCTTCCAGGAAGCGGCCGTACTCGTCGAGGTAGTTGTTGACCTCGATGTTCTGCATCAGGAAGGGCGAATCGAAATCCTCGATCTCGCTGTAGCTGTGCACCAGGCGCGGCTCGAGCCCGAGCGCGCAGACGCGGCAGGACAGGGTGCGGATCGCGTCCAGCATGCCCATGGTCGTGACCAGGCGCGCGCGGTCGGGCGCGGCGTCCTGCGGCGGCGGCGCCTCGGCCACGACGTCGAACAGGGCCAGCCAGTCTTCGTCCGGCACCGAGCGGATCCAGTAGTAATCGGCCTCGGCGTACAGCACCTGGTCGAGCGCGTCGGACAGGTAGAGGTCGTCGAGCGCGGGGGGCAGCAGGCGCCAGGCGATGCGGCGCTTGAGTTCGGTGAAGAAGCCGTCGTTGGAGAGAATGCCGATGTCGCTGTACAGGCTCGTGTGGCGGCGTTTTTCGAGCAGGGTGACGATATAGCTGCGCAGCGCCCAGGCCTGCGCCGGGTTGCCCCGCAATAGTTGTGTCAGTGTGCGCACGGCGGCGCGCGCATGGCCCAGGTGACGCCGGCGCGGCCGCAAACAATCGACGAGCTCGATGAGCAGGTCGATGCGGTCGCTGCGTGGGTCGATGCGTTCAAGAATGTCAAGCATACAAAATCCGTTTCCTCATGGACGACAGTGTACGCGTTGAGGCCGGTCGCGTTTGGTACGGCAGCGTACACTTTCGGTCGATGAGAAAAAGGATGTAGGGTGGGCGGCTCTGCCGCCCACGCGTTCAGCGCGCGGTCAGGTAAACGCCAGCAGCAAGGCCGTCAGCATCGCCCCGGCAGCCCAGCACATCAGCCCCCAGGCCACCGCCACGCCCAGCGCGCCATTCCAGCCGCGCCGCGCATAGCGCCGGCCGAAGCGCCGCCGCACCACGCGCCATTGCGGCGCCGCCGCGCCCAGCAGCCACAGGCCCAGCCAGGCCAGGGCCAGCCACTGG
This sequence comes from Massilia suwonensis, assembly GCF_042655665.1. Taxonomy (NCBI): domain Bacteria; kingdom Pseudomonadati; phylum Pseudomonadota; class Betaproteobacteria; order Burkholderiales; family Oxalobacteraceae; genus Massilia; species Massilia suwonensis. Next base: position 318,700 of record NZ_JBHSMR010000014.1, read on the forward strand.
GCAAAGGGTGCGTTGCCGTTCACGCGCGCGCTGATCGCGCCGGCCAGCCCTTCGAGCGCCAGCACGAGCACGCTGGCCAGCAGCCAGCGCCGGGCGCTGTGCGCCGCGTGCGCATGGCCCAGCACGCGCCAGTTGTGCATCAAGAGCCAGGACCCGAAGACCGGGGTGAACAGCAGGCTCCAGGCGGCAACGGCCGAAGGCCGCCAGAGTGCAGGCATGTCGTGGAGGGTGTCGGAATCAAACGCGGCATGGGTGTCAGGCATGATAGCGAGAGAAATGTTGCTGAAGAGAAGCAACATGATCCCGCCGGCCTACCCGACCGTTCTTGCGCCTAGTCTTCCTTCATGATGTACAGCTGCAGGTATTGCAGCAATACGACAGTCTTGACGTCCACGATCTCGCCACGAGCCAGCTTGTCCAGGGCCTCGTCGCAGCCGAGTTCGCGCACCTCGATGTCCTTGCCTTCGCTTCCTTGCCGCCGCCCGCGCTGCAGCGGTCGTCAAGCCGGTACTCGCCGACAAAGTAGTGCACCTGCTCGGTGAGCGTGCCGGGACTGGCGAACAGGGTCATCACGTGGCGCAGGTCATCCACGGTGTAGCCCAGTTCCTCGCGGATTTCGGCGCGGATGCGCTCCAGGGGATCGGCGCCTTCGAGCACGCCGGCGGCGGTCTCGATCAGGAAACCGTCGTGGCCGGCGAGGTGGGCGCCGATGCGGAACTGGCGCGTGAACAGCAGCGTGCGCCGCGTGCGGTCGTAGAGCAGGGCGGTGACGCCGCTGTCGCTGCCGTACACCTCGCGCGTCTGCTCCTGCACCCGGCCGTCGGCGCGGCGCTGGGCGTAGCGGATTTTCTGCAGCGGATAGTAGCCATCGAAGACGGTGCGCTGCTCGACGATGCGGATCGGCGGCTTGGGCATGCGGGCTCCGGTCTGGTGTCAAGCCGAGCATACACGAGCGCCGCGCCGCCCTTCGCACCCGAGCCGGACGGAAAAAAAGCCGCCCGGCTTGCGCGGGGCGGCTTCGTGATGGCTATGGACTTGATTAGCCGCGGCCCGGTTCGGCGACGTAGATCTCGACGCGGCGATTGCGTGCGCGGCCGGCGTTGTCGTTGTTGTTGGCGATCGGCTCGCGTTCACCGCGGCCTTCGATCGTGATGCGGCTCGGATTCACGCCGCGGCCCGCCAGGTAGTCGCGGGTACGCGCTGCGCGGTCGACCGACAGCGGCTGGTTGATGGCCGGACCGCCGGTGTTGTCGGTGTGGCCGATGATGACGACGTTGGTGCCCGGGTTTTCCTGCAGGGTGGTGGCGAAGCGCTCGAGCACCGGCTGGAAGTTCGGCTTGATGTCGGCACGGCCGCTGTCGAAGGAGACGTCGCTCGGGATGTCGAGCTTCAGGCGGTTGTCGGCCGTCTGGCTGACCTGCACGCCGGTGCCGCGGGTAGCCTGTTCCATTGCCTGCTTCTGCTGTTCCATGCGCTTGGACCAGATGTTGCCGATCACGGCGCCGGCTGCGCCGCCGATCACCGCGCCCTTGGCGGCACGGCTGCCGCCGCCGCCATGGGTGGTGCCGCCGATCAGCGCGCCGAGGGCTGCGCCGGCGCCGGCGCCGGTCGCGGTGCCGCGCTGGGTCGCGCTCATGTCGGCGCAACCGCTGATGCCGAGGGCGAGGATGGTGGCGGCTGCTGCGGATTTGGTCAGTTTGGAATACATAATTTTCTCCTTAAAGAAAAAATCCGTTTCGTAGGCGCGCCCAGGGGGCACGACCGCGAAACGGATTAATCAACCTACTTCGGGTGGTGCTACCGTCGTACCAGGAGCTGCGATGCGTGGCAGCGCACTCCTTGTACAACCGATATGGTACTGCATGCGGCGTTCTATATGCCTCGACCGCTGATCAGGCGCACCAGGATCATGATGACGGCAACCACGAGCAGGATGTGGATGAAGCCGCCGATGGTGTACGAGGTGACCAGGCCGAGCAGCCACAAGACGATGAGAACGATGGCGATTGTATAGAGCATGATGAGTCTCCTCACTGGGGTTTGCGTCCGAATGACGCCGTGAATCCAGTATCGCGCGCTCAGCTCAGCACCACCGTTCGTTGGCGTACATTATGCGCGAGATTTTTGTTCGTTTCGCAAGCCCGGGCCATTCAGTCCGGGAATCCAGCCCATGAAACCGAGCAGGCCGACGATGCCGATGAGGCAGGTCAGCAGGCCGCCGCTGACCAGGAAGAACACGTCGTGCGCCGCCAGCTCGCCCGCCTGCTCGAGCGGCGGCGCGGCCGAGAAGAGTCCGAATCCGGTGACGACCAGGCCCCAGACGATGATGCCGATCCATGCAAGGCTATTCATGGTGCTCCCCTTATGCAAAGTTAATGACGGCGTTTCTGTTGACGCTCAGCCATTCTCGGGGCAGCTCAGCAGTATTTCCGTGCGGTGGCGCACATTGCACTGAGGAAAAAATCAAGGCCGGCGATCCGAAGATGGCCGGCCTTGCTTGTGGGGTGTTTCGCTATCACGCGGCGCGCAGGCGTCCTTTGACGATGCGCACGCGGTCGCCGCTGCGCCATTGCGGCTGGCTAGCCTGGTGGAAAGTGCGCAGGCTGCCGTCGTCCAGGCGCACCCGGATTTCGTAGCTGGTGGTGGCCTTCATATTGCCCTCGACCTGGTTGCCGACCACCGCGCCGCCGACCGCGCCGGCGACGGTAGCCAGCTGGCGCCCATGGCCGCCGCCGATCTGGTTGCCCAGCAGGCCGCCGATGACGGCGCCGCCGGCCGCGCCCAGGCCGCTGCCTTGGGCGCGCTGCTTGATCGCGCGCACCGATTCGACGTTGCCGCAGTTGCCGCACCATTTAGGCTCTTTCGGCTCGGCGGCAGCGACCTGCACCGGCTTCGGCTTGACAGTCGTGCGCGGCGCCGGCGCCGGCTCGGGTTCCGGTGCATAGGCCTGGGCCGGGGCAGGACCGTAGCCCTGGGCCAGCTGCTGCGATGGATAGGCGGGCGCGACCGGTGCAGGCGCGGCCGGGTAGGCCGGACCTTGCGGACCCAGCTGGGCCATGGCAGCGGCGGGCGCTACCGGGGCGGTCTGGCCTGCCGGCGGCAGGCTCGCGGCCAGCGCGGCGCGGTCGGCCTCGCTCAGCTGGCGGCCGGCATTGCCGCCGATCGAAGATGGAATCCAGCCCAGGATGGCGGCGGTGCCGATCAGGCAGAACAGCAGGACGGCAAGCGCGGCCAGCAGCAGCAGCGGGTGCTGCTTGCGGACCGGTGGAGTAGAAATATTGTTCATGGCATGTGCTCCATAGATTGCGGGATTGCATGTGCGTTTCCGCGGCGGCAGGCAGGGCCAGCCGATGCGAAGGATTGTCCCTAGGAACAACAAGGTATTCCGTGCGTCACCGAACATACACCCCCTATCAGAGCCTTTAACCTGATCGAAATTGTTTGCAAATGTATCCGTGAGCCGCATGCATGCATGCGCCACGGGTGATCCCCTTTAACGCGAGAATTCGATGAACTTTGCTGCTTCTCCCGACGTCGCCGAGCACAACGCCAACTTGCTGCTGGCCGCGCTCCCGCCGCAGGAGCTGGCCCAGGTGTTGCCGATGCTCGACCAGGTGCGCGTCGAGGCTGGCGAAGTGCTGGGCGAGGCGGGCACCCCGGTCCAATACATCTATTTTCCGCACGATTGCCTGATTTCGCTGCTGGGCGTGGCCGGCGGGCGCATGACGCTCGAGGTCGGCCTGGTCGGACGCGAGGGCATGCTGGGCGCCACCGTCGCCCTCGGCCACGAGATCGCCCAGGTGCGCGCCGTGGTCCAGCGTCCGGGCAGCGCCAGCCGCATGGACAGCGCCGCCTTCCGCGCCGAGTTCGCACGCAACGCGGCCCTGCAGCGGGTGTTGTACCGCTATACCGATTCGCTGCTGGCGCAGGCGATCCAGATCGCCGTCTGCAGCCGCTTCCACGTGTTGGAAGCGCGCCTGGCGCGTTCGCTGCTGATCACGCGCGACCGCCTGCAATCCGACAAATTCCATCTCACCCACGAATTCCTGGCCCACGCGCTGGGCGTGCGCAGGGTCGGCGTCACCAAGGCGGCCAGCGCCCTGCAGCAGCAGGGCCTGATCATCTATAGCCGCGGCAATATCGAGATCCTCGACCCCGAAGGTCTGGCGGCCGCCGCCTGCACCTGCTACGAAATCGTCAAGGATGCCGGGGCCGGGGCGCTGTCGAGCGCCTTCGTCTAGCCAGGGCAAAAAAGCGCGCGCCGGCAATTGCGCCGGCGCGCAGTCGCAGCACTCGAACGTTATGGATTCCAGAACGGTTGTCGATACTGAACACGATGTGGCCCCTTACCGATACGGCATTGCACCTGATGGACGCCGCCAATCTGGCGTCGGCCCGGCGCCATGGCGTCGAACTCGACCTGGAGCGGCTCTGGCGCGCTGCCGATCCGGCCGCGCCGCATACGCTCGATGGGTGCCTGGCGGCGGTGCTGGCCCATGCCTGGCCATGGCCGCTCGACCCGGTCGTGATCGCCTTGTGCTACCAGGCCGAAGAGATGCGCGATGCCGTGCAGGCGCAGGCGCGCAAACTCAGCGGCGCGCGGGCGCCAGCCGCGCCAACAGGAATTTGGCCATGTAGAGTACCGTGATCGTGCCGCAGAAATCCCCGATCGCCATCGCCAGGAAGCTGTGGACCAGCTCGCGCTTGCCTTCGTAGAAGAAGAACCAGAGGTGGTGCAGCAGCGGGCTGGCGATCGAGTAGGCCAGGGCGGCGAACAGCAGGCGTCCCGTCGTCAGGCGCGTCAGGCCCGCATCGAGGCCGCCGTAGCGCCGCATGCCGAGGTAGACGAGGTAGGGGCTGAGGGTGGCGAGGATGCCGCCGGCGAAGGCGCGCATCGAATCGTTCGGAAAGAACAGGAAGAAGCTGACGCCCCAGGACACGATCAGCAGGCCGATCGCCCCGGCCTCGGCGAAGAGCAGGGTGGACAGCAGGCGCACGCCCGCGGGCAGGTAGATCCAGTTGATGCCAGGCCCGAACTCGAAGCGCAGGAGAAAGAGTTCGTTGACCGCGAGCGCGGCCAGGAACATCACGATGGTCGCGAGGATCATCAACACGTTGAGTTTGAGCTGGGTCATCCGCGTACAGTACAATATCCGCAGGCCAGCCGGTATAAAAAATGCACCAAATCGGTGCGCCGGCAGCCGGAACCTGAGCCTTTCATGAAGACCACCCGCCCGGCCGACATCTACCTGCGCTTCCTGCAATTGAGCGACGCCTTACGCGGCTTGCCCTCGCTGCCCGCGCTCGATCCGCTCGAGGAGCGCATCCTCGCGCTGGTAGCCCGCGCCGGCCAGACCGACGAACGCCTGTCGGTGCGCGACGTCATGAGCAACGCCGAGCTGGGTGCTCCCGCCACCGTCCACAACCGCCTGAAGTCGATGCGCCAGAAAGGCTGGATCATGCTGGCCGATACCGAGGACACGCGGCGCAAGCGCATCGAGCTGACCCAGGCCGCCTTGCAGCATTTCGACCGGCTTTCACATTGCATGCTTCGCGCGACAGAGCGCGCCTGACGTCGAATCGCACCCCACAAACGTCACGCCCCGCTTGCGCAGGACGCAAGCGGGGCGTTTCGTGTGTGTTTGCCTTGGGTACTACAGGGGGTGAAAATCAGTTGGTCTTGCCGGTCTGGTTGCCGATGACGCCGCCGACGGCTGCGCCGCCGACCGTGCCCACAGCGCTGCCGCCGGTCAGGGCGCCGCCGATCACTGCGCCGGCGCCGGCGCCGATCGCGGTGTTCTTGTCTTGGCGCGACATGCCGGAGCAGCCGGTCAGGGCCAGTGCCAGGGTAGCCAGGGTAGCGCTCACTGCCAGGTGTTTGACGTTTTTCATAATGATCTCCTTGGTGGGTTTACTTCTTTACTTCAGGCGCAGGTCATTCCTGACCGACTTCACGCCCTTCACTGTGCGCGCAACCGACGCTGCGGTTGCCACGTTCTCCGCCGAGCCGACATAGCCGCTCAGCTGGACAATGCCTTCGCGGGTCGCGACATCGATGTCCGCCGCATTCAGCTCGGTGCTCCGGCCGATTGCCGCCTTGACGCCCGCCGTGATGGTGGAATCGTCCACCACCTCGCTTTGCGCCCGCAGGCTGCTCGTGCTGCCGCAGCTTGCAAGCTGGCTCGCGCCCATCAGGGCCGCCAGCAGGGCCAGGGCCGGTCTCCAATGCCTCATGCGTAATCCTTGATGCCGTATTCCTGTTTCAGCGTTGATCAGAGAGTAAAGCTGCCCATCTGCATGGTCTGTTCGGCAACACACACATGGGCTTATTTACTCATCCGTTCGGGCATCAACGCGTCTTCGCCTTGCCCGGCGGCGGTGCCTTCGGCTTCTCCTTGGCCAGTGCCACCAGGCGGCCGCAAGGGCTATCCTGGCCCGGTCCGGTATTGATCAAGGGCAGCAGCGCGGCGACCGGCGCCGCGACCGTCGCCAGCACGGCGGCGCCGCCGGCCTTCAGGGCCAGCACGCCCTTGTCGACCGACACGTCGGGCTTGCTGAACGGACCGCGCACGTACAGCGGCGCACGCAGGGTGAACAGGCGCAGCGCCTTGGTTTCGGGGTGGATGGTCAGGTCCATCTGCTCGTTCGCCAGGCTGATGCTGCCGTCGACGCGGATGATCGCTTCCTCGGTATCGACCACGAACACCTGCGACTGCGCTATGCCCTTGTTGACGTCGAAGTCGGCGGCCAGGCAGTTCAGTTGCACCGTCTTGTCGCCGAACAGCTTGGTGACGATGATATTGCCCACGTTCAGGCCAGCCATTTCCAGCAGCATCTTGCTGATCGTACCTTCGCTGACCAGCGCCTTGACCTCGCCATTCGAGGAGCCGAGCAGGGCGGCAACCGAGGTGCCGGTGGCCGACAGCTGGGCGTCGCCGTTGATCTGGCCCACTGTCGCCTGCATCTTCTCGATGGTCGGGAACAGCTGCTTGATCTGGATGTGGCGCGCGCTGATTTTGGCCGTGGCCGCGATCGTATTGCCCTTGGCGCCGCTGCCGTCCAGACGGATGGTCGAGCGCAGCGTGCCGCCGGCGACGCCGAAGTCGAGCGGCGCCAGCGTGATGACGCCGTCCTTCATGATCAGGTGGGTCGACAGCTTGCTGATCGGCAGCGTCTTGTCGCGGATGATCTGGTCGGCCGCGTAGCGCACGTCCGCATCGATCGCCTTCCAGCGTTCGGTGCGGAATTCCTCGACCGGCAAGACCTTGCCGCCCGGCTGCACCGCATCGACGCCGCGCGCCTTCTTGCTTTCGTTCGAGTCGCCGCCGATCAGCGGGGCGAGATCGGCGAACACCAGCTTGTGGGTCGATACATTGCCCGTCAGCTTGGGACGTGGCTTGCCGCCTTCGTACACGAGCTTGCCGCCGATGTCGCTCGAACCGACCTTGCCCTTGAAGTTCTCGTAGGTCCAGCGTCCATGCTCACGGTCGAGCTCGCCAACCAGGTGGCCCGAAGTCGAGAAGGCGCCCGTTTCCGGCAGCGTGATGCCGGTGAAGTTGTACAGGCGCGCCATGCTGCGTCCGGCCAGCGTCAGCTGCAGGTCGACTGCTTTCAGCTTGGCGGGGCTGGTGACCGTGCCTTCGACGGCGATGCGGCTCGGCCCGCTGCGCATGTCGGCCTGCACCGGGTAGGGCGTGTTCTGGTCCTTCAGCGACAGCACCTGGCCGACCTTGCCGCCGCCGGTCACCTCGGCGCCGTTGTAGGTGCCGGTCACATCGAAGCCGATGCCGTACTTCGCGTCCTTGTCGAGGGTGCGCACCTTGGCCGTGACGTCGGCCTTGGTGACGGCGTCGACCACTTTCACGACGCCGTCGGTCAGCACCACCCGCTCGAGGTCGAGCTCCCACTTCGATTTCTCTTCCTTCTTCTTGTACACCCAGTTGTAGTGGGTGGCATCGGTGCGCTGCAGTTCGACGTAGGGCGAATCGAAGCGCAGCACCGGGATGCCGATCGTGTGGTGCAGCAGGCCGAAGGGATTCAAAGAGAAGGAAAACTGCTTCACGCGCGCCATGTCCATCTGCTTCATGGTGGCTGGGTTGCCGACGTGCACGTCGTTGGCGATCAGGTGCGGCCAGGGCAGCCAGTCGCGCAGGTGGCGGTCGGACTTGGCCATGCGCTTGGCCGGGACTTCCCACTGCACGGCCAGGTTGCCGCGGATGGCGAACGGCCGCTCGATGGCCTCGCTGACCTTGGCGTTGAGCCAGGGACGCGCCTTGTTCCAATCGAAGGTAAGGATAAAAATGATGGCGATGACCGGGAGCGCAATCAGGACGGCAAGCAGGCTCAGGAGGATTTTCTTCTTCTTGCCGCCGTGCTTGTGGCCGGCGTCTTGCTGGGCGGTAGTATCGGGCATGACGATCCTTTAATGGGTATCGATCTTGCGGCCAGCTTAGCGCAAAGGCCATGGTCATCAATGTGCGGTGTCGCACGGTGCGGCGGATGAGCAGGGCGCATGCCCCGTGATATGCCGGGTATGTGCGGCAGCGAACCGAACTCGGCCGATAACAGGCTTATAACGTTAACAACTTGCTTACATCTACGGGAGAAAGTCATGGACATGAATCGTTCGATGGGTTGCGCGGCAGCCCTTGCCGCCGTGCTGGCGCTGAGCGCCTGCGCCAGCCAGAAGGCGCCGGCCACCGCCGATGTCGCGGTCTCGCGCAATGCCGTCGCGAATGCGGTGCAGGCCGGTGCGGCCGACCTGGCGCCGGAAGAAATCACGGCGGCGCGCGCCAAGATGATGCGCGCCAACGAAGCGCTGGCCGCCAAGGACTACAAGCTGGCGCGCGAACTGGCGACCCAGGCGCAGGCCGATGCCCAGCTGGCCCAGAGCAAGGCCGCGTCGGCCAAGGCGACCGCCGCCTCGAACGCACTGAACGAAGACCTGCGCGTGCTGCGCCAGGAAGTCGACCGCGCCAACTCGCAATAAAGGAGAAGAACATGACACCACGTTTCCTGAAACCGGCCGTCTTCGCCAGCGCCATCCTGCTGGCCGCCTGCAGCACCACGCCGACCACGACGCCGACGCTGGACCAGGCGCGCGCCGATTTCGTTGCCGCCAATAACAACCCGCAAGTGTCGAGCTATGCGCCGCTGCAATTCAAGGAAGCCAGCGACGCGCTCGACCGCGCCAACGCCGCGGCCGCCAAGAAGGAAAGCCTGAACGACATCGACCGCCTGGCCTACATCGCCAAGCAGAAGATCGCCACCGCCCAGGAAGTGGCGCGCGCCAAGGCCGCCGAGGCGAACATCGCCGACGCCGGACGCCAGCGCACCGAACTGACGCTGGAAGCGCGCACCGCCGAAGCCGAGCGCGCCAAGCGCGAAGCGGCCGAAGCGCAGGCAGCAGCGGCAGCGGCCCAGCAGCAGGCGGCCACCGCCCAGCAGCAGGCCGCCATGGCCCAGGACCAGACCCGCATGATCGCCGAGCGCGCCGCCAAGCTGGAAGCGCTTCTGGTCGAACTGCATGCGACGAAAACCGAGCGCGGCATGGTCGTCACCATCGGCGACGTCCTGTTCGCCACCAACCAGGCCAACCTGACACCGAACGGAATGTCGACCCTGCGCAAGCTCGCCGACGTCATGGCGCAGAACCCGGAGCGCACTGTACTGGTCGAAGGGTTTACCGACAGTACCGGCAGCTCGAGCTACAACATGGACTTGTCGCAGCGCCGCGCGAACGCGGTGGCCACGGCGCTGTCCAGCATGGGCGTGCCGCGCGAGCGCATCGCCATGAAGGCCTATGGCGAAGCCTTCCCGGTTGCCGCCAACGACAACGCGTCGAACCGCCAGCTGAACCGCCGCGTCGAGATCGTGCTGTCGAACGAGAACGCGCCGATTCCGCCGCGTGCGGCCAGCCGTTGATTGATTTGAATAGCTGAGGAAACATCATGGAACAAGGCAAGACGCCCCTGGCGCATGGCTTCGACATCGAGGCCATCCGCCGCGCCGCGGCCAACCTCGACGACGGCGCCGTCACCGCGGGCTACGCGGCCGACCGCGAGGCGGTCATCGCGATGCTGAACGACGCGCTGGCCACCGAACTGCTGTGCGTGCTGCGCTACAAGCGCCATTACTACACGGTGCAAGGCCCGAACAACGGCGCCCTGAAGGCCGAGTTCCTCGAGCACGCCCAGCAGGAACAGGACCACGCCGACCGCATCGCCGAGCGCATCGTGCAGCTGAACGGCTCGCCGAACTTCAACCCGGCCACGCTGACGGCCCGTTCGCATGCCGAGTACGACGATTCGGAAGACGCGCAGGCGATGGTGCGCGCCGACCTGATCGCCGAGCGCGTCGCCATCGAATCCTATCGCCAGATGATCCAGGCGATCGGCGACAAGGACCCGACCACCAAGCAGATGCTCATCGAAATCCTGGCTGTCGAGGAAGAACACGCCGACGACATGCACGATTTCCTTGTGCGCTGATTTTTACTACCACCATCAATACCGATAACAGGAGTTCACCATGCAAGACATCAACCGCTCGATCGAAAACGGCTACCAGAACACCAGCGCCGACATGAAGGGTCTCGTCAAGGACGCCCAGTCGCTGCTGTCGGCCGCCACCTCGCTGACCGGCGACAAGGCCGACGAGCTGCGTGCACGCGGCATGGAACTGCTGGACCGCGCCATGGGCAAGGCCAGCCAGTACCAGGGTCAAGCCGTCATCAAGAGCAAGGAACTGGCAGAGAGCGCCGATGTCTACGTCAAGGACAATCCATGGCGTACCGTCCTTGCCGCAGCGAGCGTCGGCCTGCTGGTCGGCATCTTCCTGGGTCGTAAATAATTCACGCCGGAGAGAACGCCATGGAAAAGACCGACACCGTCGTGCATGGTCCCGGACTCATGGGCGGCATCTCCGGCCTGGCGAAAAACCTGTTCGGCCTCATCGTGTCCCGCGTGGAATTGGCGGCGCTCGAGATGTCGGAAGTGCGGAACCACGTGATCGAGCTGCTGGCGATTTTCGCCGGCGCGGTGCTCGCCGTGTGGTTCGCGCTGGCGTATGGCACCGCGACGATCGTGATGCTGGCCTGGGACAGCTGGGGCTGGAAGATTCTGCTGGTGATGTTCCTGGTGTTTTTGGTGATCACGGTCGTACTCGTGATGAAGGGACTGGCCATGCTCAAGCAGGGCAAGCTCGCTTTCCCGGAAACGATGAACGAACTGCGTCATGACCGCGACGCGCTGCTCTGAGCAGCCGCCTACAGGGGAGGGAACATGGACAAACACGATCACGATCACAAGCACGGTCACAAACATGACCTGAAAAAGGACGAGCCGACCGGGCTGGCTGGCCACAAGCACAGCCGCGATCCGGCCACGCGCAAGGCCGAGCTGCTGCGCGAAGGCGAGTTCTACCGTGCCGGCGTTGCCTACGCGAAAGCGCAGGTAAAGCACGGCGCGCGGCCCGAAGTCATGTTACATTCTGCCTTAGACCACGCGACGTGGGCGTTGCGGGCACGAGCTGATGCTCTGCTGAAACCCACGGGCACGAGTGTCTCGGTGCTGCTGCCGTATGCGATGACTGCATTCAACTTCGTGCGCCAGCGCCGAATGGGCAAGCAGGCATTGGCAGGCGCTGTGCTGGCAGGCGTTGCCGGCTGGTACATGAAGAAGCGCCGCGCGCAGCAGGGATATTAAAGGGGCCGACATGGCGGCTCCGGCCGCCATCCGGTCGACATGCCGGTAGCGGTGGCTTCAAGGCTTCCGCTGCCGAATGTTTTTGATGGACACAGAATATGGTGGGGCTTGAGCGGCGTCGCAATCATTGATTGGACGCCGTCTTTTTTTGCCGGTCGCAAATGCGCTTTCGCTCTCAACGCGTCTGCGTCCCCGCTTCCGCCCGCGCCGCCGCCAGCTCCTCCTTGTACGTCTCCTGCGCCGCCTTCAAACACCCGGCCCGCTCCCCCGCCGGCCCCTGCGCACAAGCGCGCTTCGCCTCATCCAGCGCCGCGCCGATCTCCTTCTTGCGCGTACGCCATTGCTGCTGCGCCGTCGCATCCTCGCGATACCAGCGCGCCGGATCGCCTTGCGCAATCTCGCGGGCCTGCTTGCTGGCCGCGGCCGGCGCCACCATCGCATCGTTGCTGGTCTGGGCGCCCGCCATGCCGCCCGTGCCGGCCAGCAGGCCGGCCAGCAGCAGGCGCCCCATCAAGCTCTGTACATTCATCTTCACCTCCGAAAAATGAAACGGGCCGGCAATGCCGGCCCGTCGGACACGTCAGGCGCTGCGGCTGCAAGTGCGGCCCCACACCCGGCGCAATGCCGGGGAGTGCAGGCTGTCCTCCGCAGTGCCCACGCCGAAATTAGTAACGGTAGACGCGGCCGTCGACCAGACGCACGCGGTTGCCCACGCGCAGGTCATAGACGCTGTCCTGGACCACGGTGCGGTATTCGCCGTTATCCATGCGCACGTTGACCTGGTACATCTCCTGGCCGCTGCCCGCGTTGCGGTTCTTTTCGATGTTGTTGCCGACCATGGCGCCGCCGACACCGCCGGCCACGGTCGCCGCGGTACGGCCGCTGCCGCTGCCGATCTGGTTGCCGGCCAGCGCGCCGACCAGGGCGCCGACGACGGCGCCGCCGCCGCTCGTGCGGTTCTCGGCCTGGGTCACCTGGATCGATTCGATGACGCCGTAGCCCATCGATGCCGTATTGGCGTAGCCGCCGCGGTTATAGCCATTGTTCGAATAGCTGTCGTTATACGACGGCGAGCTGGCGCAGCCCGAGAGCAGGGCGGCGGCGGAGATGACTGCGGCGACGAGGGTGTGAGGTGCTTTCATATTGTTCTCCTGGCAAAAGGTGTGAGTCAAGAATACGAATCCACCTGCGGGAGGTCTGTGCGCTCACGCACGATCAATTGCTAAATTAATATTATCGAAACAACATGTTCTGTTGTGTTCGACAACGAACAGATAGCCCGGCGGGATGGGCGTAAAACATCATCCATGATCACGCTGAAGATCGATGCAACGAGCAGAACCGGGAGAACAAGAACATGAAAACGAGAATGAAAAACGTCCACGCACTATTGATTATCGGCGCCGCCCTGCTGTGGGCGACCCACGGCCGTGCCCAGACCGTCCCCGACGCCAAGACCGCCTACAACACGGCGCGCGACACGGCAGCGACCACCTACAAGGCGGCGCGCGCCCGCTGCGAACTCGTGACCGGCAACCCGCGCGACGTCTGCCTGGCCGAGGCCAAGGCCGAGCGCGTGCGCGTCGAGGAAGAGGCGGGCGCCGCCTACAAGAACACCCTGAAGGCCTACACCCAGGCGCGCATGCGCATCGCCGACGCGAACTACGACCGCGACAAGGCGCGCTGCGGCGCGGTGACGGGCAATGACCGCGACGTGTGCATCAAGCAGGCCAAGGCGACCCTGATCGCCGCCCAGGCCGATGCCACGGCGGATCGCAAGATGATCGAAGCGCGCAGCAATGCGCGTGAAGACAAACTGACGGCGGAATACCGGGTCGCACTCGAAAAGTGCGACGCGTTTGCCGGCGCGGCGAAAGACCAGTGCGTCGACGCCGCAAAAACCGCGTACGGCAAGTGACGTACCGGATCGCTCACCCGAGCACATTGACTTTGACCACAGACAGAAAGGGATACATCATGAAAATCACCCAACGCCTTGCTACCGCCATCTTCACCGGCGCGCTCGCCTTCACGATGGTCGGCTGCGCCTCGGGCCCACAGAAGGAAAGCGCCGGCGAATTCGTCGACGACAGCGTCATCACCGCCAAGGTGAAGGCTGCCTTCGCCGCCGACCCGCAAGTCAAGGCAACCGAGATCAACGTCGAAACCTTCAAGGGCGACGTCCAGCTGTCGGGCTTCGTGGCCCAGCCAGGCGACGCACAGAAAGCCGTCGAGGTTGCCCGTGGCGTGAAGGGTGTAACATCGGTCAAGAACGACATCCGCGTGAAGTAATTCCAGCCGCTGGGCGGCGGTCCGGCAACTTTTAATCGGCAAACACATGCATCTCGCCAGTCCAGGTTCGGCTCAAGCCGAGCCGAACAAGCCCGCCGCCCCAGAGGCACCGTCGGCCATCGGCGCCGACATCGTCCAGCCGGAGATCCACTCCGGCCCGGGCGACGACCTGACCCTGCATTCCGGCGGCCTGCGCCTGCCCATCCACGTCAATGCCCGCGGCCTTTCGCTCGGCATCCTGGCCACCGTGGCCTTCGTATTCGCCCTGCAATGGGCGCAGAAATTCTTCGTACCGCTACTGCTCGGCATCTTCATCGCTTACACGCTCAGCCCCCTCGTGCGCTGGCTCGAGCGCATCCACATCAAGCGCGTCATCGGCGCCACCCTCGTCACCGCCATCCTGATCGGCGGCCTGGGCGCGACCATGGTGCGTTTGCAGGACGAATTCTTCAACATCATCGACGAACTGCCGACGCTCACCCACAAGGTGACCAAGCTGCTCACCAGCGCGGCCAGCGGCGGTTCGACCATCCAGCAGATGCAAAAGGCCGCCGCCGAGATCGAGCAGGCTACGGCCAGCGTCGGCCAGAACAAGGATGCGCGCCTGATCCAGCGCCGCCCGACGCTGTCGCAACCGCATTCGCCGGCCTTCCGCATCACCGACTGGCTGCTCGCCGGTTCGGTCGGGCTGGCCTCCTTCATCACCCAGGCCACCATGGTCCTGTTCCTCGTGTTCTTCCTGCTGCTGGCGGGGGACACGTTCAAACGCAAGCTGGTCAAGCTGACCGGCCCCTCGCTGACGCGCAAGAAAGTCACCGTCCACATCCTGGACGACATCAACACCACGGTCCAGAACTACATGTTCATGCTGCTGGTGACGAATATCCTGCTGGCGCTGCTGATGTGGGTGGCGCTGCGCGCGATCGGCCTGGAAAACGCGGGCGCCTGGGCCATCTTCGCCGGCGTGACGCACATCATGCCGTACTTCGGCCCACTCTTGATCACCACCGCCACCGGCCTGGTCGCCTTCCTGCAGTTCGAATCGCTGCGCATGGTGATCCTCGTGGCCGGGGCCTCGATGGGCATCGCCACCCTGGTCGGCATGGTGGTTGCCACCTGGATGACGGGCAAGATCGCCAAGATGAACCCGGCGGCCGTGTTCGTCAGCCTGCTGTTCTGGGGCTGGCTGTGGGGCATGTGGGGCTTGCTGCTGGGGGTGCCGGTCGTCATGATCCTCAAGACGGTGGCCGAGCGGGTCGAGGGGATGGAGTTCGTGGCGGAGCTGCTCGGCGAGTAGGGGCGGCCGGGTGTTCGCCGGCACGTAAAACGCGTGGAGTACTTCAGGCCGGGGGGCCTGAAGTACGAGTCCACCCTACGTGCGCGGCAGTTCGTCATTCGACATTCACCACGGATGACCGCAAACCACGCTTCGTAGGGTGGACTCCCGAGTCCACGCGGTGCGGCGCTCGATCAGACGCGAAACCGGGCTAACACAAAGAGCGGTGCGGACCTGATGGGGTGCTCAACAACACGTAAACCGCGTGCGCATGGTAAAAAAAACGGCGCGGACCTGATGGAATCCGCGCCGTTTTCATATTAACTGCGCTCCGGCCAAGTCATCCGCTTGACATTCTTCGCCCCCGTCTCATGCTCCGGCTTGTGCTTCAGGCTGCCCAGCTGCAGCGCATACTGGCGGGCGAACTCGGCGCCGAGGAAGAAAATCTGCGCCGAGTAATACACCCACAGCAGCAGCGCGATCAGCGAGCCGGCGGCGCCGAAGCTGCTGGCGGCGCCGCTGTTGCCGATGTACAGGCCGATGGCGAATTTCCCCAGCGTGAACATGGCGGCGGTGCCCAGCGCCCCGACGATCACGTCATGCCAGGATAGCTTGATGCGCGGCAGCAGCTTGTAGATCACACCGAACATGGTCGAGATCACCAGGAAGCCGATGCAGGAGGAGATCCAGCCGAGGATCACGGCCGAGTCCTTCCAGATGCCGCCGATATAGTTTTCGACCACGGCCATCGCCGCGCTGATCACCAGCGACACCAGCAGCAGGAAGCCGAGCACCAGGATCAGCCCGAAGGACAATACGCGGGTGCGGATCGTGTCCCACACGCCGGCATCCTTCGGCGCCGGCACGTTCCAGATTTCGTCGAGGCTGTCCTTCAGCTCGGCGAACATGCTGGTGGCGCCAACCAGCAGCAGCACGCCGGCGATGATGGTTGCCATCAAGCCGCTTTCCTTGTCGCGCGCACCTGCCAGGATCGCCTGGATGGTTTCGGCGCCTTCCTTGCCGACCAGACCGCGTAATTCGTTGAGCAGCTGTCCCTGCGCCGCTTCGGCGCCGTAGAAGAAGCCGGCAACGGCGATCACCAGCACCAGGATCGGCGCCATCGAGAACAAGGTGTAGAAGGCGAGGGCGGCGCCCTTGCTGGCGGCGCGGTGCGCCAGCCACTCGGTCACCGCGCACTTCATGATGTGGAAAACCTGGCGCGGGGAGGGAATCCACTGCTTTTTGTCTTTGTCGTCCTTGTCCATACCGATTCTCCGTGAAATGAAAAAGGGGCACCGGACCCCTGTTCAACCTGGCGTCGCAAGACGTGGTTGACCGGACCAGGTACCCCTCCGAGCGCCGTTCCGTCACGAGGACGGAGCGGCGGCCGAGATGTCGATTACTGAACGCGCTTTTCGATCGTGATCTGCTCGACTTCCACGCGGCGGTTCGGTTCCAGGCACTTGATCAGAGCGGCACGGTTTTTCTCGGTGCAGGTCACGACCGGGTTGGCTTCGCCCTTGCCGTAGGCCTTCAGGCGGCCGCCTTCGACACCCTTGCCGACCAGGTATTCACGCACGGAGTCGGCGCGGCGCTGCGACAGCTTCAGGTTGTACTTTTCCGAGCCCAGGCGGTCGGCGTAGCCGGTGATGTCGACGTCGGTGATGCTCGGGTCGGCTTGCAGGGCGGCGGCGATCTCGTCCAGCTTAGGCTGCGGCATGCGCAGTTCGGCCTTGTCGAACTCGAACAGTTCGGTGGTCGACAGGGTGACCTTCTCGAAGCGTGCCGGCGGCGGAGCGACCGGTGCCGGTGCTGGTGCCGGAGCCGGTGCCTCGACGACCGGAGCTGGCGCAGGAGCCGGTGCCGGTGGCGCTGGCGGCGGGTTGAAGGCGTAGTTCAGGCCAATGGTGAGGTACTTGTTGTTCGGCTTGTTGAAGCCGAACTCTTCGTCGTGGCGCAGGTTGCTCTTCACCGAACGGATGTCGGCCTGCAGCGACCATTGCGGAGTCAGGGTTGCCTGGACGCCGATACCGCCGGTCCAGTATGGGGAGTTGTGGCTCACGTTGCGCAGCGGGTTCTGCACCTTGTCGCGCTCGACGCCCAGGCCGAGCAGGATGTATGGGCGAACACGGTTACGCGACAGCATCAGCAGCCCGTCCACACCCAGCAGGGTCTGATTGTAACGAGCCGGGCCATTTTCGGTACGGACGTGGGTGCCGCCAATCTGGACGTCCCAGTACTGGTTCACGGCTTTACCGAACTTCAGGCCACCGCCCCAGTCTTTTTCGCTATTGGTGCCGAAATCGGCGTCCGGCTTCATGCCGACGACGCTCGGCTGGATGTACCAGGACGGGTTGATTTCTTGGGCCAGCGTGGAGCCGGCGGCGCAGAGCATGGCAACGGCCAGGGCGATCTTCTTCGTATTGTTCACAGGAAACTCCCATAAGTTGAAAAGGTAGGGTGACATCGCGTGCTTGAAACAGTGATGTTGGACGAATAATACGGGGCAGGGTTCCGGAACCTCGGTGCGCTAGCGCACCTAGTCATACTGATGAGTGACAGATTCACAACATCCATGTCGGTATCGTAAAACTGCCCTCTATATAGAAGGGATCGACGTTTTGATGTAAATTTATTAAATATTTCAAAAAGAAAAAATTTTTCAAAAATCGTTGTATTTTTGCGACAAGCAAACGTGCGGACGGTAGTGTTGATTCTATGCAAAGAAAAATTTTTAAAATGCTTGGAGGAATTTTGCCAATGTGGGCTGGCGCACAGACCGGCCGGGCTGACGCAGGCAATCTTGAGGCCAGTT
Source organism: Massilia suwonensis (assembly GCF_042655665.1). Classification (NCBI taxonomy): domain Bacteria; kingdom Pseudomonadati; phylum Pseudomonadota; class Betaproteobacteria; order Burkholderiales; family Oxalobacteraceae; genus Massilia; species Massilia suwonensis. Next base: position 336,788 of record NZ_JBHSMR010000014.1, read on the forward strand.
AAGCGGAACCCGAGGTGTTGTCAGAGTGTCAGACCACACACAGCGACCCGGACCTCCCAGTCTCTCTCTTATTGGAGTACAACAACATGCATGCAACGACCCATCACAACGCGGTGCAAGGCGACGTAGGCGCAGTGCACACTTCCAGCAATTCAGCGCTGATCGAACGCGTCCCGCCGCAGCCAACCGAGCGCGCGCCCATCTCCCTGGCGCCGATCGAACGTGTGCGGTCGACTTCCGCCACGCAGCGTCGGATCGAGAACATGCAAAAGCTGATCAACGAACTGTCGACCCATGAAATGCTGGCCGACGAGATCGCCTGGTTCCTGAAGTTCTCGCCGTCGGGCGCCCGCAAGTACATCCGCGACCTGCGCGAAGCCGGCGTCATCGAACTGGCCCGCTACATCGAAGGCACCGCCACCTACCTGGGCAAGGCCGTCTACCAGATCTGCCCCGACCAGGAACGCGTGAAGGCCTTCCTCGCCGCCATCTGCCAGCCGAAGCGCGAAGGCGCCGCCCCGCGCAAGGAGCGTCCGGGCCTGCGCGAGCAGAGCATGGCCGGCAGCGGCCGCCACTTCCACATCCTGGCCGACGACACCCACTACGCGATCCGCGTGAACCGCAGCCCGGTCACCCGCGATCCGCTGGTCGCCGCCCTGTTCGGTCCGGCGCCTAGCCAGATCGGCAAGTAAGACCCTCTGCCGGAGGCCGGCCGCGGTGGAGACCCGGGGCCCGTTTCCGTAACCGACGATCGCTGTCGTCATGCATTCGCCGCACACTGTGCGGCGTTTGTCGTTAACAGCCGGCCATTCGACAACATTGAAACCCCGGCAACAGTCCCCACCTGCGGGCGAAGCGGCCTGCAAGCCGCATCATTCACCCAAGGAGGCCCCATGCTGCCAAGCGCCGAATCGCTGGAAGGAAAACCCGTACCGCAAGTCACGTTCAAGGCGCGCCCCGACAACCAGTGGCGCGACCTGACGAGCGACGAACTGTTCAAGGGCAAGACCGTCGTCGTGTTCTCCCTGCCGGGCGCCTACACGCCCACCTGTTCCTCGACCCATTTGCCGCGTTATAACGAGTTGTCGAAGGTCTTGCGCGAGAATGGCGTCGACGACATCCTCTGCCTGTCGGTGAACGACGCCTTCGTCATGAACGAGTGGAAAACGGGCCAGGAAGCGGACGGCATCACCTTTGTTCCCGACGGTAACGGCGATTTCGCGCGCGGCATGGGCATGCTGGTCGACAAGCGCGAGCTCGGCTTCGGCATGCGCTCCTGGCGCTACTCGATGCTGGTGCGCGACGGCATCATCGAGAAGATGTTCATCGAGGAAGAGGGCGAAGACGATCCGTTCAAGGTCTCGGATGCCGACACCATGCTGCGCCACATCAATCCCGAGGCCCGTGCGCCGGAACCGATCGTGATGTTTTCGCGTCCCGGCTGCCCGTTCTGCGCACGCGCCAAGGCGGCGCTGAAGGAACGGCGCCTGCGGTATACCGATATCTCGCAAGACCAGAAAATCACCAGCGGCGTGCTGCGCGCCATCACCGGCCGCATGACCTGGCCCCAGGTCTTCATCGGCGGACGCCTGATCGGCGGGGCCGACGAGCTCGACGCGCACCTGGCGGACGCATGAGTGAGCGCATGAGCGGCCAACCTTGCACGAGGGCAGACTGATGGAAGCCTTGTTGACGGTGTCGAGCCTGGTGGCGATCGGCTTGCTGGCCTGGGCGGTGCCGCGCTGGCGCCTGCGCCGCGCCCTGGCGCGGCCGCTCGCGGCGAGCGAACTCGCCATCCTCGAGCGCAACGTCGAACCCTGGCGGGCGATGGACGCGGCGCAGCGCACCCGGCTCGAACGCCTGGTGCGGCGCTTCCTGCATGAGAAGACTTTTGTGGGCTGCGCCGGGCTCGAGATCACCGAAGAGATGCGCCTGACGATCGCCGGCCAGGCCTGCCTGCTGTTGCTCGGCGCGCGCGGCGAGGCCGTGTATCCGACCCTGAATGCGGTGCTGGTCTATCCGGGCGCCTTCCTGGTGCCGCGGCGCCAGGTCGACGCGGCCGGCGTGGTCACCGAGGAGCGCCAGGATCTGTTGGGCGAATCCTGGGGCGACGGCCGCGTGATCCTGTCCTGGGACCACGTGCGGCGCGCCGGCATGGAGGCGCCGCCTTCGCACAACGTCGTGCTGCACGAGTTCGCCCACCAGCTCGACAGCGAGTCGGGCACGACCAATGGCGCGCCTTATCTCGGCAGCGCGGAGCGTTACCGCAGCTGGTCGGAAGTGCTGTCGCGCGACTTCGCCGCCCTGCGCCACGATGCCTGGTTCGGCCACGAGGATGTGCTCGACCATTATGGCGCGACCAATCCAGCCGAGTTCTTCGCGGTGGCTACCGAGGCCTTCTACGAACAGCCGCACCGCCTGGCTTCCCGCCATCCGGCCCTGTACGAGGAATTCCTCAAGTATTACCGCGTCGATCCGCGGCAGTGGCAGGCAGCGCCGCCGGAACCGCAGTTCGATGAATTTGCCTATGGGCAGTGGCGATAAACCGTGTGCGTTTGCGTACAGAATGTGCAGCCCAGCAGGAGCATGCTTCGGCTAACCAACAATGCAGGAGACTTCCATGTCCACCATTATTGCAGGGCATTTCCAGACCCAGGACGAGGCCAGTGCCGCCGCGAGCGCGCTGGCCCAGGCCGGCTTCACGCAAGAACGCCTCAGTACCTTCTACCTGAGCCAGGCAGGCCAGCATGACATGACCCCGATCGGCGGCGACAACCTCCATTCGCCGGGCGCCAAGGAAACGCCGGTGGGCGTGGTGCAGGGCCAGCTCACCGGCGGTGCGGTCGGCGCGGCCCTCGGTGCCGCTACGGCGCCGGTTACGGGACCGGCCGGCCCCATCGTCGGCGGCCTGGTCGGCGCCCACGTGGGTTCCTTGTTCAGCTTCAGCAAGATGAAGGAGGCGGGCGAAGGAGAAGAAGGCGGCCGCGCCCCGATCGAACAGCGCAAGGCCGGCATGCTGGTGGCCGTCGCCTTCGACGACGCCGGCGACGAATCGCGCGCCGTGGATGTGCTGCGCCGCCTCGGCGCGGTCCAGATCGAACGCGCCCGCGGGAATATCGTGGACGGCGACTGGGCCGATTTCGATCCGTCGATTCCGCCCGAAATCGTCCACTAAGGACAGATCACTGGCGCTGTTTCTCGTGGCGCGTCTGGCAGGCAATGCACAGGCGCGCTTCGGGGCGTGCCTGCAGGCGCGAAAAGCCGATGTCGGCGCCGCATTCCTCGCACAGCCCGTAGCTGCCGTCCTCGAATTTCGCCAGCGCGTGGCGCAGCACCTGCATCCGGGCCGCGTGGTGGCCGGCCGCCTCCAGCGCGAGATCGTTCAGGAGGCGCACCGTGGCCTTGTCGGCGGGCGAGGTTTCGACTTCGGACACGGGCAGGTCGCGCGCGCCCTCTACCGTCTGCGGCTCGTCCGTGCGGCTGAGCGCAAGCAGATGCGCCTCGAGCGCGGCGCGCAACTGGGCCAGCTGGCCTTGATCGAGCGCGTTCATGGGCGCGTTCATGCGAAAACGTGCGTATGACGGGCGCGCGCGGCGGCGGCCCGGAGCGAAGAAAAGCCGTTCATTGCATGCTCCCACATGAACTGGTGTGGGACCAGTGTAGCGCGATGCGCCCGCCCTGAACATGGGCGCACGAATCCTCAAGCAGGCTTCGCAGCGGGCGCCTGGTGGGCCTTGATGTCCTTCACATGGGTCTGGATCTTTTCGAGCGCCAGGATGATCGGTGCCGCCTGCCCGGTAGCGGCCGCGCCCGCCAGGCTCAGCAGGCCGGCGACCAGGCCGGTGACGTCGCCGATCAGCGCGATCTTGCGGATCTTTTCGGCGGCCGCCGAGGTCAGCGCCACCACGTTCTGCTGCGACTTGCCGAGCGACTTGACGACGAAGGTGGCGGCGTCGGCATATAGGCCGTTGGCGCGCTGGCGCAGCAGCAGTTCGTCTTCGAGCAGGGCCCGCGCCGTGGCCTGCACATGGGCCGGCACGGCGCGGCCGTCATAGACCTTGATGTCGCGCATGATGCGCTCGTGCAGTTGGTCGGCGCAGGCCGAGAGCTGGTCCGCCAGCTCGACGATCTGCGCCACGCTGGCCAGGCCGCCGTCCTTGGCCGCAGGCGCCTTGGGCGCGGCGGCCGCCTTGTCCTCCGCCACGACGGCGCCGGCCAGCGCGCCGGCCACCACGTCGGTTGCCGCATCCAGCGGATCGGCCTTTGCTTTTTCGTCTGCCATGCTGGCTCCTTGAAGATTATTCGCTTGCGAGACCTTCGCGGATCATGCGCAGGTCGCGTCCATAATTGCCGAGCATGCGCTTGACGTCTTCCTGCGTCAGCTTGTGCAGGTTTTCGCGCAGCTTCTGGTGCCCGAGCGCCACCTTGGTCAGGCCTTGCAGGGCCAGGTCGTAGCGGCGGTCGATCAGCTTGTACTCGCTTGCCTTGTTCAGGTAATGGACCTTGGCCAGGGTCACCAGCATGCGGTCGTCGCGGCCCTTGGCGAAGGGCAGCTCGACGTCGAAGATGCCGAGGATGGTCTTCTTCTCATTCTCGTTGGTCTTGTAGTAGAGACGGGTGAGCGAGATCATCGCTTCCAGCAGCACCTGCACGTCGGCGTCGCCGTCGCGCACCATGGTCTCGACGCTGCGGTTCTGGTAACCCGAGGCGATCACCCGGGTCAGCAGGCGGGTCAGGCCCGTGTACGCAGCGATATGGCGCTGCTGCAAGCCCGATTCGGCGTTGGCTTTCAGGCCGTTGCCGAGGTCGTCGATGCGTTCGCTCAGGTCGTAGCGGGTGTCGCCGGCCAGCAGGCTCAGTGTCTGCATGTAGAGCACCAGCGCCTTTTGCACGCTGACGAAGTCCTCGTACACGGCGCGGCGCTTGGCGTCGTTTTCGCGCGCCAGCTTGTCGGCCGAGACAGGCAGGTAAGGTTGTTCGCGCTCGTAGGTGTCACGGTAGCGGCGCGACAGTTCGCCGTAGCCGCCGAGCTTGGCCGAGGCGTCCGCGAATTCGCGCACTTCCTGCAGGCTGACCGGCCCGCCGGGTGCGGCGCAACCAACCAGCACCAGGCTCAGGCCGAACAGGAAGGAAACGAGGGCAAGGCGAAATGTCTTCATCGGGTCCTCTCGAAACGGCGATGATGCCGGACGGAAAGACCCCATTCTGGCAACGCCGCGTCGATGCGGCGTTGCAGTGCGTCAAGTCAAGCGACTTTGCTGCGGTCGAAGTGCGGATTTTCGATGATGCCGAACAGATTGCCGTAGGGATCGCGCACGGTGGCGACCTTGATGCCTTCGCCGACGTCGGCCAGCGGGGAGTCCACCGCCGCACCCAGGCCTTCCAGGCGTGCCAGTTCCGCCGCGGCATCCTGCGTGCCCCAGTAGGCGGTGGCGCCGGTACTGCCGGGTACGCCGTCGGGAATCAGGCCGAGCTCGAAGCCGCCCACTTCGAAGCCGACATAGAAGGGCTGGTCGAAGTAGGGCGCCTTGTCGAGCACGCGCCGGTACCACTCGGTCGCTTCGGCCAGATCGGTGACTGGATAAATCACGGTGCGCAAACCCTGGATCATGGACATCTCCTTATTGTTAGGGAAGCAATGTTGCCTCAGCCGGCAGGGCGTGTCCAGTCCCCGGCGCGCCAGGCCAGTCCCTCATTGGTGTCGCCGCGGGGATTGTATTCGCAGCCGATCCACCCGGCGTAGCCGAGCTCGTCGAGCAGGCCGAACAGGTAGGGGTAGTTGATCTCGCCCGTTCCCGGCTCGTGGCGACCCGGCACGTCGGCGATCTGGATGTGGCGGATCAGGGGCAGCAAGCTGCGCAGGCTGTTGGCGAGGTCGCCTTCCATGCGCTGCATGTGATAGATGTCGAACTGCAGGAACAGGTTATCAAGGCCGCACTCCTCGATGACGGCGGCGGCCTGGCGCGAACCGGTGAGGAAATAGCCGGGCATGTCGCGGTCGTTGATCGGCTCGATCAAGAGGTTCAGGCCCCTGTCCTTCAGGGCCGCAGCCGCGAAGCGCAGGTTGGACACGTAGGTCGCGTGGGCGCGTTCGTGCGGCACGTTCGGCGGCAGCTTGCCGGCCATGCAGTGCAATTGCTGGACGCCGAGTTCTTCAGCGTAATCGAGGGCTAGTTCGACGCTGTCCTGGAATTCGCCGATGCGGCGCGGATCGCAGGCCATGCCGCGGTCTCCCGCCGCCCAGTCGCCCGGCGGGAAATTGTGCAGCACGAGTTCCAGCTGGTAGCGCGCGAGGCGGCCGGCGATCCACTCCGGTTCGCAGGCATAGGGAAACAGGAATTCGACGGCATCGAAGCCGGCCTCGCGCGCCGCGGCGAAGCGGTCGAGAAAGCTGAGCTCGGTGAACAGCGTGCTCAGGTTGGCGGCGAATTTGGGCATGGCGGTCTCGAATGTTGTCAGCCCGTTATCGTAGCACCTGCACGTGCAAGCCGCTGGCGAACCCCAATCGTGTGGCGATGGCCCGCTAAATAAAAAAGGGCAGGCCGGCGAACCGGACTGCCCTTTGTTTTCAAGCCGGACTGCGCTTAGCGGTCGCGCCCGCCCTGGCGTGGGGCACCCGAGCGCGGGCCACGGCTGGCGCCGTTGCCGCCGCCATTGCCGCCACGGTTGCCGCCGCCATTGCCGGCGCCCGCCGGACGGCCGCCGCCGTTGCCCGCCGGACGCGAACCACCGGCAGGCGCCGCGCTGCGCGCCTGGCCCTGGCCCTGGCCACGGCCGCCGCCCGGACGGCCGCCACGGTTCGCATGACCCGGCGCGCCGCTGCGCAGCTGGATCGGCTGGGCCTTGGCGTTCAGGTCCGGCTCGAAGCCCGGGATCACGTGACGCGGCAGCGTCTGCTTGATCAGCTTTTCGATGTCCTTGAGCATCTGGTGCTCGTCAACGCAGACCAGCGACACGGCTTCGCCCGTCGCGCCGGCGCGGCCGGTACGGCCGATGCGGTGCACGTAGTCTTCCGGCACGTTCGGCAGGTCGTAGTTGACGACGTGCGGCAGCTGGTCGATGTCGATGCCGCGCGCGGCGATGTCGGTCGCGACCAGCACCTGCAGGCTGCCGTCCTTGAATTCGGACAGGGCCTTGGTACGGGCGGTCTGGCTCTTGTTGCCGTGGATCGCCATGGCGCCGATGCCGTCCTTGCCCAGCTGTTCGACCAGCTTATTCGCGCCATGCTTGGTGCGGGTGAAGACCAGCACCTGGCTCCAGTCGTTTTCCTTGATCAGGTGCGACAGCATCGGATGCTTCTTGTCGCGGTCGACCGGGTGGATCTTTTGCGCGATCACTTCCACGGTCGAGTTGCGGCGCGCCACTTCGATCGAGGCCGGGTTGTCCAGCAGCTTGTCGGCCAGGGCCTTGATGTCGTCCGAGAAGGTGGCCGAGAACAGCAGGTTCTGGCGCTTCGGCGGCAGCAGGGCCAGCACTTTCTTGATGTCGTGGATGAAGCCCATGTCCAGCATGCGGTCGGCTTCGTCCAGCACCAGGATCTCGATCTTCGAGAGGTCGACGGTGCGCTGGCCGGCGTGGTCCAGCAGGCGGCCTGGCGTCGCGACCAGGATGTCGACGCCGTGTTTCAGCAGCTTGATCTGCGGGTTGATGCCGACGCCGCCGAAGATCACGGCCGAATTCAGGTTCGTGTACTTGCCGTACAGGCGCACGCTTTCCTCGACCTGGGCGGCCAGTTCGCGGGTCGGGGTCAGGACCAGGGCGCGCACGGCGCGTGGCGAGGTCTTGCTCTTCAGGGCCGCGCCGATGGCGTCGGTCGACAGGCGCTGCAGCAGCGGCAGGGTGAAGCCGGCGGTCTTGCCGGTGCCGGTCTGGGCGCCGGCCAGCAGGTCGCCGCCGCCGAGCACGGCGGGAATCGCCTGCGCCTGGATCGGCGTCGGCGCGGTGTAGCCTTGTTCGGTCACGGCACGAACGATGGCATCGGACAAGCCGAGGGTAGCAAATGACATTAGTGAATTCTTCTGGTGAGGTTGATTCCGCCGCCGGCGCAAGCGGCGCCAGGATCGGAAATGGTGCGCGGCAGGCAATGAAGCCGAGCCGGAGCATTATAGAGAATTTGTTGCGCAGTGGAAATACTGATGCAGGAAGGCCGCCGTGTGCACTGCGTCACGGCGGCAAGCAAGTCCGCTATTTTACGCTAGTTACGCAAACGGGACCATCAGCGGGATCATCTGTGCAAAGACCTTCGGGCCGGCGGCGATGATGTCGCCCTTGTTCAGGTAAGCGGATTCGCCGTTGAACTCGCCGACGATGCCGCCCGCTTCGGTCACCAGCAGGGAACCCGCGGCGATGTCCCAGATCTTGAGGCCTTTTTCGAAGTAGGCGTCGACGCGGCCGGCGGCCACGTTGGCCAGTTCCAGCGCGGCCGAACCGCTGCTGCGCACGCCGTGGCAGCGCGAGGCGACGACTTCGTACATGCGCAGGTATTCGGCCAGCGCGCGCGGATCCGGACCGTGGCCGGCGGCGACCAGGGCCTTGCCGATGCGGTCGTGGTTGCGCACGCGGATGCGCTTGTCGTTCAGGTAGGCGCCGGCGCCCTTGGATGCGGTGAACAGGTCGTTGCGGACCGGGTCATACACGACGGCCTGGGTGATCACGCCCTTGTGCTGCAGCGCGATCGAGATGCAGAAGTTCGGGTAGCCGTGCATGAAATTGGTGGTGCCGTCGAGCGGATCGATAATCCAGACATACTCGCTGTCGTCGTTCAGGTTGCGCGACGGGCCCGATTCTTCGCCGAGGATGGCGTGGTCGGGGTAGGCTTTCAGCAGCGTTTCGACGATGGCCTGTTCCGATGCCTGGTCGACGTCGGTGACGAAATCGTTGTGTTGTTTTTCAGAGACCACGATGCGGTCGAGGTCGAAAGACGCGCGGTTGATGACGGTAGCGGCGCGGCGAGCGGCCTTGATGGCCGTGTTGAGCATTGGATGCATTGTGCTTTTTCCCTGAAAAAAACGCTGACGCCCACGGGGCACGCAGCGCCATGGACGGTCGAGTATGAGTTGAATTAAAGAGCAAAGCGGCGAAGAACCCGTTAGAATTCCGGCCCTTGATGCCAGAACTTTAACTGCTCGTCGCCGCGCGATAGCGCTATTTTAAATGAACCTGCCAGAATCCGACACGTCTCTTTTTACTCGCCTACGTTTCGTGCTCGTCGAAACCAGCCGCGCCGGCAATGTCGGCTCGGTTGCGCGGGCCATGAAGACCATGGGTTTCACGGAACTCGTGCTGGTTTCGCCACGCTGTCTTGACCCCTTGAACGACCCGGAAGCGGTCGCATTCGCCAGCGGCGCTGGGGACGTGCTGCAGAACGCGCGCATCGTCGACAGCATGGCCGAAGCGCTGGAGGGCTGCAATTTCGCGGCCGCCGTCTCGGCGCGCCTGCGCGAATTCTCGCCGCCCGTGTGGACGCCGCGCGCATTCGCGGGCCATGCGGCGGGGCAGGGCGAAGTGAAGGCGGCGCTCATTCTCGGTAACGAGCGGGTGGGGCTGCCGAACGAGATCGTCGAGAAGTGCAATGTCTTGATTAACATTCCGGCCAATCCGTCGTACTCGTCGCTCAACCTGTCGCAGGCGGCGCAGGTGTTGGCTTACGAATGCCGGATGGCGGCGATCGGCGATTCCGTGCCGGAGACGCCGGTCGGCTTCCACGGCGACGCGGCCAGCGTGACCCAGATCGAAGGGATGTATGCGCACCTCGAAGAGGCGCTTGTTTCTATTGGCTTCCTCAATGCGGATAATCCGAAGAAGCTGATGCCGCGATTGAAGCGGCTGTTTTCGAGGACGCAGTTGGAGACGGAAGAGGTGAATATCCTGCGCGGGATTGCACGGCAGATCCTGAAGCGCTAAGTCAGGTTTGCGTCGTCGAGGCGCCACCTGTCCCTTCAAAATTCTGCTTCATCGCATCCAGGTCATAGTCCAGCAGCCAGTCCTTATACTTTACATAAAGCGCTTCCAGAGGCGGCCTTTCAGTGCCGATCACGTCCATCCCGCGATCGTCATAAGGATGCGCGACGATGCCCTTGTCCAGATTGAGCAGGTATATCAGGCATCTGGGGTTCGGCCGCAGGGCCGGAAAGTCGCAGGCTAGCGCGCACCACAAAAGGGCCGGGACTTTGGAAACGGGTAGCTCGAACGCACATTGGACCCAGTAGCCGTCATCAAACGCGTCTGTCTCATCTGCCGTGACCTTTTCGAGCCAGACGCTTCTGTTACGCGGCGGGATGATGCCAGCCTCGCGTAATTCGCGCATGGTGCTGCGGAGTTGAAAACGATTTTCAGGTGCATACCGCTGCAGGTGGACCAGGACCGACTCCTTACCCTCGAAGATATTCGTGCAGATGGCCGTCGCCTTATTCAGGGCCGTCAACACCAAGTCGAGTGCGCTATCGCCGCTGGACAACTCAAAACGCAGGCCATCAGGATAATGGTAGAACAGGGCATGACGGTACATGTCGTCGCCCACCAGGCTCCTGATTTTTTGTCGGAAGTCCGTTTCTTCCATTTGTCCCCTCAGACGCCCCATGGCGCTAGCGCAATCACTTCATCGCCAGGCATCGCCCGGCACTCCGCTCCCAAGGGCTCCCATCCGCGCCGCACGACGATCCGCTCGGTGTCATGGCACATCTGCACCCGCTGCGCTCCCGGCGAGCGCCGCTGCACGAAGGCCTCGAGCGAAGCCGGCACGCTGACCTGCAGCGCCAGCGCATACACGTCGTCGATCGGATGGTCGTCCACGTGCACCAGCGGCACGAACTGGCCGGCGAACATCATCGCGTGCGAGGGCACTTTTACCGGTCCTGCTGCATAGCCTTGCGAACGCAGCCAGGCCTGCGCCTGCTCGCGCGGCGCGGCGGCCGTGTCGAGATGGCCCCAGGCGCCGGCCAGCAGTTCGGCGACCCACTGGTTGCAGTTCTGGTAGCGGGTGCCGAAGGCATAGGCATTCGCGCTGTACTGGCCGGACAGCAGGGACAAGGCAAGCGGCTTGTCGAGCGCCGCGCGTTCGAGCGGCGCCGCGTCTTCGTCAGGGAGGAAGACCAGCGACATGTGGCCGTTGGTGGGTGCTTCGGCACCCAGCGCGAAGCCGGCGATGCCCTGGTCGAACAGGCGCGGGCGCGATTCGTCGCAGGCGTAATACAGCTGGCGCACGGCCCAGGGGCCGGCGGGATTGTCCTTGAGAGCGATGGCGGCGTGCGAGTAGAGCAGGCCAAAGCGGCTCAGGTCGAGCCCGGCGCGCGAGACAAGAGCGACCCGGGAACCGGAGCGCTCGAGCTCTTTTTTCACGACGCCGGCGAAGCGCAGCACGCGGTCCTGGTCGGCGGCGCTGATTTCCTTGCTGCGTTCGCAGAAGGTCGGGATGCCGGCCCAGGCGCTGCCCCCTAGACAGAAGGCCAGCGCAGCCAGCGCCGGCCGTAGCCAACGAGTCATCAAATGGCGACTTTGTGCGAACCGAGTTCGCGGTACCAGTTGTCTTCCAGCGCCAGGAAGAAGGCCTGCTTGTTGTCCGCGTGGGCGAACTCGTAGCCGTATTCGCGGGCGTTCACCTGCACCAGTTCGCCCTTGGCGACGGCGCGCTGCGCCAGGGCGCGGTTCGGCACGTCGAGCGTGAATTCGCGTGCGTTTCCATCCTTGCCGGCTGCTGCCGCGTGCAGCGTCATGCGCGTGGTGTCCGGCTTGCCCGGTGCGGCGGCGACGTCGATGACGCGGTATTCGCCCGCAGCCACGCGGCGGTCGTCGCCGGAGCTGTTGCTGGACGAGCCGATCGAATCGGAGACGCTGCCCGAGGAGGCCGAACCCGCGCTGGAAGCCGAGGAAGCGGCGGTGCTGGCGGCGTGGACGGGCAGGGCGCAGGCGGTGGCGAACAGGGCCAGGCAGGCGGCGCGGGAGAGAGTGCTGAAGTTCATGAAACGCTTTCGTAGTCGAGCTGAATGACGCTATGGTACAAGGCGAGGCGAGTGCTGAGAAGGCTCGTTACAAGCTGTATTCAATGCCCGTAGCAGTATGCAAACAAAATTTGCATGAGGAGCCTGCCGTGCAAAGCTTATTTGCATGCTGGCCCGCTTTGCCATATCTCGACGAATCCCTCTAATTCCGCGTACGACGCCTGGCGTACACTATGGCAAAAACAACAGGGATACAGATGGAGACCAAGCGCAGATCCTTCCTCAAGGCCGGCGCCCTCGGGGCGCTGGTGCTGGCCGCGGGCGGCGGCATCTATCGCGCCGTGCACACGCCGCGTCCCCGGCGTTTCGTGCTCGACGGCGAAGCGCGCGCCGCGCTCGGGGCCATCGTGCCGGCGATGCTGGACGGTGCGCTGCCTACGGAACCGGCCGAACGCAAAGCCGCCATCGACAGCACCATCGCAGGCGTGCACACGGCGATCTCCCACCTGCCGCTCCCGGTGCAGAAGGAAGTGCAGGACCTGTTCGGCCTGCTGACGCTTGCACCTGCGCGGCGTCTGCTGACGGGCGTCTCGAACGGCTGGGAGCAGGCCGACCCGAAGGAAGTAAGCGCCTTTTTGCAGGACTGGCGCCTGCACCGCTTCGCCCTGCTGCGCACGGCCTACGGCGCGCTGCACGACCTGTCGCTCGGCGCCTGGTATGCGCAGCCGGCCAGCTGGGCCGCGATCGGCTATCCCGGCCCGATGAAGGAGCTGTCCTGACATGAGCGAACCCATCATCCCTGACCCGATCCGCGCCGGACAGGCGCGCGGCTGGAAGATCGTCGACGCGGCCCGGTTTGAATCCGACCGCAGCCTGGATGCCGACGTCGTCATCGTCGGCAGCGGCGCCGGCGGCGGCGTGACGGCCGAGATCCTGGCGCTGGCCGGCCTGAAAGTGCTGATCGTGGAAGAGGGCGCGCTGCGCTCCTCGTCCGACTTCAAGATGCGCGAAGCCGACGCCTATCCGGCGCTGTACCAGGAATCGGCCGCGCGCCAGACCCTGGACAAGGGCATCAAGATCCTGCAAGGCCGCACCGTCGGCGGCTCGACCACCGTCAACTGGACCTCGAGCTTTCGTACGCCCGCGCCCACGCTCGACTTCTGGCGCGGCGAGTTCGGCCTCATGGACTACGACAGCGAGACGCTGGCGCCCTGGTTCGCGATGATGGAAGCGCGCCTGCACGTGAGCGACTGGCACGCGCCGCCCAACGAGAACAACGACGTGCTGAAACGCGGCCTGGAGAAGCTCGGCATCCAGGCCGGCTTCATCCGCCGCAACGTCAACGGCTGCTGGAACCTGGGCTACTGCGGCATGGGCTGCCCGACCAACGCCAAGCAGTCGATGCTGGTGACGACGATTCCGTCCGCGCTCGAGCATGGCGCCACGCTCGTTACACGTGCCCGCGCCGAGCGCTTCGTGCTGCGCGGCGAGCGGGTCGACGAACTGCTGTGCGTCGCGCTCGGCCCGGACGGCGTCGCGCCGACCGGACGCCTGCTGCGCCTGCGCGCGAAGCACTTCGTCGTCGCCGGCGGCGCGATCAACTCGCCGGCGCTCCTGATGCGCTCGGGCGCGCCCGATCCGAACAAGCTGCTGGGCAAGCGCACCTTCCTGCATCCGACCCTGATCTCGGCCGGCATCTTCCCGCAGCGCGTCGATGCCTGGGCGGGCGCGCCGCAGACGGTCTATTCCGACCACTTCCTGCATACCGGCGCGATCAACGGCGCGATCGGCTACAAGCTGGAAGCGCCGCCGCTGCATCCGGTGCTGCTGTCGACCACCCTGAACGGTTTTGGGGCCGGCCACGCCGCCCTGATGCGTCAGTTCCCGCACATGCAGGGCATGCTGGCGCTGCTGCGCGACGGCTTCCATCCCGAGTCCGCCGGCGGCGCCGTGCAGCTCAAGGATGGCGCGGGCGTACTCGATTATCCGCTCAACGACTTCCTGTGGGACGGCGCGCGGCGCGCCCTGTTGACGATGGCCGAAGTCCAGTTCGCGGCCGGCGCGAGCTCGGTGCAGCCGGCGCACGAGCAGGCCGCCGCCTACACCACCTGGGGCGAGGCGAAGCGCGCCATCGCGGCCCTGCCGCAGCGGCTGCACATGACGCGCGTGGCCTCGGCCCACGTAATGGGCGGCTGCACCATGGCCGGCGACGAGCGGCGCGGCGTGACGACACCGAGCGGGCGCTATCGCGGCCTGGACAACCTGTCGGTGCACGACGGCTCGCTGTTCCCGACCTCGATCGGCGCCAATCCGCAGCTGTCGATCTACGGCATCACCGCGCGCCTGGCAAGCGGACTGGCGCAAGACCTGACGGGCAAGCCGGCGCCCAGGGTGACGGCTGCGGCATGAGCGCGCGCCGCATGCTGCGCTGGCTGCTGGCGGTGCAGGCCCTGGCCGCCGCCGGCATCGCGCTGGCGTGCCGGTACTGGCTGGGGTTCGCTCCCTGGGCGGCGCTGGCCTGCGGCCTCGGCGCCGTGCTGCTGGTGCGCCTGGCGATCAACATGAACAACTTTGTCTTGAGCAGCTACTTCGCCAGTCCGACGCCGCGCGAGTACCGGCTCGGTCCCGGCGCTCGCCTGCGCCTGCTGGGCGAGGAATTCGTCTCCAGCATGCTGCACAGTTCCTGGTTCATGCCGCGGGCAAGCGGCTGCCGCCGCATCCATCCCGGCTCGCAGGCGATCCCGGTGCTGCTGGTGCACGGCTACGGCTGCAACAGCGGCTACTGGAGCTATCTGATGCCGCGCCTGGACGCAAAACGCATCAGCCATGCCGGCATCGACCTGGAGCCGGTCGGCGGCGCGATCGACGACTACGTGCCGCTGCTGGAATGCGCGGTGAACGACTTGTGCGCGGCCACCGGCGCGCCGCGGGTGGCGATCGTCGCCCACAGCATGGGCGGCCTGGTGGCGCGCGCCTGGATGCGCGTCCACGGCAGCGCGCGCGTGGCACGCATCGTCACGCTCGGCACGCCGCATCACGGCACCGCGCTCGCCAACTTCGGCCCCGGCGCGAATGCGGCGCAGATGCGGCGCTCGCGCGGGGAAGCCAGCGACTGGCTGCGCGCGCTGGCCGACAGCGAAGACGCGGCGCGGCGCGCCCTGGTCACCTCGATCTTCAGCCACCACGACAACATCGTGTCTCCGCAAACATCGAGCGTCCTGCCTGGCGCGCGCAACATCGCGCTGGGCGGCGTCGGCCACGTGGCGCTGGGCTGCAACGGGCGCGTGCTCGATACCGTGATGGCGGAACTGGATGCGCTGCCGGCCGTGCAGCCGGCCCTGCTGCTGGTGGACGACGACGCCTTCATGCTGGAACTGCTGCGCGACAGCGTGGCAGGGCAGGGCTGGCGCGTGCTGACGGCGTCGTCGGGTACGGAGGCGCTCGCGCTGCTGGCACATGAGCCGGTCGCGGCGATCGTCAGCGACCACCTGATGCCCGGCATGAGCGGCGCCGAACTGCTTGCCGAGGCGCGGCGCCTGGCGCCCGCGAGCTTCCGGATACTGCTGTCCGGCGCGCCCGACGACGCGGCGATCGCGGCCGCCCTGGCAAACGGCGACGCCGACCGCTTCCTGCCGAAGCCCTGGCGCGCCGAGGCCTTGCTGGCGCTGCTGCGCGAAGCTTTTACGACGCGGAGCACGCGCGGCGTTTAGAATGCGGGTTCTATCGTGCGGGCCTGGAATGCCTTGAGACGAATGAGGAAGCGATGACAAAAAATATCAAGGAACTCGAGCAGGAAGAGGAAGAGCTGTCGCAAGCCGTGCGCAGCTCGGCGCAGCAGATCTGGCAGGCGGGCCTGGGCGCCTTTGCCAAGGCCCAGCAGGAGGGCGGACGAGAATTCACGCGCCTGGTGCGCGACGGCAGCGAGTTGCAAAAGCGCGCGCGCTCCGTCGAGGATGCGACCGATACCGTGGCGCGCAAGGCCGAGCGTTCCAGCCGCCGCGCATCAAGCACCTGGGGCAAGCTGGAACAGGTGTTCGAAGAGCGCGTCGCCCGTGCCCTCGCCACCATCGGCGTGCCCGCGCGCAGCGAGATGGAAGCGCTGAACCACCGCATCGACGAACTCGAACGCATGCTGGCCGAGCTGGCGGGCGAGCACCTGCGCCAGGCGGCGCGCAAGAAGCCTGCCGCCAAGGCCGCCGCGAAGAAACCCGCCGCCAAACGGACCGCTCCGAAACGCGGCGCCGCCGAGTAAGCGGCCCGCCCGCACTGCCGCCCGCAAGCGGTTCGATGATATGCTTGCGGATGACACCACCCAGATCGCAGACCGCCATCCATGCTACAGAAAGCTCCACGCCGCACCCGTGAACGCATCCTCGAGCTCTCGCTCAGGCTGTTCAACGAGTTCGGCGAGCCGAACATCACGACGACCGTCATCGCCGAGGAGATGAACATCTCGCCCGGCAACCTGTACTACCACTTCCGCAACAAGGACGACATCGTCAATTCGATCTTCGCGCAGTTCGAGACCGAGATCGAGCGCATCCTGACGGTGCCGGCGGGACGGCGTTCGAACATGGAAGACGTCTGGCTCTACCTGCACCTGATGTTCGAGCTGATCTGGCGCTACCGCTTCTTCTACCGCGACCTGAACGACCTGCTGTCGCGCAACCGCAAGCTGGAACTGCACTTCAAGGCCATCCTCGCCCACAAGATCAAGGTCGCGCGCCAGCTGTGCGAAGACCTGAGAAGCGAACAGTCGCTGGAAGCCTCCGACCAGCAGATCGGCGCGATGGCGACCAATATGGTGGTGGTGGCGACCTACTGGCTGTCGTACGAGTACGTGCGCAATCCACGCAAATACAGCGAGCAGCAGGCGATTGCCGATGCGCTTGCGCGCGGCTGCTACCAGGTGCTGTCGATGCTCGGTCCTTACCTGCGCGGCGATACCAGCCTGCTGTTCGAGAAGCTGTCCGAAGAATACTTGAAGAAGCTGCCCGACGAAGGCCGCGATCCAACCTAGAATCCCTATGAAATCGATTGCCGTCTACTGCGGCGCCTCGAATGGCGCCAAGCCCCTGTATGCCGATGCCGCCCGTGATCTCGCGCGCGTGCTGGTCGAACACAACATCGCCCTGGTCTACGGCGGCGGCAAGGTCGGCCTGATGGGCGTGATCGCCGACGAAGTGCTGCGCCTGGGCGGCGAAGCCACCGGCGTCATCCCGCGCGCGCTGGTCGAACGCGAAGTCGGCCACGCCGGCCTGACGCGCCTGTTCGTCGTGAAGGACATGCACGAGCGCAAAGCCATGATGGCCGACCTGGCGGAAGGTTTCATCGCCATGCCGGGCGGCTTCGGTACGCTGGAAGAGCTGTTCGAGATGGTGACCTGGTCGCAGCTGGGGATACACGCGAAGCCGATCGGCTTGCTGAACGTGGACGGGTTCTACGATGGGCTGGTGCACTTCGCGCGGCACCAGGTGCAGGAAGGCTTCGTGCGCGAAGGGCACGCGGGGTTGATGCACGTCGATGCGGACGCCGACGCATTGGTCAAACGATTACGCGGGGTTTCGTAGGGTGGGCACTCCGTGCCCACGCGGTTACGGCGGCGAGATCATCGAGCACGACATCGGAGCCCGTACGTATCACCGCGTGGGCTCGGAGAGCCCACCCTACGTTATGCGACGGCTAACTCAAGCTCCAAGGCATACGCCTCCAGCATATCCACGATCGCATCGGCCGCAACCGGCTTGCTGAACAAGTAGCCCTGCATCTCGTCGCACTCGTTCTCGCGCAGGAAGGCGCGCTGCTGCTCCGTCTCCACCCCCTCGGCGATCACGCGCAGGTTCAGCTTGTGACCCAGCGAGATCACCGCCATCGCGATCGCCTGGTCGTCCGGATTCTCGGCCAGCTCGCTCACGAATGACTTGTCGATCTTCAGCCGGCTGATCGGGAAGGTCTTCAGCGACGACAGGCTGGAGTAACCCGTGCCGAAGTCGTCGATCGACAGCGACACGCCCATCGCTTCCAGCTCGCGCATCTTGGCCACCGACTTCGCCAGGTCGCGCATGATCAGGCTTTCCGTGACTTCCAGTTCCAGCAGTTCCGGCGCCAGGCGGCTGTCGCGCAGGGCGGCGGCCACGCGCTCGACCAGGCGCGCTTCTTCGAACTGGCGCGCCGAGACGTTCACCGACATCGTCACCGGCGGCAGGCCGGCGTCGACCCAGGCGCGCGCCTGGCGGCAGGCTTCGCGGATCACCCAGTCGCCGATCTCGACGATCAGGCCGCTCTCTTCGGCGAGACCGATGAAGCGCTGCGGCGGCACCATGCCGTGTTTCGGATGCTGCCAGCGGATCAGCGCTTCCACGCCGAACAGGCGGCCGGTGCGCAGGTCGACCTTCGGCTGGTACAGCAGGCGGAAGCCGTTATCCTGCGCGCCTTCGAAGGTCGCCTGCACGGCATTCCTCAGGCCGTCCAGCAGGACCAGCTTTTCCTCGACGCTGGCGTTCATCTCGCGCGCATAGAACTGGACGTTGTTGCTGCCCAGGTCCTTGGCGCGGTACATCGCGGCGTCGGCGTTCATCAGGAGAGCGCTGGCGTCGGCGCCGTCGCGCGGGTACATCACCACGCCCATGCTGCAGCTGACCTGCACGGTCTGCCCGGAGACTTCGATTTCCTCGGTCACGGCCAGGCGGATCTTTTCCAGCAGCGGCGCCAGCGACTGCGGGTCGTGGCCCTGGTCCGGCAGCAGGATCACGAATTCGTCGCCGCCGAAACGGGCCAGCGTGTCGTTGCGGCGCAGGCAGGCGCCCATGCGGCGGCTGACCACGCGCAGCAGCTCGTCGCCGGCCTTGTGGCCCAGGCCGTCGTTGACCAGCTTGAAGCCGTCCAGGTCGACGAACGCCAGCGCCACCGCGCTGCCCTGGCGCGCGGCGTTGCGGATCGCCGCCTCGATCCGGTTGTGCATCAGGTTCCGGTTCGGCAGGCCGGTCAGCTCGTCGTGGTGCGCCATGTGGAAGATGCGTTCCTCGACCTGCTTGCGCTCGGTGATGTCGCGCACGATGACGACCACGCCGTCTTCGACCGCCACCACCTGGCGGTGCAGCCAGCGGCCCTTCGCTTCGCGCGAGGAGGCCTGCCATTCGCCTTCGCGCGGCTGGCCGTCCAGCACGACGCGCGCCAGGTCGTCGAAGATGCCGTTGGCGCGGTAGTGCGGCAGCATGTCGCACAGGAGCATGCCCTGCATCTGGGCGCGCGGCAGGCCGATGATGCCCTCGGCGCGCGAGTTGGTCGCCTCCACCACGAAGTCGGCCACGGTGCCGCCCTGGCCGCGCACGGCGCGCAGCACGAAGAAGGCGTCCAGGCTGCCCTCGGAGGCGGCCGCGTAGGTTTCCTGGGCGCGGCGCGCGCGCCGGCGCACGCGCGCCAGCTGCCATGCCCAGCCCGAGATAACGGCGACCACCAGCAGCAGCAGGGCGGTGGCGCCGCTGGCCGCGGCCAGGTAGGTGTGGCGTTTCTCGTTGAAGGGCGCGAACTGCTCCTCCTTCGACAGGCCGACCACGATCGCCAGCGGGAAGCCGTGCAGGCGCTGCACGCTGGTGTAGCGCAGCACGCCGTCCGGGCCCTTGTGCAGGGCGACGGCGCCGCCGACGGCGTTGCCCAGTTCGATGCGCTGGCCCCAGCTGACGCTGTCGCCGACGCGCAGCGCGCGCATCAGGCCGTCGACGCCTGCCAGGCCCAGCATGCCCTGTTCGCCGTCGCGCGAGCGCTCGTAGGCGCTGGTGAAGTAGGAAGGGTCGGCTTCCACGATGGCCACGCCCGCGAAATTGCCGGCGCGGTCGTTGATGCGGCGCGTGAAGTGCAGGTGCGGTTCGGCCTTGGCGCTGTCGCTCATGGTCGCGCTGACGAAAGGCAGGCCGAGGTCGTTGTTGCGGTGGTACAGGTAGAAGGCGGTGCCGGAGACGTCGTGCGTGCCTTCGTCCGGATTGCTGTCGACAATGCGGCCGTCGCGGTCGGCGATCGCCACCACGAACACCAGGCCGGGCGGCAGCAGGCCCTGTTCGCGCAGGGCGGGCAGGGCGCCGTTCGCGCCGTTCAGTTCGACCGCATACTTGAGGACCTTCAGGGTCTGGTCGATGCCGTTCAGGCTGCGCGCCATTTGCGCTTCATAGGTTTCGACGCGTTCGAGCGTGGCCGCTTCGACCGCGGCGGCGGCCGCGGCGCGGTCGGTGTCGATCACGCGCAGGGTCAGGACCCACAGGCCGATCACGAGCAGGCCCGCGAACAGGGGCAGCGAGATGTGGGTGTCGAGGCCGCGTCCGAGCCAGCGCGCCAGGCGCGAGCCGCGCGAACGGCGTTCGTCAAGGGAGGATGGAGAAGTCATGCAGGTCCTCTCAATGCACCAGCAGCACGGGCCGCACCGTCGGGTCGAGCGCCTCGCGTCCGATGTAGCCGATCAGGTTCGGGTCGTCCGCCACCGCCTTGCGCACGGCGGCGCTGCCGGCCAGTTCGCGCGGCGGCTGGCCGCGTCCTGTGAATACCATCTTCGACCAGTGCGCCTTCAGCAGCGCCGGGGTCTTGCCGGTGACGCGCGTGTAGAACTGGTCGCGTACCTCCGATCCGATCGGCTGGTCGAGCGCGGTCGCCACCGCGCCGTTCGGAAAGCGCGCGGTCTGGCCAAGGAAGATGGCCGCTACCTGCTCGGGCCGCAGGGACTCGATCTGGCTGCGCGCCGAGACCACGACCACCAGGTCGTCGGCCTGCGCCAGCGTGGCGCAGCAGGCAAGGAGAAGTGCTGTGAACAGCCGTGTGCTTCGTAGTCGCATGCCGCCCCCTCAGAAAACGAAGTCGAGGGCGGCGCTGGTGACATGCGCCGTGTGGCCGGACTGGTAGTCGGGCACCGAATTGATGAACATGCCGCGCGAGCCGCTGCGCGTGGTGACGCGTTCGTGCTGCAGCTTGAGCGCGAGGTTCGAGGCGAGGTCCCAGCGCAGGCCGGCGCTCAGTGTCGACTGCGAGGGCACGGCGCGCATCATCGCCGCCAGGCCGGTGTTGACCACGCTGCCGGCGGCCGCATACGGCCGGGGCAGGCCGGCCAGCGTCAGCGAGGTCGGTCCTGGCGGCAGCTGGCCCCAGACCCGTGCAAAGCCGGCATAGGGCGTCAGGTTGGCGTGGCGCCAGCCGCCGCTGAGGTAGGCCGAGCGCGTGCTGCCGAGATAGCCGTCGACCTTGCTGCGGCCCGCTTCGCCCATCACGAACCACTGGCCCGGATCGTAGTTCAGGCCGATGCTCAAGGCCGAGGCGCGCTTGTCCTGCACGCGCAGGCGGCGCGCGATGTCCCGGCCCTGGGCGCCGAAACTATCGAGCGCGTCGAACAGTTCGGGGAACAGGCTGAGCGACAGGCGCGTCGTGATCACCGACGCGCGGGCGCTGAAATCGCCCTGCTCGACCGTGTGCGAGAGGCCGGCGATGCCGCGTCCGCGCAGGCGCGCGCCGTCGTACAGCGGGGTATTGGTGCGGCCGTACAGGACCTGGGTCGTGCTGCGCATCGACTCGCCGTTCCAGCGCCAGCTGATGTCGGCGCCGTCGCTGCTGCCGAGCGGGAGCACGCCGTAGACTTCCATCGGCGTACGAATCCAGGGGTAGGCGTAGCCGACCTTGCGGTAGTCGGCGGCGATGAACATCGGCAGCGCGATGCGGCCGATGCGCAGGGCCAGCTCCGGCGTCACCTGGTATTTGATGTTGGCCCATTCCACGCGCGGCTCGTAGCTGTAGTCGAGGCGCTGCTCGGTGACCACCTGCAGCACGGCCGACCATTTCGCATCGTAGGTGTAGTCGACCTGGCCGCCCAGTCTGGTATCGACGTGGCGGCTCCAGTCGTCGGTGCGTCCGGCGCCGCTGCCCTTCATGATGGAGGCGACGAAATCGGCCTGGCGCTCGTCGGAATGCACGGCGCCGACCGTGCCGAAGCCGGAGAATTTCCAGGTCGGGTCGGTCGTTTCGGCGCAGGCTGGGACAGCGAGCAGGAGCAGGGCAGCGCCGGCACAGGCGGCGGGCAGGGTGATGGCAGTGGATGGGGAAAACATGGGATCGCTCTCAACGGCATGCATGCGCACGCATGAGTCGGACTGTAAGCGAGCGGTACCCGGAAAGTCGATATATTTACGATTGGAAACGAATTTGAAGACCGTAAGCGTTGTGACGCGGCAACGAAGCTTGTTTTACAATCAACCGAATCAAATGTTGGTCAACTGCCGGTCGATGGCCTTGCGCGCCCGCTCGTTACGCTCGCTGTAGCGGTCGGTGAGGTAATCGCTGCGGCCGCGCATGAGCAGCGTGAATTTCACGAGTTCCTCCATCACGTCGACCACGCGATCGTAGTAGTTCGACGCACGCATGCGTCCGTCCTCGTCGAACTCCTTGTAGGCCATCGGCACCGAGGACTGGTTCGGGATCGTGAACATGCGCATCCAGCGTCCCAGCAGGCGCAGGGTGTTGACGACGTTGAAGGATTGCGAGCCGCCGCAGACCTGCATCACGGCCAGGGTGCGCCCCTGGCTCGGGCGGATCGCCCCCATCTCCAGCGGAATCCAGTCGATCTGGTTCTTCATCACGGCGGTGACCGCGCCGTGGCGCTCGGGGCTGCACCAGACCTGGCCCTCGGACCACAGGCACAGCGCGCGCAGCTCGGCGACTTTCGGGTGCGTCTCCGACACGCTGCCCGCCATCGGCAGTTCCATCGGATCGTAGATGCGTACCTCGGCGCCGAAATGCTCGAGGATGCGCGCGGCTTCGTATGTGAGGAAGCGGCTGAAGGAGCGCTCGCGCAAGGAGCCGTAGAGCAGCAGGATGCGCGGCGGGTGGGTCATGTCTCCGGCGGGTGCGAGCTTGTCGATGGTCGGGATGTCGACGAGTTCCGGCTGGAGGTTCGGCAGATTCGGGATGGCAGTCATGGGCATCCTTTCAGGCGAGGCGCAGGGCCAGCGCGCACAGGGTGAGGAAGAGGATCGGCAGGGTCAGCACGATCCCGACGCGGAAATAATACGACCAGGAGATGCGGATGCCTTTCGCGGCCAGCACGTGCAGCCAGAGCAGGGTGGCGAGGCTGCCGATCGGCGTGATTTTCGGCCCGAGGTCGGCGCCGATCACGTTGGCGTAGACCATCGCTTCGCGCACGGCGCCGGAGGTGGCCGTGGCATCGATCGCGAGCGCGCCCACAAGCACGGTCGGCATGTTGTTCATGAGCGAGGACAGGACGGCCGTGACGAAGCCGGTGCCGAGCGCGGCGCCCCAGACGCCATGGCGGGCGCACCCCTCGAACAGCACGGACAGGTAGTGGAGCAGGCCGGCATTGCGCAGGCCGTACACCACCAGGTACATGCCCAGCGAGAAGACGACGACTTGCCAGGGCGCGCCGCGCAGCACCTCGCGCGTGGAGATCCGGTGTCCGCGCGCCGCGACCGCGAGCAGCAGCAGTGCACCCGCCGCGGCGACGAGGCTGATCGGGATCCCGGCCTCGTCCAGCCAGAAGAAACCGGCCAGCAGCAGCCCCAGCACCCACCAGCCGGCGACGAAGGTAGCGCGGTCGTGGATCGCTTCGTTCGGACGCCTCAATTGCGTCAGGTCGTAGTTTGCCGGGATGTCCTTGCGGAAGAACCAGGCCAGCGCCGCCAGCGTGGCCGCCACCGACACCAGGTTCACCGGCACCATCACCGCCGCATAGCGCGCGAAGCCGATGCCGAAATAATCGCTCGAGACGATGTTCACCAGGTTCGATACCACCAGCGGCAGGCTGGCGGTATCGGCGATGAAGCCGGCCGCCATCACGAAGGCAAGGGTGGCGCGCGCCGGAAAGCGCAGCGCGGCCAGCATTGCGATCACGATCGGCGTGAGGATCAGCGCCGCGCCGTCGTTGGCGAACAGCGCGGCGACGGCAGCGCCGAGCAGCACCAGCAGCACGAACAGGCGGCGGCCGTTACCGCGGCCCCAGCGCGCCACGTGCAGGGCGGCCCATTCGAAGAAGCCGGCCCTGTCGAGCAGCAGGCTGATGACGATCACGGCGACGAAGGCGCCGGTCGCGTTCCAGACGATGTGCCAGACCACCGGGATGTCGGCGACATCGATGACGCCCATGAGCAGGGCCGCCGCGGCGCCGGCGGACGCGCTCCAGCCAATGCCGAGGCCGCGCGGCTGCCAGATCACGAGCCCGAGGGTCGCGAGGAAGATCAGGGAAGCGGTCAGCACGGAATCGTCACGCCTGGGCGGGCAGCAGCGTGCCGATGCGATCCAGCTCGGCCTTCAGGCGCGCGCGGTCGTTCTTCAGCTCGTCCAGCGGCAGGGCGAGAAAGGCCTGCGTCCGCGCCAGGATGATGGCGTAGGTGCGCGCGAAGGCGGCCTCGATCTCCTCCTCGGTCCCATGCACGTGGCTCGGATCATCGAGACCCCAATGGGTGCGCAGCACCGGTCCGAGATAGGCGGGGCAGGTTTCGCCGGCGGCACTTGAACAGACGGTGACGACGATGTCCGGCACGGCGGGCAGGGCGTCCCACGATTTGCTGTAATAGCCCTCGGTCGAGATACCCTTGTCGTGCAGGAGCGCCACGGCGCGCGGGTGCAGCCAGCCGGTTGGCTGGCTGCCGGCGCTCATCGCGTGCAGGCCTGGCGGCGCCAGGTGCTTGAAGACGCCTTCGCTGAGGACGGAACGGCAGGAGTTGCCGGTGCAGAGAAACAGGATGTGCATGGCGGTGGTCTTTTAATCCGATTGTTTTCCGGGGGCGCAGGCGTTTGGCGCGGATGCTACGCAGGGCACTCCGCCGCAGCAGTTCTCGGTCAGGAAACCGACCAATCCGTTCATCGCTTCCACGTTGGCGGAATAGATCACGAAGCGTCCGTCCTGCCTGGCATCGAGCAGCTTCGCATGCGACAGTTCCTTCAGGTGGAAGGAAAGGGAGGACGGGGCGATGTCGAGTTGTTCGGCGATCCGGCTTGCGGCCATGCCGGCCGGGCCGACCTGGACCAGCAGCCGAAACACCGCAAGCCGGCTTTCCTGTGCCAGGGCGGCAAGTGCGGCTAGTGCGGATCTGGTATCCATCGCGTGCTCCAGTGATGATTCGAAAAAGGTAAGCGATTATAGAAGATTTGTTCGACAATTCAAATATTATCGAATTATCTTGACAGCTCGATGACATGGCGTTTACTCTTTGTTCGTAAATTGACGAATAGCGAACGCAACCATGACCACCTGCTGTAAACCTGAGAGCGGCGCCGCTGCGCCACAAGTCGACGCCGAGCAATTCGCGCTGATGTGCAAGGCGCTGGGCCACCCGGCGCGCGTCCAGCTGCTGAACTACCTGTCCTCCTATGGCGCCTGCTATTTCGGTAGCCTGGCCGACGTCCTCCCGCTGGCGGCGTCGACGATTTCGCAGCATGTCAGCGTGCTCAAGCAGGCGGGCCTGATTAGCGGCTCTTCCGATGAGCAGCGCGTCTGCTATTGCGTGAACTTGGAGCGCCTCGCTTTATTCAAGCGCATGGTCGCCAGCCTCTAAAAATTTTTTGCCAGTTTATTCGTAATTCTACGAATAACGAAACAGTCCATAAACCTGCAGCTAATCTGGGAGACACCATGAATGACAGCCTCGACACCACGCTACCCATCGCCATCCTTGGCGCGGGCCCTGTCGGCCTCGCCGCCGCCGCGCACGTCGCCGCACGCGGGCTGACGCCGCTCATACTGGAGGCGGGCGCCCTGGTCGGCGCCAACCTGGAGAGTTATCGCCACGTGCGCCTGTTCTCGCCCTGGCAGTACAACGTCGATCGCGCGGCGCGCGGGCTGCTCGAGGCGGCTGGCTGGCGCATGCCGGCGCCCGACAGCCTGCCGACGGCCGGCGAACTGGTCGACGGCTACCTGCGGCCGCTGGCGGCCTTGCCTGTCCTTGCTGCGCAACTGAAGCTGGGCCAGCGCGTCGTCGCAATCACGCGCGCCGGCTTCGACAAGGTCAAGACCCGTGGACGTGAGCGGGCGCCTTTCGTGATCCGTGTCCGCACGGAGGAAGGAGAGCGCGACTATCTCGCCAGCGCCGTGATCGATGCGACCGGCACCTGGTCGCAGCCCAATCCGCTGGGTGCGCACGGCGTGCCGGCGCAGGGCGAGGCAGCACTGGGCGCGCGCATCTTTTATGGCATGCCGGACGTGCTGGGTAGGGAGCGCGCGCGCTATGCCGGCAAGCGGGTGCTGGTCGTGGGAGCGGGACACTCGGCGGCGGGAACCTTGCTTGCACTGGCTCAGCTCGCCGACGAGGTGCCGGGCACGCAGCTGGTCTGGGCCATTCGCGGCCAGCCGGGCGCGAAGCTGTTCGGCGGCGGCGAGGCCGACGGCCTGGCGGCGCGCGGGCTGCTGGGCATGCGCCTGCAGGCACTGCAACAGTCCGGACGGCTCGAATTGCGTCAGTCGTTCCGTATCCGCTCACTGGCCGACAATGGCGGCGTCATCACTGTGTACGACGACGCAGGTGCGGCGCCGATCGAGGAGATTGCCGAGGTCATTGCCGCCACCGGCGCGCGCCCGGACCTCGAACTGACCCGCGAACTGCGGGTGCGTCACGATCCCTGGCTCGAAAGCACCGACCTGCTGGCGCCGCTGATCGATCCGAACGAACACAGCTGTGGCACGGTGCGGCCACACGGCCACCGCGAGCTGGCCCATCCGGAACCCGGCTATTATGCCGTGGGCGCCAAGAGCTACGGCCGGGCACCGAACTTCCTGATGGCGACCGGGTATGAGCAGGTGCGCTCGGTGGTGGCGGCGCTGGCCGGCGACCTGGCGGCCGCCGACGACGTCCAGCTGGAGCTGCCGGAGACCGGCGTCTGCAGCACGCGCCAGGCCTACGACGACACGCCGGCGGCGGGCTGCTGCGGCGGACCGGCGCCGGCCGCGGCGCCAGGCTGCTGCGCGGCGGATGCGCAGGCCAGCGCAGAAGGGAAGGGCGGCTGCGGCTGCGCGGCGGCGGCACCAGCGGCGCGCTGCGGCGCCTGAACCGGACGAGGCCCCCATGAAAGCACAGTGGCGCACCATCGGCATCCTGGCCCCCACCCAGATCATCTCCTGGGGTTCGCTGTACTACGCGTTCAGCATCCTCGGTCCGCGCATCCGTGAGGAAATGGGCTGGGGTACAGAGCTCGTCTTCGGCGCGTATTCTTGGAGCCTGCTGGTGGCAGGCCTGGCGGCGACGCCGGTAGGTATCCTGCTCGACCGCCACGGCGGCCGGCGCATCATGGGCGCGGGCTCGGTCCTGTGCGGGATCGGCCTGATCGCGCTGGGCGCAGGCCGCACGCCGCTCGCCTACCTGAGCGCGTGGACCGCCCTCGGCCTGGCCATGGGGATGACGCTGTACGAAGCCGCCTTCGCGACCATCAACCGCCGCTACGCGGGCGAAGGGCGCCAAGTGATCTCGACGCTGACGCTGTTTGCGGGCTTTGCCAGCACGCTGTTCTGGCCTCTGACCCAGGCCCTCGATGCCACATGGGGCTGGCGCGCCACGTATTTCTGGTACGCGGCGTTGCAGTTTCTGGTCTGCCTGCCGCTGCACCTGCTGCTTGGCGGCGACACTGTCCGTCCCGCAGTTGCGCCGCGCCTGGGGAATCGCAGCCATACCCTGGCCGAGGCGCTGCGGCATCCGGCATTCTGGAAACTGACGGCGGCGTTCGCAGCCCACACCCTCGTCTTCGCGGTTCTGTCGGTGCACCTGATCCCGCTGCTGCAGGGCCTCGGGCACAGCGCGCGGCTGGCCGTGCTGATGTCGATGCTGATCGGTCCGATGCAAGTGGCAGGACGTGTGCTGGAACGCACCGTGGGGCGTGCCGCGGCGCCCGAATTGGTGGGCAAATATTGTTTTGCCGCGCTGCCGGCGGCGCTTGCGAGCGTCCTCCTGTTCGGCACCCAGGCCTGGGCGATCGCCGGTTTCTGCATCCTTTACGGACTGAGCAATGGTGTGCTGACCATCGTGCGCGGGACCTTGCCGCAAGCCTTGTTCGGCAGCGCCAATTATGGGGCAATATCCGGGGCCATGGCCGGCCCCTCGCTGGTTGCCAAGGCTGCGGGCCCCGTCGTCGGCGCAATGCTGCTGGCCCGGCATGGCACACCGGAGCTGGTGCTAGTGCTGCTGTTCGCGGCGGCAGCAGTCTCGGTATGCTTTTATTTCGCCGCAGTCCGTGCGCAGCCGGCCATCAACGGGAAGCGCCCCGCCTCAGGCGCCCTCGACCCATAGCCGCTCGCCGGTCTGCTCCATGTGAGTCAGGTAGAGCCGCAAATCCAGTTCGAACTGGTGATACTGCGGCTCCATCCAGCAGCACAATTTGTAGAAGGCCTTGTCGTGCTGCTTTTCCTTCAGGTGCGCCAGTTCGTGCACGGCGATCATGCGCAGGAATTCCAGCGGGGCGTCGCGGAACACGCTGGCGATGCGGATCTCGTGCTTGGCTTTCAGCTTGCTGCCCTGCACGCGCGAGATCGCGGTGTGCAGGCCGAGGGCGTGCTGCACGACGTGGATCTTGCTGTCGTAGGCGACCTTCGCCACCGGGTCGGCGTTGCGCAGGTAGTCCATTTTGAGGTCTTGCACGTAGTCGTACAGGGCGCGGTCGGTGCGCAGGCCGTGCGGGTTCGGGTAGCGCGAACGGAGCAGGGTGCCCAGGCGCCCCTGTTCGAGCAGGGTGGCCGCCTGCTGGCGCAGCGGCTCGGGATAGGCGGTGAGATAGCGGAGTGCGGACATGGGGCGCGAATGTACCACAGCGGCGCCGCCGGCGCAGTGGGGGCGGCCGATCGAAAAAAAACGGGACGGAAGATCCGCCCCGTTGCAGGCAACTGCCGGACGCGGATTATTCTTCCTTCCCGCCCTGGCGGTTGCCGCCGCTCTTGGCCGCCGCCGCGCGGCTGGCCGACTGGCGGCTCTCGCCCCCCTTGCGGCCGATATCGGCCATGTGTGCACGGTTGCGGCTTACCGCCTCCCCGCCTTTCTGCCCCGCGCGGCGCGCTTCCTCGGAATCGAATTCGTGCGCCGTGCCTTTCTGGTGGGCTGCCTGGCCGCCCTTGCTGGCGATCTCGCGTTGCTGGTTCTGGTCCATCGCCGCAAAGCCGCGTTTGGCCGGACCGCTGCCGCTGCCGCTCCCACTCTTTTGCGCGCTGCCGCCGGAGCTGCTCGCGCTCTTGCCGCTCTCCTTGCTTGTCGCCATGTCGTTCTCCTGGTTGCCCTGCAGTGAAAGGGAAGTGATCGCAGCATTGCCGCGCTCGTGCGGTTAGAGACACCGCTACCGCGATAGTTCCCCTCGCTTTGGGCACCGGACTGCCGTGCTGCTCAATCCGGCGCCCGCGGCGGCGTACGCCGCCCCTCGTGCGGCTCGGCGCCGTCGATGGCGAGGGGCGGCGCGGCCAGGTCGTCGTCGAGCTGGGCGCGGCGCAGCGCCAGCCGGTGTCCGAGTTCGACCAGGTCCACGTTCGCTGCGCGCGCCTGTTCGAAGATCTCGCTTTCTTCCAGCGCGATGTGGTGCGCGATTTCCTCGGCCAGCACGGCCAGCGTGGCGTCGAAGTGCTCGTCGCCCGGATACATGACTTCGAGCTGGCTGATCAGTTCGCGCGCGCCTGCATGCTCGAGCTCGGCGTCGTCGTACAGCTCGTCGTCGCCGCTGGCGGCGCGCAGCGCGGGATAGAACAGCTCTTCCTCGAGCATGGTGTGGGTGACGAGCGCGTCGCACAGCTCGTCGACCAGTTCGGCCATCATTTCTTCCGCGTCTTCCAGGCCGTGCAGGCCGGCGCAGCGCGCGAACAGCTGGCGCACGTGCTCGTGCTCGGCGCGCAGCAGCGCGAGCGCGTCCGTGATCCCTTCCTGGTGATTGCCGGTCGATGCCATGACTCCTCCTCGGTGTGAATGGATCAGGTGGGGTTGTGCGCGGCGCCGACGTCCTCGGCGCCGGTGGCGCGGCGGGCCGCCTGCCAGCCGCCGTCGTTGGCGTCGTGGGCGAGGGTGGCGCCGCTGGAGGCAAGCACGCTCATCAGCAAGGATTGCCAGCTGCGCAGGTGCTCGGCCGCGGGCTGGGTTTCGCGCAGGGCGACTGAGCCCATCTGTAGCGGATCGTTGCAGGCCAGCAGTGCGCGCCCGATGCGGATGCCGTCGTCGACGACCTGGCGCATCAAGAGAATGATGCGGCGCACGTTCAGTTCGCCGAGCTGGCGGGCGGTATCGAAGGCGTGGTGCGACACCTGGTCCAGGAAATCGGCCTGGGCGCCGAATTGGGCGCGCAGGTCGGGTAGGGAAGCGGAATCGAAGGAGAAGCGGGCGGTCATGGAATCCTCGACGAAAACGGTAAAGTGTCAGTAGACGCCGCAGGACCGCAGGAGTTCAGCCAAGCCGCTTGCGCCAAGATTTGGCGCAAGCGGCGAGTCCTGTTCACGCATTTTTCAGGCGTCGGCCACCTTCAGCACCAGCTTGCCGAGGTTCTCGCCCTTGAACAACATGTTCAGCGTGGACGGGAAGGTCTCGAAGCCCTCGACGATATGTTCGCGGTTCTTGAAACTGCCTTCCTTCATCCAGCGCGCCAGCGTCGCCACACCTTCAGGATAGCGGGCCGCATAGTCCGTTACAAGCATGCCTTCCATGCGCGCGCGGTTCACCAGCAGGGCCAGGTAGTTGGCCGGGCCCTTCACCGCTTCGGTCGCGTTGTACTGCGAGATCGCGCCGCAGATGACGATGCGCGCCTTCATGTTGATGCGGGTGAGCACCGCATCCAGGATCTCGCCGCCGACATTGTCGAAATACACGTCCACGCCCTGCGGGCAATGCTGCTTCAAGCCGGCGTGCACGGGGCCGGCCTTGTAGTCGATGCAGGCGTCGAAGCCGAGCTCCTCGACCACGAAGCGGCACTTGTCTTCACCGCCGGCAATGCCGACCACGCGGCACCCAAGGTGTTTCGCCACTTGCCCCACCGTCATCCCGACCGCGCCGGCCGCGCCCGACACCACGACCGTCTCGCCGGCCTTGGGCTGGCCCACCTCGATCAGGCCGAAATAGGCCGTCATGCCCGGCATGCCGAGGGCGTTGAGCCAGGCCGGCAGCGGCGCGATGGCAGGATCGACCTGGGCCAGCATGGCGCCCTTGTCCTCAGCCGGGCCCTGCCAGTAGCGCTGCACGCCCATCACGCCCATCACGTGGGCGCCGACGGCGAACTTCGGCGACTTCGATTCGACCACCACGCCGACGCCGCCCGCGCGCATGACTTCGCCGATCGCGACCGGACGCACGTAGGAACGCGCATCGTTCATCCAGCCGCGCATCGCCGGGTCGAGCGAGATGTAGAGGATCTTGACGCGCACTTCGCCGTCGGCGAGCTCGGCCAGGGCAGGCGTGGCGCGCTGCCAGTCGCTGTCCTTGGGCATGCCGACCGGACGGGCGGCGAGCAGGAATTGGTCGTTGGTGGCTTGCGTCATGGAGGTCTCCTCAAGTTGTTATGAGCCGCTTACTCTACCCGAAAAAGGACGGTCGTGCGCTTTTTCTGGAGATGCTTTCTGCATGACTGCCTTACAACGGTTTTCCGAATGCATGCGACAATGGCCGAGACTCCCATCACTCCTCCCGCCCCTACCATGACGCATCCGGAATACATCCTGACCCTGTCCTGCCATGACCAGCGCGGCATCGTGCTGCGCGTGGCCGGATTCCTGGCCGAGCATGGCTGCAACATCATCGATTCGGCCCAGTTCGGCGATCCGGAATCGCAGCTGTTCTTCATGCGCGTGCATTTCGCGCTGGAAGATGCGGGCGTGCTCGATGCCGACCTGCGCGGCGCCTTTGCCGCCCTGTGCGAAGCGAACGGCATGCGCGGCCAGCTGCACGACGCCCACGCCAAGCCGCGCGTCCTGATCATGGTCTCGAAGATCGGCCATTGCCTGAACGACCTGCTGTTCCGCTACAAGAGCGGCCTGCTGCCGGTCGAGATTCCGGCAATCGTCTCCAATCACATGGACTTCTACCAGCTGGCCGCGAGTTACAATATCCCGTTTCACCACTTGCCGCTGGCGACCGGCGCGCCGGAGGAAGCCAAGCTGGCGCAGGAAGCGCGCATCATCGAACTGCTCGACATGCACAAGATCGACCTGGTGGTGCTGGCGCGCTACATGCAGATCCTGTCGCCGGGTTTGTGTAATGCATTGCAGGGAAGGGCGATCAACATCCACCATTCCTTCCTGCCCAGCTTCAAGGGCGCGCGGCCGTATGCGCAGGCGCACACGCGCGGCGTCAAGCTGATCGGCGCCACGGCGCACTTCGTCACCGGCGAACTCGACGAAGGTCCGATCATCGAGCAGGACGTCGAGCGGGTCGACCACGCGATGACGATCGAGGAACTGACCGCGATCGGGCGCGACGTCGAGTGCGTGGTGCTGGCGCGCGCCGTCAAGTGGTTCGTGGAACACCGCATTTTGCAAAACGGCCACAGGACCGTGGTCTTCAAATAAAGGTTTTAACGCAGCAATGGCACTCAAAGCGACCATCTACAAGGCCGACCTCCAGATTGCGGACATGGACCGCAACTATTACGCGGAACACGGGCTCACCATCGCCCGTCACCCAT
The DNA here is from genome assembly GCF_042655665.1 of Massilia suwonensis. Classification (NCBI taxonomy): domain Bacteria; kingdom Pseudomonadati; phylum Pseudomonadota; class Betaproteobacteria; order Burkholderiales; family Oxalobacteraceae; genus Massilia; species Massilia suwonensis. The sequence goes on from NZ_JBHSMR010000014.1 coordinate 369,328, forward strand.
CGGAAACCGACGAGCGCGTGATGATCCGCGTGCTCGCCTTTGCCCTGCACGCCAACGACGCGCTGGCCTTTACCAAGGGCCTGTTCGATACCGACGAGCCGGACCTGTGGCAGAAGGACCTCACCGGCGCGATCGACACCTGGATCGAAGTCGGCCAGCCCGACGACAAGCGCCTGTTAAAGGCCTGCGGCCGCGCCGAACACGTCTACGTGTATGCGTACAGTGCGACCAGCCACATCTGGTGGAAGGGCATTGCCAACAAGCTCGAGCGTGCGCGCAACCTCACCGTCATCAACATCCCGGCGGAAACCAGCGCGGCGCTGGAAAAGCTGGCCAAGCGTTCGATGCAGCTGCAGTGCACGATCCAGGACGGCCAGTTGTGGCTGACCGACAGCGTCGACACCGTGCTGGTCGAACGCGAGACCCTGAAGGCAGCGGCCTGAAGTATCATTTCTTTTTTTTCTGCGAATCCGCCATGAACCGACTTCTTCCCCTGCTGGCCGCGGCCCTGTTCTCGACCAGCGCGCTGGCGCAAGTGACTGTCCTCGAGCCCTGGGTGCGCGCCACCGTGCCCCAGCAAAAGGCGGCGGGCGCCTTCATGCGCGTGCAATCCGCGAGCGCCGCGCGCCTGGTCGGCGTCAGCACCCCCGCCGCGGGCCGCGCCGAGCTGCATGAAATGGCGATGGAAAACAACACGATGCGCATGCGCCAGGTCGATTCCATCGAACTCCCGGCCGGCAAGGCCGTGGACCTGGCCTCGGGCGGCTACCACGTGATGTTCTTCGACCTGAAGCGCCAGCTGAAGGAAGGGGAGACCGTGCCGGTGACGCTGGTGGTGGAAGACGCCGCGAAGAAGAAGAGCAGCGTGACGGTCGAGGCCAAGGTGCAGCCGATGGCCTATGTGGCGCCGAAGGCGGGCGGCCACCAGCATTAATGGTTGTGGGTGGCTGTTGTTGGGTGGGCATGCCCACCCAACAAAACCTTCAATTCGGCGCCGCACCCACGCGGCGTACGCCGCCCGAACCGACGGTCGACTTGCTGATCTGCGGGTCGCCGTAGTAATTCACGTCCCCCGAGCCGGCGATCGTCGCACTTAACTCGTTGCGGGGCCAGACCGTCGCTTCGCCCGAGCCGGCGATGGTCACGCTGGCGCTCTTCGCCTGCACCCGTCCGAGATCGACGTCGCCCGAGCCGCCGATCGAGACCGTCAGCTTGCCGATGTTGCCGCCGGACGCCTGCAGGTCGCCGCTGCCGCCCAGCGACACGGCCAGCATGTCGCTTTCGACTCCTTTCAGCCTGATCGACCCGGAGCCGCCCAGGTCGACGTCGAGCTTGCGTGCGCGCAGCGCGTCGGCGTCGATGCTGCCCGAGCCGCCCAGGGACAGGCGCTCGATCGAGCGGGCCTGGACCACGATGCGGATCGATTTCGACTGCAGGTTCAGGTTGCGCTTGTTCGGACGGATCTTCAGGGATCCGTTCTCGACCACGGTCTCGATCAGCGGCAGCAGGTTGTCGTCGGCCTCGATTGTGACGCCTTCGCTGTTGCCGATGCGCAGTTCCAGATGGCCCGGCAGACCCAGCGACAGGCCGTTGAAATTGCCCACCTGGCGCGCCTGCTTGACGACGCGTCCGCTGCCCTGCACCTGCTCGCCGCCCCAGTTCCAGGGCGCGGCGGCGACCTGGGCGGTGGCGGCCACGCCGGCGGCGATGCAGGCGGCGAGCAGGGTGCGGCGGGCGAAGCTCGAGAAGGTTTTGTTCATGGTCTTGTCCTCACGGTTGTCGATGCTGGAATGCTAGCCGCGCGCGGCGGCGTGCGCAGCGGGAATGCGACAGACTGCGCAGGAGCGCGACCAGGCTGCAAGCCGGAACGATAATCCCTCAGCGGCCGAGGTAGCGCGGCGGCACCGTATCCGTCAGCCAGACGCCGTTATCGGCCAGATAAAAGACGAAGCCATCCGCCGCCATGGCGGCCGCGTCGACGTGCAGCACGACCGGCACGCCATAGCGTGCCCCGACGCTTGCCGCCGTGGCCTGTTCCTGCGACAGGTGCACGTGGTGGCGCGATCCGGCGCGCAAGCCCTCGCGCATGATGGCGGCGACGAAGCGGCTCGCCGTGCCGTGGTACAGCAGCGGCGGCGGCGCCAGCGCGCGGTGCGAGAGCGCCACCGCCGCGGTCGAGTGACCCTGCACGGCGCGGATGCGCAAGCCGTCGCTCGATACGGCGAAGCGCCCCTTGTCGTTGGTGCGCACCACCTCGTCGAGCAGGGTGCGGTCGAGGCGGCGCCCATCCCGTGTCGCCGCGGCGATCAGCGCGTCGATGTCGGTCCAGCCTTCGCGGTCGAGGTCGATGCCGATGGCTTGCGGCTGGTGCCGCAGCACGAAACTGAGGAACTTGCTTGTCTCGACGATGCGCTTGCCCATCCTGCCGCTCCGCTTGTTTGCTGGTGGGCCGCATGATAGATGCAAAACAGGCTTGGCCGTCGCGCACGTTTCCCGTAATCCACCAGCCGCGCCCCACATCCACTACAATCTTGCCCTTTTTGTTTCCGGCTTTACCGGTAGGGAAGTAATCATGAACGCGATTTTATTCGCGCTGGCCTTTTGCGTCGGCATCTTCATTTCGGTGCAGGCGGCCGTCAACAGCCAGCTGGCCCACGCGCTGCACGCCAATTCGGTGGTGGCGGCCCTGATCTCCTTCAGCGTCGGCACCGTCGTGCTCGGCATCGCGGCTTTTGCCCGCGGCGGGGTGGGCGAGTCGCTCGGCCTGCTGACCCAGCAACCGCTGTGGAAGCTCACCGGCGGCATGCTGGGCGCGGCTTTCGTGTTCGGCACCGTGTTCCTGGCGCCGCGCATCGGCCTCCTGAACCTGGTGGTGCTGGTCATTGCAGGCCAGTTGCTGATGTCGATGGCGATCGATAATTTCGGCCTGGTGCAGATGGCGGTGCGCAAGGTGTCGGCGATCCGCATGGCCGGGGCGCTCGTCGTGGTGGCCGGTGTTGCATTGACGTTGTTCGGTGACCGGATTGTTGCAGCATTGGGACGGTAGAGCCTGCCCCAGCAGTCCGGAGTCTCTGCTGGCGCGCCTGACAAGCGAATGCTGCGTTGCTCGTCGTTGCATGGCCCAGCCATGCGGCCTCCTCGCGCCTTGCCTTCGCTTGCCTGGCATCGCCATCAGCTTCCCCCGGACTACTGTGGCAGGCTCTAAGAATTTCTCATCAGCAGCTGCAATTTCTAGCGGGCATGGTTTTATAATGGTCGGTATTGTCTGAACGACACGCCGAATTTTAAGAGAGCCACGCCAGATGGAATTCCACCAGTCCTCGCAAATCCCCACGCTGTCGTATGTCGAAAACGAAGACCACCCGGTCTTCGGCACCCTGGTCGAGCAGATCCTGCATCTGCTGAACTCGCGCCTGGTGTTTTCCGACATCATCATCCACCAGAACAGCCCGCTGATGCTGCGCCAGCCGAAAGGCCTGGTGGCGGTCACGGATTCGCCGATCACGCGCGAGGAGCTGGAGGAATTCTTCGAAGTCATCGAGCCGAACTGGGCCGAGCGCATCGCCGACCGCGCCTTCGACCGTTCGATCGACCTGCACACGGCGCGCATCCGCGCCAACTGCTTTACTTTCCAGGGCAAGAAGCGCCTCGGCTGCGTGATCCGCCGCTTCCCGAAGGAGCCGATGCCGCTGTCCGAACTCGGTCTGGACGCCGACGCCCAGGAATTCGCGCGCCTCACCAGCGGCCTGGTGCTGATCATCGGCGACACCTGCCAGGGCAAGTCGACCACGATCGCGTCGATGCTCGACGAAATCAACAAGCGCCGCTCGGGCCACATCATCACCATCGAAGACCCGGTCGAAACCCTGATTCCGCAACGTAAATCGATCATCACCCAGCGCGAGGTCGGCATCGACGGCGACGTCGAGAGCTACTACCTCGGGGCGCTGGACGCCCTGCGCGAGCGCCCGGACGTGATCATGATCGGCGAGATCCGCGACGCCCAGACCGCCCAGGAAGCCCTGGCCCTGGCCGAATCCGGCCCCCTCGTGCTGGCAACCCTGCATGCGCGCTCGACCGAGATGGGCCTGCAGAAGATGCTGCGCCTGCTCGGCAACTCCGAAGCCCAGGCCCAGGCCCTGGCGCACGCGCTGCGCGGCGTCCTGTGCCAGGCGCTGCTGCCTTCGAGCGAAGGCAACCGCTACCACCTCGCCACCGAATGCCTGACCCCGAGCCCGACGGTCGCGCGCCTGATCGAGGAGGGCGACCTCGGCGCCCTGCGCGAGCACATGAACAGCGGACGCGATCCCGGCTGCCATACGATGAACGCCTCGCTCGAGAAACTGCTGGCCGGGCACAAGATCGGCGTCGAGGACGCGCGCGCGGCGACGACGGACCGGGTGGGATTCGCGGATCTGGTGTGAAGCCGGGCGGCGCCCCGTCAGCGTCCGCGGCAAGCGAAGCCATACTGGGTCAGGCTGCAGCCCCGCTTGACGCATTGCGCCGCGTGGTAGCCGTGCTCCCGGCATGCCCGCAATAGGGCGCTCATTGCGCCTTCACCCGCCAGCGGCTTTTCCGGCTCGATAGCGGACACTCGTGCCAGCTGGCGGACGGGCTCGCGTTTGGGTTTGGACTTGCGCGGCGCCGGCTCGGCTGCCGCGTCGGACTGCTCGCCCGACGCCTGGCTCAAGGATTTTGGCAAGGGGAAAACGGATCGTTGTTCTGCGACCGCTTCAGGTTCCGGCGCCGCCTGGGACGCTGGCTCAGGTGCAAGCGCGGGGGCGGCCTGTTCCGGCGGCGATGACGGGCTTTGTTCGGTCTTGAGGGCAGCGGGCGGTTCGGGTGGCAGCATTACGAGGGGCGGTACTTCAGGGGGCGGCACTTCAGGCGCGCGGGCGCGCTCGGGCATGGCTGCGGCCGGGGCTGGCTGCGTTGCGGCGCTGGCCGTGCGGTCCGCGGCAGTGCTGTCCTGGCGCATTTCCTGTGACTGGCTGGCGAGGAACGCGAGCGAACCGACGTCCCTGTATTCCTGGTATGCCCACCAGCCGCCCCCGGCGAGCAGCGCGGCTACCAGCGCCGCGGCGGTCCACAGAGAGCGGCGCTGCCTGGACGGCGTGGGCCAGCTGTGGCTAGGCGTGAACGGCTCGGCTGCTTGCGCTTGCGGCGTCGGCAGCGTGAAGTCGAACACCGGGTCCTGCGGTATCGTCCTGCCGTGCGCCGGATCCGGGTCCGGGGCCGGGTCCCGCTGAGGGGCAAACACAGGCGCGCGTGGAATGGTCGGCTCGGGACGGATTGCGTCCATGGCGACGGCCGGCGCAGGGTCGTGCCGAGGCTCGGGCTGAAGGTCGGGCTGAACTTCGGGCGGGGCAGGGACAGGTTCCTGGTGCTGTGCCGGAGGCACGTACTGCGCCTCCAGCGCGGCGATTTCCTCGAAGACACTATCCAGGTCCACCGGCGCCGCCTGCTCATCGGGCTGGCCGGCAGAGAGCGACGTCTCTTTCGCAGGCTGCTGCAGCGGTTTGTTCGCGCCAGGCTGTCCAGCCTGCCGGGGAGGGGCCGGGGATAATGTTGCGTTTTGGCCTATGTCTTCAAGCAATTGCGTTTTCATGATGTGCTGCCCACTTCCAGGTTACTGAGTAGAGCTTAACGCTTTTTGAACATTGGGTCGGTCCGGTTTGTGAGGAGATGTAAGCGCCCGCGCCGGCGCTCGCGGCGACAACGGCGAGGTCTATAGCGGGGCGCGTTCCTGTCCGCCATGCGCCAGAGCACGTCCTGTCGCACGGGCGCCGACGCCGCCGTCGTGTTTATTGTGACGATCGCCGAAGATTCAAGACGGTAGAATCGCCGCTGCCTGGTTATGCAATACGCCTTAACTCAACCATTTGCAGGCTGTTGCGATGACCGATCCCACCTTCCAAGCCCCTTCCATTCTCCTGGTCGACGACGAGTCCTTCTCGCAGGACATCGTCTCCCATGGTCTGAAGTCCTGCGGGCCGCACACCTTCCATTTCACGCAGGAGCCAGCCACCGCGGTGGAACTGGCCAGGCAAGTCGCGGCGACCATCGTGCTGGTGGACATGCGCATGCCGGGGATGGATGGCTTCGAACTGACGCGCAGGCTGCGTGCCGACAAGGAGACCCAACACGTTGCCGTGATCATCCTGTCGGCGGAAGACAATCCCGACATGAAAGCCGGGGCCTTCGACGCCGGCGCCAGCGATTACCTCGTCAAATGGCCGGACCCGCGCGAACTGAACGCACGGGTGCTCTACCATAGCAATGCCTGCGTCGCCCGGCGCCAGCTCGACGCGGCCTTCGACTCGCTCTGCCGCAGCCAGGAGGAGCTGGCCGCCAGCCAGTCGGCCCTGCTGCAGTCGCAGAAAATGGAAGCCATCGGCCAGCTGACCGGCGGGGTGGCCCATGACTTCAACAACGTCCTGCAGATCATCGGCGGCAATCTGCAACTGCTGAAGCTGAGCGACGCGGTCAAGGAGGCCGGGAAGATTCGTGTCGATACGGCATTGACGGGCGTGCGGCGCGGCGCCGAGCTGGCCTCGCACCTGCTGGCCTTCGCGCGGCGCCAGCCGCTGCAGGCGACCGTCACCAATCCGGCGCACCTGCTGCGCGAGATGCACGGCATGACGCGCCGCATGTTCGGACCCAGCCCGGATGTCGTGACCGAGATTGCCCATGACCTGGGCAACATCCTGGTCGATCCGAACCAGCTCCATAATGTCCTGCTGAACCTGGCCATCAATGCGCGCGACGCCCTGTGCGGCCGCGGCACCTTGCGTATCCGCGCCGTCAATGTCGGTCCGGGCGAGGCCTTGCCGCTGAACATGTCGGAGGGGCGCTGGGTGGCGATCGAGGTGGCCGACGACGGCAAGGGCATGAGTCCAGAGATCATGGCGCGTGCGTTCGAGCCGTTTTTCACGACCAAGCCGCTCGGGCAGGGGACCGGTCTGGGCTTGTCGATGGTGTATGGCTTCGTCAAGCAGTCGAATGGGGAGATCGTCCTGTCCAGCGAGCCTGGCAAGGGCACCAGCGTGACCATCTACCTACCGCGCAACGATGCCGAGCCGGTGCCGCAGGAAATTCCCGTGGCGAGCCGGCTGGAGGGCGGTCCCGAAACCATCCTGGTGGTGGAAGACGAGGAGAACGTCCGGCTATCGACCTGCGCCAGCCTGTCGCTGCTCGGCTACCAGGTGCTGCAGGCGTCCAGCGCCGCGGCCGCGGCCGACATGATCAGGAGCGGTCAGCAGGTCGACCTGGTGTTCACGGACGTAATCATGCCGGGGCCGCTGACCAGCCTGCAGCTGGGCGAGGTGGTGCGCGCCTGCCTGCCGCAGGCGCAGGTCCTGTACACGTCGGGCTATGCCGAAGGCGTGCTCGCCCATGAAGGCAGGCTGCATGAAGGCGTCGACCTGCTGCGCAAGCCCTATGACGTCGGCACCCTGAGCGCGCGCATTCGCCACCTGCTCAAGCGCCGCGCAAGCGGAACGGAGCCGGCTGGCGCGTGAGAAAACCGCTCAGCTCACCAAGCCGTGCTGGAGCGCATAGCGTATCAGCTCGGCATTGCTCCTGAGCTGCAGCTTGGTGAAGATGCGGCCGCGGTAGGTATTCACCGAACTGACGCTGATGTCGAGCCTGGCCGCCACCTGCTTGACCGGGTGGCCCAGCGCCAGCAGGCGCAGCACCTGCTGTTCGCGCTCGGTCAGCCGCTCATGGGCATGGCGGGGCTGGGGCGAGATCACTTCGTCGGCCAGCATCTGCGCCAGGCCGTCGCTCAGGTAGCGCCCGCCCGCATGCACTTTATGGATCGCCTTCAGCATCACGTCGACGGTGAGCGACTTCGGGATGTAGCCGGCCGCGCCGAGCTTCAGGATGCTGATGCCGAAACGCGCTTCGCTGTGCGAGCTCAGCACCAGCACACGGATGCCGGGAACGCGCTCCATGACCGTGCGCAGCGCATCGAGCTCGTGGACGGGACTCAGGGTGAGGTCGAGCAGCAGCAGGTCCGCGTTGGCGGTTTCCAGCACGGCCAGCGTCGATGCCAGGTCCGCGGCCTCGCCCACCAGAACGATATCCGGGTCGACGGACAGGACCTTCTTGACGCCTTCGCGCACCAGCTGATGGTCGTCGGCGATGACAACGCGGATCATGGAGTGGAGACGCCTGGGAAAAGTGTCGGGTCAGATAATGGTAGCAAGAATGGGATCATCATGAAATCAGTACGGCCGTGCCGGCTGCCGGGCGAGCGCGATGATAGGGGCTTCTGCTGCGGCGCGCGATGGTGAAAGTTGCGACGCCACGACGCAATCGGCATGACACTGCGTAGGACTTCACCGCATCAGCGGAACACGGGCCGTCCGCACGACAGGCTGTCGCAATCCCTGCGACTTCGCCCGGCGCCCGAATCCCGGTAAGCTGCGCGGTTCTGTTTCTCCACACTGCGTTCGAGCGGCACACTACCTGGATTATATGACTCCGCATGAACCGAAGCTCCGTGTCCTGATCGCCGACGACAACGCCGACGCCGCCGATACCATGGCCGCCTTGCTTTCGATCTACGACTACCATGTGGCGGTCGGCTATTCGGGCAGCGACGCGCTCGCCCTCGGCGATGCCTTCCATCCCCGCGCCGTGATCCTCGACATTTCGATGCCCGGCATGGACGGCTGCGAAGCGACGCGGCGCATACGCCAGCGCACATGGGGACGCAGCGCCTGCATCATCGCGCTCACGGCCTGGGGCGACGACGACACGCGAATGCGCGCCGAGCTGGCGGGCATGGATTTCTACTTCACCAAACCGATCAAGGCCGACGCGCTGCTCGAGGTACTGGCCCGCGTGCTCGCGTAAATACGGTGTGGGTGGATGCGCCTCCATCATGTTATCTTGTCATCTCTTATTGATAATCGTGCAAAGGCTCCGGGAAAGGCAAGCATGGCGAACGACGCAGCCGGCATCGAGAAAGCCGCTCGACTGGCGTTGATGGCGTCCGGGGACGAGTGGGCCATGATCAGCGTGTATCCGCCCGGCGGGGCGGCGCCGCAACGCTTTTGCACGTCCGAATCGCCCGCCGTGCGCGCGGCGCTCGAAGCGCTCGAAGCGGAGCTGAGCGGCGACGAGATCGTCCTGCCCGGGCCGGGCTCGTCATCCTTGCCCGCCGCCTGCCGCGCGCTGGCGCAGCGCGCCGGCCTGCGCGGCTATCGGGCGCTGCGCCGCACGTTCCGGCACGGGGCGGGACCCGGCCATTGCGTACTGGCCGTCGCCGGCGCGGCGGAGCGGGAGGCAGGCCGCGGCCTGGAGCTGGTGGCCGACCTGTTCGCGGACGGCGCCGCCGCCGCGCCGCCGGAAGCGCGCCCGGCGGCCGGCATAGACCCCGCGCCGGGGAACGCCGCCGGGCAGGCGCAGGAGATCTTCCGCCTGCTGTTCGAGTCCGCGCCGGGACTGTACCTGGTGCTGGCGCCCGACAGCTTCCGCATCGTCGCCGCCAGCAACGCCTATCTCGAGGCCACCATGGTCACGCGCGAACAGGTCGTCGGACGCGCCCTGTTCGACGTCTTTCCCGACGATCCCGAGGACAAGGAGGACAGCGGCGTCGCGGCCCTGCGCGCGTCGCTGCTGCGGGTCAGGGAGAACCGCGCCTACGACGTGATGGCGGTGCAGCGCTATCCGATCCGCCGGCCGCCCGAGGCCAGCGGCGGCTTCGAACTGCGCTACTGGAGTCCGGTCAACTCGCCCGTCCTCGATCCGGAGGGGCGCGTCATGTACATCATCCATCGCGTGGAGGACGTGACGGATTACGTGCTGGCGCACAGGCCGGCCGGCACCGATGCCTCCCAGCGCAAGGCCACCCGGCTCGAAGCGGAGATCGTGCTGCGTTCGCGCGAACTCAAGCGCATGGCCGATACGCTGGCGCAGAGCGAGCAGCGGCTGCGCTACGTCACGCGCGCCACCAACGACGTGGTATGGGACTGGAGCATGGCGGACGATCGCCTGTGGTGCAGCCGCAGTGCGCTGGAGCCGCTCGGCAGCGTGCTGGCGCGCTGGACGCGCCTGGCGGACTGGGAAGCCTGCATCCATCCCGACGACCGCGAACGGGTCGGCGCCAGCCTGCGCGCGGGCGTGGCGGCGGGGCGCGAAAACTGGTCGGCCGAATACCGGCTGCGCCTGCCGGACGGCACCGAACGCGCGGTGCTGCACCGCTGTTTCATGGTCATCGACGACCAGGGCGGACCGCAGCGCATGGTCGGCAGCATCGCCGACCTCACCGAGCAGAAACAGCAGGAAGCGCGCCTGCGCATGCAGGCCGAGATGCTCGACTACGCGACAGACGCCATCATCGTGCGTGACCTCGACAACCGGATGCTGTACTGGAACCAGGCCGCCGCCGCGCGCTATGGCTGGCGCAGCGAAGAGGTCATCGGCCGCCTGGTCGGCGAGACCCTGTATGCGCAATGCGCGTCCTCGGATTTCCAGCATGCGATGCAGGTGCTGATGCGGCATGGCGATTATTCGGGCCGCATGGTGCACTCGGCGGCGGACGGCCGCACCTTCATCGTCCACGTGCACTGGATCCTGGTGCGGCGCGAAGACGGCGCGCCGCGCGCCATCCTGTCCGTGGTGACCGACCTGAGCGAGCAGATCGCGCTGGAGCAGCGCCTGCTGCAGATCCAGAAGCTCGAATCTCTGGGCCGGCTGACCGGCGGCCTGGCGCACGACTTCAACAACTGGCTGACCGTCATCCTCGGCAACGCCGAAGAGCTGGTCGACGCGCTTGCGGCCCAACCCGAGTTGCGCGAGATCGCCCACATGATCCAGATGGCCGGCGAGCGCGGGGCGGACCTGACACGCCGCTTGCTGGCATTCGGACGCCGGCAGGCGCTGAGACCCCGCATCCTGCACGTCGGGGAAGCGATCGAATCGATCCGTCCCCTGATCGCGCGCAGTCTGCCCGAGAACATCGATCTCGCGCTGCTCGGCATGGAGCAGCGCTGGTGCGTGTATGCCGACCGCGCCCAGCTCGAGGCAGCCATCCTGAACCTGTGCCTGAATGCGCGCGACGCCATGCCCGAGGGCGGCAAACTGGGCATCGAACTCCTGCTGGCCGAGATCGGGGACCGGCGGGCCGAACTCGACAAGTCGCTGCCTCCCGGCGAGTACGTCGTGATCGCGATCGCGGACAACGGCACCGGCATTCCCCAGGACGTGATCGAGCACGTGTTCGAACCCTTCTTCACGACCAAGGACGAGGGGGCCGGCAACGGCCTGGGCCTGAGCATGGTGTATGGCTTCGCCAAGCAGTCCAGCGGCGACGTGACGATCTACTCCGAGCCCGGCCGGGGCACCCAGGTCAAACTCTACCTGCCGCGCGCACACACCGAGCCGGAAACGCAAGCCGCGCCCTTGGCCGGCGCCGGCGCGCGGCCGCGCGCCGGATGCGCGATCCTGCTGGTGGAGGACGACCCGATCGTGCGCGCCCACCTTTCCACCCAGTTGCGCGACCTGGGATGCGCGGTCACCGAAGCAGCCCGGGCCGAGGAAGCGCTGGCGCGGCTGGAGCAGGGCGAAGCCTTCGACCTGCTGTTCACCGACGTCGTCATGCCGGGTATGTCGGGCATCGACCTGTCGCAGCGGGCACGCTCCCTGCGGCCCGGACTGCCCATCCTGCTCAGTTCCGGCTACACCTTCGAAGCCATGCGGCACCAGGATGAACTGGGACCGTTGGTGCGCTTCCTGAACAAGCCCTACGGCAAGACAGTCCTGGCGCAGGCGCTGTCGGAAGCGCTCGGCGGCGGGAATCCGCCATGAACGCGCCCGCCGCCGGCAACGCCGAACGCGACGCGCTGCGCCGCAGGATGCTGGCATGCGCGGCCGTGGCCGAGCGGCTCGCCGCGCCCGGCGACCTTTCCACGCTGGGCAGCCGGATGCTGGCCAGCCTGAGCGAGGACGTCGACGCCCTGGCCGTCTATCTCTCCAGGACAGACCAGGACCTGCGCCTGGTGCTGCAGGCCGGGTGCCCGCAGCCGCCGCCCGCGCATGCACCCGACGCCAGGGCTCTGTGCGGAGTGGCCCCTTGCGTGGCCGCGCAGGAGGGCGGCGCATGCATCGTCGCGCTGGGGCCGGCGCGCCCGGCCTGGATCGGCGCGCGCAGCGCCGCGCTGGCGGCGGTCCCCTTCGACGGCGCCGGGCAGGAGCGGCGCGGCCTGGCCCTGTTCATGCTGCGCCAGGCCGAGCACGCGCCCTCGCTGGCAGCGCTGCTGGAACTGGCCGCGCACAAGCTGTCCCAGGCGCTGGAGCGCGACCCGGCGCCGCTACAGGAACGCAGCGGCGCGGATGGCGCCAAGACCCGGGTCCTGCTGATCGACGACGAGGCGCTGCTGGTCGCCCACGTGCGGCGCATCCTGGAGCGTGCCGGCTTCGCCTTCCATGCTTCGCAGAGCGCGCGCGCCGGCTTCGCGCTGGCCATGGCGATCCATCCCGACGTGATCCTGATCGACAAGGTCATGCCCGACCTGGACGGCATCAAGCTGCTGCGCATGATGCGCGGGCACGAAGCGCTGCGCACGGTCCCGGTGATCATGCTGTCCGGGCAGGCCGACGAGACGGCGCGCATCGCGGCGCTGGGCGAGGGTGCCGACGACTTCGTGGTCAAGCCCTTCAGTGCGAAAGACCTGGTGGCGCGCATCGAGGCCAACGTGCGCCTGGTGCGGGTGCGGCGCGACGCCGTCTGGCGCGAGGGCGAGCTGCTGCGCCTGCGGCAGTCGCAACGCGAGCTGCGCACCCTGCTCGACACCGTCCAGAGGGTGCGCGACGACGAACGGCGCATGCTGGCTCGCGAGGTGCACGACCAGCTCGGCCAGATCCTGACGGCGGCCAAGATCGACATCCGCCTGCTGCAGGACCGGGTCGCGCACCCGGAGCGGCCGCCCTCCGCGGACGCGATCCTGGCGGAGCTGAGCGCGGCATTGAAGAGCGTCGACCTGGCCATCGCCGCGGTGCAGGACATCGCGGCGCTGCTGCGCCCGCCCGAGCTCGAGGCGGGCCTGGTGGCCGCGCTGCGCTGGCAGGCCGCCGACCTGCAGCGCCGCACCGGCATCGCCTGCCATGTGCTGCACGATCCGGACGACTATGTCGAGCAGCCCCCGTTCGTGTCGGGAGAGCTGCTGCGCATCTGCCAGGAAGCCCTGACCAACGTGCTGCGCCACGCGGGCGCCTCCCGGGTGGTGATCCAGGTCGCCATGCGGCGCGCCTCCTTGCTGGTCAGGGTCTGCGACGACGGCGGCGGCATCCCGCGCGGGCGCCTGCATGATGCGGCGTCCCTGGGCCTGAAAGGCATGCGCGAGCGCGCCGCCAGCATCCGCGCCAGCATCAGCGTCTACGGACGGCCCGGGAGGGGAAGCATGGTCAGCATCCGGCGCAGGCTGGCGTACCGCTGATGCCGCCGGCCGAGCGTCCTCAATCCAGCGGCACGCTCCGATACCGGTTCACCTCCGCGCTCGACACCGGCGCCGCCGCATTGCCCCAGCTGGCGCGCAGGAAGCTGACCAGGGCCGCCACCTCGGCATCGGCCAGCACGTGACCGAAGGGCGGCATGCCGTATGGCCGCGGATTGCCTTGCGTGCCGGGCGCGAAGCCGCCGTTGAGGACGACGCGGATCGCGTTCACCGGTTCGTTCAAGGCCAGCGCGCGATTGCCGGCGAGGGGCGGATACGGCCCCTTGCCTTCGCCGCGTTCGCCGTGGCAGGTGGCGCAGTGCCGGCCGTAGAGCTGTTCGCCGGCGCGCATCGTCTGTTCGGATGGGCGCGGGGCGGCGGGGCGCTCGCCGTTTGATCCAGCCGGCAAGGACTTCAGGTAGGCCGCCAACGCACCCAGGTCCTCCTTCGTCATGTGCTGCAGGCTCTGCACCACGACTTCCGCCATCGGCCCGGTCACGCTGGCGCCGGGCGCCACGCCGGTGCCCAGCAGCTGCACGATATGGGCTTCGCTCCAGTTGCCGAGACCCGCTTCCGCATCGGAGGTCAGCGAGGGTGCGTACCAGCCGAGCGTCGGAATCAGGCCGCCGCCCAGCGTGCCCTCGCTCGCGCCGAGGCTGTTGCGCGTGCTGTGGCAGGCGGCGCAGTGGCCGAGGCCTTCGACCAGGTAGGCGCCGCGGTTCCAGCGCGCGTCCCTGGCCGCATCCGGCTGCTGCACGCCCGGCTTGAAATAGAGCAGGCGCCAACCGGCCAGCGTGATCTGCTGGTTGTAGGGGAAGCGCAGCTCGTGTGGCTGATTCGGCTGGCGCACCGGCGGCAGCGTACGCAGGAAGGCAAACAGCGCGTCCGCATCCGGGCGCGTCACCTTGGTGTAGTTCACGTAGGGAAAGGCGGGGTAGAGCAGGCGGCCGTCCTTCGATTTGCCGTTGTGGAGGGCGCGCCAGAAATCGTCCGGCGTCCAGCTGCCGATGCCGGTCGTGGGCTCGGGCGTGATGTTGGGCGCGACCAGGCGGCCGAAGGGCGTGTCGAGCGCCCGGCCGCCGGCATAGGGCACGCCGCCGCGCGCCGTGTGGCAGGCCATGCAGTCGCCGGCGCGGGCGAGGTAGGCGCCGCGCGCGATGTTGGTTTGTGTGGGCGCGTAGTCGGCGGGCGAGGCGGAGGCGATGAATTCCTCGCGCGGCCAGGCCAGTGCGATCAGTGCCGCGGCCGCGAGCAGCAGGACCAGCAGGCCAAGGCGCAGGCGCTTCATGGCACGCTCCCGCAGGCGATCGGCAGGGGTGCCGTCAAGCGCTCGGCCGGCCGCGCGCCGGGCGGCGTCGGCTGCGCGGCCAGCCAGGCCGAGATGGCGGCGACGTCGCCCGGCCCGAGGCGCTCGGCGATGGTCGCCATGCAGTCGGGTGCGTGGGCGCGGCGCACCTTGTTGCGCCAGGCGCCGAACTGGGCATTCACATAGTCGCGCGGCAGGTTCAGGAGGCCCGGAATCGCCGGGGCCACGCCGGCCAGCTGCTGGCCGTGGCAGGCGATGCAGGCCGGGACTTTCAGGGCCGGGTCGCCGCGTTTCACCAGCTGCTCGCCGCGCGCGAGCACGGGTGCCGCCACCGTGGGGGCGCCTGGGGCCGGCACCGGCGGATGCTGGCTCGAAAAATAGTCGGCGATCTCGTGCAGGTAGGGATCGGGCAGGGGGGTGACCATCCAGGTCATCAGCGGATACTGGCGCCGCCCGTCGCGGAAGTTCACGAGCTGGTTATACAGATAACCGGCGGGTTTGCCGGCGATGCGCGGGAAGTACACGCCGCCGACGCTGGTGCCGGCGCCATCCTTCGGCGCATGGCAGGCGATGCAGGCGGCGACGCGCTGCTCGATGGTGTCGGGGACGGCTTGCCGGGCGCCGGCCGCGAAGGGCAGGGCGCACAGGAGGAATACTGAAAAACGTCGCAGGGCAAAGAGCGGCATACGGCATCCAGGTCATCAATAACAAGATGATAACCCATCAGTGCCAAGCGGGTTCTATTTTGCCCCGTTGGCCCGCCAGTCGCGGTAGATCTTGAGTGCCACGTGCGCATCGTCCGCCGCGTAGCGGATCTGCTGTTCCGACAGGCGCGGCAAAGCCCAGTTGGTGGTGGTGATGCGCTTGGACTTGGCCAGGCGCTGGCCGAAGAAGCGCGCGACAGCCGTCTTCGCGCCGAGGGTATTGCGTTCGCCGCGGCGGCGCAGCGTGGTGGCGAGATCGACCACGTTCCGCGCTTCGATGCCGAGCTTGGCGCGTACGCGGCGCAGGTCGTCGCCCAGGCCGAAGCCGACTTTCAGGATGGCGGGCGATTCAAGTACGGCCTTCAGCAAGTCCACGCTGGCTGGGTCCGGCTTCGCACCTACCTGGAACAGGTAGGCGGTGCTGTCGGTGGCCAGCTGCACCAGGTGCGGGCCGGTCGATTCCTCGCCCTTGGCGAAGGTCGGCTTCGATTCGGTATCGAAGCCGATCACGTCGGCAGTCGACAAGGCCGCGTAAGCCTGCGCCGCCTGCTCAGTGGTCTTGACCAGCACGATGTCGGCCAGCCCGATGCCTTCATAGGGGGGCAGGTCTTCTTCGTCCGGAGAGCTTGATGCGACCGGGCCGCGCGGGTCCAGCTGCATCAGCCGCGCGAGAATTTCGAGGCCAGCTGCTGCAGCTTTTCCTGGCGCAGGCGCGCGGCTTCCGCTTCGGCAGCCGCGGCTTTTTCAAGCTTCTTGCGCTCGGCTTCCTTCTTGAAGCGCTGCTGCAGCTGCTCCTTGGCGTGCAGGCGATGGGTGTCGGTCACTTCCGCGCCGGCCACGCCGTCGAGGTCGTAGCGCACGGTGGCCTTTTCCATCGAGCGCAGATAGCGCATGGAACCGGTATGGATGCCGAGCGCGGCGCGCATGGTCTTGCGGTCCAGGCCAGGGATGCGCGCGAGCAGCTGCTTGTCGATGCCGATCGCCAGCGGCAGGCAATCGCGGAAGGCAGGGAACTGCTGCTGCAGCTGCTTCAGCAGGGCGCGGGCGGATGGAGCAGGGGTGCCGGCCGGTGCGCCGGCTTGCGCGCCGGCGTCGGCAGCGGTCTGGGCGGTCGTCGCCTCCGTGTTCGGGGTCTCGGCTGGGGAAGGAGTGGTGGCGTCGACGGACTCGGCGGCGGAACTAATGGTATTCATTGACTTCATGGTAATAACAGGAATCCGAAGGATAGCATGCTGGCCCGCACTAGTGCGGATGATCGTGAGTTGGCCGGCATACAGGGATGAGGGGCCGCGCGCAGGCGAGCGCCCCGATTCGCGAAATCGTGTATGATCCGCCTCTTGCCCTGCGCGCGGCTTGCGTCGGCGCAGACGGATCGAAGAGCCGTTCGTGGACTGAAAAACAACAATATGTGCTTTGCTTATATCGCTTATCCGATATATCAATTATCACCAATTCTTGCCTTAGGGCATAATGTTGCCTGTCCCGTCTCTGCACTCCGATAGAGCCAGATGCAAGCCCGCCCCAGCCGACGGGCTTTTTTTCGTTTTGACATGCACACCGCGATCCAGACCACTGCTTCCTTCATCCCTGCCAACGTCGCGTCCGGCCCGGCCGCATGCCTTGGCAGGCGAGGGCGCTTTGAAAGTGCTTGATTTGCGGCTTGTCCGCCCTTAGTTAGGGCCCTTCCCGATCCTTTTCCCCCGGCCAGAGCAGGCCGTGGTGAATCTTTGACCTCGCAGGCGCGCACCCGCCTCGACAGGAGAGTTTTTTATATGAAGAACACCGCCAAGACACTGACACTGACAGCAAAGAAAGCGCCGGCCAAGAGCGCCGCCGCCCAGCTGGCGGTGCCGAAAACCGCGACCTCCTACTTCCTGGAAACGGAAGCGGCGGCCAAGGTGACGGTGGTCAAGACCCGTTCGCGCCTGGCCTCGCTGAAAGCCCAGGCCGAGGAAGCGCCGGCGCCGGTGGAAGCCGTCGCCGAGCTGCCTGTGGCCGACGCCGCGGAAGCCGAAGCGGCGCCTGTCGCCGCCGATGCTGCGCCGGTTCCTGTCGTTGTGCGCAAGCGCGCCTCGAAGCTGGCGGCCCTGAAGGCCGTCGAAAGCGCGCCGGCCGAAGCGGCGCCCGAAGTTGCCGCCATTGCCGATGAAGCACCGAAGGCCGTCAAGCCGCGCGCCGTGCGCCGCGTCGAGGCAGTCGCCGCCCCGTCGACCGTGATCCAGACCGCAGGAAGCACCGTCAGCAAGACCACCGACGCCGCCGCGCTGGCCGCGATCGACACCTCGGGCTACCTGCTGCCGCAGGTGAAGGTTCCGGGCCGCCGCGGCCGAAAACCAAGCGAATTCACGCCGGAAAACGACGAAGTCGCGGCGCTGAACGCGGTCGAGCGCGCCGAACTGAAGGCGGTGTCGAAGGCGCGCGAGCGCAAGGCCAAGGGCATCCCCTCGCTGGGCACCGAAGCCGGCTTCTCGGAAGCGGAACTGGAAAAGCGCCGCACCCAGCTGCGCAACCTGATCAACATGGGCAAGGAGCGCGGCTACCTGACCCACGCGGAGATCAACGACCACCTGCCGGAAAACATCATCGATCCGGAAGCGATCGAAGGCATCATCGCGACCTTCAACGACATGGGCATCGCCGTCTACGAGCGCGCCCCGGAAGCGGAAATGATGCTGCTGTCGGATAACGCCGTCACGCCGACCAGCGAAGACGAAGTGGAAGCGGCCGCCGCAACCGCACTGTCGACCGTCGACTCCGACTTCGGCCGCACCACCGACCCGGTGCGCATGTACATGCGCGAAATGGGCGCCGTGTCGCTGCTGACCCGCGAAGGCGAGATCGAGATCGCCAAGCGCATCGAGGAAGGCCTGAAGGACATGGTCCAGGCCATCTCCGCCTGCCCGACGACGATTTCGGAAATCATCGCGCTGTCGCACAAGATCGCCGCCGACGAGCTGAAGATCGACGAAGTGGTGGACGGTTTCGTCGACCTGAACGACAGCGCGCCGGCGCCGGTCGTGGCCCCAAGCAAGGCGGCCTCGGATGACGAGGAAGAGGAAGAAGAGGAAGAAGCCGAGGAAGAAGACGGCGACGCCGGCGGCGGTGCGGCCGGCTACTCGGCCGAACAGCTGGCGCAGCTGCGCAAGGGTGCGCTGGACAAGTTCGCCCTCATCGAAGAGCAGTTCGACCGCATGGGCCACGCCTTCAAGACCACCGGCTACGGCTCGGCGGCCTACAACAAGGCGCAGGACATCATCTCGACCGAGCTGCTGGGCATCCGCTTCACCGCCAAGATCGTGGAAAAGCTGTGCGACACGCTGCGTCATCAAATGGACGAAGTGCGCGCCATCGAACGCGCCGTGCTGGACATCTGCGTGAACCGCTGCGGCATGCCGCGCGCCCACTTCATCAAGGTCTTCCCGGGCAACGAGACCGACCTGGAATGGGGCGACCGCGAGGTCGATTGCGCCTACCCGTACAGCGCCGTGCTGGGCCGTAACCTGCCGGCGATCAAGGAACTGCAGCAGCGCATGATCGACCTGCAGGCGCGCGTGGCGCTGCCGCTGGCGGATCTGCGCAAGATCAACAAGCAGATGGCGGCCGGCGAGAAGCGCGCCCGCACCGCGAAGCGCGAAATGACGGTCGCGAATTTGCGCCTGGTGATCTCCATTGCGAAGAAATATATTAACCGCGGCCTGCAATTCCTCGACCTGATCCAGGAAGGCAACATCGGCCTGCTGAAGGCGGTCGACAAGTTCGAATACCGTCGTGGCTACAAATTCTCGACCTACGCGACCTGGTGGATCCGCCAGGCGATCACGCGTTCGATCGCGGACATGGCCCGTACCATCCGCGTGCCGGTGCACATGATCGAGACGATCAACAAGATGAACCGCATCTCGCGCCAGATCATGCAGGAAACCGGCAGCGAGCCGGACCTGGCGACCCTGGCCGCCAAGATGGAAATGCCGGAGAACAAGGTTCGCGAGATCATGAAGATCGCGAAAGAGCCGATTTCGATGGAAACCCCGATGGGCGAGGACGGCGATTCGCAGCTGGGCGACTTCATCGAGGACAACACCACCCTGGCCCCGCTGGACGCCGCGCTGCACGCGTCGATGCGCAACGTGATCAAGGAAGTGCTGGACTCGCTGACCCCGCGTGAAGCGAAGGTGCTGCGCATGCGCTACGGCGTCGAGATGTCGAACGACCACACGCTGGAAGAAGTCGGCAAGCAGTTCGACGTCACCCGCGAACGTATCCGCCAGATCGAAGCCAAGGCGATGAGCAAGCTGCGCCAGCCTTCGCGTTCGGACAAGCTGAAGACCTTCTTGCACGACAAATAAGCCGTACAGGCTTGATCGAAATGCCGCTCGCTGAGCGGCATTTTTTTTGCCTGTACGGTAGGGTGGGTGCCCCGTGCCCACCAAAACGCAGCGTCATGCCGGCGTTCGGTGGGCACGGGGCGCCCACCCTACTTGCTTGTTCACTATCGACAAACGAGGCAATCTGACCGAATCGCAACAGTTACTTGAAACTGTATAAACGCTTTGTCGTAAACCAGTTGACGCATACGGATGAGCGCGGGAACATGCTGCACAGCAACATTCCCACCAATTCTCACACCGTCATCCCATGCTCGCCGCTACTCTCCGTCGCCTGTCGATCAAGGCCAAGCTCATGCTCAGCATGGGCGCCTGCCTGCTGCTCTTCATCCTCATTTCCGCCACCCTCAGCGTGACCCTGACCGGCCGCAGCCTGAGCGAGCGTGCCGTCGAGCAGGAATTGCCGGCCGTGGTCGCCGCGATCCGCAACGACATCCTGCACCGGATCGGCGGGCCGGTCAGCGCCTCGCTGGCGGTGGCCAACAACACCTTCCTGCAGGCCTGGGAACGCGAGGGCCTGCCCGAGACCGGGATGGACGCCTGGCGCGCCTATGCCGGCAAGATGAAGAGCGTCTACCGTGCCGGCAGCGTGTTCTGGGCCTCGCCGAACACGATGCAGTTCATCACCGAAGCGGGTCTGGGCCATACCATGGAGAAGGGCAATCCGCGCGACGCCTGGCTCGGCGCCTTCCTCGCCAGCGGCCGTTCGCACGAACTGAACCTGGACCCGGATGCCAAGACCGGCGAGATGATGTTGTACATTAACGCGCGCGTCGAAGCGGGCGACGGCAAGCTGGCCGCTGCCGGCCTGGGCCTGTCGGTGAAGGCGATGGCCGATGCCGTGCGCGCCTACACGATCGGCAAGTCCGGCCATGTCTACCTGGCGCGCCCGAACGGCAGCATCGTCCTGCACCGCGATCCGAAACTGGCCGACGGCGAGCACAACGTGAAGGACCTGCCCGGCTACACGGCGGCCGTCATCGCCGGCCTCATGAAAAAGCAGGAGTTCGCGCACACGAACTACGATGCCGCACAGGGGCGCATGATCGTCGCCTCGTCCTATGTTCCGGAACTCGACATGTACGTCGTCGCCGAAGTGCCGGAAAGCGAAGTGCTGGGCAACCTGGCGCGCTCGGCCACGATCGCGGCGCTGGTGGCCGGCGTGGTCGGCGGCGGCATCGGCCTGTTCGCGATCTTCCTGGTCAGCCGGGCGATCGCCGCGCCGGTGGCGCGCGCCGCCGCCATGCTGGGCGAGATCGCCGAGGGCAAGGGCGACCTGACGCGGCGCATGCCGGTCGAGTCGCAGGACGAGGTTGGCGCGCTGGCGGACGCCTTCAACCGCTTCGTCTCCTCGCTGCACCACACGATGAGCGAAGTGCGCCGCAGCAGCCAGGCTATTGCCGGTGCTTCCAGCGAAATCGCGGCCGGCAACATGAATTTGTCGAGCCGCACCGAAGCCCAGGCCTCGAGCCTGGAAGAGACGGCGGCCGCGATGGAAGAACTCACCTCGACCGTGCGCCAGAACGCCGAGAACGCGCGCCAGGCCAACCATCTCGTCAGTTCCGCCAGCGAGCAGGCGCACCAGGGCGGCCAGGTGGTGGGCGAAGTCGTGAGCACCATGGGTTCGATCACGCAAAGCTCGTACAAGATCGTGGACATCATCGGCGTCATCGACGGCATCGCCTTCCAGACCAATATCCTGGCCCTGAATGCCGCCGTGGAAGCGGCGCGCGCGGGCGAGCAGGGCCGCGGCTTCGCGGTCGTCGCCAGCGAGGTGCGCAACCTGGCGCAGCGTTCGGCCGCCGCGGCCAAGGAAATCAAGACCCTGATCGACGCCTCGGTGCGCGAAGTCGAAACGGGCGCGCGCCTGGTCGACACGGCCGGCGCGACCATGAGCGGCATCGTGCAGGCGGTGGGCCGCGTGGCCGACCTGATGCGCGAGATCGATGCCGCCAGCAGCGAGCAAAGCCAGGGCATCGGCCAGGTCAACCAGTCGATCGCAACCATGGACGACGTCACCCAGCAGAACGCGGCCCTGGTCGAGGAAGCGGCGGCCGCGGCCAGCGCGCTGGAAGAGCAGACCGCGGCGCTGGCGCAGGTGGTGGCCGGCTTCAAGCTCGAGGACGGCGCCGCGCCCCCCGCGGCGTCCGCGTCCGGGCGGCCCCGGCTGGCATTGGCGGCCTGAACGGCCAATCGGGCGATGCCGCTGAGCTCGCGGCGGTAGAATCGGGACTTGCCCATCGATCCGCCTGGAGCCTGCGCATGTCCCGATCGCGTGCCCGCAGCCTGTCCCGTTTGCCTCTTTGCCTGGCGCTGCTCGCCTGGCTGCCGGCGCATGCCCAGGAGTCGTCATTCGACGGGCCGCTCAAGACCGACCGGCCGGACTTCGTCGAATCGAGCGAATCCGTGGGCAAGGGCCGTTTCCATCTCGAGACGAGCTTCCTGGTCGAACGCGAGCGCAGCGGCGAGGAGCGCGAGCGCAGCTATTCGACGCCGACCATGCTGCGTTTCGGCCTGAGCGACGCGCTCGAACTGCGCATCGAGAGCGAAGGACGCATCGTCCAGCACACCCGCGACAAGGAAAGCGGCGAACGCAGCACGACGGCCGGCTATGCCGACTCGTCGATCGGTGTCCTTTGGCATGTCATGGATGGCGAAGGCAGGCGACCCTCGCTCGGTGTGCTGTTTGACGCGAGCTTGCCGACCGGCTCGAACGCCCTGCGCGGCAAGGGCGTGCGGCCTTCCTTGCGCGTCGTCGGCGAGTGGGAGCTGCCGGGCGGGATGGAACTCGGCATGATGCCCGGCATCGCCTTCCGGCACGAGGAAGAGAACGACCGCAGCACAGCGCGCCACGCCTACGGCCTGTTCGGCATCGTGCTGGACAAGGCTTTTACCGAACGCTTCCACGGCCTGGCCGAGATCTCGCTGCCGCGCATCGCCCACGTGCGCCACGGCGGTACCCAAGCCACCTTCGACATCGGCGCGACTTATTTGCTGAGCAAGGACTGCCAGCTCGATACCCTGTTTTCGCGTGGGCTGAACCACCGCACGCCGTACGCGAGCTGGACCGTAGGTCTGTCGATTCGCCTCTAGCCGGCTCATGCTTTCAAGTTATGCAACACGCACCCAATTTCATTGGTTGGCGTGATTTTGCGCGCATGATCTGCGCGTAAGCTGTTGGGCGGATGGCAACACTGTGACGCGAGGAGAGGCGCCGCAGGTCGCCACTGGTGCACCGAAGTGGTGCACCCACTCAACCTCGCAAAAAACGACAACATGAAAAAACTTTTGCTTGCCGCGGCTGCAGCCATGCTCGCCGCGTCCCTGGCGCACGCCGATACGACCAGCCTGTCGCCCAAGCGCGAACTGCGCGGCGTGTGGATCAGCACCCACCTGAGCCTGGACTGGCCGAACCGCACCCAGACCCCGGACCAGCAACGCGCGGCGCTCAGCGCCATCCTCGACCACAACCTGGCGACCGGCATGAACGCGGCCTTCCTGCAGGTGCGCAGCCAGTCCGACGCCATGTACCCGAGCGAACTCGAACCCTGGTCCTACTACTTGACCAACAACCAGGGCAGCGCCCCGGCGCCGAGCTGGGACCCGCTGCAATTCGCGATCGACGAATCGCGCAAACGCGGCCTCGAATTCCACGCCTGGATCAATCCCTACCGCGCAGTGGCGAACACGGCCACCGAGACCAATACCGCCCAGTACGCGGCGAACCACGTCTCGCGCACCC
Source organism: Massilia suwonensis (assembly GCF_042655665.1). Taxonomy (NCBI): domain Bacteria; kingdom Pseudomonadati; phylum Pseudomonadota; class Betaproteobacteria; order Burkholderiales; family Oxalobacteraceae; genus Massilia; species Massilia suwonensis. Next base: position 392,907 of record NZ_JBHSMR010000014.1, read on the forward strand.
ATCCGGAATGGATGCTGCAGGTGGGGACCGTGAAAATCCTGAACCCGGGCCTGGCCGCCGTGCGCGAGCACGTCACGAAGGTCATCATGGACATCGTCGAACGCTATGACGTCGACGGCATCCACTTCGACGATTACTTTTATCCGGCCGGCACCATCAACGACGACGCGGCCTACGCGGCGGACCCGCGCGGCTTCCCGGCCACCACGGCCGGCCGCGCGGACTGGCGCCGCGACAACATCAACCTGCTGATCGCGGGCGTCAACGAGCGCATCCGCGCCGTGAAGCCCTGGGTGAAATTCGGCGTCTCGCCCTCTGGCATCTACCGCAGCAGCAGCGATCCCGCCGTCGGTTCGCCGACCTCGAGCGGCGCTTCCCAGCACTACCTGAGCAATTTCGCCGACACCCGCGGCTGGCTGCGCGAAGGCTGGGTCGACTACCTGGCGCCGCAAGTCTACTGGTACATCGGCCAGGCGGGCTCCGACTACAAATTACTGGTGCCGTGGTGGAACGAGAACGCCTTTGGCCGCCACATGTACATCGGCATTGCCGACTACAAGATGGGCACGACAGGCTGGACGGACCCGAAGCAGGTCGCCAATCAGATCGCCCTGAACCGCGCGCAGGGTCACGTCGCCGGCCAGATCCACTTCCGCCACGCCTTCCTGCAAGCCAATCCGCTGGGCTATCGCACGGACCTGCAGCAGAACGTCTATCAGCGGCCGGCCCTGGTGCCGGCGATGCCGTGGAAGAGCACCGTTGCGCCGCTGGCGCCGTCCGGCTTGAGCGCTTCGCAGGGCGAGAATGCCCTCGTGCTGAGCTGGACCGGGGCCGACGCGCGCGACGAGCTGGAGAAGGTGCGCCAGTTCGCCGTGTACCGCTCGGCGGATCGCACGATCGACATCGAGGCGCCGCGGAACCTGTTGGGCGTCACGCACGGCACGGCCAACGCCTATGCGGACACCAAGGTCGAAGCCGGCCAGTATTACTACTACACGGTCACGGCCCTGAACCGCCTGAGCAACGAGAGCGCGCCCGCAAACGTCGTCAGCAACGACTTCGAAGCGCCGACGGTGCGCACGCGCGCGGCCAGCGTCACGCTGGCCAACGGCAGCGCCGGTTTGCAGCCGGCCGACATCGACGGCGGCAGCAGCGACAACTGGGGCATCGAATCGCTCTCCGCCTCGCAAACGACCTTCAGCTGCGGCGACATCGGCACGCGCCAGGTGGTGCTGAGCGCGGTCGACAAGGCCGGCCTGACCGCGTCCGCCGAGACGACGGTGAACGTGCTGGGGCGCGTGCCGCAGCCGGTCATCACGGCCAGTGCGAATGCGGTCACCCTCGGCTACGGTCCGCAAAGCGTGACGCTCGCTGCCGGCGATGCCGACAGCGGCACGACGCTGGCATGGATGCCGGCCGCGGGCCTGGCTGCGAACGGCGCCACGGCGAACTTCACGCCGACGGCGGCCGGCAGCTACACCTTCAGCGTGCAGGCCGTCAGCGCAAACGGCTGCCCGGCGCCGGCCAGCGTGACCGTGCAGGTGATCGACGCGCGCTGCGGCGACGGCAAGGTGGCCGTGTGCCACAAGCCGGAGCAGGGCAGCGCCGGCACCATCTGCGTGGCGCCGAGTGCCGTGCAGGCCTTCATCCGCAAGGCCGAGACGCTGGGAAGCTGTTCTTGATACGGCGGACGATACCGGTCCATTGAACCGGTATCGTCCGGAACATCAACCCGTATTGCGCAGGCCCGCCGCGACGCCGTTGATCGACAGGTGGATGCCGCGGTGGACGCGCGGGTCCATCTCGCCCGGCTCCCGTGACATGGCGCGGTGGCGGTGGATCAGCTCGACCTGCAGGTGGTTCAGCGGGTCGAGGTAGGCGAAGCGGTTCTGGATCGAGCGCGCCAGCAGCGGGTTCGACGCCAGGCGCTCGCTGGCGCCGGTGATGGCTTCCAGCTGTCGCAGCGTCTCGCCGTGTTCGGCCGCGATGCGCTTGAAGATGCGCTCGCGCAGGGCCGCATTCGGCACCAGGCCGGCGTAGCGCGAGGCGATGGCCAGGTCGGTCTTGGCCAGCACCATGTCCATGTTCGAGAGCAGGGTGGCGAAGAAGGGCCACTCGGCGAACATCGCCTGCAGTGTCTGCAGCCGCTCGCCGCTGGCGTCTTCCTGCAACCAGCCGCTGACCGCCGAACCGAAGCCGTACCAGCCCGGCAGCAGCAGGCGGCACTGGCCCCAGCTGAAGCCCCAGGGAATCGCGCGCAGATCTTCGATGCGGCGTGTCTTCTTGCGCGAGGCCGGGCGCGAACCCAGGTTCAGTTCCGCGATCTCGGCGATCGGCGTCGCCGCGAAGAAGTAGTCCGTAAAGCCAGGGGTCTCGTAGACCAGGTCGCGGTAGGCCGTATAGGCGCGCTGCGAGAGTTCCGCCATCACGCCTTCGAACACGGCCAGGCGCTCGGCCTTGCCGCCCTCCGACTCGTGCGGCATCAGGCTCGCTTCCAGCGTAGCGGCGACCAGCAGCTCGAGGTTGCGGCGGCCGATTTCCGGATTCGAGAATTTCGAGGCGATGATCTCGCCCTGTTCGGTCAGGCGGATCTGGCCGTTCACGGTGCCCGGCGGCTGCGCCAGGATCGCCTGGTAGCTCGGACCGCCGCCGCGGCCGACGGTACCGCCGCGGCCGTGGAACAGGCGCAGCTTGACGCCGGCGCGTTTGAACACTTCGACCAGTTTCAGCTCGGCCTGGTACAGCTCCCAGTTCGACGTGAGGAAGCCGCCATCCTTGTTCGAATCCGAGTAGCCGAGCATGACTTCCTGCAGGCGTCCCTGGTTGTGCACGATGCGCGTGACCGGCGCCAGCGCCATCCACTCTTCCATGATGGCGGCGGCGCGCTGCAGGTCGGGGATGGTCTCGAACAGCGGAATCACCATCACGTCCGAGACCCCGGCGTTCGGACGCACCAGGCCCGCTTCCTTCAGCAGCAGCAGCACTTCGAGCAGGTCGGATACGGCCTCGGTATGCGAGATGATGTAGTTGCGGATCGCGCGCGCGCCATAGCGCTCGCGGATGTCGCGCGCGGCGCGCACGATGGCCAGCTCCGACTGCGTCTCGTCGCTGTAGGTCTCGAAGGGCGAGTACAGGAGGCGCGGCTGGGCGATCTCCGCCAGCAGCAGCTTGACCTTGTCTTCCTCCGACAGGGCCGCATAGTCGGCTTCGACCTGCGCCTTTTCGAACAGCTCGGCCAGCACGCGCTCGTGGATGTCCGAGGTCTGGCGCATGTCGAGCGAGGCCAGATGAAAACCGAAGATGTGGGCGGCGCGCGTCAGGCCGGCCAGGCGCGGCGTCACCAGCATGGCGCCGTGGTTGGCTTTCAGGGACTGGGCGATGGTTTCCAGGTCGGCCGCAAACTCCGCTGCGTCCGCATAGGGCTCGGCGTGGCCGACTTCCTTGCGCAGGATGTTGGTGGCGCCGAGTTCGCGCGCGCTGGCGGCCAGGCGCGCGTACATGCCGATCAGGGCGCGCCGGTAAGGCTCGTCGGCGCGGTGGTCGGACTGGTCGGTCGAGCGCTCGGACAGGGCCTGCATGGCGGGCGTGATGTCGACCATCAGCGTGGAGGTCGACAGTTCCGCGCCCAGCGTGTGCACTTCCTCGAGGTAGTAGTCGAGGATGGTGGTCGCATGGCGCATCGTGGCGTGGCGCATGGTGTCGGCGTTCACGTTCGGATTGCCGTCGCGGTCGCCGCCGATCCAGCTGCCCATCTGCAGGTAGGCCGCGTCGCCCAGCCGCGGCGCTTCGCCGTGGTACTGCGCGCCGATTTCGTCTTCGATGTCGTCGTAGAGCGAGGGCAGCTCGCGCAGGAAAGTAATGCGGTAGTAGGAAAGGGCGTTCTCGATCTCGTCGGCCACCGTCAGCTTGGTGTAGCGCAGCATGCGCGTCTGCCACAGGGTCGCGATGCGCGCTTGTAAAAGCTGCAGGTTGCGGACTTGCTCTTTTGGTGTCAACGGCTGGTCGCGTTCGGCCAGCAGGCGCGCGATGTCGTGCTCGGCGTCGAGGATGGATTTGCGTTGGACCTCGGTCGGGTGGGCCGTCAGCACCGGGGCGATCAGGGCGTTGCGCAGGAAGGTCTCGACCGTCTTCTGGTCGACGCCGGCGCCGCGCAGCTTGCCCAACGCGTGGCCGACGCTGCCTTCGCGCGGACGGGAACCCTGCAGCAGGTGCGCGCGGCGGCGGCGGTTGTGGTGCTGGTCCTCGGCGATGTTCGCCAGGTGCGAGAAGTAGGAAAAGGCGCGCACCACCGAAATGGTCTGGTTGCGCGTGAGCTTGTGCAGCAGGGCGGTCAGCTCTTCGCCCGCTTCCGGATCGGCGTCGCGCCGGAAGCGCACCGCGGTCTGGCGGATGGTCTCGACGACGTCGAAGACGGCATCGCCCTCCTGGTCGCGCAGCACGTCGCCGAGCAGGCGGCCGAGCAGGCGAATGTCTTCTTTCAGCGGGGCGTCCTTGTCGACGCTGTTATTCGTTTCGGGTGCGACGGGTTTGTCCATATCGGGCACTGTTCTCTAAGTCAGGTACACCAAAAATAGGCATGGCGATCAGCCATGTTTTGCAAGGGGCCGCATGCTAAAATTTGTGATCTTATGCAAGAGGCGTTACTGGGTCGGCCCGGTCGGCGCAACGACAGTGAAAGAATCCGTTTTGAAAGCAAAGACATGACGCAGCCAGCAGTACGCTTGCCATCCCAGCTGATCATCGCCTCGCGCGAGAGCCGCCTCGCCATGTGGCAGGCCGAGCACGTGCGCGATCGTCTCGCCGCATTATATCCAGATTGCCAAATCAGCATCCTCGGGATGACGACGCGTGGCGACCAGATCCTCGACCGCACGCTCTCCAAGGTCGGCGGCAAGGGCTTGTTCGTGAAGGAGCTCGAAGTGGCGATGGCCGAAGGCCGCGCCGACCTGGCCGTGCACTCGCTCAAGGACGTGCCGATGGACCTGCCGGAAGGTTTCGCGCTGGCGGCCGTGCTCGAACGCGAAGACCCGCGCGACGCCTTTGTCTCGAACGACTACGCCAGCCTCGACGAGCTGCCGCCCGGCGCGGTCGTTGGAACGAGCAGCCTGCGCCGCCAGGCCCTGGTCGCGGCGCGCTATCCGCATCTCGTCATTAAACCGCTGCGCGGCAACCTCGACACCCGCCTCGGCAAGCTCGATCGCGGCGAGTATGCAGCGATTATCCTGGCCGCCGCCGGCCTGAAGCGCCTCGGCCTGCCGCAGCGCATCCGCAGCGTGCTGGCGCCGGAACTGAGCCTGCCGGCCGCCGGACAGGGCGCGATGGCGATCGAGATCGCCGACGGCGAGCGCCTCGACGGCGTCGATCTGAAGGCGGTGCTGGCGCCGCTGAACCACGCCGACACGCTGCAGGCCGTGCTGGCCGAGCGCAAGGTGTCGAAGATTTTCGGCGGCAGCTGCCAGATCCCGCTGGCCGCGCACGCAACCGTCGACGGCGGGCAGATGCACCTGCGCGCGATGGTTGCCACGCCGGACGGCAAGCGCAGCGCCTTTGCCGAGCTGACGGGTCCGAGCGACCGTCCGGAACTGCTGGGCGAGCAGGTGTCGTCGCTGCTGGAACAGCAGGACGCCCAGGCGATCCTGGAAGTGTGCCGCCAGGACGCGGCGCAGGACGCCTGAATTTTGCCGTCGCCGATGCCGGGTTTCGTCGTCATCACCCGCCCGCGCGCCCAGGCTGACGGCCTGGCGCAGGCCGTGACCGCGCTGGGGCGTACGCCGGTGCTGTTGCCGCTGCTGGAGATCGCGCCGCTGGCTGACCAGTCGCAGCTGTCCACGGTATTGGCTGGGCTGGACGGCTACGCGCTGGTCGCCTTCGTCTCGCCGAATGCGATCGACGCAGCCTTTGCCCACGTGGCGCACTGGCCGCGCCAGGTGGCAATCGCGGTGCTGGGCGAAGGCAGCCGCATGGCACTGGCGCGCCACGGCCTCGACGCGTCGAATGCCACCATCCTCGGTCCGCTGGACCCGACGCGCAGCGACTCGGAAAACCTGCTGGCCTCGCTCGACCTGGCCCAACTCGCCGGCAAGCGCGTGCTGATCGTGCGCGGCGAGTCCGGACGCGAGCTGATGGCCGACGGTTTCCGCGCCGCAGGCGCCGAGGTGACTGTCGTGGCGGCCTACCGGCGCAGCGTGCCGGCCCTGGACGCGGCACTGGCCGCACAGCTGCATGCCTTGCTGGCCGCCCCGAACGACTGGATAATCACGAGTTCGGAAGCGCTGCGGGGGCTGGTCGACCTGCTGCGCCAGCTTGGCGACGTTGAAGTAGAAAAGATGCAACAGCAGCACGTCATCGTGCCGCACGCCCGGATCGCCGCCACCGCGCAGGCGCTTGGGCTGGCGCGGGTGACGCTTACCGGCTCGGGCGACGAGCGTTTGCTTGCCGCGTTACAATCTCAAAAATGAACGAATTGCCGAATCATCCAGAGCTGCCACCGATGCAGCCACCCGCTCCCGACACCTACCGCACGCGTGCGCCCGAGCGCAGGGCCGGCCCCGGCCTGGGCGAACAGCTGACCCGTCCGCTGTCGCTGGCCGTGATCGCGCTTGGCGTGCTGCTGGCGGCCCAGACCTGGTCGAGCCACAGCCGCATCAACACGCTGCGCCAGGAAATGGCGCGCAGCCTGCAGAAGGGCAATGAGACCAATGCCGAGACCGCCTCCCTGGCGCGCGACGTGGTCGAGCAGTCCAAGGCCTTGCAGCTGAAAGTCGGCGTGCTGGAAAGCCGCCAGCTCGAGAACCAGAGCCAGCAACTGGCACTGGAGCAGCTGTATTCGGATCTGTCGAAGAGCCGCGACGAGTGGGCGCTGTCCGAGGTCGAGCAGGTGCTGTCGACCGCCAGCCAGCAGCTGCAGCTGGCCGGCAACGTGCAGGGCGCCCTGCTGGCGCTGCAGAACGCCGACCGCTCGCTGGCCCGCTCCGACAAGCCGCAGTTCATCGCCGTGCGCCGCGCGATCGCGGCCGACATGGAAAAACTCAAGGCGACCCCGGCCGTGGACCTGGCGGGCGTGGCCGTGCGCCTCGACAGCGTCATCGCCCAGGTCGACACGCTGCCGCTGTTGTCGGACGAGAAACCGCTGCTGCCGGCCGCGCCGGTGCGTGCCCAGCGTGCCCAGCCTGCGGGCAAGCAGGCTACCGCTCCCGCGGCACCACTCGGCATCGGCGAACGCATGCTCGCGACCTGGCGCAACTGGAGCGAGGAAATGTGGGACGACGTGCGCCAGCTGATCCGGGTGCGCAGCGTCAACACGCCGGAAGCGCTGATGCTCTCGCCGGAACAGAATTATTTTGTCCGCGAAAACCTCAAGCTGCGTCTTCTGAATGCGCGCCTGGCCTTGCTGTCGCGCGACGAGACCACCTTCGCCGGCGACCTGACGGCGGCCCAGGACACGCTCAACAAGTATTTCGACACGCGCGCCCGCACCACCCAGCAAGCCCAGTCGGCGCTGCGCCAGGTGCAGGCGAACAACCTGGCGATCGAGATGCCGACGCTGGCCGACAGCCTGAGCGCGGTGCGCAACTACAAGAAGCCTTAACAATATGCGTCTACTTCTCTGGCTAGTCGCCCTGATGGCCGCGGCCATCGGCATCGCCGTGACGGCGCGCTTCAATCCGGGCAACGTGGTGCTGTTCTACCCGCCGCACCGGATCGACATGTCGCTGAACCTGTTCGTCGTGTTCATCGCCTTGCTGTTCCTGATCCTGTACGGCGTGGCGCGCGCGGTGAACGCGACCCTGCGCATGCCCGAGCGCGTGGCCGCCTACCGCCTGCGTAAACGCGAGCGCGAAGGCAACAAGGGCTTGCGCGATGCCTTGAAGGCGCTGTTCGAAGGCCGCTTCGGCCACGCCGAAAAGGCCGCCATGCGCGCCGCCGAGCTGCCCGAGAACGCGGGCCTGGCCGCCCTGATCGGCGCCAGAGCCGCGCACCGCATGCGTGAACCGGCCCGGCGCGAGGCCTGGCTGGCCGGCGTCGCCCACGACAACACCCTCAAGACGGCGCGCCTGATGACGGTGATCGAGCTGCTGGTCGACGACCACCAGCCGGAAGCGGCACTGGCGGCCGTGGCCGAACTGAACGCCAGCGGGCAGCGCCACATCCACGCCCTGCAATGGTCGATGAAGGCCAACCAGCAGGCGCGCAACTGGCCCGAAGTGCTGCGCCTGGTGCGCATCCTCGACAAGCGAAAGGCGCTGCACCCGGCCCTGGCCGCGCGCCTGCGCGAGCTGGCCTACGAGGCGCTGCTGTCGGAAGAGGGACGCGATCCGGAAGCGATCCGGCGCGTCTGGGCCGGCGTGCCCGCCAGCGACCGTACGCAACCCTATATCGCGGCGCGCGCGGCGATGGCCTTCAACGCCAGCGGCCTGCAGGACGAGGCGCGCGTGATCGCCGAGGAAGCGCTGAAGGCGGGCTGGGACGAGCGCATCGTCCGTGCCTACCGCGACGCCGCCGGCCCGGCCGGTTCGCCCACGCTGCTGGCCCAGATCGAGCACTGCGAAGCCTGGCTGCGCGAGCGCCCGAACGATCCGGAACTGGCGCTCACGCTCGGTTCGTTGTGCCTGCGCCAGAAGCTGTGGGGCAAGGCGCAGCGCTATCTGGAGCAGGCGCTGTCGGACGCCACCCAGTCGGATATGGTGCGCGACATCCACCTCAAGCTGGCGCAGCTGCACGAGGCGCTGGGGCAGGAGGTGCCGGCCGCCAGTCATTATCGGCAGAGTGCGTTGGCGACGATGTTGTGAACATCACGTTCGGGGGATCCGACCACATCGGCCGCACAGACCCGTAAGGTGGGCGGGTCTCCCGCCCACGCGTTCAACAGACGGATGCGAACCGCGACTCGACCCGGAGCCGTGCGCTGAACGCGTGGGCGGCATTCGCAGCGCGTTCGATCGTCGGTAAGGTAGAGCCGCCCACCTTACGAGTGGTGCAACAAGATCCTAAGCGACCAATCCGCACGGCAAGCTGCTGCGCCGCACAAGCGTATGCCGATTAGATATAATGCCTCCCTTTATTGAATTTTCAGCAACCAAGGATTAGCTCATGAGCCTCAACAACGTCCCAGCCGGCCGCGATGTGCCGAACGACTTCAACGTCATCATCGAAATCCCGATGAACGCCGATCCGATCAAGTACGAAGTGGACAAGGACACCGGCGCGATCTTCGTCGACCGCTTCATGGGCACCGCGATGCACTACCCGTGCAACTACGGCTATGTTCCGCAGACCCTGTCGGACGACGGCGACCCATGCGACGTGCTGGTCATCACCCCGTTCCCGCTGATCCCGGGCGTCGTCGTGCGCTGCCGCGCCATCGGCGTGCTGAAGATGACCGACGAAGCCGGCGGCGATGCCAAGATCCTGGCCGTGCCTGTCGACAAGATCCTGCCGATCTACAGCCACTGGCAAAAGCCGGAAGACCTGCAAGACCTGCGCCTGCAGCAGATCCAGCACTTCTTCGAGCACTACAAGGACCTCGAAAAAGGCAAGTGGGTCAAGGTCGAAGGTTGGGAAGGCCCTGAAGCCGCCAAGGAAGAAATCGTCAACGGCGTTGCTGCATACAAGGCAAAAGAGCAGAAGTAATTCTTTGCTTGTCGTAGGAAGGCCCGGCACCACGAAGGTGGCCGGGCCTTTTTTTATTGCAGTGTCACCGGGCCGGTGTGCTTACCAGCCAATATCGCGCAGCAAGGGGTAAGTAAGATCGCGCGGCGGCGTCACCGTGTGCGACAGGTCCGCGTTGATCGACGGCTCCATCAGCTGGTTCGGCTTGGCCTCGGTGGTGTAGTGCGAGGTCGAGGAGCCGGGCTGGTTCGGATTCGGCGTGTACATCAGGATGCGGCGCTGATCGTCGGCGCCGGCCAGGCGGTGCTTGTAGACGCCGAGGCTGGCCAGCACGTTCGAGCGGTGGCGGCTGCGCGATTGCAGCGCCGCACGCAGCCTCACGCCGTCCGCCTGGCTGATGCGCACCGAGGGGATCCTGATGCTCGGATCGCTGCCGCTCATGCCGGTCGGCGCGCCCGTCGCATTGTCGGCCACGATCATGCCGATGGCGCCGGCCGCCTGCACGTTGCGCGCCTTGTCCACGAACGCACAGGTGCCGCGCGAGACGAGCGCGATGTTGCCGCGGATGGTCCAGGCCTGCTGCTTGCTCAGCGGCGCGCAGGCGAGACCCGTGCCGTCCGGCTGGTCGATCACCGGCATGACCTGCCCCTTGACGGGCTTGCGGCCGAGCGGCGGACCGAAGGACGCGTCGCCGACCGCGTAGTCGCCGGCGGCCTTCCCGGCGGCCTTGCCGAAGATGGTCAGGCGCGACTGCGGATCGAGCACTGCCGGCAAGGCCGCGGTGACGATGGGGCCGTTCCACGACAGGCCGTTGACGCTGATGGCCGAGGCCACCCGCTGTTCCGGCGTCATGTTGACCCACAGCTGCTCGCTGCGGTTGTCGATCAGGAAGTGATCCCAGACCGAGGGAATGTCGTTGATTTCGGCACCGGTCTCGTCGTCGGTGAAGGTCTGGAAGCCGAGGCCGTGCGCCATCTCGTGCAGCAGCACGGTGACGAGGTCGATCGCTTCGCCGGCATTGTTGTCGAGGCCGAGATAGAAGCCGGGACCTGGCAGGCAGTCCGGGAACAGGCCCAGGCGCGAATTGAAGCGCGCGATGATGTGCGGCTCTCCCGGTGTGGCGACATCCGTTCCGGCCAGCTTGCTGGCCAGCGCGCTCGGGTACCAGGTATTCGTGCGCGGGGCGTTGGTGAAGTCGGACCAGATCTCGTTGGCGCCCGCCGAGCCCAGCACGGCGCTGCTCTCGGTGCAGGACAGCGGCACGAAGGAGGCGCCGATGCGGATCGGCACATTGCTGCTGAGGGTGGCGCCCCAGACGTCGGCCGCGTGCTGGAAGGCGATCAGGCGCTGCTGGCCGAGCGTGGTGCCGGTATTGCCGCCGACGGGGGCGGCCGGCGTCGGGTCGTTGAAGCCGATGCCCGGCGCGTTCTGGTTGACGATGGTGATGGTGGCGGCCTGGGCGCCGGCAACGGTGCCGGCGAGGACGGCGCCGGAGAGGAGCAGGGACGACAGGATCTTGGCGGTCTTAGTCATGGCGATGTTCCTCATGGTGCGCGGCGGATGCGGGGGCGTGGACGGCTTTCTCCGCGGCGGCGGCTCCCTGCACGCACTGGTCGTGCAGCTTGCCGTCGGCGCCGCGCGTGACGACCGAATAGACCAGGCCGCGCTCGCCGAGCTTGACCTGCTTGCTGCCGCCCGGATGCGCGACCAGCGCCGGCGGCGTGGCGCGCATGGCGGCCGACATCGCCGGGCTTGGGCTCAGCGCGCGGGCTTCGGCTGCCGTCGGGGCGCGCAGCTGGCCGGTCTGGGCGTCGCGCACGACGATCATTCCCGACTGGGCCGGGCTGGGGTGCTGCACGGCGGATGGCTGGGCCTGGGATGGTTGTGCGCCGGATGGGGGCGCCTGCGTGTGTTCCTGGGCAGCGGCTGCCGGCGGCAGGCCGGCGCAAAATGCGGCGCAGGGCAGAACTGCGAGGTAGTTTTTGTAGGACATGGTGGGTCTCCGCTCAAGCTTCAGTTCGACGGCTTGCGGCGCATGAGACTCAAGCGCCCCAGGCCAGGGGCCAACATCAGGTACGACGGCAGTGCCGGCGGCACCACCGATACGACTCGGACCATGCCGGCCCGCGTTGGTTCAGGAACCGGCCCGATCCATCATATGAGCTGAACGGGCACGAACCTTGATCTGGCTTGAATGTGCTTTGCGCTGGAGCGGGCAGGAATACCTGTGCCCTGGAGCAGGAATTTGCACCATGTTGGTGCAAGAAGAGGAGGGGTACGGGCGGCGGACGCCGCCCGCAGGAAAGGATCAGCGCTTGGCCAGGATGCCGCGCAGGCGCAGCTTGCCGACGATTCCGATCGGGAAGAAGTAGATCGACAGCACGAACAGCACGCCGAGCCACAGCATCCAGCGGTCCGGATGCAGCGCGGCGGCCAGCAGCGGCACGCCTTCCATCGCGGTGGAGGCGTGGCCCATCAGTTCCTTCAGGTAGTTCTGCGCCAGGATGAAGAGGGCGGCGCCGACCACCGCGCCATACATCGTGCCCATGCCGCCGATGACGACGATCAGCAGGATGTCGGTCATCACTTCGAAGCCGAGCGAGGTCTTCGGGCCGACATAGCGCAGCCACAGGGCCATCAGCGCGCCCGCCAGTGCCGCCACCAGGGCCGCCAGGCAGTTGGCCCAGATGCGGTAGACGACGGTGCGGTAGCCCAGCGCCTCGGCGCGGAACTCGTTTTCTCGGATCGCCTGCAGCACGCGGCCGAAAGGCGAATTCACGAGGCGCAGCAGGAACAGGAACAGCACCAGGCAGCCGAAGAACACCAGGTAATAGGTGAGCAGCTTGCCGTCGATGGCGCGCCCGAACACTTCGTTCTCCATCAAGGTAAAGCCGGGCGAAAGCACTTCGGGTACGCTGAAGGTCTTGCCGTCCTCGCCGCCGGTGAAGTCCGACAGCTGGGACGCCAGCACGGCGAAGGAGGAGGCCACGGCCAGCGTGATCATCGCGTAGAAGATGGCGCGCACGCGCAGGGCGAACAGGCCGACCAGGAAGGCCAGGCCCAGCGCCAGCAGCAGCGCGAGGCCGAGGCCCGTGAGCGCCGCCGACCAGGTCGGCTCGTCCACCGAGGCCAGCCCGAGGCCGATGCCGTAGGCGCCGATCCCGTAGAACATCGTGTGCGCGAAGGAGACGATGCCGGTATAGCCGAGCAGCAGGTCATAGGACGCCACCAGCACGATGTAGACGCAGATCGTGGCCGCCGTGTTGAGCGGCCGCGCGCCTTGCGTGAGGAAGGGCGCAAAGGCCAGGCCGAGGAAGACCAGCAGCAGCACCAGGGTCAGGATGCGGCTGCGCGGCAGGTCGCCGGAGAGAAGTCGAGTCATCTGATTAACCCCGCGATTTCGAATACAGGCCGGCCGGACGCCACATCAGCACCGCGATCATCAGGACGATGTTCGAGACCAGCGCGAATTTCGGCGCGAGAAAGCCGGCGTAGTTGGCCACCAGCGCCATCAGCAGCGCGCCGATGAAGCACCCGCCGACCGAACCCAGGCCGCCGATGATGATGACGATGAAGATCATGACGATGGTCTCGCCGCCCATCGCGGCCGACAGGGTTTCCTTGTACAGGCCCCACATCACGCCGCCCAGGCCGGCCAGCGCCGAACCAGCCGCGAACACGGCCACGAACAGGCGCCGGATGCGGTAGCCCAGGCTTTCGACCATGTCGCGGTTCTCGACGCCGGCGCGGATCAGGAGGCCGATCTTGGTGCGGTTCAGGGTCAGGAACAGCAGCGCGAACACGATGAGACCGACCACCACCGCCAGCAGGCGGTATTTTTCGATCGCGGCGTCGCCCAGGAAGATCGCGCCGCGCAGGGAGGTCGGCAGCGGCAGCGGGATGGTTTCCGCGCCCCAGATCACGTTGATCAGCTGCTCGGCGACGATCATGCCGCCCATCGTGATCAGGATCTGTTTCAAATGCTGGCCGTAGACCGGCATGATGATGATCCGCTCGAAGGCCCAGCCCAGCAAGGCCGTGACGACCATCGCCAGCGTGACGGCGAGGCCCAGCACGGCGAGATTCATCAGCAGCGAATCGGCTTCCATCCAGCCGCGCATCGGCAGCAGCACCATGGTCGCGGCAAAGGCGCCGACCGAGACGAAGGCGCCGTGGCCGAAGTTCAGCACGTCCATCAGGCCGAACACGAGGGTCAGACCGCTGGCCATGATGAAGATCATCATGCCCATGGCGAGGCCGGCGACGGTAAGCGTCACCCAGGTCGGGAAACTGCCGACCAGCGGCAGCATGAGCAGGGCCAGCACGGGAATGAGCAGCAGCGGCGCGATGTCGCGCGGCGCGCTCGGCAACGGCGTGTCCGCTGCTTTGGGAAGGGGCAGGGTTGCACTCATCGTTTGCATCCTATTGGTGGGAGTCGAGCGACAGGCCGAGCAGGCGCTGCTGCAGCTCGTCGTCATTGGCCAGCGCCGCCATGCTGCCTGCATGGGCCACGCGGCCGTCGTCCATCACGCTCACCGTGTCGCCGAGCGAACGCACGAAATTGAAGTTCTGTTCGACCAGCAGGATGGTGGTGTCGGTTTCCTTCAGCTCGCGGAAGGCCGCGATCAGGCTTTGCACGATGGCGGGCGCCAGGCCCTTGGTCGGCTCGTCCACCAGCAGCAGCTTCCGCGGTTCGACGATCGCGCGCGCAATCGCCACCATCTGCTTCTGGCCGCCCGAAAGATTCCCCGCCGGGTAGTTCCAGAATTTTTTCAGAGCCGGGAAGAAGCCGAAGATCCATTCGATACGGGCCGAATCCATTGGCCCGTTTCGTGCCGCCAGGTGCAGGTTCTCGCGCACGGTCAGATCCGAGAACACGGCCATGCTTTCCGGGACGTAGGCGATGCCGGCGCGCGCGATGTCGGGCGTGGCGAGCTTGGTAATGTCCTGGCCGTCGAAGACGATGCGGCCGGAACTGGCCTTCCACAGGCCCATGATGGTGCGCAGGGTGGTGGTCTTGCCGGCGCCGTTACGGCCCAGCAGCACCGACAGGCCGCCGCGCGGCACGGCCAGGTCGACGCCTTGCAGGATGTGGTACTGGCCGATGTGGGTGTGCACGCCGGAGAGAGTCAAGACGGGTTGAGAGCCCAGTTTGTCAGGCATGTTCGGTTTCCGGTGTTCCAAGATAGGCTTCCTGTACGATCTTCGATTGCATGACTTCGCCGGGGATGCCGTCGGCCACTAAGGTCCCGTTGTGCAGCACGATGATGCGGTCGGCCAGCTGGCGCACCACGTCCATCTTGTGCTCGACCAGCAGCACGGTCTTGTTGGCGTCGCGCTTCACGGCGTGGATCAGGTCGAGCACGACCGGCACTTCGTCCACGCTCATGCCGGCGGTGGGTTCGTCGAACATCAGGATGTCCGGTTCCAGCGCCAGCAGGATCGCCACTTCCAGCTTGCGCTGGTCGCCATGCGAGAGGGCGCCGACGCGCATCTCGCGCTTGCCCTGCATCGCCACGCGCTCCAGATAGTGTTCGGCGCGGGCGATGAGTTCCTTGTGCCCGAACCAGACCGAGAACATGTTCATCCCGAGCCCGGCGCGGCTTTGCACGGCCAGGCGCACGTTTTCCATCACCGTCAGATTGGGGAACAGGTTGGTCAGCTGGAAGGCGCGGCCGATGCCCAGGCGCGTGCGGCGCGCGGCGCCTGCGCGGGTGACGTCGACGCCCTTGAGCAGCACGCTGCCGGACGTCGCCGGCAGCTGGCCCGAGACCAGGTTGAAGTAGGTGGTCTTGCCGGCCCCGTTCGGGCCGACGATCACGGTCAGCGTGCCGGGATAGAAATCGGCCGTCACCGCGTTCACGGCGACGTGTCCGCCGAAGCGGATCGTCAAGTCGCGCGTGGACAGCGACGGCTGCTGTGCTGGAGCGTTTGCCATCTCAGCGCTTGTTGCGGACCGGCAGCGGCAGCTCCGCGGTCGGGATCTCGCGCACCAGTTCCAGCAGGTCCCATTCGTTCTTCTGGTCCTTCTTGATGCGGAAGTGGTACATCGACTGCAGCGCCTGGTGGTCTTCCTTGCGGAAGCTCATCGGACCTTTGGGCGTCTCGAACGTCATGCCTTCCATCGCCGCCGCCAGCTGGTCGCCATTCCCGCTCGGGACCTTGGACAGGGCGTTGAACACGGCGCTGGCCGCGGCGAAGCCGCCGGCGGTGAACATGTCGGGCGGTGCCTTGAAACGCTTGGTGTGCTCAAGCACCAGCCAGTCGTTCATCTTGTTCTTCGGGAAGGCGTAGTAGTAATAGATCGTGCCTTCGGTACCGGCGTAGTTCTTCCAGGTCTTCATCACCGGCAGGATGTTGCCGCCCGGGGCCAGCGAGATGCCGAAGCGCTCCGGCTTCATGTCGGCGATCTTGTTCATCGGGTTCGGACCGGCCCAGACGATGCCCAGCACGCGCGGCTGCGGCTTGTCCTTCAATGCGTCGAACAGGCGCTGGGTCGGCGCGGTGAAGTCGGTGGCGGTGGCCGGCGCGTATTCCTCGTGCACCACCTTGGCCTTGCTGCCGGTCGCCGCCAGCGCTTCCTTGCCGGCCTTGACGCCGTCGCGCCCGAAAGCGTAGTCCTGGGCCAGGAAGGCGACGCTGCCGCCTTTCAGGGTGGAAGCCGCGGCCAGCGCGTCCTGCATCGAGCTGCGCGCGGTGCGGAAGATGTACTTGTTCCACTTGTCGCCGGTGATGGCGTCGGCCACGGCCGGCTCCACGATCAGCACCTTCTTGTATTCCTTCGCCACCGGCAGCATGGCGATCGCCGAGCCGGAAGAGGTGGTGCCCACCGCGATCGCGACCTTGTCGTCGCCGTAGGCTTCGGCCAGCAGGGTGCGGCCGAGGTCAGGTTTGCTCTGGTCGTCCTTGACGATGACCTTCAGCTTGCGCCCGCCGATCTCCATCTTGCCGCCGGTGAGATATTCCAGGCCCATCATGAAGCCGGTTTCCGTTTCCTTGGCATAGGCTTCCAGAGGCCCGGTCTTGCCGGCGATGAGGGCGATCTTCAAGTCGTCGGCGGCCAGCGCATATGGGGCGGCGGTGGCGGCGAAGGCGACCAGGATCGCGGCGCTGAGTGGTTTCACGAGATGGTGCATGCTGTCTCCTATTGCTGTTTTATGGAAGCCGTTTCACGGGAGCCGATTCAGGAACTGGCGGATCGAGTCGAGCGCTTCCGGTTCGGTGAGCATCGGCGCATGGCCGACGTTCGGCACTTCGGTGTACTGCATCGCGGGGGCGGCGCGCCGCATCCACGCGGCCTGGTCCGGTTCGACCAGGTCCGACAGCGCGCCGCGCACCAGCAGCGTCGGGCGCTTGTGCGCGAGGCGCTTGAAGGCGAGACGCGCGGCCAGCGAGGTCGGACGCAGTTTACCTGTTTGCAATGCTATCGCAATACTCGGGTCGTAGCGCAGCGCCAGCTTGCCCGATTCGTCCTGCTCGAAGGCGCGCCGCGCCCACTTGCCCCATTCCTCGTCGGGGGAATCGGGAAAGGCGCAGCCATTGATGTCTTTCAGGTAGGCGGCCGCATCGTCCCAGTTGGCGAGCGTATTGCAGCGCCCCGCGTAGCCGGCGATGCGTCCCAGGCCTTTCACGGACAGGACCGGACCGACGTCGTTCAGCACGGCGCCGGCGATCAGCTCGAGGTTGCGCACCGCCAGGGTCATGGTGATCAGGCCGCCCATCGAGGTGCCCACAAAAACCGCGCGGGCGATCCCCAGGTCGTGCAGCAGCCTGACGACGTCGCCGGCATACACGACCGGGTTGTAGTTGGCGGGATTCGGGTCGCGCGCCGAGTGGCCGCGGCCGCGCACGTCGGGGGCGATCACGCGCCGGCCGAGGCGGGCGATCTCGGGCGCCAGCTCGTCGAAATCGCCGGAGTTGCGTGTCAGGCCGTGCAGGCAGACGACCGGCAGGCGCGCCGGGCCGCCCTGGGAAGGGTAGTCGCGTGCGTACAGCGCCAACCCGTCGGTGCTCTGGTAACTGATTGGTGTAAAGGTGGACACGCTGGCAGATCCTGTTGTTATTGTTGAGCCAAGAGCCGGGCAGCACCGTCCCGACCGGCGCCCCTGGAGAGGGCGCCGGTAAGAGGAAACGCTGCCCGCGGCGGGCTTAGAAGCGGTACTCGAGCGTGGCCGAGACCGTGCGCGGATTGCCGTAGAAGGCGGTCAGCGTGCCTTCGTTGCCCAGGGTCGGGAACAGGTAGCCGGCGGTCTTGTAGCGCTCGTCGCTCAGGTTCTTGCCGTGGATGCCGGCGCGGATCTTGCCGTCGGCGCGGGTCCAGACGATGCTGGCGTCGTACAACTTGTACGACTCCTGGTCCAGCAGCGACACGGTTTCGAACTGGTTGGTGGCGCCCTTGTACGAGACGCTGCCGATCAGCGAGATCTTGCCGTTGTAACCCGCGATCGGCATCGCGATGTCGTAGTTGGCGCGCAGGTTGGCCGAGTTCTTCGGCGTGTTCTGGAACACGCGCTGGTTGGCCACGTTGACGCCGGCGACGATGTACTGCTTGTACTCGGCGTCGATGTAGCTGTACATGCCGGCCAGGGTGAAGTCGCGCGTCAGGTTGGCGATGGCTTCCAGTTCGACGCCGCGGATCTTGGCCTTGCCGGCATTCGTCGTGACGCCGGCGAAGCTGTCGTCGCGGCCGTCGCCGTTGGTGTCGATCGCCACCGAACCCGGAATCTGCACGTCCTGGTAGTCGCTGTAGAACACGGCCGCGTTGGTCGTGATGCGGCCGCCGTTGAAGGCCGACTTCAGGCCCAGCTCGTAGGTCTCGATGGTTTCCGGCGCATAGCCGGCGCGCGCCTGCGACAGCGGAATGCGGGTGCCGACGATGTTCAGGCGCGGGTCGAAGCCGCCGCCCTTGAAGCCTTCCGAGTACGAAGCGTAGACGTTGTGGTCGGCGTTGAGCTTGTAGTTGACGGCGACGCGCGGGGTGAACTTCTTGTCCTCGCGTTCCAGGCCCGAGCGCAGGTCGGTGTCGGTGCGGAACAGGATGGCGCCCGGGTTGCCCATCTCCGGTGTGCCGGCGGCACCCAGGTAGATCTGGCGGTAGATCGAGGCGGTACGCTTGTCGACCGTGTAGCGCCCGCCCAGCGAGAGCGACAGCGCATCGGTGAAGTTGTAGCTGCCGTCGGCGTAGACGGCCCAGGCCTTGGTGCCGATGTCGCCGCTGGTGAAGGTCGAGGTCGGGACGGCGCCGGCCAGGATGGTGTCGAACTTGTTGTAGGCCTGGGCGTCGATGTAGTACACGCCGGCCACGCCCTGGATCTTGTCGCCCGTGTAGGTGAGGTTGAATTCCTGGCTGGTCTGCTCGTTGGTGTACAGCGCCGGCACTTCCATGTCGACCACCGACAGCGAATCGAAGTCGATCGGGGCCCAGGACTTGTCCTTGCGGCTGGCCGTGATCGATTTCAGGGTGAACTGGTCGTTGAAGCGGTATTCCACCAGCGCCGAGACGCCGTGCGCGGTGACTTCCTGCTCGTGGCCGAGCGCGCGGGTCAGGTTGGCGCGGGTGTCGTACTCGTTCTGGAGGATGGGTGCGCCGCTGGTGCGGCCGACGATCAGGCGGTGGCCGTTCTTCGGGTTCGAATCGTCCTGGGTGCCGTCGGCGGCGACGCGGATGAACAGGTCAGGGGTCGGCGTCCATTCGCTTGATAAGCGCAGCGCGGTGACGTCCTTGTCGTAGTTCTCGGCGCCGGTGAACAGGTTCTTGCCGAAGCCGTCGCGCTTGAAGCGGGCGACCGTGCCGCCGATGCGCAGGGTATCGCTGACCGGGGTGCTGGCGGTGACGACGGCTTCCTTCTGGCCGTAGTCGCCGATGGTGCCGCGCAGGCGCACGTCGGTTTTCGGGCCGAGCTTGCGGGTCACATACTTGACGGCGCCGCCGATGGTGTTGCGGCCGTACAGCGTGCCTTGCGGGCCGCGCAGCACTTCGATGCGCTCGACGTCGTAGATGTCGGCTACGGCCGCCTGCGGACGCGCCAGGTAGATGTCGTCGATGTAGATGCCGACGCCCGACTCGAATCCGGCCAGCGGGTCGGCCTGGCCGACGCCGCGGATGAAGGCGGTCAGGGTCGAGTTGGTGGCGCGCGAGGCCTTCAGGGTGGTGTTCGGCAGCGCGAGGGCGAGGGCGGTCACGTCCGGCACGCCCTGTTTCGAGAGCTGGTCGGCGCTGAAGGCGGTGACCGAGACCGGCACGTCCTGCAGGGATTCCTCGCGGCGGCGCGCGGTGACGACGACCTTTTGGACGTCGCTGGCGGTGTCGCCGTCGGGTGCCGGTGCGCCGGACGCCTGCTGGGCGTGGGCCGCGCCCATGAAGCCGCTGGACAGGGCCAGCAGCACGGCGGTCGACATGGCGGAACGTTTGATGACATTCATTTTGTTATCGGTCAGGCGCATTTCTTGTCTCCTAATTATTGGAATACTTGGCAGGACGGCGGCGCGGAATCGCACGCGTTGCAGTGTGCCCCTGTTCGGACTGGCTGAAAAGATAACAGCACGCCCACCCCTTGTGCGTAATTGCACAGCCTTCCGCACCGGCTTGGTGCCTTATGCGTAGAGGGAAAATGCTGCAAGTGCACAATTTGCGTGCCGTCAAACGTGCATACGGGAATTGATTGCGGGAAGAATGTGCACTGGTGCACAATGAGGATATTGATAAGGAACAATGCCGCGATGAATACCTTGCCCGAGTGGACCGACCTGCGCTTCTTCCTCGAACTGGCCCGTGCCGGCACCCTGTCGGGCGCCTCGCGCCGGCTCGACGTCGAGCACACCACGGTGGCGCGCCGCATCGACCGCCTGGAAAAGGAGCTCGGCACGACCCTGTTCGACCGCTCGCGCGAAGGCTACGAGCTGACCGAAATGGGCCTGGCGCTGCTGCCCCATGCCGAGGCGATGGAGGGCGCGGCCCTGGCCGCGGCCGAGCAGCTGGGCGGGGCGGAAGTGGCGGCCCACGGCGTAGTGCGCCTGGGCGTGCCGGAAGTGTTCGGCGTGAAGGTGGTGGCGCCGCTGCTGGTCGGGCTGCTCGACGCCAATCCCGATCTCACCATCGACCTGCTGGCGCTGCCGAGCTTCGCCAACCTGGCCAACCGCGAAGCGGACCTCGGCGTGATGCTCGATCCGCCCACCACCGGACGCTACATGGTCACGCGCCTGGCCTCCTTCCGCTTCTACCTGTACGCCTCGCCATCGTATCTGGCGCGGCACGCGCCGATCCGCAGCCTGTCCGACCTGTCCCAGCATTACTTCGTCGACTACGTGCAGGACCGCCTCGCCAGCCGCGAGCTGTCCTACCTCGACGAACTCGGTTTCACGCCGCGCCGGCGCCTGTGCTGTTCGGGCATGACGGCCCAGATCGAAGCCGCCGCGCTCGGCATGGGCTTGATGATGGCGCCGCCCTATGCGATCCCTGCCGACGGCAGCCTGGTGCCGGTGCTGCCCGGCTTCTTCGCCGAGCGTTCGTTCTGGCTGGCCGCACCCACCGACCTCTACCGCCTGCGCCGCGTGAAAGCGGTGTGGAACCTGCTGCGCGACTATGCGGACAGCCAGCCTTCGTTGTTCGTGTAATGTCCATGGTTTGAACCGTCCCACGTATCCATAACACCATGCGCAGCCAGATCAGCGACGAGATCACCTTTCGCAAGCTCGAAATCCTGCTCGCCTACATGGAGGGCGGCAACCTGAACGCCGCCGCGCGCAAGCTCGACATCAGCGCCGTCAGCGTGCACCGCGCCCTTCATTCGCTGGAAGAAAGCACGCGCTGCCAGCTGTTCACGCTAAAGGGCCGCAACCTGATTCCGACGGAGGCAGCCGAGGTGCTGGCCGAGGCCAGCCGCGAAGTCATCAAGCTGATGGGGGAGGGCATCGCCGCCACGCGCCAGGCGGCCGGCTATTCGGCCGACAGCCTCAAAATCGGCTCGCTCTACTCGCTGACCACGCAAGTGGTGCCCGAGGTGATCATCGGCATCAAGCTGCGCAAACCCGAGCTCGAGACCGAACTCGTGCTCGGCTCGAACGCCGAGCTGCTGCACAAGCTCAAGCAGAACATGGTCGACGCCGCCCTGATGGCCATGCCCGATCCCGACCCCGAGCTCGAATCGATCGCCCTGTTCGAAGACGAGATCTTCTTCGCCGCGCCCGCCGGCTCGCCGTATGCGGGACATGCGGAAATCGACCTGCGCGAGACCGCGGGCGAGAAATTCGTGAGCCTCGGCGACGGCTTCGCCACCCTGCACGGCTTCCAGGGCGCGTTTCGCATCGCCGGTTTCGAGCCGACCGTGGTGATGAAGACGGGCGACATCTTCTCGCTGATGAACCTGGTCAGCGCCGGCATCGGGTACACGCTGCTGCCGGGCCGGGTGCGCGACGTGTTCGGCGACAAGCTGCAGCTGATCCCCTTGAAGAAGGAATTCCTGCTGCGCCAGACGATTGGCCTGTCCTTCCTGCGGGTGCGTGAACGTGATCCGAACCTGCTCGCGCTGGCGGCCGTTTGCCGCATGCTTAGACATCGCAACGGCTGAACTTCCTCTGCGGGCGCACCTCCAACACTTACGCTGACCGTAAACGTCTTCACCCGGCCGTAATTGATCGCCGCGCCTTTCGACGTTACCTTAGCGCTTCATAAAGTACTGACAAAAGAGCATGCCTCTTCCGGCCGCCGTCCTGCGGTGTCCGGGCAGGGCAATGCAACGGAGACGTTTCACACAAGCGCCGCGACAGTCGGCGCACTTCATGAAGGAGATGGCGGTGTCTTCTCATATGCTTTCGATCTATGCGCTGGTGCTGATGTTCATCATCGCCACCATCTTGCCGATTAACATGGGCGTCATCGCCTTTGTCGGCGCCTTCCTGGTCGGCACCCTGGCGGCCGGCATGACGACCAAGGCCATCATGGCCAGCTTCCCGGCCGAGCTCTTCCTCACGCTGGTCGGCATCACCTTCCTGTTCGCCCAGGCGCAGAACAACGGCACCATCGACTGGCTGGTGCGGCTGGCCCTGCGCGCGGTCGGCGGAAGGATTGCCGCCATTCCCTGGGTGATGTTCGCGATCGCGGCCCTGCTCACGGCCGTGGGCGCGGTCAGCCCGGCGGCGGTGGCGATCATCGCCCCGATCGCCCTCGGCTTCGCCGCCAAGTACGGCATCAATCCGCTGATGATGGGCCTGATGGTGATCCACGGCGCCCAGGGCGGCGGCTTCTCGCCGATCAGCATCTACGGCGGCATCACCAACAAGATCGTGCAGAAGGCGGGCTTGCCGATTTCCGAGCTGACCACGGCCTTCGTGAGCCTGGGAGTCAACCTGGGCGTGGCGGTCATCCTGTTCTTCCTGTTCGGCGGCATGCGCCTGATGCGCCAGGCCGCGCCGGGCAAGGGCGGCGCCGGCATGACCATGCCGGGCTTTAATACCCAGGTCGCGGTCGCCGCGCAGGGACCGCAGATCTACGACGAATCCGAAGGCGAAGCGCTGAGCGAGGAAAAGCTGACGATGGCCCGCTCGCAGGAGGCGCTGACCGCCACCGGCCCCGGGGCGGGCGCCGCGGCCGCGGCCGCTGCTTCCGCACCGGCCGTCGATGCGCCCGCCACGCTGCAGCAGCTGGCCACCGTCGTCGGCCTGGTCGCGCTGGCGGTGCTGACCCTGGTCTACAAGCTCGACATCGGCTTCGTCGCCGTCACCATCGGCCTGCTGCTGTCGATCATGGCGCCGCAGGTGCAGAAACGCGCCATCGGCCAGGTCTCGTGGCCTGAAATCATGCTCATCGTCGGCGTCAGCACCTATGTCGGCGTGATGGAAAAGATGGGCACCATCTCGTTTGTCGGCACCAGCGTGGCCAGCCTGACCTCGCCGCTGATGGTGGCCTTGCTGCTCTGCTTCGTCGGCGCCGTGGTCTCGGCCTTCGCATCGAGCACAGCGGTGCTGGGTTCGCTCATCCCGCTGGCCGTGCCCTTCCTGCAGGCGGGCACCGGCGTCGATCCGATCGGCTTCATCGCCGCGATGGCGGTGGCCTCCACCATCGTCGACGTCAGCCCCTTCTCGACCAACGGCGCGCTGGTGCTGGCCAATGCCCAGGGCATCGACCGCGACGTATTCCTGCGCCAGCTGATGATTTATGGCGGTATCGTGACGCTGGTGGCGCCGCCCGTGGTCTGGCTGCTGTTCGTGGTGCTCTGAGTCTGCTTTGCGCTTTAAAAAAGGAATCTACATGGCTGAAGCTGAAAACCGCTGGAACCGCCAGCAAAGCAATCGCGAGGCCCGGCTGGCACGGGCCCGCGCAGCCCTCGGCCCTGCGCTCGCGGGCAAGATCGTCGGCGCCGGCCAGATCGTCGAGCTGCTGCACGCGGTGCTCGAATCCGGCGACCGGGTCTGCCTCGAAGGGAACAACCAGAAGCAGGCCGACTTCCTCGGCAAGGCGCTGACGAAACTCGATCCGCAGCGCGTGCACGACCTGCACATGCTGCTGTCCGTGCTGTCGCTGCCCGAGCACCTCGACGTCTTCGAGAAGGGAATCGGCTCGCGCCTCGACTTTTCCTTCTCCGGTCCCCAGGCCGGGCGGCTGGCCAAGATGGCGGCGGCGGGCAAGCTGAATATCGGCGCGATCCACACCTATCTCGAACTGTTCGGGCGCTATTTCGTCGACCTGACGCCGCGCGTGGCGCTGGTGGCCGCCGAAATGGCCGACCGCGAGGGCAACCTGTACACCGGACCGAACACCGAAGACACCCCGGCCATCGTCGAAGCCACCGCCTTCAAGAGCGGCATCGTGATCGCCCAGGTGAACAAGATCGTCGACAAGCTGCCGCGCGTGGACATCCCGTCCGGCTGGGTCGAGTTCGTCGTCGAATCGCCCACGCCTTACTACATCGAACCGCTGTTCACGCGCGACCCGGCCCAGATCTCCGAGATCCAGGTCTTGATGGCGATGATGGCGATCAAGGGCATCTACGCCGAATACAAGATCGAGCGCCTGAACCACGGCATCGGTTTCGACACCGCCGCGATCGAACTGATCCTGCCGACCTATGCGGCCGAGCTCGGCCTGAAGGGCAAGATCGCGCGCCACTGGGCGCTGAACCCGCATCCGGCCCTGATCCCGGCGATCGAAGCCGGCTTCGTCGAGTCGGTGCACTCCTTCGGCTCGGAACTGGGCATGGAAAACTATATCCGCGCGCGGCCCGACGTCTTTTTCGTCGGTCCCGACGGCTCGATGCGCAGCAACCGCGCCTTTTCCCAGGCCGCCGGCCACTACGCCTGCGACATGTTCATCGGCTCGACCCTGCAGATCGATTTGCAGGGCAATTCCTCGACCGCGACGCTGGGCCGCATCTCGGGTTTCGGCGGCGCGCCGAACATGGGGTCGGATGCGCGCGGCCGGCGCCACACGAGTCCGGGCTGGCTGAAGGCCGGACGACAGGCGCGCGAAGGGCGCAACGTCATCCCGCGCGGGCAGAAGCTGGTGGTGCAGATGGTCGAGACCTTCCGCGAGCACATGGCGCCGGCTTTTGTCGAGCGCCTCGACGCCTGGCAGCTGGCCGAGCAGGCTGGCATGGCGATTCCCCCGGTGATGATTTACGGCGAGGACGTGACCCACATCCTGACCGAAGAGGGCATCGCCAACCTGCTGCTGTGCCGCAGCGACGAGGAGCGCGAGCAGGCGATCCGCGGCGTGGCCGGCTACACGCCGGTGGGCATGGGACGCGACAAGCGCATGGTCGAGAACCTGCGCGACCGCGGCATCGTCCAGCGTCCCGAAGACCTGGGCATCGACAAACGCCTGGCCACGCGCGACCTGCTGGCCGAGAAGAACATGAAAGGCCTGGTGCGTGCATCGGGCGGCCTGTACGAGCCGCCGAAGCGCTTCAGGAACTGGTAAGGAGAACGGATGGAAACCCTGCATTTTCGTTTTGAAGCGGGCGCCAAGCCACCGGCGGGGACGCCGCAGCTGGTCGGCGTGGTCAGCTCGGGCAACCTCGAAGTGCTGATCGAGCCGGCCGCCTTGTCCGGCGCCTGCGAGATCGAGGTGCGCACCGCCGCCGTCGGCTTCGGCGCCACCTGGGAGGCGGTCATGCGCGACTTCCACGCGCGCTGGCAGCTGGCCGACACCCGCATCTGCATCAACGACATGGGCGCGACGCCGGCGGTGGTCAGCCTGCGCCTGGACCAGGCCGTAGAATCGATGACCGGAGGCCTGCCATGAGCAGCTATCTCGAACTCTCGGCGCGCCAGCGCATTCCGCACATCTTCGACGCCGGCAGCTTCGAGGAATTCCTGCCCCCAAGCGCGCGTGTGGTCAGCCCGCACCTGGCCCAGCTCGACGCGCCGGTCTCCTTCGACGACGGCGTGATCGTCGGGCGCGGCCTGCTCGACGGGCGGGTCGTGTTCGGCGCGGCCCAGGAGGGCGGCTTCATGGGCGGCGCCGTGGGTGAAGTCCATGGCGCCAAGCTGGTGGGCATGCTGCGCCGCGCCGTCGACGAAGGCGCGCACGCCGTGCTGCTCCTGCTGGAGTCGGGCGGCGTGCGCCTGCACGAGGCGAATGCCGGCCTGATCGCGGTGTCCGAAGTCATGCGCGCCATTCTCGACGTACGCGCCGCCGGGATACCCGTGGTGGCGCTGGTGGGCGGCGCCAACGGCTGCTTCGGCGGAATGGGCATCACGGCGCGCTGCGCGAACGCGGTCGTCATGTCGGAAGAAGGGCGCCTCGCGATGTCGGGACCGGAAGTGATCGAGACGGCGCACGGCGTCGAGGAATTCGATGCGCGTGACCGGGCCCTGGTCTGGCGCACCACGGGCGGCAAGCACCGCTACCTGCTGGGCGATTGCCAGGCGCTGGTGGCGGACGACACCGACGCGTTCCGCCAGGCGGCGATCGCGGCGATTGCCGCAGCGCAGGCGAGCGAAGTGCCCCTGAGCCTGGCCGAACTGCTGGCCGAGCAGGACATGCTGGCGCGGCGCCTGCGCGATTTCGGCGGCCAGATCGAGCCGATGGAAGTCTGGCGCGCGCTCGGCGTGCCCGACCCGAAAGCGATTCCGATGCTCGAAGCCGACGCCTTCGTCGCGCTGGCCGACAACTACCGTGCCGGCACCGGCGCAGGAGGACGATGATGGATTGGCAGACATTGGCGACGCAGCTGTTCCCGGAGGGGCACGACATCGCCGAACGCGAACACTTCCTGTCCGGGACGGGCCAGGTAAGCGGCCGCACGGTGGCCGTGATCGGCACCACCGACCACGCGCCGATCGGCATCGAGATCGCGCTGGCCCAGGCCCAGGCGGTCTTGCAGACGGTGCAGGATCATCCGGGACGGCCGATCGTGATCCTGGTCGATACGCAAGGCCAGCGCCTGCGCCACCGCGACGAAATGCTCGGCATTAACAGCTACATGGCGCACCTGGGAAAATGCGTCGACTTCGCGCGGCGCCAGGGCCATACGGTGCTGGGGCTCGTGTACGACCAGGCCCTGTCGGGCGGCTTCATCACCAGTGGCCTGATCGCCGACGCCTGCTTCGCGCTGCCGCAGGCGACCATTCGCGTGATGGGACTGCCGGCAATGGCGCGCATCACCAAGGTGCCGGAGGAAAGGCTGACCGAGCTGGCCAAGGACAATCCCGTGTTTGCGCCGGGCGCCGAGAACTACCTGCGCATGGGCGGCGTGCACGCGATCTGGGAAGGCGACCTGGCGCGCCGGCTGGCGGCGGCGCTGGCCGAGTCGGACGCGCTGGACCGTCGCATGGCGCTGGGCCGGGAGCGCGGCGGACGGCACATGGCGCAGCAGGTGGCGGAGGCGGTCAGGACGGGCAGCAATGTTGGCCCGGCATGATCTGCTCTGGCTGAGCGAGGGAGGCTGGCGCGAGGCGGTGTGGACGGTGCCCGACGAGGCGGCGCCCGCGTTGCTGCGCTGGCGGGAGGCCGGCTGGCCGGTCGTCGTGCGCCGGGCCGATGCCGACCTGGCGCCTGGCCAGGTTTCGGTCGGGATTCCCTTGCCGCCGCGCGCGGAGGATGGACGCAAGCTGCGCGTCGGCGGACGCGTCGGCCTCGATGGCGTGTGCCGGCATGCGCCGCCGCTGCCGCTGGCCCAGCTGACCGGCATGCCGCAGCACTGGCAGGGGGCGCTTGCCGCTTTGTCGCAGCAGGCCCAGGCCCAGGGTCTGGCGATCCGCGTCTACGGATCGGCTGCGCTGCAGGCGATCACCGGGCAGGCCTACCTGCGTGCCGGCTCCGACATCGACCTGCTGCTGCAGCCGGGCGGCGTCGCCGAACTGGACGCCGCGCTGGCGCTGCTGCGCACGCACGCGCAAGCCCTGCCGCTGGACGGCGAGATCGTCTTCCCGGGCGGCCGCGCGGTGGCGTGGAAGGAACTGGCGGCCGCGCGCGATGGAGCCCTTGCGAGCCGCGTGCTGGTCAAGGAAATGACGCGCGTCGCGCTGGTGAGAATCGACGAACTGCTCGCTTCGCTGGAGGAACAGGCATGCCTGAATTGATGCTCGAGGCGCCGCTGCGGCGTGCCAGACCGAAGCGGCCCGTGCCCGTCCCGGCCAGGCCGGTGGTCGACCGGGCCTTTTGCGCGGCGATCGCGCGCCGGACGGTGCGCAGCCTGTATGCGGAACTGACCCTGTATCCGAAGCCGGGCCTCGTCTCGCTGGTCGACAACGGCAGCCACGACGACATGACGGCCGCGACCTTCATGCGCAGCCTGTTCGCGCTGCGCCACTACTTTCGCGACATCACCCGCGCCGGCATGGAAGACGCACCGTTCACGACGCTGAAACGCCTCGGCATCGCGGCCGAAGCGCGCATGCTGGCCGCCACCGGCGGCATCAACACCCACCGCGGCGCCGTGTTCTGCCTGGGCCTGCTGTGCGCGGCGATCGGCAGCTGCCGTGCGCGCGGCACGCCCTTGACGGCGGCCTCGGTGCGCGCCACCTTGCTGCTGCGCTGGGCCGAAGGGCTGGCCGCGCACACGCAAGTGACGAGCGGCGATTCGCACGGCCTGCGCGCCGCCCAGCGCTACGCCGCCAGCGGCGCGCGCGAAGAAGCCGCGCTCGGCCTGCCTTCGGTATTCGAGGTCGCGCTGCCGGCGCTGCGGCGTACCCTCGCCGCAGGGCGCGGCACGCGCCGGGCCCGCATCGACGCGCTGTTCGCCCTGATGGGGCACATCAGCGACACCAACCTGTACCACCGCGGCGGCGAGGAGGGCGCGCTCACAGTGCAGCGGCATGCGCGCGCCTTCGTCGATGCCGGCGGCACCGGCGCGGACGGCTGGGAAGCGCGCGCGCTGGCCTGTCACCACGCCTTCGTCGCCGCGCGCCTGTCGCCGGGCGGCGCGGCCGATTTGCTGGCCGCAGCCTGCCTGGTGCAGGACGTCTGCCCGGGCGACTGATGCATAGCCGGCTCGCGCTCCTCTGTCCCGGCCAGGGCGCCCAGGGCCCGGCCATGTTCGACTTCGCGCGCCTCGATCCTGCCGCCGGCGCCGCACTCTACGCCTGGCTCGCGGGCGCCGGCCTCGACCTGCCTGTGGAGGCGATCCTGGCCGACGAAGGGCTGCTGTTCGCCAACCGCTACGCCCAGCCGCTGATGGTGGCCGCGACCCTCGCCAACTGGATGGCGCTGGGACCGGACCTGCCGGCGCCAAACATCGTGGCCGGCTACAGCATCGGCGAACTGTCCGCCTACGGCGTGGCCGGTGCGCTGAGGCCCGAAGACGCCGTCACGCTGGCGGCGCAGCGCGCACGCTTGATGGACGGCTGCCTGGCCGCCACGCCGCGCCAGGCGCTGATCGCGCTCTCCGGCCTGCCGATCCGCGTGGCGGCCGAGATGGCGCGCGCTTTCGGTTTCGCCGTCGCCATCGAGACGGGCGAAGACAGCCTGATCGCCGGCGGCGAACACGACACGCACACCGCGCTGGCGCAGGCGATCGAGGCGGCCGGGGGCAGGGCCAGCCTGCTGCCGGTGACGGTGGCCTCTCACACGCCTTTCATGGCAAAGGCGGTCGGGCCGTTCGCCGCGCTGCTGCGGCAGCAGCCCCTGGGCGAGCCCGCGGTACCCGTCGTCTCCGGGATCACGGCCGAACCGATCGGTGTGGCGGAACGCGCCGTCGAACACCTGTCGCGCCAGCTCGCCGAGCCGATCCGCTGGAAGGACGGCATGGACGCGCTGGTGGAAGCAGGCGTGACGGTCGCGCTGGAACTGGGGCCGGGCGCGGCGCTCACCCGCATGCTGTCGGCGCGCCATCCGCAGATCGCCTGCCGTTCGATAGCCGATTTTCGTTCGCCGGCCGGCGTGCGCGCCTGGTTATCCAGGCATGTCGAATAATCTATTCACATGCGCGATACCTGATATTGCTACTCGGAATTGGATGTTCCGTGTAAACGCCCGTATAACGGTAGGATCGTTGAACAGGCGGCTGCAGCACATGCAGCGCAATCCAGGAGTCGAACATGAACAAGTTGTTGAACGCCATCGCAGCGACCCTCGTCGCCCGCGCCCATGCGCGCGCCGAAGCGGTGATGCGCAAACAGGCCGCCGTGCAGGCCCGTCAGCAGGAAGTCTATAGCGCGAATGCGGGCGGCTGGAACTGAGACCCTCCTGCGCTCGCCCGCAGCATCCGAAAAAAAAAGGATTCACGATCGGCGTGAATCCTTTTTTTTTGCGCGGCGCCGTGCATGAACAGCGCCGCTGTGATCGGACCGAGGCCGATCAGGCCTTGCGGCGGCGCACCGCGCCTGCCAGGCCAAGGCCGGCGAGCAGCAGGGCGATGCTGCCTGGCTCAGGCACTTCGGCGGTGGCGGCGTCGGCCAGCACCAGGTTGTCGATGCTGCCGTAGTTGCCCGGACCGGAGAAGGTCACTTCGCTCACGCCCGCGTACGTGAAGGCGTAATGACCGCTGTTGCCTATGGTGATGTCACTGTAGCCCGGGGCGCTGATTGTCAGGATACTGCCGTAGAACAAAGAATAATCGAAACTGCTCAGGTCGAAGGCAGCGCCGTCGTTGCGGGTCAGCTTGACGTACGCGCCATAAGCGTTGAGATCGCCGTCGTGCCAGTTGAAAGACTGGTCATAAGTGACATCGCCGATATGCGTGTTATAGGCATAGCTGTTCGGCGTGTACAGGGTCAAGGTGTAGCCTTGCTCGGTATAGCTCAGGCTATTGGCGGTCAGGCTCATGCTGGGACCGGGCGTGCCGTAACCGTACTGGCCGGCGATGTCGTCGAAAGTAAGAACGGCCGCTTGCGCGGTGAAGGATGCCAGGAACAGCGCTGCTGCGGAAGCAAAGGTTTTGATTTTCATATGGGAATCCCTAGTTATTGAGTAGCAACGATAACTATGCAATTCCCGTGCCAATATGTACTAAATGGAAATAAAAATTCTTATGAAACAAGAAGTTGTGTCGATCAGTCCACTTTTTAAGAGGAGCTTGTGCTTGACTTTATGGACGGCCGTGTAAAAAATTCCGACAGGAATGCTTCGTTGCTTTAAACGCTAGCGCGGAAGGGATTCCGCTCGTTCAACTCATCCATGTAATCGTCGATCCCGCCCGCTTCCCGCTCCAGGAAGCGCTCGATTGCATCCGCGAACGAGGGATGCGCCAGCCAGTGCGCCGACCAGGTCCGCGTCGGCAGGAAACCGCGCGCCATCTTGTGCTCGCCCTGGGCGCCCCCTTCGAAGGTCTTGATGCCTTGCTCGATGCAGAACTCGAGCGGCTGGTAGTAGGCCGCCTCGAAGTGCAGGCAGGGCACGTGCTCCAGTTCGCCCCAGTAGCGGCCATATAGTGTGTCCTCTGAATGGATGACGAGTGAAGACGCGATCGGCCGGCCCTCGCGTTCGGCGATCACGAGCAGGATATTCTCCGGCATCGTCTCCCCGATGCGGCGGAAGAAATCCAGGTTCAGGTAAGGCGTCGAATAATGCGCCGCGTAGGTGTGGCGGTAGCAGCGGTTGAACAGCTTCCAGTCGGTGTCGGTGATGTCAAACCCGCGCACCCGGCGCAGCGTCACGCCGGCCTCGCGCACCTTGCGCCGCTCGGCGCGGATGTTCTTGCGCTTCTTCTGCTCCAGCGTGGCCAGGAATTCCTCGAAGTTCGCGTAGCCGGGATTGAGCCAGTGGAACTGCACGCCGCTCCGTAGCAGGAAGCCGGCCTCCTGCAACTGGCGCGCGTGTTCCTCTGGCGGGAACAGGATGTGGGTCGACGAGACCTCGGTCGCGCGCTGCGTCGCCTTCAAGACCTCGATCAGGGCCGCGCGCGCGGCATCGTCCACCGCCAGCAGGCGCGGACCGGCCACCGGCGTGAAGGGCACGGCGGCCAGCAGCTTCGGGTAGTACTCCAGGCCATGGCGCTGGTAGGCGTCGGCCCAGGCCCAGTCGAACACGTACTCGCCGTAGGAATGGCCCTTCACGTACAGGGGCAGGGCGGCGGCCAGCGCGTCTCCGTCGTAGAGCGCCAGGTATTGCGGCTGCCAGCCGGTCTCGGGCGCGGCGCTGCCCGACTCGTGCAGGGCATGCAGGAAGGCGTAAGAAAGAAACGGGTTGGCGTCTTCCTGCCGTGCCAGCAAGCCATCCCAGGCGGCCTGGCCGATCTCGGACAAGGAAGAAACGATATGCGTGCGATAATTCAAGTGATCTAATACCTAGTGAAGTGGTTCCCGCAGACCGCACTTCCCGCATGCGAAAGGGGTTCAATGAACAACCGATTTTTCAATCTCTATTCCCACGGATTCGCGCGCGTGGCCGTGGCGATTCCCCGTTGCCGCATCGCCGACCCGGCCTATAACGTCGAGCAGACCTTGACCCTTGCGCGCCAGGCGGCGGAGCAGGGCGCGGCCCTGGTCGCCTTCCCGGAACTGGGCCTGTCCGCCTACAGCTGCGACGACCTGTTCCACCAGAAGGCCCTGCTCGACGCCTGCCAGGACGGCCTCGCGGCCATCGTCGAGGCATCGAAGGAGCTGCCTCTGGCGATGGTAGTGGGCCTGCCCCTGCGGGTCAATCACCAGCTGTTCAATTGTGCGGCCGTGGTGGCAAGCGGGCGCGTGCTCGGCCTGGTGCCGAAGAGCTTCCTGCCGAACTACGGCGAATTCTACGAGTCGCGCCAATTCAGCGCCGCCGATTGCGCCGCGGTCGATTCGGTCGAGCT
The DNA here is from genome assembly GCF_042655665.1 of Massilia suwonensis. Classification (NCBI taxonomy): domain Bacteria; kingdom Pseudomonadati; phylum Pseudomonadota; class Betaproteobacteria; order Burkholderiales; family Oxalobacteraceae; genus Massilia; species Massilia suwonensis. The sequence continues at coordinate 425,681 of NZ_JBHSMR010000014.1, forward strand.
GTTCGGCGACATCGTGCCTTTCGGCCCGAACCAGGTATTCGAAGTCGAGAACCTGCCGCTCTTGCGCTTCCACGTCGAGATCTGCGAGGACGTCTGGGTGCCGGTGCCGCCGTCCTCGTTCGCCGCCATGGCCGGCGCCACGGTGCTGGTCAACCTGTCGGCTTCGAACGTGCTGGTCGGGAAGAGCACCTATCGCCACCAGCTGGTCAGCCAGCAGTCGGCGCGCTGCATGGCGGCTTATCTGTACACCTCGGCCGGACGCGGCGAATCGACCACCGACATGGCCTGGGACGGCCAGGCGATCATCTACGAAAAGGGAGAAATGCTGGCCGAGTCGGCGCGTTTCCTCGACGAGTCGCACATCATCTTCGCCGACGTCGACCTGGAACGCCTGTCGCAGGAACGCATGCGCGCCACCACTTTTGCGCAGTCGGCGCGCCGCCATGCGCAGGAGGCGGCCGCTTTCCGCGTCCAGCGCGTGAAACTGGCGCTGCCCCTGGAAAGCACGCTGCCATTGAATCGCGAAATCGAGCGCTTCCCCTACGTGCCGGCCGACCGCGCGCTGCGCGACGAGCGCTGCACCGAGGTCTACAACATCCAGGTGCAGGCCCTGATCCAGCGCCTGTCCTCGAGCGGCATTCAGAAGGTCGTGATCGGCGTCTCGGGCGGCCTCGATTCGACCCACGCCTTGCTGGTCTGCGCCGCCGCCATGGACCGTCTCGGCCTGCCGCGCACGAATATCCTGGCCTATACCATGCCCGGCTTCGCCACCAGCGGCCGCACCCTGCAGCAGGCGCACGCGCTGATGGAAGTGGTGGGCTGCACGGCGCGCGAAATCGACATCCGCCCGAGCTGCCTGCAGATGCTGAAGGACCTCGGTCACCCCGCCGCCGAAGGGGCGGAGCAGTACGACGTCACCTTCGAGAACGTGCAGGCGGGCGAGCGCACGAATCACCTGTTCAGGTTGGCGAACCACCTGGGCGCGATCGTGATCGGCACCGGCGACTTGTCCGAACTGGCGCTGGGCTGGTGCACCTACGGCGTGGGCGACCACATGTCGCACTACAACGTGAACGGCAGCGTGCCGAAGACCCTGATCACCCACCTGGTGCGCTGGGTCGCGGAGACCGAGGCCGTCGTGAAAGGCGGCAGCGAGGTGCTGCTGAACATCCTCGGCACCGAAATCAGCCCGGAACTGGTGCCGGGCAAGGCGGGCGACGACAAGCCGGCGCAGATTACCGAAAGCGTGATCGGCCCCTACGAGCTGCAGGATTTTAATTTGTACTACATCCTGCGCTACGGGTTCACGCCATCGAAGGTCGCCTTCCTGTCCTACTCGGCCTGGCGCGCCAAGCACGAAGGCCGCTGGCCGGACGAACATGGTGCGCGCAACGAGTACGACCTCGCCGCCATCAAGCGCAACCTGTCGATCTTCCTGTGGCGCTTCTTCAAGACCAGCCAGTTCAAGCGCAGCTGCGTGCCGAACGGTCCGAAAGTCGGAAACGGCGGCTCGCTCTCGCCGCGCGGCGACTGGCGCGCCCCGAGCGATTCGGAAGCCACCGTCTGGCTGGACGACCTGGCGAATATTCCGGACTAATTAAAATATCTTTCTAAAACTGGAGCAGACATGAAACAGATTACCTGCGTAATCAAACCCTTCAAACTCGACGAAGTGCGCGAGGCGCTGGCCGACGTCAACGTGACGGGCCTGACCGTCACGGAGGTGAAAGGCTTCGGCCGCCAGAAGGGCCACACCGAGCTGTATCGCGGCGCCGAATACGTGGTCGACTTCCTGCCGAAGGTGAAGATCGAGGTCGTGGTCGACGATGCCGTGGTCGAGCAGGTGGTCGACGCCATCATCAAGGCCGCGCGCACCGGCAAGATCGGCGACGGCAAGATCTTCGTGCAGGACGTGCAGCAGGTGATCCGGATTCGCACCGGTGAGACCGGCGCGGACGCGGTGTAAGCGAGGGATGGGGCCTCAGCGCCCCATCTGCACGTCGAATTTCCAGCTGACGAGCCGCATCACGCTGATCGTCAGCGCGCTGCTCCACAGCGCGAAGTCGTGCGATACGTCGGTGTAGAGCCCCATCAGTAAAAACATCCAGTTGCCGAGGAAGGCGCAGATCGCGTACGGTTTGCCGTCCCGGAACACCATCGGCACTTCGTTGCAGACGATGTCGCGCAGCACGCCGCCGAAGATCCCGGTGATCACGCCCATCATCGAGGCGATGAAGAGGGGCATGTTGGCGTCCAGCGCGGAAGACACGCCGGCAATCGAGAACAGGCCCAGGCCGACGGCGTCGGCGATGACGATCAGGCGTTCGGAAACCATGTGGCGCAGGGTGCGGATCAGCGGAGAGGCGATCAGCGCCAGCACGAAGATGGCGATCGCGTACTCCTGGTGCGTGACCCAGAACAGGGGACGTCGGTCGAGCAGGATGTCGCGCAGGGTGCCGCCGCCGAAGGCGGCGATGAAGGCGACGGTGAAGACGCCCACCAGGTCCATGCGCTTGCGGCGCGCCTCGATGAAGCCGGAAAAGGCTCCGACCAGGATCGCCATGATTTCGATGAACTTGATGAGGGTCATGCAGCGGGCTATTCTGTTGGCATGTTGCTAGACTAACACATGGCCCTGCTGTTGTAGGGGGCCATGAGGCCAATGGCCTCATGGCCAGCTGCACCGGGCATTCTGTGCCCACGCGGTACGGCGCGTGATTGGTGATTGCGGATGAAAAAGGAGGGGCGGCATACGTCACGTCCGCATTCAGCATCGCCGCAGATCGAACGGTGATACCGCGTGGGCATGGAATGCCCACCCTACGTTACTAACACATGGCCCCGGGGTTGTAGGGTGGGCACTCTGTGCCCACGCGGTGCGGCGCGTGATTTGTGATTGCGTATGAAAAATGATGAGCGGCATACGTCACGTCCGCATTCAGCGGCGCCGCAGATCGAACGGTGATACCGCGTGGGCATGGAATGCCCACCCTACAAAATCACATTGGGCCGGCGCGCTCGGTTTCAGCGAGCGGCAGGCGCACGCTGAAGATCACCTGGCCGTTTTCGTGGCGGTACGCAATCTCGCCCTCGTGCTCACGCACGATGGTGGCGACGATGTACAACCCTAGTCCCATGCCGGTGCGGTTGAGCGGATTGTGCAGCGAACTGCGCTTGAAGGGGTTGAACAGGGTTGCTGCCTGGTCCTCGGAAATCGGCGTCCCGTTGTTGGTCACCTCGACGGTCGCCCAGCCAGCGTGCGTATTCAGGCTCACGCCGATCGGACCGCCCACCTCGCCATGGTGGCGCGCGTTGCTCAGCAAATTCGACAGCACCTGCGACATGCGGCCGGCGTCGGCGCGCACCATGGTGGCGCCGGGATTGGTCCAGATATACGTGATCGTCGGATAGGCCAGGCGCATCTCGTCGACCAGGTCGTCGACCAGCGCCGACAGGTCGATCGGTTCGAGCAGCATGCCCAGTCCCAGGCCGCCGTCGATGCGGCTCATGTCGAGCACTTGCCCGATCAGGCGCTGCATGCGGTTCGAGGAAGACTGGATGCGCTTGCCCAGGGTCGGCTGGTTGCCGCCGCCGCTGCCGCGCTCGAGCAGGGTGCCGGCCATGTTGATGGAGTTGAGCGGGTCGCGCAGGTCGTGGCCGAGCATGGCCAGCAGCTGGGCGCGCGTGGACTCGGTCTGGGCGCGGCGCGCGTTGGAGGCGCGCAGCAGTTCCGACAGCATCAGCCGGGCATTGCTCTGCACCGGCGCTTCCCATACGTGGGCGCGTCCGCGGACGGTTTCCTGCCAGGCGTCGAAGGAGCCGCGCGGCGTCAGGCGCGGACCCAGCGGGCCATAGGTGACTGTCTTTTCCGGCCGGCCGGCCCAGGACACGTGCTCGATCTGTTCGGTGCGCAGCAGCAGGCACCAGCCGCCGCCGGGCGGATCGAAGGGCAGGCCGAGCATGCCGACCCACTTGCCGAGCAGGGGTTGCAGCCCGGGCGGCCACTCGTCCAGTGCGTCTCGCAGCACCAGGTCGCTGGCATCCAGCGGCAGGGAGCGCACGATGGCCTCCGCCGTCTCCCGTTCGATCGCGCCGAAAGAAATGATTTTGCCGTTGTGGACGCACACCATCGCATGCGAGCCGGTGGCCTTCTGCAAGGCTTCGGCGTGGTGCGCCAGGGCGTCGAGCGGTTCCTCGTCGATCAGCAGCGACTCGACCAGGCTGGTGCGGACCTGGGCGGCCTGTTCGACCAGTTCGGCATCCTGGCGCGCCTCGATGCTCTGGATGGTCGAGGCCATCACCTGGGCCAGCACGTCGGCCGCCATGCGGATCGAGTAGGGCACCTGCTTCGGTTCATGGTGGTGGCAGGCCAGCAGGCCCCACAGGCGGCCGTTGATCACGATCGACACGCTCATCGAGGCCTGCACGCCCATGTTCCGCAGGTATTCGACGTGGATCGGCGAGACGCTGCGCAGCACGCTGTAGCTCATGTCCAGCGGCGCGGCGCCCGGCACGCCCAGCATCGGCACCGCCGCATAGCTGACGTCGGCGATCATGCGCAAGGTCGTGAGGATGTACATGCGGCGCGCCTGGGCCGGGATGTCGCTGGCCGGGTAGCGCTGGCCGAGATAGGGAACGATGTCCTCGCGCCGCGCCTCGGCCACGACGTCGCCGCTGTCGTCCTCGCGGAAGCGGTAGGCCATGACGCGGTCGAAGCCGGTGAACTCGCGCACCTGGCGCACGGCCGTCTCCAGCAGCGATTCGATGCTTTTCTGGCGCCGCACACGTTCGATCGAGCTGTGGGCCTTGACGGCGAACAGGGCGACCGTGTCGGCTGGCACGTTACGGGTTTCAAATTCGCAGACGATGCGGCCCTGTGTGGCGTGTACGATGCAGTCGTAGTCGATCCCACCCAATTCGGCGGCGGCAAAGGCCGGCGCGCATTCCCCGTCGACCTGGCTGGAGACGCATTCTTCGATCAGCTCGAGGGCGACCGGGGGCAGGGCGAAACCCGTGAAGTAGCCGCCGATTTCGAGGCCGGCCAGCTCGGCGGGGACGTTCGCACTCCAGCCCTCGAGCACGCCATCCACGCCGAAAAACAGCAGGAAGCCGTGGGGCTGGATAAATCCGGGGATATGGATCGGTTCGTCCGCGCAGGATTGCAGGTCAACCAGGGGCGCCTCGGACATGGGAACGATCGTACTGGACTTCAATGAATTTCCCTTATGGTTGGCGCCGAAATTGACGAAATTTGACGAATTCTACAACAGCCGCAGCTCAGCTGTCGCACTACCGCTGTTGTACTGCAAGGAACGTTGTATCTTTTCCGCACTAACGATCAAGTGCCGGTTTTAGCAGCACGATCAGGGCGCCGCTGCCGCCGTCGGCCCGGTTCGCCACGCAGAAGGCCACGACTTCGTCGAGCTGCACCAGCCAGCTGTGCACCACCGAACGCAGCACCGGTTCGCCGTTCGGCGAGCCGTAGCCGACCCCGTGGATGATGCGCACGCAGCGCACGCCGCGGCGCAGGCAGCGCCGTACGAAGTCGCCGACCTGGCCGCGCGCGACGTCGCGGGTCATGCCGTGCAGGTCGAGTTCGTCCTGCACGGGCCAGTGGCGCTTGCGCAGCTTCTTGACGACGTCGGGGCCGACGCCGTCTTTCGCATACGAGAGGGTGGGATCGTCGTCGAGCAAGCCATCGACGTCGAACATGTCGGAGAGGGATTGCTGCAGCACCAGGGCGTCGTCTTCCTCCTGGCTCAGCACCCGTTTGGCCGGCGCCTCGCGCAGCAAGGCTTCCTGCACCGGCCGGTACACGTAGCGGTTCGATTCCGGCATCTTCTTGACGCCTTCCATCGCGCTGCGGAATTCGATGGCGCGTTCGCGGGCGATGCGTTCGCGCTTCTCGCGTTCGGCTTGTTCGATGGCGCGCAGGCGTTCGTCTTCCCTGAGCTGGTCGCGCAAGGATTTCAGGTCCGCAAAGTCTTTCATGCCCGCCATCGTTCTCCTGATTACTTCTGGTCGTCTTCCAGTGCTTCCAAATAGCGCTGGGCGTCGAGCGCGGCCATGCAGCCGGTGCCCGAGCTGGTGATCGCCTGGCGGTAGATGTGGTCCTGCACGTCGCCGGCCGCGAACACGCCCGGCACGCTGGTGGCGGTGGCCATGCCTTCGGTGCCGCTGCGGGTCTTGATGTAGCCGTTGTGCATCTCGAGCTGGCCTTCGAAGATCATCGTGTTCGGCTTGTGGCCGATCGCCACGAACAGGCCGTGCACGGTCAGGTCCTTCACCGAATTGTCGGCGGTGGAGCGGATCTTGAGGCCGGTCACGCCGCTGTTGTCGCCCACGACTTCGTCCAGGGTGTGGTTCAGTTCCAACACAATCTTGCCTTCCTTGACCTTGTGCATCAGGCGGTCGACCAGGATCGGCTCGGCGCGGAACTTGTCGCGGCGGTGGATCAGCGTGACCTTGGAGGCGATGCCGGCCAGGTACAGGGCTTCCTCGACCGCGGTATTGCCGCCGCCGATGACCGCCACTTCCTGGTTGCGGTAGAAGAAGCCGTCGCAGGTGGCGCAGGCCGAGACGCCGCGGCCCATGAAGGCCTGTTCCGATTCCAGGCCCAGGTACTGGGCCGAGGCGCCGGTGGCGATGATCAGGGCGTCGCAGGTGAATTCGTGGGAATCGCCGACCAGGCGAATCGGCTTTTCGTTCAAATAGGTCGTGTGGATATGGTCGAACACGATCTCGGTATTGAAGCGCTCGGCGTGCTGCAGCAGGCGCGCCATCAGCTCCGGACCTTGCACGCCCAGCGGGTCGCCCGGCCAGTTCTCGACGTCGGTGGTCGTCATCAGCTGGCCGCCCTGTTCGACGCCGGTGACCAGCATCGGGCTCAGATTGGCGCGCGCGGCGTAGACGGCGGCGCTGTAGCCGGCGGGACCGGAACCGAGGATCAGGACTTTGGCGTGTTTCTTAGTGGTCATGGCGTGCAAGGTAGTGAGGGTAAGAAATCGGAAACTGGGGGCGAAAGGGAGACAAATCAAGCGCAGTTTGCCGCCCGGGATGCGGGATGGATTATAGACGATGATGCGCAAGAGCATGAATCATAGGCCGTGGCGCGCCATATGGCTTAGAATGATCGGATTCCGCAAAGGCGAACCCATCCGCAGCCAGCAGCATGAGCAAGAAGAGTACCGCACAGTCCACGACACCCCCCCGTCATCCGGCCCCCAGGTCGCCGATGCCGCGCCGCCTCGCCCGTCTCCTGCTGGAGGCGCGCTGGATCGCGATGGCCGTCGTCTTCCTGTATTTCGTGATGATATTGCTGAGTTACAACAAGGCGGATCCGGGCTGGTCGCACGCGAATACGGTGTCGAACATCTCGAACCTCGGCGGCAAGGCCGGCGCCTGGCTGGCCGACCTGCTGCTGTTCATTTTCGGCTTCTCCACCTGGTGGTGGGGCGCCCTGTTCCTGCGCGCCGTCTGGCGCGGCTGGCGCAAGCTGACCGACAAGTCGCCCACGCCTGCCGAACCGGAACACCAGGACGAATTCATCGTCCGCTGGATCGGCTTCGGTTTGATGTTCGCCGGCAGCGTCGGCCTGGAATACCTGCGCATGTGGTCCTGGGACGTCGAGCTGCCGCGCGCGCCGGGCGGCGTGCTGGGCCAGCTGCTCGGCCACGCCTCCCAGGTCGCCTTCGGCTTTACGGGCGCGACCTTGCTCTTGCTGCTGCTGTTCGGCCTGGGCTTTTCTCTGTTCTTCCACGTCTCCTGGCTGGCGGTCGCCGAGCGCATCGGCGAAACCTTCGAGGCGACCGTGGACTGGTTCCGCATGCGTGTCGAGGATCGCGAAGACCGCCGCCAGGGCGAAGCCGCGGCCGTGCAGCGCGACGAGGCCGTGGTGAGCGAACGGGCCAAGCAGGTAGATAAACCGCCTGCGCCGCGTCGTGCGGAGCCGAAGCTGGCGCCGGCGGACGAGGACGAGGACTTCGAGATGCCGGCCCCGGTACGGGTCGCGCCGACCTTGAGCGCGCCGACGCCAGCCGTGCCGGCCGTGGCGGCCCAAACGATGCCGGCCGAGCCTGCTCCGATCAAGATCGAACCGCAAATGATGTCGGTGCCGAAGGGCGAGCGCGCGGTGAAAGAGCAGCAGACGCCGCTGTTCCGCGACCTGCCGGGCGACTCGCCGCTGCCGCCGCTGTCGCTGCTGGACGAGCCGCCGCCGGTGCAGGAAACCGTGGCGGTGGACACCCTCGAATTCACGAGCCGCTTAATTGAAAAAAAGCTGTCCGACTTCGGCGTCGAAGCCAAGGTCGTGGCCGCCTTCCCGGGCCCGGTCGTCACGCGCTACGAGATCGAGCCGGCCACCGGCGTGAAGGGCAGCCAGATCGTCAACCTGGCGCGCGACCTCGCGCGTTCGCTGTCGCTGACCTCGATCCGCGTGGTGGAAACCATCCCGGGCAAGAACTACATGGCGCTGGAACTGCCGAATCCGAAGCGCCAGATCGTGCGCCTGACGGAAATCGTCGGCTCCAAGGTGTACAACGACAGCGCCTCGAACCTGACGGTCGCGCTGGGCAAGGACATCGCCGGCAAGCCGGTGGTGGCCGACCTCGCCAAGATGCCGCACCTGCTGGTGGCAGGTACCACCGGTTCCGGTAAGTCGGTCGGCATCAACGCGACGATTCTGTCGCTGCTGTACAAATCCGATCCGGCCGACGTGCGCCTGATCCTGATCGACCCGAAGATGCTGGAAATGTCGGTGTACGAGGGCATCCCGCACCTGCTGGCGCCGGTCGTGACCGACATGCGCCAGGCCGGCCACGCGCTGAACTGGGCGGTGAACGAGATGGAACGCCGCTATAAGCTGATGTCCAAATTGGGCGTGCGTAACCTGGCCGGCTACAACGCCAAGATCGCGGATGCGGCCAAGCGCGAGGAGCACATCCCGAATCCGTTCTCGATCATGCCGGACAATCCGGAGCCGCTGGAAAAGCTGCCGACCATCGTCATCATCATCGACGAGCTGGCCGACCTGATGATGGTCGTGGGTAAAAAGGTGGAAGAGCTGATCGCCCGTATCGCCCAGAAGGCGCGTGCGGCCGGCATCCACCTGATCCTGGCGACCCAGCGTCCGTCGGTGGACGTGATTACCGGCCTGATCAAGGCGAACATCCCGACCCGCATCGCGTTCCAGGTGAGCTCGAAGATCGACTCGCGCACCATTCTCGACCAGATGGGCGCGGAAACCCTGCTGGGCATGGGCGACATGCTCTACATGCCGCCCGGTACCGGCCTGCCGGTGCGCGTGCACGGCGCTTTTGTCTCGGACGACGAAGTGCATCGAGTTGTAAAACATCTTCAATCGCTGGGCGAGCCGAATTACATTGAAGGCATCCTGGAAGGCGGCACGCTGGAAGAGGGCGGTGCAGGCGGCGGCGATGCCGTGGCAGGCGAAGGCGGCGGCGAGTCTGACGCCATGTACGACCAGGCCGTGGCCGTGGTGCTGAAAAACCGCCGCGCCTCGATCTCGCTGGTCCAGCGCCACCTGCGCATCGGCTACAACCGCGCCGCTAGATTGCTCGAGCAGATGGAGCAAAGCGGCGTCGTCTCGCCGATGCAAAGCAACGGCAACCGCGACATCCTCGTGCCCGCAACCCAGGCTGAATAAGCGAGCCGTTAACTTCCGCACCGACTGATTCGGTTGCGCACCGTAGGGTGGGCTCTTGAGCCCACGCGTACGTGCTCATGCACACCGTACATTCAACAAAGGACCACGATGACGACTAAGAACAATATTGCCGCCCTGATTGCCACCTTGACCCTGGCCCTGTCCGGCACCGCCCACGCGACCGCCCTCGACCAGTTCAAATCCTTCGTCGCCACCACCAAGGCGGCAAAGGGCGAATTCACCCAGCAACAGCAACGCAAATCCCAGACCGGCAAGATCTCCCCGGTTTCGAGCGGCAACTTCGTCTTCGCCCGTCCCGGCAAGTTCATCTGGAACTACACCAAGCCCTACGACCAGCTGCTGCAGGCCGACGGCGACTCGCTCTACATCTACGACAAGGACCTGAACCAGGTCACCGTCAAGAAGCTCGGCAATGCCCTCGGTTCCTCGCCCGCCGCTATCCTGTTCGGCAGCAACGACCTGGAAAAGAATTTCACGCTCTCGGAAGCAGGCACCCGCGACGGCCTGGAATGGCTGAACGCCGTGCCGAAAGCCAAGGACACCACCTTCGAGCAAATCAGCATCGGCCTGAAGAACGGTACGCCGGAAGCGATGGAACTGAAGGACACCTTCGGCCAGACCTCGGTGCTGAAATTCACCCGCTTCGAGCGCAATCCTTCGCTGGGCGCGCAGCAGTTCAAGTTCGAGATCCCGAAGGGCGCCGAGGTCAACAATCAATAAACAATTGTTTTAATCTAATAAACAATTGTTCAGCTGAACAGGGCTCCACCACGGGGCCCTGTTGCGTTAACGCCTTCGCAACATTCGCCGCCTACCCAAAGTAAATATCATCTTGTCAACATCAGATTGACGGGGATACAATTGCAATATTTGCAATTCCACTCCTCGCCGATCGGATTTTCATGGTCTCCTTGCGCGCACTGCGGCAGCACTCCCTTTCTTCGATGATGGTGCTGCTCCTGCTGCTGGGCGGCTGCGGAGGCGGTGGAGGCGGTTCGGCAACGCCTGCTCCGCCTGCCGGCACGAGTGCGGGAAGCGGCAGCGGGACCACGACACCGCCCGCCGGATCCGGCGGCGGCCAGACCGACACCGGCACTGGCAACAACACCAACACAGGCACCGGCGCAGGCACCGATAGCGGTACCGGCACGGGCGCCGGCAGCGGTACGCCGACGACACCGGTCACCGGCACCACGCCGGCGACCGACCCTGGTTTCCGTGTCACGGTCGACCGCAGCGCACTGGCCTTCAAGGGTGAAGAAGACGCGGTGATCGCGCCGCAAGTGGTACTCGGAACCGGTTCCGGCACGCCGAGCGCGACGGTCTACACGGGCAGCCTCGACCTGGGCGTCGCGATCGAACGCGTCTTCGTCGAGACGGTCGGCACCCAGGTGAAATTCACCGTGCAGCCGAAAGTGCTGCCGGCAGGGGAATACCGCGGCTCGCTGCAGCTGTTCGCCTGTCCGGACGCGCGCTGCGCCACGCACTTCGAAGGCTCGCCGGTCACCATTCCCTATACGATTTCGGTCGCCAAGGGCTTCAAGGTGCAGGGCCCTGCGGGCGGCCTGACGGCGCTCAGCGGCGCCACGGCGAGCGCCGATATTCCGGTGCAGCTCCCCGCCGGCACCACCAGCTTCACGGCGCGCTCGGGCGCGGACTGGCTCACCATATCGAACCTGAGCCCGGCCGGCTTCAGCGTGACCGCACAGCCGATGCCGCCCGGTACCTACAAGACGGCGGTGACGGTCGTGGCCGGCACCCGGAGCAGGGAAGTGGAGATCGGCTATGCCGTCACCGGCAACGCCGGCACCATCATGCGCATCACGCCGGCCGCCGACAGCATCGACATGGCCGCAACCATCATGGCAAGCGCGGATCGCACACTCGAGGTCGCCTTGCCCTCATGGAGCAAGGTACTCGAGACCACGGTGAGCTATGTGCAGCCGCAGTCGGGCTGGCTGGACGTCGCCAAGACCGGCGAGCATACGCTGGCCCTGAGAGCCTCGGCGGCGACCTTGCCGCCCGGCCGCTACGGTGCCTATGTCACGCTCGCTTCCGGTCCGCTGACCTATCCGGTCACGGTCGCGGTCAACTTCACGGTCGGCAACGCCTCCTGGCAGGTCACGGGCGACACGAATTTCCTCGTGACCAGGACCACGGCGGCCACGCAACTGGGCACCGACCTGCGTATCGACATACCGCAGTTGCCCGTCCAGCCCTGGACCGCAAGCACGAACGCGCCCTGGCTCGTCCTGTCGCGCGCCAGCGGCAGCACCGGCGGCACGCTGCGCGCCACGGTCGATCCCGCGAAGCTGCTGGCCTTGCCCAACTACCAGACGCACGCGGCCGATATCGTCCTGGGCACGACCGACAGCCGGATTGCGCCGCTGACGCTGCGGATGACTCTGAACAAGGCTCTGCCGGAAGTCCATTACGTCGGCCCGAGCACGCGCCTGCCGGGCGAGGGCGGCAGCTATATCGTGCGGGGGCGCGGCTTCGACAGCATGGCCGACCTGCAACGCGACCTGGTCATTTCCGGCGCCACGCCGCTGCAGGTGACGCGCGTGAACGATACCCAGGTCACGGTACAGCTGGCCGGCGCGCCAGGCGGTGCGGTCGGCTTCAACGTGCCGAACCAGCTGGGCGCGGCGACCGGCAATCCGACCCTGCGCGTGGTCGCGCCGGCGACGTTCTCCGCGCAGCTCATTGCGACCGCGGGAGAGAAGGGCGGCATGCTCTACGATCCCGAGCGCAAGGCGGTGTATGTGGCCAACAAGGCGCTTCATTCGGTCATGCGCTTCAGCTACAACGGCAGCAGCTGGGACATGTCGAGCGTACCGGTGCCGAGCGTCGGTTCGCTTGCCATGACGCCGGACCGCAAGAGCGTGGTGGTAACGTCGGCGTCGAGCGGGATCGTCCTGCTCGACCCGGCCACGCTGCAGGTACAGGCAAGCTATGCCGATCGTAACGTCGGCAACCAGTGGATCACTCTGCCTTTCCTGGCCGTGACGAATAATGGGCGCGCCTACTTTGGAGGCGAATCATGGAGCGACCTGCGGTATTTCGACCTCGTCGCGCGTCAGTTCGTGACCGTCCCGGATGCATACTACTCGCTCCACAACGGCCCATGGTTCAGCATCTCGGGCGATGGCGCGCGCCTCAACCTGGTGCAGACTTCGGGTCTCTCGTCTTTCCCGCCGATGCTGTACATGGATAGTGCGGATGGCATCGTCAAGACGAACCCGGTCGGCCTGAACTTCTGGTACACCGCTTCGCAAAGCCTGCGCGGCGAACGCTTCGTCGAAGACACCTACCGCGTCTGGGACCGCGACTTTGCCCTGATCGGCAACCTCGCGCTGCCGGATTACAGCTGGCGCGGCACCACCACGGCCGTGTCGCCGGATGGCGCCCGCGTCTACATGCTTGCCTTTAATTGGGGCGCCTACAACATGACGGGCGCCGCGCCGCGGGTGTACGTTTTCGACAGCAGCAAGCGGGTCGTCTCCACCACCGATTTGCCCCTGCTCGGCTACTTCACGCTGGGCGGTTCCCCGAGCTGCCAGACGTCTTCCGACTGCAACCTGCGTGCCTGGACCGCGATCAGCCCCGACGGCAAGACGCTGTTCTTCGCCGGCGACACGCATCTGGTGGTGGCGCCGATTCCCGCCACGCTCGAGGCGCTGCCGGCCGCCGTGTCAGCGCGGAGCGCCCCGATGATGAAGGGTGTGCGCATGGGGCACTGAACGAAGGGCGGGCAGCCGTGCGTTCGTCACGGTGCCTGCCCGCATCGGCTACACTAGCCGCATGCACAACAACTCGCGTCATTTCATGTTCGTACCATGCGCGCCGGGAGGCCATCGTGGATGACCTCTTCAAGAACGAGCCCGCCGCCCCGCTGGCCGAAGCCCTGCGTCCGCGCACCATCGACGAAGTCATCGGCCAGAGCCATTTGCTCGGCCCCGGCAAGCCGCTGAACCTCGTCTTCAAATCCGGCAAGCCGCACTCGATGATCCTGTGGGGCCCGCCGGGCGTGGGCAAGACCACGCTGGCGCGCCTGACGGCCTATGCCTTCGACTGCGAATTCATCGCCCTGTCCGCCGTGCTGTCGGGCGTCAAGGATATTCGCGCCGCTGTCGAACAGGCCGAGCAGTACCTGGCGCGCGGCAAGCACACGATCCTGTTCATCGACGAGATCCACCGTTTCAACAAGTCGCAGCAGGACGCTTTATTACCTTTCGTCGAATCCGGCCTGGTGACGCTGATCGGCGCCACCACCGAGAACCCGTCCTTCGAAGTGAACTCGGCGCTGCTGTCGCGCTCGCAGGTCTACGTGCTGAAGGCCTTGAGCGACGACGAGATGCGCCAGCTCCTGAAGCGCGCCCAGGAGCGCGTGCTGGCCCACCTGAAATTCGACGAGATCGCGGTCAGCACCCTGATCGGCTACGCCGACGGCGACGCGCGCCGCTTCCTGAACCTGCTCGAGCAGACCAAGACCTCGGCCGAAACGAGCGGCATCACGACGATTACCGGCGAGTTCGTCGACAACGCGCTGACCCTGAATTCGCGCCGCTTCGACAAGGGCGGCGACAATTTCTACGACCAGATCTCGGCCCTGCACAAGTCCGTGCGCGGCTCGCATCCGGACGCGGCCCTGTACTGGCTGTGCCGCATGCTCGACGGCGGGGCGGATGCCAAGTACCTGTCGCGCCGCATCGTGCGCATGGCCTGGGAAGACATCGGCCTGGCCGACCCGCGCGCCATGCAGATCGCGAACGACGCTGCGACCACCTACGAACGCCTCGGCTCGCCGGAAGGGGAGTTGGCCCTCGGCCAGGCCGTCGTGTATCTGGCGATCGCGGCGAAGAGCAATGCCGGCTACAACGCCTTCAATGCGGCCATGGCCTTCGTTCGCAAGGACAAGTCGCGCGAGGTGCCGGTGCACCTGCGTAACGCCCCGACCAAGCTCATGAAGGAACTCGGCTACGGCCACGAATATCGCTACGCGCACGACGAGCCGAACGCCTACGCGGCCGGCGAAACCTACCTGCCCGAGGGCATGCCGGAGCCGCGCTGGTACCAGCCGGTGCCGCGCGGGGTGGAGAGCAAGATTGCGGAAAAGCTGGCCTTCCTGCGCCAGCTGGACGAGGACGCGCAGGGCTGACGTCGGCGGCGGCCGGCGTCATGCGCTTACTGCAGGCTGACCTTGCAGGTCGAGCGTGCCGTGCAGGCTTTCTGGCAGGCGTAGACGCCGTCTTTCGGTCCCTTCAGGCACTCGCCCCAACACTGGCGTTCGGTATTGCAGTTCAGGTCCTTGCCGTTCTGGGTCGGCAGCGGCGGCGGGGCGGACGCGCTTGTCGCCGGCTTCGACGGGATGGAGTTGACCTGGCTCGCGGTCTTGTTGCCGCTACCGGTTTGCGCCACCGTCAGCGCGGCCTGCTTGCGTGAGGCTTCCTGGCGCTGCCGGTTCGCCGCATCCTGCCTGGCCTGGGCTTCCGCCTTGCGCTGTGCTTCGGCTTCGGCCTTGCGCTGGGCCTGGGCAGCCTGCTGCTGCTCGTACTGGCGTGCGATGTCGTACTGCCTTTGCGTCGCCTGGCGCGCGTTTTCCTGCGCCTGCTGGTATTGGCGCGCCGCCGCGTCGCGCTGCGCCTGGGCCTGGCTCTCGCGGCGCGCCTCCGCCTGCGCCCGGATCTGCGCCGCCTGCGCGGCCTGCTGCTGGGCGACCTGGTTCGCCGCGCCGCTCAGCGTTGCCATCGCATTGCCAAAGGCGCGGGCAGTCGCTTCACTGGACGCGCGCTCGTCTTCCCGTCGCTGGCGTGCCTCTTCGGCCATCCTTTGCTCATGCCACGCCGCGGCCTGCATTTCCTGGCGAAGGGCTGCTTCGCTGTATGGCTTCGTTTGCCACTCGTTGACGTACTCGTAGTCTTGCAGGAAATTCAGCCCAGCGGTGCTTTTCGACTCGAAGAGCCTGTCAAAACCACCCGCCGTATTCGGGGTGTAAGTGAGGCGCTGATTGTCGTCCCAGGTCTCGCAATTGATGACCAGTTTGTTCGCTCCCTGCATCACTGCACTGGCTGTGCGGCATCCGGGCGGTTTGGCCATGACCTGCAGGACGCCCGGCTGCGCCGTATTGCGCAGTTTAAATCCATCGAACACATAAGTCAGGCCATTGTCTTCACGCGTTGGCGTCCACGACATTGTGCGCAAAATGTACTTCTTGTTGACGAGCTTGTTCAGGAATCCGAAGTCGGCGGATCCGGCTTGCCAGTTCGGCGCGACCGGTGCCGGCGCGGGTTCGATCGCCGCGCAGGCCGACAGGAGACAGGCCATGGCCAGAAGCGAGAGTTTTTTCAGCATGATGTCAAAGGGGGTAAATAGAATTTCCAAGAGGTAACTGTGGAGTATTCATGAGCCTGTATCCGCCGTCAATCGGCGTCGAAAGGCATGCGATGTGCTTACAACAATCGAGCCTGGGCGCCGGGGTGCTGCTTTTTCGGAAACGCGCCGATAATCGTGAGCGGCTTGGTACAATTGCGTTTTCGACATACTGCTGGCCTGACCTCCACAATGATAGACATCCAACTCCTCCGCAAAGACATCGACACCGTCGCCGCCCGCCTGGCCACGCGCAAGTTCCAGCTCGACGTGGCCGGCTTCAACGCGCTCGAAGCCGAGCGCAAGGCGATCCAGACCCGCACCGAAGAGCTGCAGGGCAAGCGCAATTCGCTGTCGAAGCAGATCGGCATCCTGAAGGGCAAGGGCGAGGACACGGCCGGCGTGATGGCGGAAGTCGCGGGCCTGGGCGACGAGCTCAAAGCCAACGAAACGAAGCTGGGCGAGGTCCAGGGGAAAATGGCCGACTTCATGGCCTCGATCCCGAACCTGCCGCACGAATCGGTGCCCGCCGGCACTGACGAGACCGGCAACGTCGAAGTGCGCAAGATCGGCACGCCGCCGAGCTTCGATTTCGAGGTGAAGGACCACGTCGACATCGGCGAGAAGCTGGGCCTGGACTTCGATACCGCCACCAAGCTGACCGGTTCGCGCTTCTCGGTGATGAAGGGCGGCATCGCCCGCCTGCACCGCGCGCTGGCCCAGTACATGCTCGACACCCATACCGACAAGCACGGCTACACCGAGTGCTACACCCCGTACATGGTCAACGCCGACTCGCTGCGCGGCACCGGCCAGCTGCCGAAGTTCGAGGAAGACCTGTTCTCGGTGAAGAAAGGCGGCGCGGAAGGCGAGGGCGAGACCTTCTACCTGATCCCTACCTCGGAAGTCTCGCTGACCAACATCGTGCGCGACGAGATCGTCCCGCTGGACACGCTGCCTCTGAAGATGACGGCGCACACGCCATGCTTCCGCTCGGAAGCCGGCAGCTACGGCCGCGACACCCGCGGCATGATCCGCCAGCACCAGTTCGACAAGGTCGAGATGGTGCAGGTCGTGCATCCGGAGCAGTCCTATGCGGCGCTGGAAGAGATGGTCGGGCACGCCGAAACCATCCTGCAGACCCTGGGCCTGCCGTACCGCGTGATGTCGCTGTGCACGGGCGACATGGGCTTCGGCGCCGCGAAAACCTACGACCTCGAGGTCTGGCTGCCGGCGCAGAACACCTACCGCGAGATCTCGTCGCTGTCGAACTGCGAAGCCTTCCAGGCCCGCCGCATGGGCGCGCGTTTCCGCAACGCCCAGAACAAGCCGGAACTGCTGCACACGCTGAACGGCTCGGGCCTGGCGGTCGGGCGCACGCTGGTGGCGGTGCTGGAGAATTACCAGCAGGCCGATGGCAGCGTCGTGATTCCGGAAGTGCTGCGTCCGTATATGGGCGGGCTCGAACGCCTGTCTGCCACTGCAGCGTAAATAGCTCTTCCGTTTTCGCGGGCGGCTGCTATAATGTGGCCTCTCGCGACAAGCGACCGGTTACCTGGAGAGGTGGCAGAGTGGTCGAATGTACCTGACTCGAAATCAGGCGTACGTTAAATCGTACCGTGGGTTCGAATCCCACCCTCTCCGCCAGTAGTAAAAGAAGGGCTCCCAGATGGGAGCCCTTTTTGTTTTTGTAATGCGGCCGGGCAGACTCTTGCGTCCGTAACAGCAGCGCATCGTAGGGTGGGCACTTGTGCCCACGCGGTAGTGACGTCGCATGCCACACAGCATATAGAAACGCACAATGCGAATGTGGGCGAGTTCAAAATCTGCGGTACGCATGAGTACGACCGCGTGGGCACGGAGTGCCCACCCTACGGTATGCCTCCGATATCGTTCCCTTGCACAACACGGAATCGCTCGCTATAATGCGAGCCTCTTGCAGCGACCGCAACACCGATTTAGGAGAGGTGGCAGAGTGGTCGAATGTACCTGACTCGAAATCAGGCGTACGTTAAATCGTACCGTGGGTTCGAATCCCACCCTCTCCGCCAAACAAAGAAAAAGCTCCCGACGGGAGCTTTTTTTTCATCTAACGCTCCCCGGCAACACCCGAAAATCCACCGTCCGTGGCGTCGCTTTCAACGGCTCCGCTAATCCGGACGGCGGCACCGTCAACTTCCGATTCGCGAGGTCAAACCACCCGGCGGTCGACGTCACCCGCGCACACAAGACCCCATCCCGGAAAAACTCATTCCGGAGCATCATCCTGCTCGCATCCTCCGACAGCCCCGCAATGCTGAGCGTCACCTGCATCTCGTCGAGCAGCCGCACCTCGCGAAAATACTCGATCTCGTCCTTCATCACGACCGGCCCCAGGCGCAGCCTGACGAATTCCGACATCGGAAACCCGTGCTCGGCGAAATACATCATGCGCACGTCGGCCGACTTGTCGAGGTAAGCCGTGTTGCGCATGTGCGCATTGAAATCCATGTCGCCCCAGCCGGCGACCAGCGTTTTCGTGTACATCGTCCTTTCTTCCAGAGCGTTCGATACCCTCACTGTACACAGGCCCGTGCTGATGAGACACTGGCGAGATTGACATTATCGGTAGCGAACTTGCCATGCGCATCGTCATCCTCGTCCTGAACGGCGCCTTCGACACGGGCCTGTCCGCCTTCCTCGACGCCTTCCAGGCCGCCAACCAGCTGTCGGGCATGCTGGGCACCCCGCAGCCGCGCTTCGACGTCACCCTGGCCGGCGTACGCGCCGAGGTCCGGAGCGGGCAAGGCATGCTGGTGCCGGTGACGCCGGCGGGCGACTGCGCCGCGCCGGACCTGGTGCTGCTGCCGGCGCCCGGCGAGAGGATGCCGCAGCCGCTGGCGCAGCGGCTGGCCTCGAGCGAGGTGCGGGACGCGATCGCGCTGCTGCGCGGCTGGTCGGATCGAGGCGCGCGCATCGGCGCGGCCTGCATCGGCAGCTTCGTGCTGGCCGAGAGCGGCTTACTGGACGGGCGGGACGCGACCTGCACCTGGTGGCTGACGCCGATGTTCCGCGAGCGCTATCCGCAGGTGAATCTCGACGCGCGGCGCATGGTGGTCGCATCAAGCCGCTTCGTGACGGCCGGGGCGGCGCTCGGCCACCTCGACCTGGCCCTGTGGGTAATCCGCCAGGCCAGTCCCGCGCTGGCGGCGCTGGTGGCGCGCTACCTGATCGTGGACGAGCGGCCGGCGCAGTCGAGCTACGTGATTGCCGATCACCTGGCGCATGAGGATCCGCTGGTTTCAAGCTTCGACCGCTGGGCGCGGGCGCGGCTGGCGCAGGGGTTCCGGCTGGAGGAGGCGGCGGCTGCGCTGGCGACCAGCAAGCGGACGCTGGCGCGCAGGTTGTCGGAGGTGGTGGGGAAGACGCCGGTGGCCTATGTGCAGGATTTGCGGATCGAGCGGGCGGTGCATCTGCTCAGGACCAGCGATCTGGCGATCGAGCGCATTGCGGAGCAGGTGGGGTATCGCGATGGGGTGACTTTGCGGACGCTGTTGCGCACGCGCTTGGGGAAAGGGGTGCGCGAACTGCGTGGAGCTTCGCGTTGAACTCGGGTGTTCAATCGCACGTAACGCGTGGGCATGCCCACCCTACGTTACGCAGCGGTTTCGGAAAACATTAGCGCCGCTTGGTTGCGCGCAGCCAGACGGCCGCGATCCTCTCCACGTCCTCGTAGCCTTCGCAATCGAGCTGGCCCCCGAAGATGTCCGGGTCGAGTTCCTCGTAGCTCCACGAGTCGCAGGTCGCCTCGATGCGTGGGCGGATCGTCTCCAGAAACTCGTCGCGGCCGTCGACGATGGCGATGCCGGTGTACAGCAGCAGCGTGCCGCCCGGCGCCAGGCGGTCGAGGGCGGCGTCGACGATTTGCACGGACAGGCCGGCGCCGTGCATGTCGCCGCCGTGGCGGTAGCGCAGCTTGTCGGGGTCGAGGATGTAGGGCGGGTTCGACAGGACCAGGTCGAATGCGCCGTCGAGGTCCTGCAGCAGGTCGCTGTAGCGCGCGTCCACCCGCGGCGTGGCGTTCAGGCGCGCGTTGACGGCGGCGAGCGCCAGGGCGCGATCGTTGATGTCGGCGGCGACCACTTGCGCCTCGGGAAAGCGCGCCGCGACCTCGATCGCCCCGGCGCCGCTGCCGGCGCCGATATCGACCACGCGACGCGGCGGGGTCAGCGTTTCCATGTCGCGCTTTAATGCAGCCACATAGCGGTAGGTGTCCGGGCCGAAGAAGACGGCGTCTTCGTCGCGCGTCGGGAAGGCCGAGTGGAAGTACAGGCGCTCGCCGATGCTGGAGGCGCGCACGGTGGCGCACAGCGCGCCGTCCTTCTCGGCCAGTACGCCGGCGCGGCGCATCAGCGCCAGGATCTCCTTTGCTACCGTCTCTTCGCGAAACGGGCGGCTCCAGCCGAATACCCCGCGCAGGTCGCGCGCCCAGGCATGTTCGGGCCGGCCGTTGACGCGGCGGTGCGTTGCCGGCGTGATCGTGGTGAACTGGTAGCCCGCCTGCAGCAGGGCCTGGCCCAGCGCGAGCAGGGCGTCGGAATCGTAGGGAGTGGAGGTCATGCAGCGAGAATGAACGATGGGGCGGACGCACTCTGTTCGCTGGCGTACAGAGCGCAGTATGGCCGTGCGCCGCTTATGTGAATGTCCGAACATACTCGTACAGTGGACACGTCCATACTGCATTCATGTTCACACCGGCAAGGGTGCCGGTGCGATGCCCACACTTCAGGACAGCCATGAAACCACTTTTACCCGATCAGGAACACGCCCGCGTCGAGCGCGAAATCGAACGCGAGCGGCATGAACGCAGCCTGCACGACGAAGCCCGTGCCGGCCTGGCCCCCGACGACGAATTCCGCACCAAGGATGCACGCGAAAGCATGAATTCGTCCACGCTGCGGCGGTCGAAATGAAGTGGGAAGGCGACCGCGAGAGCGGTAACGTCGAGGACCGGCGCGGCGGCGGCGGGGGCGGCGGCTTCAACATCGGCGGCCGCGGCGTCGGCCTGGGCACGGTGGCGATCGCATTGGTCGCTTCGCTGTTCTTCGGCGTCGATCCGGGCACCGTGATCGGCATGCTCGGCGGGGGCGGCGGGCCCGCGCCGCAGGTCCAGCAGCGCGACCCGAACGCGCCCCAGGCCAACGACCGCGAGACCCGCTTCGTGCGCACCGTGCTCGGCTATACGGAAGATGCCTGGACGCCGATCTTCGCGTCTCAAAACGCCACCTACCGCCCACCGACCCTGGTCCTGTTCGAAGGCCGCACGCCGACCGCCTGCGGCACCGGCAATTCGGCCACCGGCCCCTTCTACTGCCCGGGCGACCAGAAGGTGTATATCGACCTCAGCTTCTTCCGCCTGATGCAGGAACGCTTCCACGTTGGCGGCGAGTTCGCCCAGGCTTACGTGATCGCGCACGAGGTCGGCCATCACGTGCAAAAGCTGATCGGCGTGTCCGACCAGGTGCACAACGCCCAGCAGCGCGCCTCCGAGACCGAGGGCAACGCCTTGTCGGTGCGGCTCGAGCTGCAGGCCGATTGCTTCGCCGGCGTCTGGGCCAACCGCACCCAGCAGAAAGAAGCCTTCCTGGAGGCGGGCGACGTCGAAAGCGCGCTGGCCACCGCCACCGCGATCGGCGACGACACCCTGCAGCGCCAGTCGCGCGGCACCGTGGTGCCGGATTCGTTCACGCACGGCAGCTCCGAGCAGCGTGTGCGCTGGTTCAAGCGCGGTCTCGAAGGCGGCGATCCGCAGCAATGCAATACCTTCGAGGCAACGCGTCTCTAAGCGGAAAATTCCTGCAAGCATGGCTTGCAGGAACTTCGCGTTTCCTGCTGCGAAGTAATTGCTATCGTGCAGCTAAAAACCATTAAAAACATGCATTCGTTTCCGTGCGCGTATCGCATTCGATAGCGTTTTGACATAAGTTTATTGTCCACGCGCTCATCGTCAAACGGTGAGCACCGCAAACTTTCGAGGAGGAACTTATGCTGGCAATGAACTATCGGGGGCCTTACCGCGTTCGCGCGACACACAAGTCCGATCCCGTGATCGAGCATCCGGGCGACGCCATCGTGCGCGTGACGCGTTCCTGCATCTGCGGTTCCGACCTGCACCTGTATCACGGCATGGTGCCGGATACCCGGGTCGGCCATACCTTCGGACACGAATTCATCGGCATCGTCGAGGAAGTCGGTTCGCAGGTGCAAACGCTGAAGGTGGGCGACCGCGTGCTGGTGCCCTTCAACATCTTCTGCGGCTCCTGCTTCTTCTGCCAGAAAGAGCTCTACGGTAACTGCCACAACATGAATCCGCAGTCCACCGCGGTGGGTTCCATCTACGGCTATTCGCACACGGCCGGCGGCTACGACGGCGGCCAGGCCGAATACGTGCGCGTGCCGATGGCCGACGTCGGTCCGATCAAGATCCCCGACGACATCGTCGACGACGACGCCGTGCTGCTCACCGATGCGCTGCCGACCGGCTACCAGGCAGCCGAGATGGGCGACATCGAGGAAGGCGATACCGTGGTCGTGTTCGGCGCGGGTCCGGTCGGCATTTTTGCAGCGAAATCCGCCTGGCTGTTCGGCGCCGGGCGCGTGATCGTGGTCGACGAACTCGACTACCGCCTGGAGTTCGTGAAGAACTACGCCCAGTGCGAGGTAGTGAACTTCAAGGACGTGGGCGACATGGCGCTGCACATCAAGAAGATGACCGACTGGCTGGGCGCCGACGTCTGCATCGACGCCGTCGGCTGCGACGCGGCCGGCAGCGTGGCCCAGACCGTGACCGGGCGCCTGATGAAGATGCAGGCAGGTGCCGCCACCGTGCTGCACTGGTGCATCAACTCGGTGCGCAAGGGCGGCAACGTCTCCATCGTCGGCGTGTATGGCCCGACCTTCAACGCCGTCCCCATCGGCAATGCGCTGAACAAGGGCATCACGATGCGCATGAACCAGGCCAGCGTCAAGCGTCACGTGCCGCGCCTGATCGAGCACATCCGCGCCGGACACATCGATCCGAAGCAGATCATCACGCACCGCATCCCGCTGGAAGAAGTGGCCGACGCCTACCACATCTTCTCGAGCAAGCTCGATAACTGCATCAAGCCGATCCTGATCCCGCCGCGCGCCCATGAAGTGCGCGCCGTGACGGCCAGCGTCGGCAAATAAGGAGAACGGCATGCAAAACGGAACCGCCCTGGTCAAGCACGACAATAATCCAGACCACGACCACGACTTCGAGAACAGCCACGACCACACCCATCACCACCACGTGCAGCCCGAGCTGCGCCAGACCCGCCGTACGCGCGAGCAGCTGACGCATATCAAAGGCTGGGGTGCGGACCTCGATCGCAAGAACCGTCCCGGCGTGCCGATGGAGCGCACGCCGCCGCGCTACACCCCGGCCGACATGCCCACTCCGCCGGCCCAGGAGCAAAAGGTCGAAGTGCTGGTGTCGCCCGAGCGGCCCGGCATCACCCAGATCCACGGCTCGGTCCAGCCGCCGTCGGGCCTGTCGGGCATGCTGCGGCGCGCCGCCTTCAAGTACACCGAGAACGACCTGCGCCACTGGCTGATCCTGCTCGGCGCCGACCGCATCAACGTGGTCGAAGGCATCGTCGATGACCTGGCCCATGGCCACGTGCCGAACATCCTCGGCGAGATGGGCCTGAAGGCCGAATGGCAGCACAACAAGAAGGGGCTGGCGACCAAGGTCGCGATTGCCGGCGCCATCGGCGCGGCCGCCTACCTGCTGTTGAAGGACCGCGACGAGCGTTATTAAATGTAGGGTGGGCACTCCGTGCCCACGCGGTTACGGGCGCCTCTTTTGTAGGGCGACCGGCGCGGCTCACGGGCACGTGCGTACCGCGTGGGCTCGGAGAGCCCACCCTACGAAAATCTACCCCCGATTCGTTGAAGCCTCGCCGTTGCGTACTTGCGCAGCCGCGGGGCTTCTTGCGTTTGAGCAAGTTCCTTTTTTAAGGCTCATCCACACTCCGGTGATGTCCGGCCCGTTTTCGCGGCCGGGAACCTTCGACTGGAGAGACGATGAAGTTTCGAACCCGCCTGCTGGCCACGCCCCTCGGCGTCCTGATCGCAAGCGCCTGCGCCGTCGCCGCGCAGGCCCCCGCCGCGCCGACTCCCATGATGAGCGCGCCGCAGCCGCAGTCCATGGCCGCCAACGCCGCCCTGGTAGCGACACTGACGCAGGGCCGCGGCGCCCGCGGCCTCGACAACAACCACGGCTTCTCGATCGCCCAGCAGCATCCGGGCGTGCAGGGCACCCAGGTAGTGCGCGCCGCCCACACCTATAAAGGCTTGCGCGTGTTCGGCTCCGAGTCGGTCGTGGTGGTCGATGCGCAGGGCGGCATCGTGTCCGAATCGGCCTCGACGCGCCGCCTGCACCTGGGACGCGGCCCGGCCAACCGGCTGGGTGCGGCGACCAGCGACTTCAAGGTCAAGCCCTCGATGCCGCCGAAAGCCGCGATCGACGCCGCCGTCGGCGCGACGCTCGCGGCCACCGGCCCCGACGCGACCCACATCACGCCGCCGAGCGCCGAGCTGCTGATCTGGCCGGTGATGAAAACCGAACGCGTGGCAAGCGCCGCCGGCAAGCTTGACGAAGAACTGAACGCCCTCGACCTGCAGGAAGTCGTCGACCACTACGAGCTGGCCTACCTGGTGCGCACCCGCATGCGGCGCGGCGACCATCCCTACTATCACGACACCGTGGTCAGCGCCAACGACGGCCACATCATCGAGCGCTGGAACGCGCTGCAGACCGTGATCGGCGTGGGCAAGAGCCAGTACAACGGCGAGGTGCCGATCAGCACCACCTTCAGCGAAGGCCTGTACCGCATGCTCGATCCGGAGCGCGGCACCGGCGGCACCTATGGCGCGATGGCGATCACCAACGCCAACGGCAGCAGCAGCGCCGGCAAGATGTACACGCATACCGAGAATACCTGGGGCGACGGCAAGCAGTACGTCCGCGGCGGCAGCACCACGAATGCCAACGGCCAGACCGCCGCCGTGAACGCGATGTGGGGCCTGATGAATACCTACGACGCCCTCAAGAACGCCCTCGGCTGGCAGTCGCTCGACGGCAAGAACACGGCCACCTACATCGCCGTGCACGTCAACACCGCCTACGACAACGCTTATTACAGCGACACTTGCCGCTGCATGTTCATCGGCGACGGTTCCAGCTTCAACAGCCTCGGTTCGATCGACGTGATCGGCCACGAGATGGGGCACGGCGTCACGGCCGCGACCTCGGACCTCGTGTATTCGGGCGAATCGGGTGGGCTGAACGAATCGAGTTCGGACATCGGCGGCGAAATCGTGGAAGCCTATGCGCGCGCCGGTGGCAAGGGCGAGAGCATTCCGCTTTCCGGCAACGACTGGATGCTGGGCACCGAGATCGCCCGCGACGGCCAGCCGCTGCGCTGGATGTACCGCCCGAGCAAGGACGGCAGCAGCCCGGACGCCTGGAGCACCTCGCTGAAACGCCTCGACGTCCACTACAGCAGCGGTCCGAACAACCGCATGTTCTATTTCCTGGCGATGGGCTCGAAGGCCGACAAGGCGGGCGACTACTACAGCAAGTACCTGGTGAAGTCGCCGGCGGCGATGACGGGCATCGGCACCGACAAGGCGTTCCGGATCTGGTTCAAGGCGAATACGACCAAGTTCACGTCGAGCACCAACTACGCCGATGCGCGGGCGAAGATGATCGAGGCGGCACAGGAGTTGTATGGAGCCGATAGCCGCGAGGCCGTTGCCGTGCAGCGCGCCTATGCCGCCATCAACGTCGGGGCAGACGTCGACGAGCCGGCGCCCTGATTGCCGGATTGGGGCTGTTGCCTGATGCGCTAGCGGCCCGCATGATCCGCGTGGGCATGGAATGCCCACCCTACCAGAGGCGCCGCGGTATTTGTAGGGTGGGCATTCCATGCCCACGCGGATGCAGCGTCAATCCCCCAACAAGGGATACGGATTGACCGGCGTTCCCTTCCACCACTGCTTCTCGGGCGTGAGCGCGACCACCGCGAAATGCAGGTGCGGCGCGCTCGGGTCCGCGTTGCCGGTGGCGCCCACATAGCCGAGCAGGTCGCCGCGCTTGACCTGCATGCCTTCCTTGATGCCGTCGGCGTACTTGTCGAGGTGCGCGTAATAATACGCGTGCTCTTCCTGCGGATCGAACTGGTAGAGCGTGATCCCGCCCGGCTTGCTGTTGAAGAGCTTGACGATCTTGCCGTCGCCCGCCGCACGCACCGGCGCGCCGGTCGGGGCCATGATGTCGAGCGCCTCGTGGTGGCGCTCCTGGCCGCGCGGCTGGTCGAAGGTGTCGGTCAGCCTGGCGTAGGGCACGCCTTCGACCGGCACCAGCAGCTTGGCCGGCATGCTGCCGCCGGCGGTCAAGGCCGGCGTGCCGGAGGTGGCCGTCGCCGTCGTCGTTTGCGGCGCGGGACGGATCGGCAGGTCCGCATCCGAGAGGTCGGTCTGCACCAGGCGGTCGCTCGCCGTACCCGTGGGCGCGGACGCGGCGGAGGCCGGCGCAGTGGCCGATGGCGCCGGCAAGGCCCCGCCATCGGTGATGATCGGATTCGGCGCGTCAGCGAACTGGCGCAAGCCGACGAACAAGCCGCCGGCGCCGACCAGCACGCCGAGCAAAAAAGTGACCAGCCATCTCATGGGTGCAAACCTCCTCTAGGTAATGACTCCTGCGTGATTACTCCTGCAAAACAACCTGGGTGCCGGCCGCCACCACCGCCGCCACTTCGGCGGCGCTCCAGTTGGTCAGGCGGATGCAGCCGTGCGATTCGGTCTTGCCGATGAACTTCGGCACCGGCGTGCCGTGGATGCCGTAGTGCGGCTTCGACAAGTCGATCCAGACCACGCCGACCGGATTGTTCGGGCCTGGCGCGACCTTCGCCTTCTTGTCGCCCGGTTCGGCATCCCAGAACAGTTTCGGGTTGTAGTGGTAGGTCGGGTTCGGGTGCACGCCCTCGATCTTCCACTCGCCGATCGGCAGCGGATCGTACTGGCTGCCGGTCGAGGCCGGATACTGGGCGATCAGGCGGTCGGCGCCGTCGAACAGCATCAGCACCTTGCGGCTGTCGCTGACGACGACCTTCGAGGCGGCAGGCAAGGTCGGGCCGCCGTGCACGCTCGGCACCACGATCTGCTCGCCCGCTTTGGCCAGGTTCTTGCCGGGATTCAGGCGCACGATCAGGTCCGGACTGGCGTGGAATTTTTCGCCGAGCCCCTCGGCCGGGCTGGCGTAGCCGAGCTTGGGCAGCTTGGCCTTGTCCATCATGTCTTCGGGAATCGGCTGGAAGGGGCCGGCCACGTCCTCATTGGTCAGCACGTAGGCGGTGAGAGTCGGCGTCGTATCCGTGTTCAGCGCATTCCAGGTGGCGTCGTCGAGCTTGCCGCTCGCTTCCAGGTTGCGCGATTTCTGGAAGGAGGCCAGGGCCTGGCGCATGTTGGAACCGTAGGCGCCGTCGATCTCGCCCGGCGAGAAGTGCAGGCGGTCGAGCAGGACCTGGGCGCGCAGCAGGCGCTCGAATTCGGCCCGTTCGGCAGCGGCTGGATCGCTTACGCCAGGTTGGGCGGCTTGCTGTGGCGCTGCTTGAGGCGCCGGCTGCGGCATTTGCTGGCCGGCGGTGGCGGTGGCGGGAAGGGCGCCGGCGAGGACGGCGGCCATGGTCGAGACGAGAAGCGGAGCAGCGATGTTTTTCATATGGCACCTGCAATACTTACTAAAGGAAACCTCAGCGTAGAGGGGTGCCACTCAGCGGTCTGTGCGCGAACGAACCCAGGCTCAGGCCGGTCTGCGGCGTTACAATCGCGGCCATGAGCACCGCCGCCGACACCCATTCCATCACGCTCCTGCCCCTCGGCGCCACTGTTGCGGCAGGCGGGGCGACCGTACTGCAGGCCTGCGAGGCGGCCGGCATCGATCTTCCGAATTCCTGCCGCAACGGCACCTGCCGCACCTGCCTGTGCCACCTGCAAGCGGGCAGCGTGCGCTACCTCGTCGAATGGCCGGGCCTGTCGATCGAGGAGAAGCGCGAGAATTACCTGTTGCCCTGCGTCGCCGTGCCTACCAGCGACCTCGTCGTCAGCGCGCCGCTGGCGAAGCGGCGGGTTTGAGTTCAGCGACGTTCTTCCGCTCGGTCCGCGCCAGCGCGCGTTCGATCGCCGCGAACACCAGCGGCCAGGACGGCGAGCTGGCCGCGACTTCGTCGTAGTGGCTGGCGCCCGGCAGGATCACGACTTCGGCGCTGTCACCGGCCGCGCGTGCGCGCGCCGCGTAATCGTGGGCCACGCGCGGCGGCGAGATCGTGTCCAGCTCGCCCGTGACGAGGATGGTGTGGCTGCCGTTCGGGATCAGCTCGGCGGCATTGGTGTCGGCATACACGTCGGGCCGGGTGCTGCTGGGCAGGCCGGCCAGCTCGGGCGTGTCGCGGCCGCAGCTGGACTTGATCAGCTCGCGCTCGCGGCGCAGGTCGGCCAAGCCGCCCAGGCTGACCACGGCGCGCACGGGCAGCATGGCTTCGCGGAAAAGCGGACTGGTCGCGGGAATGCGCGAGCGTCCGGCGATCCACTGCACCAGCTGGCCGCCGGCCGAATGGCCGACCGCCACCACCCGCGTCAGGTCGAGCGGGCGGCTGCGGCCCTGCGCGGCCAGGGTGTCGAGCGCGGCATGCATGTCCTCGTACATGCCGGGATAGCCGCCGCCGGCTTCGTCCACGCGGCGGTATTCGACGTTCCACACGGCGATGCCGCGCGCCACCAGGGCGCCGGCCATGTTGCGCAGCTGGGCGATGCCGCCGAACTTCTCGGTCCAGCAGCCGCCGTGCACCAGCACGGCGACCGGGAAGGGTCCACTGCCCTTGGGCAGGAACAGCTCGGCATACTGCGATGGAGCAGGGCCGTAGGACAGGCGGGCGGAAGGGGCGGGGCCGGTCAGGGCCATGTAGTCGTCGAGTTTCATCGGGGCAGCCGACACGAGGGCCGGGAAGAGGGCGGTGAGGAAAAGGAACCGGATGTTCATAGCTCGCTTAAGTTGGCAAAACATGAACTATACGCATCTTTTAGCGCTGCGCACGATTGAAAACCTCCGCCGTTCTTCCATGCTAGTCTGCGCAAAACGTCAATGTTTTCAACCACCACGGGAGGCATTCCATGAGCAACGAATCGAAAGCGAAGGACACCGGCAGCAAGCAATCCGACCGCATGTCGGAAGAAGAGATGGCGAAACAGCGCGCGGGCAAGGCCGACAAGAGCAGCCACGACCACATGTCGCGCGAAAAGGCCGGCAGCCATGAAGGCGCCGGCGGCGGCGCCAAGCAGAAGCAGAACCACTGAGAAACAAACACGGCCGGCATTGCCGGCTGATTCCTCGCTTCGGCGGCGCGGTCCTCCCGGCCGCGCCGCCGCGAGCCTGACTATTTCCAAGGAGACTGGACGCTGATGGACACCATCGATCCGCACGACGGCGGCCGGGGCGCGCTGCAGGCCCATTCGACGCCCGATCCCGAACCCGCACCGACGCCACCCACGATTCCGGTTCCCGACGACGTGCCCGATCCGGCGCACGCGCCTGTCGAGGAGCCCGTGATTCCCGAGCCGCCGATTCGCGCGCGCTGAACGAACATGCAAAGTAAAAGCGCCACCCGAGGGTGGCGCTTCGTTTTGGGCAATCCGTTCAGCTTTTCTGCTGCTGGTCGTTACTGCTTTTCAGCGGCGGAATTTCCTTGATCATCTCTTCGGTTTCCTTTTCCGCCGGCGTCTTCTCGCCGCTGCCGATGTCGTCCTCGTGCAGGATGGCGCCGCCCTTGGCGGCCGGGTCTTGTGGTGGTCGTGCTTGCGGCATGGTGCGTCCTCCCTGGTTCATGTTGTAGCTATCCTAACAGTCGCCGCATGCTACCGGCGCGCAGTACGACACTGTGGCGATCTTGCCTAATCACACACAAAGTTACAATTATGTTCGGTGCCGAACGTTCCCAAAGTGTGAGTTTTTTTATAATATCGACTCATGAATTTGGATCGAATCGACGGAGACTCAGATGGGCAATTCGCTGCATAACAAGATTTACCTGGGCCGGAGTACCGGTTTCGCATCGCGCCGTTTCCAGGGTGTACTGGCCGTGGGCGCTATCCTCGCCGCAGGGCTGCTGTGGATTGCATTGCGCGCGCACTGACCGGATCACCGCTCTTTGAGTTGCCGCTGCCTTCCGTGGCGGTTACCATGACGGCCCAATCCACCTTTTGAGCCGTAATGAAGAACGAAAAACTGACGACCGACGAATACAACGCCCTCGGATTCATCCGTGGCGGCGCGCGCAACGACCGCGTGAACGCCTGCGTCGGACGCAATGCCAAGCGCCTGGCCGGCCTGAAGATGATTGCCTACACGCGCGACGGCCGGCTCGAGATGACGGAAAAGGGCCAGCAGGTGCTGTTCCTGCGCGCCTGCATCGAGGCGCTGACGAGTCTGTCGCAGGACCCGGCGGCGGAGGTGGCGGGTGACGTCGCGCAGTTCCTGATCCGCAAGTCGCACATCGCGCCACGCGCGGAAGGCGGCTTCGAGGTCACGCCGCGCGGACTGGAATCGCTGGCCGATATCCAGGCGCAGGAACCGAAGAAGTAATACAAGACGTAAACAGACAATCCCCTGCGGGGCAGGGGATTGTTGCATTGCCCCTACGCAGGCAGGGGATCGGTCACTACACCGCTACGCTCAATAACGGCGGCGGCGGTGCGGATATACCAGCGTACGCACGGCAATTTCGGCCGGCACGTTCATCGCCGCCAGGAACTCGGCTGCGCGCTGCAGCCCGAGCGTCGGGATCGAGGCTACCGCCTGGTTGACCAGATCGCGGGTGCGCAGGTCGGTCCTGACCACGCGCGCATTCGCCGACGGGCGTGCCTGTACTTCTTCCATGTTCATCGTGTTCCCGCACATTGCAATAGAGACATTCCTATTGTAGAGCAACGATGTGCAAATTGCCACAATCTTGTAGGAATACTCCTTCAAGCCGCTGAGACGGCTTCTTCCGGCGCGATGATTTCATGGGGCGCCAGGCCGCGGCCCTCGACCAGCAGCTGCTCGAATTCGTTCGCCGGCAGCGGCCGGCTGAAGTAGTAGCCCTGCATTTCGTCGCAGCCGTGGCGGCGCAGGTAATCCAGCTGCTCGCCCGTTTCCACGCCTTCCGCGATCACCGCCAGCTTCAGGTTGTGGGCCAGCGCGATGATCGAGGTGACGATCGCCTCGTCGTTGGCGTCGCGCGTGATGTCGGCCACGAAGGAGCGGTCGATCTTCAGCACGTCGATCGGGAAGCGCGACAGGTAGGACAGGCTCGAGTAGCCGGTGCCGAAGTCGTCGATCGAGAGGTTCACGCCCAGCGCCTTGATACGGTGCAGCAGCTCCACGGCCGGCGTGATGTCGCTCATGAACAGGCTTTCGGTAAGCTCGATTTCCAGGTATTTCGGTTCCAGCCCGGTATCCTGCAGCACGGCGGCGAGGTTCTCGATCAGGTCGGCCGCGCCGAACTGGCGCGCCGACAAGTTCACGGCCACGCGCAGCTTGTCGAAGCCGGCGTCCTGCCAGGCCTTGTTCTGGGCGCAGGCGGTGCGCAGCACCCAGGCGCCGATCGACACGATCATCCCGGTTTCCTCGGCAATGCCGATGAAGCGGCTCGGCGGCACCATGCCCAGTTCCGGATGCTGCCAGCGGATCAGCGCTTCCATGCCGCAGACCTTGCCGGTCTTCATGTCGAGCTGGGGCTGGTAGTACAGCACGAACTCGTTGCGTTCGACGGCGTTGCGCAGCGCGCTTTCGATGCGCACCCGTTCCAGCGATTCCTCGTTCATGGCCGGCGTATAGAACTGGAAGTTGTTGCGGCCCAGCTTCTTGGCGCGGTACATGGCGATGTCGGCATGCTCGATCAGGGTATCGGCCGCCGTGCTCTCGCTCGGGTAGACCGACACGCCGATACTGCAGGTGACGAAGAATTCCTTGGTGCCGAGCATGACCGGCTGGGCCACCGCGTTCATCACGCGCTGCACGATGTCGGGCGTCAGTTGCTGGTCGCCGGTTTCCGAGACGATGACGACGAATTCGTCGCCCGACAGGCGCGCCACGGTATCGGCGTCGCGCAGCGAGGAGCGCAGGCGCGCGGCCACCGTCATCAGGAGCACGTCGCCGGCCTTGTGGCCCATGCTGTCGTTGACGAATTTAAACCGGTCGAGGTCGATCAGCATGACCCACATCGGGCTGCCGCTGCGCGTGGAATAGGCCACGGCCTGGCCGAGGCGGTCCTGCAGCAGCGAGCGGTTCGGCAGGCCGGTCAGGGCATCGTGCTGGGCCACGTGGTGCACGCGCTGCTCGGTGAGTTTGCGCTCGGTGATGTCGCTGCCGGTGCCGCGGTAGCCGGCGAACTGGCCGAGCTCGTCGAACATGGGCTGGCCGTTGACCAGGAACCAGCGGGTCTGGCCGTTGTCGTCCTGCAGCTGGTATTCGAAATCGTTGAAGGGCTGGAAGTCGCGCACCTGGGCGATGTGGGTGCGGCCGCGTTCGCTGTCGCCGAGCGTCGGGATGAATTCCCAGCGCGTCTTGCCGAGCAGGTGCTCGACCAGGATGCCGGCCTTCTCGCTGAAGCCCCCGGTGACCATGGTGAAGCGGAACTGGTTGTCCTGCTCCCAGTACCAGTCGGAAGACATCGACACCAGCTGGCGGAAACGCTGCTCGCTTTGCTGCAAGGCCTTTTCGGTGCGTTCGCGCGCCACCATGTCGTCGACCAGGCGGCGGTTGGTGCGCTTCAGGTCGGCCGTGCGCTTCCTCACCAGCTGCTGCACGCGGCGGGCTCTGG
Organism: Massilia suwonensis; assembly: GCF_042655665.1. Lineage (NCBI taxonomy): Bacteria > Pseudomonadati > Pseudomonadota > Betaproteobacteria > Burkholderiales > Oxalobacteraceae > Massilia > Massilia suwonensis. The sequence goes on from NZ_JBHSMR010000014.1 coordinate 458,663, forward strand.
CGCCCGAGGCTTGCACCCAGGCCGTCGTCATCAGCGTCAGGAGAATGCCGCCGGCCAGCATCGCCAGCGAGGCCAGGTGGTCGGCCGCGTAGGGGCGCGGCTTGGTGCCGACTTCGACCAGCCAGGGACGCCCGGCCACGTCCAGCGTGCGGGCCAGGTAGGCTTCGTGTTCCGGCGCGATCCAGCTGCCCAGCAGCTCGCGCTGGGGACGGGCGCCGGTGGCGCTGGTGGTGAAGACCAGGTCGGCCGGGTCGGAGCGGGCGCCGGCGTAGACGGACATCACGATCTGGCTGTCGTCGAGCAGGCCGGCGCCGGCCAGGGCCATGCTGACCAGTTCCTGGGCACGCACGACGACGGCGGTATCGCCCGTCAGCTTGCCCCGGCTGTCGTAGACCGGCAGGATGACCTGGAAGCTCGGCTGCGGGCTCGGGTCCTGCACCAGGCGGAACAGCGGGGTGGCGGCGGCGCGGCGTTCGGCATGGGCGCGCGCCAGCGCGGCGTTGATCTGGGGCCGGGTGCCGGAATCGAAGCCGAAGGCGGCCTCGTTGCCCCCCATGGGCACCAGGTAGTCGACGATGCTATAGCTGGGGCGGCGCGCGGCCGGCACCTGCTTGCCGTCGCGCTCCTCGTGGATGACGGCGCCGGGAACGATGCGCCCCAGCTCGGCCTCGACCGCGGCGCGTTCGGCGTCGCTCACGATGCGGTGGTAATTGAAAGCCTTGATGAAGGGATGGCGCAGCAGCAGCGGCGTGGTGAAGTCCTCGAACTGGGCACGCGTGACGGGAGCGCCGAGGGCAAACAGCTGGTTGGTGACCGTCACCACCTCGACCGCGTCGTGCAGGCCCTGGCGCACCGTGGCCACGCGCTGGTCGGCGCGCTGGCTGAAGGACAAGGCCAGGTTGTCGTACTCGAGGTGGCTCACGCCCACGAACAGCGCGCTGGACGCGGCCAGGCCGGCCCCCAGCGTGAGGGCCGCCGCGCGGGTGAGAGAAAACGGCAGGCGACGCAACATGTCTGTTCCCAAGGAAAATATTTGCCCGAAAGCACCAAAGCAGCCAAGTGTGTCATTTTCGGCCGGTTTCCGCAAACAAATCCTCGCGAGGGAGCCTACTAAGCGGCCTCTGTCGCCGCGATCAGACAGGGCGCCATGCCAGCCAGGCAACGAGCGCGCGCGCCAGCAGCCGGTTCAGGAAGCCGAAGCGCAGCCCGCCCCGGCGTGCGAAGCCTTCCTGCCGGCGCGCGGCGAGCCCGGTATCGCCGGCGCCGGCGCGCACGGCGAACAGCAGGTGGTTGTTGCCGGCGATGCCGGGAAAATCGCAGACCCGCCCCCGGAACGCGGACCCGATCCGTTCGACCATGGCGTCGTGGCAGGGGTCGTAGCTGAGCAGGTTCGCCGCCAGCACGCCGCCCGCGCGCAGCGCACGCCGGCAATCGGCGTAGAAGGCGGCGCTGCCGAGTGCGGCCGGCATGCCGGCGGCATCGAAGCCGTCGACCAGGATCACGTCGCAGCTGGCGGGCGCCTCGCGCAGGTAGTCGGCGGCGTCCGCGTGGACGATGCGCAGCCGGGCGTCGTCGGGTGGCACGCAGAAGGCTTCGCGCAGGGCGATCACCTCGGCGCTGATCTCGAGCACGGTGATGCGGGTATGCGGAAAATGGCGGTAGCAGAACTTGGCCAGCGAGCCGCCGCCCAGGCCGGCCATCACGATGTGGCGCGGCGCCGGCACGAACAGGGCGAAGCACATCATGGCGCGGGCGTAGTCGAGCACCAGGGCGTCGGGCTGCGAGAGCAGCATCTCGCTCTGGATGTCGCCGGGCTGGAATTCGAGCGTGCGCCGGTCGCCGTGGGTGCGTACACGGGGCACGGAAGATGGCGTCGAATCGCTGGGGTCGGAACGCGGCGGCATGGCGCCAGTATAGAAGAGAATGCGGGGCGGATTGAGCCCGCCTGGTGTCTTGTTCGCAGGCATGAAACTCTGCTAAGCTGGCCTTTGCAGCCACACGGAGTTCCCATGTTTCTCGATCATCCCACCATCAGTGCCACCAACGGCGACGTCGAGCCGGACCGCATCGAGCGGCTGGAGCGCGTCTACGGCTATGCGATGGCCCTGGCCGACAGCGCCGGCAACGCGCGTTTCGTCGAGAAGCTGACCCAGCTGCACGACCACAAGGGCACGCTGATCGTGTTCTGGAACGAGGTGCCCGACGCGCTCGAGCGCGGCTATTTCGCGCGCGCCTGGGCCAGCAAGGTCGGCGACGGCACCGAGAACGTGGAGCACGAATGCTGAGCGGCGCGATGCTGACCATGGACTCGACCACGATGGTGCTGGTCCTCGCGCTGGGCAACCTGGCCTTGTGCAGCCTGCTGTTCTTCTTCGACTACGGCGCAGTACGCACGCCCAGTCTCGCCAGCTGGGGCCTGTCGAAACAGGTGCAGGCGGCCAGCTGGATCCTGCTGGCGCTGGGCGGCGCGCGCGTCGTGCCCGAGCCGCTGGCGCTGCCGGGCGGCTGGGCCCTGCTGATCGTCGGCGTCGCGCTCGAATCCGCGGCGCTGTGGGAAAACGCGCAGCGGCGCCGCGTGCAGCGCGCCATGGTACCGCTCGCGCTGGCGGCCGTGTCGATCTTCCTGGTCTCGTACTGGATCGATCCGCTCGGCCTGCGCACCCTGGCCGCGGCCCTGATCCTGGGCGCTTTCTACCTGCTCGGCGCGGCGGCGCTGGCGCGCGGCTGGCGCAATGCCTCGATGCTGCAGCGCGCGCTGGCGGTGACGACGGCGCTGCTGGCGCTGCTGGTGGCTGCGCGCGGCATCCTGGTGCTGGTCATGCCCGACGGCTGGCGCTGGCTCTCGCACGACCTGCTGCGCCAGCTTTCGACCATCGCCTTTTATCTGCTGATGCTGGCGAACGGCTTCGGCTGCCTGCTGCTGGCGCGCGAACGCCTGCAGGTCGACGTGGCGCGCCTGGAAACGCTCGACCTGGTCACCGAAGCGCCGAACCGGCGCGGCTTCTACAACGCGCTCGCGCCCTGGATGGCGCTGGCGCGGCGTCCCGGTTCGCCGACCGCGCTGATCGTGCTCGACCTCGACAGCTTCAAGCGCGTCAACGACGGCTACGGCCATCCGGTGGGCGACGTGGTGCTGCGCCACGTGGCCGACCTCTGCAAGCGCCAGCTGCGCGACAGCGACCTGCTGGGCCGCCTGTCGGGCGGCGAATTCGCGCTGCTGCTGCCGCGCACCGGCGGCGAGGAGGCCATGCTGGTGGCCGAGCGCATGCGCGCGGCGATCGAGGCGACGCCGGTGAAAACCGAACGCGCGATGATCTCGATGACGGCCAGCTTCGGCGTCACCACGATCCGCCCCGACGACAGCAACGTCATCCTGTTCGGCCGCGCCGGCGCCGCCATGCGCGCGGCCAAGGACGCCGGGCGCAACCGGATCCATCTCGCTCCGCGCGAGACCGTGCCGGAAGCCTAGCGTTCGCGTCCCGTCATCGGGGCGTCACATTGGTTTGCCATACTGCGGCATCTTCCAGCCAGGGCGAACCGTGCCTTCCTCACACCGCGCTCCCCTTTACGCCGCCGTCGAACTCGGCTCCGACAGCTTCCGCCTGCACGTGGGCAGGTGGGAGGAGGGCGTCCTGGCGCTCGCCGCGACGCTCAACGAACCGATCCGCCTCGGCGCCGCCATCGGCCCGGACGGCGCTCTCGACGCCGGCACCGTGCGCCGCGCGCTCGACTGCCTGCGCCAGTTCCGGCTGGCCCTGGCCATGTGGGAGGTGCGCGCGGTGCGCGTCGTCGCCAGCGCCGCGCTGCGCGTGGCTTGCAACGCGCCGGCCTTCCTGCCCGCGGCCGAAGCCGCGATCGGGCATCCGGTCGAGGTGCTCGGCGGCGAGGAGGAAGGGCGCCTGGTCTACCTGGGCGTGGCCGCCGCGCTCGGCAAGGACGCCGGCGAGCGCCGCCTGGTGTTGGACGTCGGCAGCGGCTCGACCGAGATCGCGGTCGGGCGCGGCGACAGCGTCGAACTGGTGCAGTCCTACGGCGTGGGTGCGCTGCGCCAGGGCCTGGCTTTTTTCCGCGACGGGATTTCGGCGGCCGCCTTCGAGGCCGCGCTGGCCTCCTCGCGCAGCCGCTTCGCCGACGCCGGCGCATTTGCCAACGGCATGGCCGGCGCCCCCGGATGGCGCCGCGCCTACGGCGCCTCGGGCACGGTACGCGCCCTGTTCGAGCTGGCCGGCGCCGATGCGGCGGCCGGACGCGGCGCCGGCATGGCCGGGCTGCTGGCGCTGCGCCATGCCCTGGTCGAAGAGGGCGGCTTCATGCGCATCGCGGCCCTGTCGAACCAGCCGGCGCGCGTGGCGCAGATGGCGGGCGGCCTCGCACTGCTGCTGGCGCTGGTCGAGGAGTTGCGCATCGAGACCCTGGTGCCGGTCGGCGCCGGGTTGCGCGCCGGAGTGATCCGCGAGCTGCAATGGCGTGCGGAAGGCTGCGCACGGGAGACACCCCTCTTTCCGGAATGCGCCTGATCGACTATATTGTTTACCTTGTTAAGTAGTGGAATACCCAATGAGCAGAAAACCGGTTCCCGCGACGGGAGCGGCCACGGCCGCATCGACGCGGGCGAAAGCCGCCGCGGCCGCAGTCAAGACAGCACCCGCACGCGCCAGGGCGGCCGCCACGACAGGCGGCGCCGCATCTCCCACCACATCCTCGTCCGCCAGAAAGACCGCCGTGAAGGCCGCCGTGCGTGCGCCTGCGAAGAGCGCAGTGAAGGCGGCGGCGAAGCCTGCCGTCAAGGCCGCGGCGAAAGCGCCGGCTAAGAAAGCCGTCAAGGCCACGCCGAAAGCCGCCGCTAAAGTGTCAGCCAAGGCGCCTGCCAAAACACCTGCAACGGCCGTCAAGAATGCGGCCAAGGCGCTGGTCAAGGCGGCGAAGGATGCGCCGGGCGGCGGCCGCGCCCGCGCCACGCAAGCCGCACCCGTGCCGGCGGACAGCGCGCGCCCGCAGCTGGTGCGCGACAGTTTCACGATGCCGGAAGGGGAGTATGCCGTACTGGCGAACGTGAAGCAGGCCTGCCTGAAGGCCGGCTTCGAGATCAAGAAGAGCGAACTGCTGCGCATCGGCGTGGCCCTGGTCGGCCGCCTCGATGTGGCGACCTTGCGCCAGGTGCAGGATAGCCTGCCGCAGCTGAAGACGGGACGGCCGCCGGGGAAGCCGTAGGGCGGGCATGCCCGCGCGTGACGCCGGCATCGTGTTGGCGGGGTCTTTCCTCAAACGAAACCAACATAACGCAAAGTTCACGCGCGGGGCGTAGCGGGGAATTCGGGCAGCCTGCGGCGCGCCCTGCCCGACAGGGCAGGGCATGCCTACTAATGCAGCGCCGCCGAGGTCAGCTCCTTCAGTTCGCGGATCGGGATATTCGATTTCTCGTGCATGCGCAGCAGGATGGTCGCGCCCACGTTCAGCTTGCGGTGCCGGATCTTGCTGATGATCGGCGGCTGCACCTCCAATACACGGCATAGCTCCGCATCATTCTTGAGGTGCATCTTTTCGATCAGCGTGTCGAGCAGCTTGTTCGGCACGAAACTCGACGGCTCGAGAGCGCGGGCGCGATGCATCGCGGCCAGCATTTCCTGTTTTTTTTGGCGTACGTTCATGTACTCCTCCAATGCATTTGTTTGAGGTACAGGACCGTTTTGGAAGCGCCCGAGGTTGTGTTTAGCTAGCTTGGCTGATGCGTACGGGTCGTTGTGATATTACTACGCTGGCGCGACAGGGGCCGCACTATTCGTTGCGAACAGTGTCTAACGTGCTTGTTTCCGTGCGGAACTTGCAGCTAATTGTTGCTAAAATGCAGTAAATTTTCAGGCTGCCCTGAGGCCTTCACGCGTCAGCAGCAGCACCTCGTCGGCCATCTCGGCCGCGGCGTGCGAGTGGGTGACCATGATCGCGCCGGCCCCGTTCGCCCTGATCTCGGCGCGCAGCAGGCGCAGGATGCCGCCGGCCGTTTCCGGGTCCAGGTTCCCGGTCGGTTCGTCCGCCAGCAGCAGGGCAGGCTTGTGCACGAGGGCGCGTGCGATCGCCACGCGCTGCAATTCGCCACCCGACAATTGGCGCGGAAAATCGGTGCCACGTCCACCCAGGCCGACGGCGTCCAGCATGGCTTCCGCACGCGCGGTGCCGTCGCGGTTCAGCAGCAAAGGCAGGGCTACGTTCTGCTGCAGGCTCAGGTGCGGCAGCACGTGGAAGGCCTGGAAAATAAAACCCATGCGCGTGCGGCGCAGGCGCGTGGCCGCGTCGTCGTCCAGCGCCGCCATCGGCGTGCCGTCGACGATCACCTGTCCGCTGTCGGGCGCGTCGAGCCCAGCGATCAGGTTCAGCAGCGTCGACTTGCCCACGCCCGACTCGCCCATGATGGCGACGAAGCGGCCGGCCTCGAAGGTGTGCGACAGGTTCGAGAGGACCGTGCGTCCGCCGTAGGTCTTGGTGAGCTGGGCCAATTCGAGCATCGTCTCGTCTTTTACCTTGTAAGGGCGCGCCGCAGCGCGTAACTGATCGCATCGACCAGGGCCACCAGCAACAGCATCGCCAGCACCACGGTCGCCGCGCTCTGCATCTGGAACAGAGACAGGTGGTACTTCAGCATCTGCCCCAGGCCGCCGGCGCCGACCACGCCCAGCACGGCCGCGGCGCGGATGTTGTTCTCCCAGCGGTACAGGGTGTACGACAGCATCTGCGGCAGGGTCTGCGGCAGGGTGGCGTAGAAGAAGGCGGCGAGGGCCGGCGCGCCGTTGATGCGCAGCGCCGCTTCCGGCGCCGGCTCGGCGTTTTCCAGCGCGTCGGCGAACAGGCGCCCGAGCACGCCCGCCGTGTGCGCGGCCAGCGCCAGTGTGCCGGCAAAGGGCCCGAGGCCGGCGGCGACCAGCAGCAGCGCCGCCCAGACCAGTTCCGGAATCGAACGCAATACGTTGAGCACGACGCGCACCAGCGCGCGCGCCGCGCCGCCCCAGCGGCCGCTGGCCGGCAGCGCCAGCACCAGGCCGGCGATCACGGCGAGCAGGGTGCCGAGCGCCGACATCGACAGGGTCTCGAGCGCCGCGTTCAGGGTCTTCATCAGAAACGGCGCAGCCGTTTCGGGCGGGGTAAAACCGCCCAGGAATTCCAGCGTGGTGCCGGCCGCTTCCGGCGTGAAGAAGGCGGCCAGGTCAAGGCGCAGCGTGGCGAAGCTGGCGACGACCAGCCCTAGCAACAGCACCAGCAGCACCGGCGTGGTCCATGAGCGTCGCGGCGGCAGCGGCTGATTCATCCGAGCCTCCGGCGCAGCAGGGTGGACACGAGATCCGCGGCCGCGACCAGCAGCACGAACATCAGCAGCATGGTCGCGACTTCGCCGCCCGCCATCATCTTGGTCGATTCGTCCATCCGCTGTCCGAGCCCGCCGGCGCCGACAAAACCCATGATCGCCGAGCCGCGGATCGCGCATTCCCAGCGGTAGATCGTGTACGAGACCAGTTCGGCCGCCGCATCCGGCAGGGCGCCGTAGAGCAGGGCCGGCAGGCGCGCCGCGCCGTTGGCCAGCAGGGCGTCGGTGGCGTGGGCGTCGCTCGATTCGAGGATCTCGGCGTAAACCTTGGCCAGCATGCCGGCATAGGTGAGGGCGATCGCCAGCACCCCGGCCGTGGGGCCGAGGCCGACCACGCGCACGAACAATAAAGCCCAGACCAGTTCCGGCACGCTGCGCAGCAGCACCAGCACCCAGCGCACGCACTGGCGCAGCAGGGCCGCCGGCCAGCGCACGCGGCCCGTGCCCAGGCGCGAGATCGACAGCCGCTCGCTCACCAGGAGGGTCGCCGGAATCGCGCCCAGCAGGGCCAGCGCCAGGCCGGCGGTGGCGATCGCCACCGTGATCCAGGTCTCGCGCAGCACCATCGCCAGGAACTCGAGCCCGTGCGCCGGATGCAGGAAGTCGGACAGGAAGCCGGCCGCGGCGGCCAGGCTTTGCGGATCGAAGAGGAGCCAGGGCTTGAATTCAGAGTAGACCAGCGCCGGCCACAGCACCAGCAGGGCGAGGCCGCAGGCCAGCAGGCGCCCGCGCCAGGCCGGATCGGGGTGCAAGGGAAGGGCCGCCATTCAGAAACAGGCGCCGACGGCGATGCGTTCGGGCGTCTCGTGAGGCGGGTGCGGATACGCTTCGATGCGTTCGTTTTCGTAGAGGGCGGCGATCATGGCGTCGGTGACCTGTTCGCGCGGCAGGTCGAACACGATGCGGCCGTCGCGCAAACCGACGATGCGCGCGAAGTGGACGCGCGCCATGTCCACCTGGTGCAGGCTGCAAACGAGGGTCGCCTTGCGCGCGGCCGCTTCTTCCTGCAGGGTCGCGAGCGTGATGCGGGCCAGCGCCGGGTCGAGCGCGGAGATCGGCTCGTCGACCAGGAAGGCCTCGGCGTTCGACAACAGCAGGCGCGCCAGGCTGCAGCGCTGGCGTTCGCCGCCGGACAGGCGGTCGACCCGCGCATACAGCTTGTCGCCCAGACCGAAGCGGCGCAGGGCCTCGAAGGCGGCGTCGGGCTCGACCGGCTTGAACAGCGAACGCAGCGCGCGTCCCAGGCTCCAGCCCGGCAGGCGCGCGGCCAGCACGGCGGTCACGACGCGCTGGCGCGGCGGCAGCGGCGGCGTCTGCGGCGCCAGGAACAGGCGCGCGCGCAGGCGGTGACGCACCGCCTGCGGCAGGGCCCACGGATCGAGGCCGAACACGGATAGCGCGCCTTCGGCCGGCTGGTGCGCGCAGGCGAGCGTCGACAGCAGCGTGGTCTTGCCCGCGCCCGACGGACCGATCAGCGCCAGCTGCTCGCCCTGCTGCACGTCCAGGTCGAGCGCGTGCAGCGCCGCCGCCTGGCTCCCGGCCAGGTGACGCACGGTCAGTTTGTCGAGCTTGAAACTCATGACGCTGGTGCCGGTCTTACTTCAGCAGGCCGGCATTCTTCGCCGCCGCTTCGATGGCCTTGTAGTTCTCGGCCTTGGTCGGAATGAATTTCGTCGCACGCTGCAGCTCGAGGATTTCCTTGCCTTGCGGGGTCGATGCGTCCAGCGCCAGGAAGGCGTCGCGGATCTTCTTCTGCAATGCCGGCGCCATGTTGGCGTGCACCGACCAGTTGTAGTCGTAGTAGCCCGGCGTGGTGTAGAACACGCGCACGGTCTTCGGGTCGACCTTGTTGGCTTCGACCAGCTTTTCCCAGACCGAGATGTTCAGGGCGCCGGCATCGACCTTGCCGCCGGCCACCGCCGCCACCGTCGCGTCGTGCGCGCCCGAGAAGGCGACGCGCTTGAGGTCGGTGTCCGGATTGATTTTCGCGCCCAGCAGGAAGGAGCGCGGCATCAGGTGGCCCGAGGTCGAGGATTCGGAACCGAAGGACAGGGTCTTGCCGCGCAGGTCTTCGAGCTTGTTGATGCCGGGCTGGGTCGTGATGAACACCGAGCGGAATTTTTCGTCCTCGGCGCGCTGCACCAGCGGCACGATCTGGCCCTTGCTGCGCACATTGGCCTGCACGAAGGTGAAGCCGCCGAACCAGACCATGTCGAGCTTGTGGTTGATCAGGCCTTCGACCGAGGCGGCGTAGTCGGTCACCGGGGTGAACTCGACCTTCAGGCCGGTCGCCTTGGACAGGTAGTCGCCCAGCGGCTTGAACTTGCGCTGCAGTTCGGTCGGCGCTTCGTCGGGGATGGCCGAGACGCGCAGCACGCCCGGGGTATTCTGGGCGGAGGCGGGGGCGGCCAGCAGGACGGTGGCGGCGCAGGCGGCGAGCAGGGACTTCAGGACGGTCGATGGAAACATGGAGAGCTTTCTTCTTGTAAAGGACAACGGCAGGACGGCGAGCACGCCAGAGCGGCTGGCAAACGCGGAGGATTTCAGACTTCCGCTATGATAGCAAAAACAGCAACATCTTCCCTAGCAGGGGCGCATCCGGCACCCCGGCGGCACGAATGATAAACCTTATGCTGACGTCCTGCACAACCGAGAAGCCCGCGCCGGCCGCGATTGCGGCCACCCCAGGCGCTGCCAGTGCCCACGTGCCGGCCGAGCTGTACGACGGCCTGGGCGCGCGCCACGCGACCATTTCGCCGAAGTTCCTCTACGATGCCCTCGGCTCCAAGCTGTTCGAAGCCATCTGCGAGCTGCCCGAGTACTACCCGACCCGCACCGAAGCCGGCATCTTCGCCCGCTACGGCCGCGAGATCGCGCGCGCCTGCGGGCTCGGCACGACCATGATCGACCTCGGCGCCGGCAATTGCGCCAAGGCGGCAAAGTTGTTCCCGCTGCTGCGCCCGGCCCAGTATGTGGCGGTCGACATCTCGACCGAGTTCGTCAGCGATGCCCTGGCGCGCCTGCGCCTGCGCTTCCCGCACATCGACATGCAGGCCCTGGGACTCGATTTTTCCAGCGGGCTGGAACTGCCCGATAACGTACGCGCCGAGCGCCGTCTGTTCTTCTATCCGGGTTCTTCGCTCGGCAACTTCACGCCGCCCGAGGCGCGCGTGTTCCTGACCCGGCTGCGCAAGGGCTGCGGACCGGACGGCGGCCTGCTGATCGGCATCGACCTGGCCAAGGACAAGGCCATCCTCGATGCCGCCTACGACGACGCCCTCGGCGTCACGGCCGCCTTCAACCTGAACGTGCTGCGCCACGTAAACCAGCTGCTGGGCAGCGACTTCGACATCCGCCAGTGGCGCCACGTCGGCTTCTACAACGAGGCGGCCGGCCGGGTCGAGATGCACCTCGAGGCGAAGCAGGCCCAGCGCGTATGCTGGCCGGGCGGCGGGCGCGATTTCGCAGAAGGCGAGCGCATCCATACCGAAAACAGCTACAAGTACCGCCAGGCCGACGCCATCGTGCTGCTCGAACAGTCCGGCTTCGAGGCGACCCGGGTGTGGACCGATCCACGCTGTCCGTTCGCCGTCATCCACGCCCAGGCCATCGCCTGACGTATTACTCAATGACCGTTATGCTGCGCGACGATTTCCAGGCCGTACGCCAACGCTCCCTGCACCTGGCCGCGCCGCTCTCGAACGAGGATTGCTGCGCCCAGTCGATGCCGGACGCCAGCCCGATCAAATGGCACCTGGCGCACACGACCTGGTTCTTCGAGACCTTCATCCTCGAAGCGCGCGAGCGGGACTTCCGGCCTTTTCACAGCGCCTTCCGGGTGCTGTTCAATTCCTACTACAACGGCGTCGGCGCCAAGCATCCGCGTGCGCAGCGCGGCCTGCTCACACGTCCCTCGCTGGATGAAGTCAAGGCATACCGGGCCGACGTCGACGCGCGCATGCTGCGCCTGCTGGAAGCGGAGGGCGGCGACGCCGCGCTGGCCGCCCTGGTCACGCTCGGCCTGCAGCACGAACAGCAGCACCAGGAGCTGATGCTCACCGACGTCAAGCACCTGCTGGCGCAAAATCCGATCGCCCCCGGCTACGACGGCGAGGGCATGGCGCCGGACAGTCCGCCCGGGCCGCTCGCCTTCATCGACTTCGACGGCGGCCTGGTCGAAATCGGCTTCGACGGCCGCGGCTTTTGCTTCGACAACGAGCTGCCGCGCCACCGCAGCTACGTCGCGCCCTTCGCGCTGGCCTCGCGCCTGGTGACGAACGGCGAATATGCCGCCTTCATCGAAGCCGGCGGCTACCGCGATCCGGCCCTGTGGCTGGCCGAGGGCTGGGACCGGGTGGCGTCAGGCGAACTGGCGGCGCCCCTGTACTGGCGGCGCCAGGAAGATAATTCGTGGCGCGAGTTCACCCTGCACGGCGAAGTGCCGCTCGATCCCGCGCGTCCGGTCACGCATTTGTCGCTGTACGAGGCCGACGCCTATGCGCGCTGGTGCGGTGCGCGCCTGCCCACGGAAGCCGAATGGGAATTCGCCGCCCGCCTGGCCAGCATCGAGGCCGGCCGCCTGCATCCGGAAGCGGCCGCCGGCCAAGGCTTGACGCAGATGTTCGGCGCCTGCTGGCAATGGACCAGCAGCAGCTACGCGCCTTATCCCGGCTATGCGCCGGCGCCGGGTGCGATCGGCGAATACAACGGCAAGTTCATGGTCAACCAGTACGTGCTGCGCGGCTCGTCCTGTGCGACGCCGGGCGGACATGCGCGTGCCAGCTACCGCAATTTCTTCCCTGCTTACGCGCGCTGGCAATTTACTGGCATCAGGCTGGCGCGATGAAAGGGCTCGCGCCCTTGCGCCTGCGCCGCCTGCGCATCCGCCGTACGCGCATCCGCATCCTGAACCGGCGCGCCAACGCCTACATCTTCTCGCATCCGCTCGCCTTTACCCTCAGCGTCCTGAAGGGCTTTCGCGCCAACCAGGGCCTGCTGCTGGCCGGCGCGGTGGCCTATTACGCGCTGCTGTCCATCGTGCCTTTCCTGATGCTGGTGGTGGTGGCGCTGTCGCACTTCATCGACCAGGCCGAACTGCTGGTGACGCTGCGCCGCTACCTGGAACTGCTGGTGCCGGGCCAGTCGGCATCGATCGTGGCCGAGGTCGCGAACTTCCTCGACAACCGCGACCTGATCACCTGGGTGCTGGGCGTGACCATGCTGTTCTTCAGCTCCTTCGCCTTTACGGTGCTGGAAAACGCGATGAGCGTGATCTTCGTGCACCGGGTCGCGATCCGGCGCCGCCATTACCTGGTCTCGGCGGTGCTGCCTTACTGCTATATCCTGGCGCTGGGCGTGGGCGTGATGCTGGTCACGCTGGTGGCCAGCACCCTGCAGGTGATGGGCACGGAAAGCGTGTATTTATTCGGCGCCACCTGGTCGCTGGGCGGCGTCTCGGGCGCGCTGCTCTACCTGCTGGGGCTGCTGGGCGAGATCCTGGTGCTGACCTCGATCTATCTGGTGATGCCGGTCGGGCGCCTGTCGCTCTCGCATGCGCTGGTGGGCGGCGTGACGGCGGCGCTGCTGTGGGAAATCGCGCGCCACGTGCTGGTCTGGTATTTCTCGACCCTGTCGCAAGTGAACGTCGTCTACGGTTCGATGACGACGGCGATCGTCGTCATGTTCAGCCTCGAGATCGGCGCCACGCTGCTGCTGTTCGGCGCCCAGGTGATCGCCGAGTACGAACGTGTCGGGCGCGGCCGGCCCGAGTCCCATCCGCCGCTCAAGATGCGCGCCTGAAACGCGCCGTGGCGCTGTTTTGCGCCGCCTCAATTTCCCGTAAGTAAGCCAATGGCACAGTAGGCTCTTGCGCCGGCATAACGCTGGGCAATAGACGACGGAGCGGTCATGGATACAACGGGCGTTTTCCTGGGTTTGCCTTTGCCGGTCATGCTGGCATTCATCGCGCTGCTGGCTGGATTGATCCTGCTGGCGCGCCAGCTGCACAAGCTGCGCCAGCCCGTCGTGGTGCGGCGCGCCGCCCCCATCCAGCACAAGGGATCGTCCCGGTCCGACTAAGACCTCAAAGCACGACGCTGCGATTGCGTCCCGCCGACTTGGCCGCGTACAGGGCCCGGTCGGCGCGCTCGATCGCCTGGTCGATCGGCTCGCCTTCCTCGTAGCGCGCGAAACCGGCCGAGAACTGCACGCGCAGGTCGTGCAGGGCGGGGCTGGCCGGCAAGTCCGCCAGGCTTTCGCGCAGGCGCGCCACGCCCAGGGTCGGGTCGCCCGGGGCGCTTTCGGGCAGCAGCAGCAGGAATTCCTCGCCGCCCCAGCGCCCGATCATGTCGGTGGTGCGCAGCACGACCTGGGCCTGGGTGGCGAACGCGCGCAGCACGGCGTCGCCGGCCGCATGGCCGTAGGTGTCATTGATGTTCTTGAAGTGGTCGAGATCGATGATGCAGACGAAAAAGCGCGGCCCGCCGCGCGCGTGGCGCGTCGCGTGCTCCTGCAGCAGCGTCATCATGCGGCGCCGGTTCGGCAGGCCGGTCAGCTCGTCGCGCGCGGCCATTTCCTTGATGTGGGCCAGGGCCTGCTCCAGGGCGATCTTCTGCGTTTTCAGGCGCGTGCGCATCTCCGACAACTGGCCCGACAGCCTGGAAATGGCCAGCATGACGATGGCGGTCAGCGCGAAATTGAAGAGCTCCTGGCCCAGCGGATAGTGCAGGGGCTGTTTCTGCGAGCACCAGTACATCACGACGCCCATCAGGACCACCGTGTAGACGCTGGCGTGGCGCACCGCATTCGGGCGCAGGCTGAACATGCCGAACACCATCACCAGCGACAACATGATGACGGTCGCGCCATGCACCGGCCCGGTCACGGCATAGGCGCCGGCGATCAGGGTCTGGGCCAGGATGGTCTGCGGCATGGCCAGCGTGGGATCGGCGAAACGCTGGTTCAGGCCGCTGCGGATGACGCCATAGAAGCCGAGGATGAATATGAAGAACAGGCTGGTCAGGACGGCGACCTGGAGCACGTCGGCCACCCCGATGCTGGCCGCATAGACGAGCAGGATGACGACGGTGGCCGTGACCAGGGCAGCCAGGCCCAGCAGCTGCAGGGTGGGGCGTTGCCGGCTGTCGGTGCCGAGGAGGGCCTGGGCCAGGCGGGTGGTCCGCCCGGGCGAAGGAAGCGAGTCGAGCGCCGCTGGAGCGGCCTGTTGCGTAGGCATTGTCTCTGGAGATTTTGTTGGAACTGTCGAGGCCGGTCTGCGCCGGCAGCAGGCATTATACAACCGACAATTCTCAAAAAAACAAAGCTGCGCCTTGCATGCATAAAATAAAAATGTTGACACGGCAATATTTTCCTTGCCGTGGCATATGCATATCGCAGTGCGGAATCAGGCTTTGACCAGCACGCCCGGCATGCCCGCCGCCATGCGGCCGATCACCTTCGCTTCGCCGAAACCTGCGCGTGCGAACAGGGCCAGCACGGCATCGGCGGTTGCCGGGTCGCAGGAGACAAGCAGGCCGCCCGAGGTCTGCGGGTCGGTCAGCAGCGCCTGCTGGGCCGGCGTCACGTTCTCCGACAGCGTCACCTCATTGCCATACGCCTGCCAGTTGCGGCCGGAGGCCCCGGTGAAGTAGCCGTCGTGGGCCAGTTGCAGCACGCCGGGCAGCAGCGGGATGTCGGCCATCTCGAGTTCGGCCGAGAGTTTGGCGCCGCGCGCCAGTTCCAGCAGGTGGCCGAGCAGGCCGAAACCGGTGACGTCGGTCAGCGCATGCACGCCTTCCATCGCCGCCAGCGCCTGGCCCGGCTTGTTCAGCTTGGTCGTGTTGGCGATCATCGCGGCATAGCCGTCCGCGCCCAGCACGTCCTTTTTCAGTGCGGCCGAGAGCACGCCCACGCCCAGCGGCTTGCCGAGAATGAGGACGTCGCCGGCTTTGGCGTCGGCATTGCGCTTGACTTTATCCGGGTGCACCAGGCCCATGACCACCAGGCCATAGATCGGTTCGACCGAATCGATGGTGTGGCCGCCGGCGATCGGGATGCCGGCTTCGGCGCACATCGATTCGCCGCCGCGGATGATCTCGCCGATGGTCTCGAGCGGCAGCTTGTTGATCGGCATGCCGACCAGGGCCAGGGCCATGATCGGGGTGCCGCCCATCGCATACACGTCGGAAATGGCGTTGGTGGCGGCAATGCGGCCGAAGTCGAAGGGATCGTCGACGATCGGCATGAAGAAGTCGGTGGTGGCGATCAGGGCCTGCTCGTCGTTGAGCTTATAGACGGCGGCATCGTCGGCGGTCTCGATCCCGACCATCAGCTGGGGCGGCACCGGGAAGCCGCTCGACCTCTTGAGGATTTCGGCCAGCACGCCGGGCGCGATCTTGCATCCGCAGCCGCCGCCGTGCGAGAAGGAAGTCAGTTTGATGGTCTGCTCATTGACCTGCGTTTGGGCGTTCATGTTCGGTTCCATTATTGAGTTGTCAGGCTGTCCGGGGTGCGGGCAGCAGATTATCCACCAAGTCGGTAAGTAGCGCTCGTTCGGCCGCCGGCAGGAACAAGCCGGCGCGGGCGGCGCACTGGCGCCGCAGCAGCGCGTCGAAATCGGGGTCAAACACGCAGCGCTCGATCAGCGCCGCCAGCGCGCCGGCATCGCCCGCGTCGAAATAGCCGGCGTAGTCCGGTCCGAGCATGCCGACATTGCCGTCGATGCGCGAAGCCAGCACCGGCACGCCGCTGCTGACGGCCTCGATGATCACGTTGGCACCGCCTTCCATGCGGGAGGCAATGACCATCGCGTGGCAGCGTTTCAGGCGCTGGCGCGTGCGCGCGTGCGGCAGCGGCCCGAGCCAGCGGTAGCGCGATGTCGCGGCTGCGGTGTCGCGCGCGGCCTGTTCCAGGATCGGATCGAGTACGCCGCCGATGTGCAGCAGGCGCACGCCGGGCGTGGTAACCAGCGCGGCTGCCCGCATGAAGGTTTGCGGATCTTTTTCCTGGCGCAGGTGGCCGATCATGCAGATGTCCACGTAGCGCTTCGTCGCGGGCGGGGCGGGACTCAGGGGCGGCGCGGACTGGTAGATCACGCGCGCCTTGCTTCGTACTGGCGCCGGCAGGCGCGCCAGTCCCGCTTCCTGCAGCACGACCAGGGCGTCGGCCAGGTCGAGCGAGGCGCGCGCTTCGGGCACGCTGTCGATGTCGCGGTACAGGTCGGTGCCGGTCAGGACCAGCAGGGCGGGGCGCTCGGGGTAGGCCGCCTTGAAGCTGGCCAGCGCCTGCGCCGAGCGCCGCGCGTGCAGGGCGACCAGCAGGTCGGGCGCCGGGTCGTTCACGTTCCAGCCGCCCGCCACCGTCACCGCGTAGGGGCCGCGCAGGAAGCGCGCCCAGCGGCTGGCGGTCTGCCAGTTGCCGTTGTTGTCGGCTGCCGCCGCGGGGCTGGCGATGAGGATGCGGGGGCGATCCATGGTCGATGGGGAGCAGTTAAGGTGAACGGTTCGCGATTATACGGGGCGTCTTGTCTGCCCGCCCACTGGCTTCGAATCCGATCGTCGAACTGGGCATTGGCCGACACCAGCGTAGGACTGCGGCCATGTCGCAGCGGGGCATGCTTGGGGTTTAATGACGTCAGATCAACAGAAATGCAGCAGAGGCGCAGTATGAAAGCTCGATCCAACAGCACCAGTGAAATACGCCAGGCGTCCATTGCCCGCGCCTGCACCCGCTTGCTGGCCCTGAGCATCGCCTTCCTGCACTCGGTACTGCGCACCGACTGGCTGCGCCTGGTGTGCTCGCCGAGCATCGCAGCCGGCTTCCTGTTCGTCATCCCGGCAACCTGGCTGGCCGTTCGCGAGCATTGCTTTGGTATGAGGATGTTTGGTACCGAACGGCGCCGGCGGGTGCGCCTGCACCCGAACGCCGCCTGAAACCGGCGAAAAAAAAGGCTGCCGAAGCAGCCTTTCTCATTTACATGATCGACGATCAGTTGTCGCCGAAGGTACGGCGTGCATTGTCGAACGAGCGCGGGTGACCGCTGTTGCCGCGGTAGCCGCCATTGCCTTCGCGGCGCGGTGCGGCATCGCGGTTGTAGCCGCCTTCGCGCGGGGCTGCGTCACGGTTGTAGCCGCCGGTACGCGGTGCCGCGTCACGATTGTAGCCACCCTCGCGGTTGTAGCCGCCTTCACGGTTGAAACCGCCTTCGCGCGGGGCGCCCTCGCGCTGGCCGTACGGCTTGCTGAAGCTGCGCTGGCCCGGCTTGGCGGCGCTGCGGCCGTCGCCCGGTTTCCAGCCCGGACGGGCGCCGGTGCGTGCCGGCGCCGAACGCTTCGGCTCGAAACCTTCGACCACGTCGACCGGGATGGTCTGCTTGGTGAAGCGCTCGATGCGCTTGACGTTCATGCCTTCGGCGTGGTTCACCAGCGACACGGCGATGCCGTTGCGGCCGGCGCGGCCGGTACGGCCGATACGGTGCACGTAGTCTTCCGGGAACTTCGGCAGGTCGTAGTTCACCACGTGGGTGATGGTCGGCACGTCGATGCCGCGCGCGGCGACGTCGGTCGCCACCAGCACGCGCACCTGGCCGCGGCGCATGCTGTCCAGGGTGCGGTTGCGCGCGCCCTGGTGCATGTCGCCGTGCAGCGCGGCGGCTGCGAAGCCGGCGATGTTCAGGCGGTCGGCGATGGTGTCGGCATCACGCTTGGTGGCGGTGAAGACCACGGCCTGGTCCATCGACTCGTCGCGCAGCAGGTGGTCGAGCAGGCGGTTCTTGTGCGACAGGTCGTCGACGAAGTGCACTTTCTGCACGATGTTCTCGTGGCGCTTGGTGCCGCTGGCGATCTGGATGGTCAGCGGATCCTTGGTGATGCGGCGTGCCATGTTGCCGACGACGCCATCGAGCGTGGCCGAGAACAGCATGGTCTGGCGGGTTTCCGGGGTCGCGGCGACGATCTTCTCGATGTCCTCGATGAAGCCCATGTCCAGCATGCGGTCGGCTTCGTCCAGCACCAGGATTTCCAGTTGCGAGAAGTCGATCTTGCCCGACTCCATGTGGTCGATCAGGCGGCCCGGGGTCGCGACCAGGATTTCAGGATTCTTCGACAGCAGCTGCATCTGCTTCGGGTAAGGCATGCCGCCCAGGATCGAGACGGCGCGGATGCGGCGCATCGAGGTGGTGTATTGCTCGGTCGCGGTGGTGACCTGCAGGGCCAGCTCGCGGGTAGGGGTCAGCACCAGCATCTTCGGCTGGGCTGGCTTGAAACGGACGCGCTCGCCGCGCGAACGGGCCGACTGCGCTTCCTGCGCAGGGGTGCGGCTCATCGGCGCCGGCTCGATGTTGGCGAACTTGTTCAGCGACGGCAGCATGAAGGCCGCGGTCTTGCCCGAACCGGTTTGCGACGACACCAGCAGGTCGCGCCCGCCGATGGCGGCCGGGATAGCCTGTTCCTGGACTGCGGTCGGCTTCAGGTAGCCGGCTTCGGTGACTGCCTTGACGAGGGACGCGTGGAGACCTAGTGCTTCAAAACTCATTGTTAGCTTTTCTTTCGGTAGTGATCGGCGCTCGTCAGTATGAACGGGCGCAAAATAGCAACGCGAACCAACACAACGAAATGACTCAGAAATGAAAGAAATTTCGGCACAAAAGCTTTGCGCCGGGACGGTGTCAAAGTACGACACGCAGGGCGGGAGGGCTTTATGGGAGGCTGCCTGGAACGGCTGGCCTGGGCTGCGATGCTGCTAAATATTACTTGCTTGCGTTGTGGGCTGACAGGCGACGTATTGTCGAGTTATTGCAGCGCACAAACGACACTATACAGTAGTTTGCGAATGCTTGCACAGGACGCCTGATTTGAGCTAGCGCAAAGAATGGCGCGATGCCGCACAAGGCGGCATCGGATCGGAAGGGAAGCCGGCCCGGCGCTCCCGCCCGGGCCACAGCCGCTTAACGGTGTTTACGGCGGCTGTTGGTATTACGGGACACGCGCGAGTTCGACGCGGCCGTCGCCTTGGTCTTGTAGCGGCTGCTGCGCACCTTGTCGCCACGGTCCGCTTCCAGCGCCATCACGGCGGTGTCGACGATGCTGTCGGCGATGTCGGCACCGGCCGAGGCCGAGGTCTTCGGCACCAGGATGGTCGAACCGGCCTTCAGGCGGGTTTGCATCGGGATGTTGTTGGCCTGGCGGATGACTTCCGGCGTGGTGCCGAACTTCGAAGCGAGCGAGGAGATGCTTTCCTTGGCGCTGGTGATACGGTGCGTGGTCCAGGTCGACAGCGCCTGGCCCCATTGCGCCAGGTTCAGGTGGAATTTCTCGGCATTCTTCTGCGGCAGCAGGATCTTGGTGCGGTCGTCGCCGGTGATGACCGGACGCTTGAACTGCGGGTTCAGGGCCTTGAATTCGTCGATCGACATTTCCGCCAGTTGGGCGGCGACGGCCAGGTCGATGTCGCTGGTCTTGTCGATCGCGGTGAAGTAAGGCTGGTTGTCGATCACGGGCAGGGTGACGTTGTACTGGCCCGGATTGGCGACGATGTTCTTGACGGCCTGCAGTTTCGGCACGTAGTTGCGGGTCTCGGCCGGCATCAGGTCGGCCAGGCTTTCGAAGTCGGTCGGTTTGCCCAGCGCCTGGTTCTTCTTGATCGCCTTCTGGACATTACCCTCGCCCCAGTTGTAGGCGGCCAGGGCCAGCTGCCAGTCGCCGAACATCGTGTACAGGCGCTGCAGGTAGGTCAGGGCGGCATCGGTCGAAGCCAGCACGCCGCGGCGCTCGTCCTTGAACATGTTCTGCTTGAGGTCGTAGTCCTTGCCGGTGCCCGGCACGAACTGCCACAGGCCGGCGGCGCTCGCGGTGGAGAGGGCTTGCGGATTGAAGGCCGATTCGATCACCGGCAGCAGCGCCAGTTCGGTCGGCATGCCGCGCTTTTCCAGCTCCTGCACCACGTGGAACAGGTAGAGCGAAGCGCGGCCGGAGATGCGGGCCATATAGTCGGGCTTGGCGCTATAGGAGCGGGTGTGGCGCTCGACCAGGTTATTGTTGATGTCGGGAATCGCGTAGCCGCTGCGGATGCGGCCCCAGACGTCGGTTTCCTTGTATTCGTCGACTTTCAGTGCAGGAGCACCGTTTGCGGCGACAGGTGCGGCTGGGCGCAGCACGGCGGCGCCTTGCAGCGCGTTGACCGGGGCATTGTCGATGGCCTGGGCGAGGGGAGCTGAGAGCAGAAGCACCAGCGCGGCAGCAATAGAGGTTTGGCGGGTCATGTCGTTAGGCTTTCCAGTGTTGCGTCCAGGAACTGCGGGACTGACGATAAGGAGGCAGTGTACGAAGCAGCTGCTGAGACAGTCAAGCAATAATCCCGGGCGGTTACAAAATTTCTTATCTATCTTTTTTGCCAACTCGAAACTATTTTGATAACACATCAAGGGGGTATGCGATTGCTTCCAGTTTCTGCCATAGGAGAAAATGTGCTGCCAGGCAGAGTACTAGCCGGGAGTATAGCGCTACCCTTTAAGGAAACATATTCCTCAGAGAAACAACTCATCCATGCTGCATGCTTGTCGAATCGATAAGGAAATCCCGGTCTCGCTGTCCCGTCCGGCACGTTTTCAAGTTACCCGCCTCGAATACCCGACCTATGAGCACACGCAAACTGTGCGTACAATCCACCTATTGCACCGCGTTTCCTTTTCGAGAACATCTATATATATGAGCACCGCCAACCTCAACGCGGACGATGACGCCATCATCGCCGCCACCCGCAACTGGCTGGAAAAGGCCGTCATCGGCCTCAACCTCTGCCCCTTCGCCAAGTCCGTGTATGTCAAGGAGCAGGTGCGCTACGTCGTCTCTTCCGCGCGTACGCCCGAGGCCCTGCTCGAGGAATTGATGAACGAGCTGCAGAACCTGTCCGACACGCCGGCCGAGAAAGTCGACACCACGCTGCTGATCCATCCCTTCGTGCTCGACGATTTCCTCGACTACAACGAGTTCCTGGACGTGGCCGACGCAGCGGTCGAGGACATGCAGCTCGACGGCGAGCTACAGGTGGCCAGCTTCCATCCGGAATACCAGTTCGCCGACACCGACAAGAACGACATCGAGAACTACACCAACCGCGCGCCTTATCCGATCCTGCAGATCCTGCGCGAGGAAAGCATCGAGCGCGCCGTCGAAGCCTTCCCCGATGCGGCCGAGATTTTCGAGAAGAACATCGAGACCATGGAACAACTGGGCCACGAAGGCTGGGACAAGCTCGATGTCGGACCAGCCCGTTAATAAAGAGGGAACTGCGCCGGCCCAGCTCCCTCCGCGTCCGGACACACCCTGCGTCGCCGTCTGCTCCACCACCTTCGACGAGGTCTGCCGCGGCTGCGGCCGCACCTACATCGAAGTGGCCCAATGGGTCGCCATGTCGGCCGAGCAGAAGGAAATCGTCTGGCAGCGCATCCTGGCCGCCGGCTACCCGCGCCGCAACACCTGAACACGGTTGGGCAGCCACGCCGCCCGTCCCCGCACGCCTATGCGATGATAGGTTAACAGCGGACCATTGCGGCCACGACCATGCCACGAATCGACTTGCGCGGATTCACTTCCAGAGTAGGCAGGCTGTACACCAAGTCGGTGTACGGCGCTATGCTGATGGTCGTCATCGGCGGCCTCGTGATTCCCGCGCTGGTGGCCAGTTATTTCCTGCTTGCCGTGCAGGAGCGCCAGAACACGGTCGCCGAACTCAACGACACCCTGCAGCGCAATGCCGAAATCCTCGCGCTCGGCATGCGCGAGTCGCTCTGGAACATGAATCCCGAGGCCGCGCGCTCGCTGGTCGACTCGGTGATGCGCGACCCTTCCGTCGTACACATCCAGGTGCGCGGCCAGTCCGGTACCGGCACCATCGACGTGCGCGCCCCCGAACGGGCACGCGGCCACGTGCTGCGCGCCGAGCGGCGGGTCGAGATGCAGGGCCAGCACATCGGCGACCTGGTGATCGAGATGGACGACCTGCGCAGCCAGCAGGAGCTGGGCCGCAAGCAGCGCGACTATGCGCTGGTGCTGGCGGTCCAGGTGACGGTGTCGCTGCTGCTCATCCTCGCCTTCCTGCGGCGGCGCCTGCAGGCCCCGCTGCGCACCGTCGCCAATTTCTCCGACCGCCTCTCGCGCGGCGACTTCGATACGCCCCTGGTGCTCGACGTCGACGGCGAACTGGGGCGTCTCGGCAAGCAGATGGAGCGCATGCGGGTGGCGATCCGCACCCTGTTCGTCGACGTCGCGCGGCGCGAGGAGCAGTTCCGCTCGATCGTGACCCAGGTGCCGGGCGCCGTGTTCCGCGCGCGGGCGCGCGGCAGCATCGATTTCGTCAGCGAGGCGATCGAGGACATCGCCGGCATCCCGGCGTCCGAACTGATGCGCGGCGACACCGACGCCTGGTCGCGCATGATCTGCGAGCCGGACCAGGCCCTGCGCAGCCAGGTGCTGCGCGCCGCGCTGCAGTCCGGGAACAGCTACGAGGTCGAATACCGCATCGTCGATGCCCGGGGCCGGGAGCGCTGGGTGCTGGAAAGCGGCCAGCCGCAGCGCGTGGCCGCCGAGGAAGGCTTCTGGGTCGACGGCATCATCTCCGACATCAGCGAACGCAAGCACAACGAGATGCGCATCGGGGCGCTGCTGGCCGAGCAGAGCGCGATCCTCGACAACGTCATGTTCGGCGTCGTCTTCACGCGCGAACGGCGCATCGTCTCGGTCAACCGCCGCACCGAGCAGCTGTTCGGCTATCCCGAGGGCAGCCTGGTCGGCCAGCCCGCCTCGATCCTGTTCGTCTCGGCACGCGAGCATGTGCGGGCCGAGGGCGAATTCTTCCCGCTGCTCGCGCGCGGCGAGGATTCCAGCCACGAGCGCCAGTTCCGGCGCCGCGACGGCAGCCTGCTATGGTGCCTGGTAAGCGGCAGCTCGATCGATCCCGGCCATCCGGAAGCGGGCAACGTCTGGGTCTTCGCCGACATCTCCGAACGCAAGGAGCACGAAGAGAAGCTGCGCCTGTCGAGCACCGTGCTGGAACACATCGCCGACGGCGTGATGGTGGTCGACGTCCACGGCAATATCGTCACCGTAAATCCCGCCTTCACCTACATCACCGGCTTCGCCATGGAGGAAGTCGTCGGCAAGCCCTGGAGCGTGACCCGCTCCGGGCGCGACGACCAGGAACTGTACTGGAACATGTGGCGCCAGCTGAACCAGACCGGCTTCTGGCGCGGCGAGCTGTGGAGCACGCGCAAGGACGGCGAGACCTTCCTCGAGTGGCTCACCGTCTCCACCGTGCGCGGCGACGACGGCAATGTAACGCACTACGTGGGCGTCTTCAGCGACATCACGCGCCTCAAGGAATCGCAGGAAAAGCTCGATTACCTCGCACATCACGATCCGCTCACCAGCCTGCCGAACCGCCTGCTGTTCCAGGACCGCCTGCTGCATGCGATCGGACGCGCGGCGCGCGAGGGCCAGCAGCTGGCCGTCATGTTCATCGACCTCGACCGCTTCAAGAACGTCAACGACACCCTCGGCCACCACGTCGGCGACGAACTCCTCAAACAGGTGGCGGGCGCGCTGGGCGAACGCCTGCGCGACGGCGATACGCTGGCGCGCCTGGGCGGCGACGAATTCATCGTCCTGCTCGAGAACGTGGACGGCAGCTTCGGCGCGCGCCAGGTGGCGGCCAAGATGATGGCGCTGTTCGAGCAGCCCTTCATGGTCGCCAGCCATGAACTCTTCGTCACCGGCTCGATCGGCATCAGCCTGTTCCCGGGCGATGGGCAGGACGCCAACCTCCTCGTGCGCAATGCCGACGTCGCCATGTACCAGGCCAAGTCGCGCGGCAGGAACGGCTACCAGTTCTACTCGCCGGCCATGGACGGCGAGGGCGTCGAGCGCCTGCGCATGGAAGCGCTGCTGCGGCGCGCGATCGAACGCAATGAGATCTTTCTCCATTATCAGCCGCAGGTCGAAATCGACAGCGGCAAACTGATTGGGGTCGAAGCGCTGGTACGCTGGCATAATCCCGAACTCGGCCATGTCAGTCCGGTGCGTTTCATCCCGATGGCCGAAGACACCGGCTTCATCAACCAGATCGGCGAATGGGTGCTGTTCGAGGCCTGCCGCCAGATGCTGCGCTGGGACGAAGCCGGCCTGCAGGTGCCGAAGATGGCGGTCAACCTGTCGGTGCGCCAGGTCGAGCGCGGCGCGATGGCGCCGCTGGTCGAGCAGGCCCTCGCCGCGACCGGATTGGCGCCGCGCCGCCTGCAGCTGGAAGTGACCGAGTCGGTGATCATGAACACGGGCGACGCGCTGGCCTTCGTGCACGCGCTGCACGCGATCGGGGTCGGGCTGGCGATCGACGATTTCGGCACCGGCTACTCGTCGCTGGCCTACCTGAAGCAGCTGCCGGTGGACGTGCTGAAAATCGACCGCAGCTTCATCAAGGACATCGCGCTCGATTCGAACGACGAGGCGATCGCGATCGCGATCATCCAGCTCGGTAAAAGCATGAACCTCTCGGTGATCGCCGAGGGGGTGGAAAACGAAGAACAGGCGGCATTCCTGCTGCGTCACGGCTGCGCGCGTGCACAGGGTTACCTGTACGGCCGGCCGGTGGCGCCGGAAGAGCTGCTGGAAACATGGGGAAGTCGCAAGCATGAGAGACACGAACACGGCACCGAAGACGCCGGCACCTGACGATACCGGCGTCACGCGGCGTTCGCGCCGGCGCTTCCTGCTGGGCGGCCTGGTGGCCGGCGGCGCACTGCTGGTCGGCTGGGGTACGCGCCCGCCGCGCCAGCGCCTGCACACGGGCGAGCCTTTGCCGGTGGAGCAGGGCACGGTCGCCCTCAACGGCTGGATCGCCATCGCGCCTGACGGCACGGTCTCGGTGGTGGTGCCGCGCAGCGAAATGGGGCAGGGCGTGCATACGGCGCTGCCGATGCTGGTGGCCGAGGAGCTCGACGCGCCTTTGGGTAGCGTGCGCATCGCGCCCGCCCCGATCGACAAGATCTTCGGCAACCTCGCCGTCCTGCGCGAGAATCTGCCTTTCCACCCGGACGAGCGCGGCAACGTCAAGGACGGCACCCAGTGGATGCTGGGGAAGATCGGGCGCGAACTCGGCATCATGTTCACCGGCGGCTCGACCAGCGTGAAGGACGCGTGGCAGCCGATGCGCGAAGCGGGCGCCGTGGCGCGCGCGATGCTTGTAAAGGCCGCCGCCGGGGACTGGAAGGCGGCGGACGCCGACCTGCGCACCGAGGACGGCTTCGTGATCCACAAGGACGGCCGCCGCGCTTCCTACGGCAGCCTGGCCGCGCGCGCGGCGCAGGTAGGCGCCGGCATCGACGCCGGGGACGTGCGCCTGAAAGAGCCGCGCGACTTCCGCCTGATCGGCAAGCCGGTACCGCGCCGCGACACGCCCGCCAAGGTCGATGGCAGCGCGCTGTTCGGCATCGACGCCCGTCCGCCCGGCATGCTGTACGCGGCCGTGCGGATGGCGCCCGTGGTCGGCGCCGGCGTCGCCTGGTTCGACGCGAAACCGGTGCTGGCCATGCCGGGCGTGCTGCGCGTGGTCGATGTGTCCTCGGCGGCCGGCCAGTATGCGGGAGCCGGCGCGGGCGTAGCCGTGATCGCGCGCAGCTGGTGGCAGGCCAAGACGGCGGCCGCCACGCTGACCGTGCGCTGGCACGAGGACGAGGGTGACAGGCTGTCCTCGGAGTCCATTTTCAAGAGCTTCGCCGATGCCCTCGATAACGAGTCCGGCTACGCCTACTTTGAAAGCGGCACGCAGGATGTGAGCGGCGCGGCGAAAACGGTGACGGCCGAATACCGCGCGCCCTTCCTCGCCCACGCGACGATGGAGCCGGTGAACTGCACGGCGCAGGTCGCGAACGGCAAGGTGCACCTGTGGGCCTCGACCCAGGTGCCGAGCATCGCGGTCGACGTGGCGGCGAAAGTCGCCGGCGTCGCGCGCGAGGACGTGACGATCGAGGTGATGCTGCTGGGCGGCGGCTTCGGGCGCCGCCTCGAAGGCGACATGGTGGCGCAGGCCGTCGCCGTGGCGCGCGCCGCCGGCGGCCAGCCCGTGCAGCTGATCTGGACCCGCGAGGACGACACCACCCACGACGTCTACCGCCCGGCCGCGCTGGCGCGCTTCAGGGCCAGCCTGGATGCGAACGGGAAGATCCTCGCCTGGGACAACAAGTCGGCCAGCGGCGCCATCGGCCACCAGTACTTCCCGCGCAACCTCGGCCTGCCCGGCATGGGGCCGGACAAGACCACGGCCGAAGGCGAGTACGACATGCAGTACGAGATCGCCAACCAGCGCATCGCCCACGTCATCGTCGACAGCCCGGTGCCGCTCGGCTACTGGCGCTCGGTCGGCCACTCGCACAACGCCTTTTTCAAGGAGGCGTTTCTGGACGAGGTCGCGCACGCGGCGGGGCAGGACGGCGTCGCCTACCGGCGCGCGCTGCTGAAGGAGCACCCGCGCCACCTCGCCGTGCTTGAGGCCGTCGTGCGCAAGGCCGGCACGCCGCCGGATGGGCGCGCCCACGGCGTGGCCGTGCACCAGTCGTTTGGGAGCATCGTGGCCCAGGTGGCCGAGGTCTCGGTCGAGGGCAAGGACATCCGCGTGCACCGCGTCGTGTGCGCGATCGACTGCGGCATGGTCGTCAATCCGAACATCGTGGCCCAGCAGATGGAAGGCGCGGTGGTGTTCGGCCTGTCGGCGGCGCTGGGCGGCGAGATCACGATCAGGGATGGGCGGGTGCAGCAGTCGAACTTCGGCGACTATCCGGTGCTGCGCATGGACCGCGCGCCGCATGTGGAAACCGTGATCATGCCGAGTGCCGAGCCACCCGAAGGCGTCGGCGAGCCCGGCGTTCCGCCGGTTGCGCCGGCGGTGGCGGCGGCCGTGTTCAGGCTGACCGGCCAGCGCCTGCGCAGCCTGCCGCTGCGCCTGGCCTGAACCCTCACGACCGGCGCACGACCAGGTGGACGATCATCCCGGCGAGAAAAGCCAGACCCACGTTCCACAGGGCGAGGCCGGCCGTCAGCGTCATCGGCAGCAGCACCCGCCAGTCGCGTGTATTCGGTGCGTTTGCCGCGGCCATGCGCGCGCCGGCCAGGAACAGGATCGCACCGAGCACCGCCGCAGGCAGCGCCTGCAGCAGGAAGGCGATCGACTCGCTGAAGCACAGGGCCAGCACCAGCAGCACCAGGCCGAACACGACCGGCGCGCCGCCCGTGCGCGCGCCGAAGGCGGTATAGGCCGCCATGCCGCCGGCGCCGTGGCACATCGGGATGCCGCCGACCAGGCTTCCGGCCACGTTCATGGCGCCGGTCGTCAGCGCAACGGTGCGCACGCCTGTGGGCTGCTGCGGGAACAGGCGGTTGTTCTCGCCGGTGACAGCAATTACCGCATTGCCCAGCGTGAGCGGCAGTTGGGGCAAGGCCAGCAGCAGGGCGCCGTTGAGCAGGTCGTGCCAGCCGATGGTGTGCAGGGCGAACGAAGGCAGGCGCGGCGCGAAGCCGAAGTGCGCTCCCTGCCACAGGCTTGGGTCGCGATACACGCCGTAGGCGAAGCCGCCCAGCAGCAGGAGCAGCATCGCCGGGAACAGCCGGCTGCGCCGCAGCGCGACGGCGACCAGCAGGGCGAGCAGGGCGGCCGGCCAGTCCGTGCCCATCATGCCCCCGCCCTGCAGCATGAAGGAGAGGCCCAGGCCGATCACGATGCCTTGCACGACTGCGTTCGGAACCAGCTTTGCCAGGCGCGCGGCCGCGCCGCTCAGTCCCAGCAGCAGCCAGGCCAGGCCGGTCACCAGGCTGGCGGCGACGATGGTGGCGCCCGTGACCGCGCCCGCCTGGGCCACGGCCAGCGCGCCGATCGCCTTCATCGGCTGCACCGGGAAGGGCGTGCGGTAGACGAGGCCGCAGACGACCAGCGCCGCGCCGAAGGGCAGCAGGATGCCGGCCGGGTCCATGCCGAAGACGCTGACATAGGCGAGCACGAAAGGGATGAAGGTGCCGAGATCGGCAAACGCGGCCAGGCATTCGACACGGTCGAAGCGCAGCCGCGCGCCGCCATCGTGCGCGCCGGGCTTCATTTCGGCTTGCGGAAGGCGTACCACGGCAGGGCGCGGCTGAGGGCGAGGACCTTGCCGGCGCCGTCGATGTCGTAGCCGGGCAGGTCGGCGGTCAATCCCTGCCACTCGCTGCGTTGCAATAGTTCGCGCAGCTTGCGGATCGCCGGAAGCTCGAGCGCTTCCTTCAGGCAGACAAAATAATACTGCTCGCGCATCAGGGGCAGGAAATCGAGCCCGAAGGCGCCGGCCGCGGCCTGGATGCCGAAGCCGACGTCGGCGCCGTTCGAGGCGACCGCGGCGGCCACCGCCAGGTGCGTCGGTTCGGCGCGCTCGAAGCCGTTGACGCTGGCGGGCGCGATGCCGGCGTTCGCCAGCAGCTGTTCGATTTCCAGGCGGGTGCCCGAGCCCTTCTCGCGGTTCACGAAGCGCAGATCTGCGCGCTTGAGGTCCTGCACGCCGGTGACGCGCTTCGGATTGCCGGGCGCGAGCATCAGGCCCTGCTGCCTGCCGACGAAAGCGATCAGCTTGTGGCGGCCCGGTTTCAGGAGCGCCTTGAAGGCCTTCTGGGTCATGCTGCCCGGCGCGCGCTCTTCGCTGACGTGAAAGCCCGCCAGCTGGCATTCGCCGCGCGAGAGCGCCGCGATCGATTCCAGGCTGCCGCGAAACTGCAGGTCCAGGTGCAGCCCGGCGTCGCGCGCCATGAAGTCCTTCAGGCGCGACAGCGCCAGATCGTGGCTGGCGAACATCGGGATGACGTGCACTTCCGGATCGAAGGCGAGCGCGAATTCGCGCTCCATCTCCGCCACCAGGTTCTCCACCTGCGGGAAGACGCGCATCTTGGCGCGCTGCTCGGCGAACAGCAGCTTCTCGCCGAAAGACGTGAGGCGCGCGCGCTTGCCCCGTTCCCAGACGATCAGCTCCGCCTCGAGGGACGCCTCCCATCGTTTGAGTTCGCCCCACACGTGGCGATAGGACAGCTGCAGGCGCGCCGCAGCCTGGCCGACCGAGCCCGAAGCGTGGATGGCCGACAGGATGTCGAACAGGGGATTCTCGAGCTGCACCCGCATCCCGGCGGCGCGTGTGAAGGTGTAGGCGAGCTTAACGTGCAACATATCGAAGGATAGACCTATGCAAAGCTGTTCATATTGAAAGTTTTTCAGGGCGGCTTACCATAGCACATCGATAACGATGAGAGATAGCGGATGGCGAGGCAGTCCACGAAACAGGCGCTCGGCGCGGCGGCGCAGGCCATCCTGCGCAAACACCGATTTCAATAAAAGGAACCACCATGCTGAACCTGAAGAAGCACCTGGGTTTGTCCGGCATCCTGCTGGGCTTCCTGTCGACTTTGCTGATGACCGTGAGCGCGCCCGCGCTGGCCCAGCAGGTCATCCGCCTGTCGACCACGACCAGCACCGAGAACTCCGGCCTGCTGCAATACCTGCTGCCGAAGTTCGAAGCCAGGGCCAATGCCAAGGTCAACGTCATCGCGGTCGGCACCGGCAAGGCGCTGGAGCTGGCGAAGAACGGCGACGTCGACGTGACCCTGGTGCATGCGCGTACGCTCGAGGACAAGTTCGTCGCCGAAGGCCATGGCGTGAACCGGCGCGACGTGATGTACAACGACTTCATCATCGTCGGTCCGGAAAGCGATCCGGCGGGCGTCAAGGGCAGCCGCGACGTGATCGCCGCCATGAAGAAGATCGCCGCCAGCGGCAGCAAGTTCATCTCGCGCGGCGACAATTCCGGCACCGACGTGATGGAAAAAGGCTACTGGAAGCAGGTGGGCACCCAGCCCCACGGCAGCGCCTACGTGTCGGCGGGCCTGGGCATGGGCGAAGTGCTGAACATGGCGGCCGAGCTGCGCGCCTATACGCTCACCGACCGCGCCACCTACATCGCCTACCGCGCCAAGACCGGCCTGCAGATCGCGGTCGAGGGCGATGCGAAGATGTTCAACCCCTACGGCATCATCGCCGTCAATCCGGAGAAAGCCAAGGGGCTGAACTACAAGGGCGCGATGCAGCTGGTGGAGTGGATCACCTCGGATGAAGGACAGAAGCTGATCGGCGCCTTCAAGGTCGAGGGCCAGCAGGTGTTCTTCCCTTCGTACAAGGCGGCGCAGTAAGGCCTGGCCGGGCTGCTTGAGCAGGCGGTAGGGTGGACTCGGGAGTCCACCCTACCGATCGCGAAACACCAGAGTGACCGGCAGGCGCCAGGAACCCATTCAGCCGGCCTGTTCGAGCAGGGTCAGCAGATTGCAGTCGCGCTGCCAGTCGCGCCGTTCCTGGTTGGATGTAGCCAGGCGCGCCAGTTCTTGCGGCGCCAGTTCGGCCTGGGCCTGCAGCAGGCGCTCGGCCAGTGCGGCGTCGGGCAGCGTCGGGCCGAAGAAGGCGACCGTGCCGCCCTGCTGCAGCAGCAGGGTGGGGAAGTTCTCGACGTCGAGGTCGCCGACGAGGTCGGCCTGGTCTTCGATGTCGATCCAGACGAAGGCCTTGTCCGGATGGCGCGCGGCCAGGTCTTCGAAGGCGGCGCGGTAGCTGCCGCAGGTGCCGCACCAGGCGGCGCACAGGCAGGCCACGACCCAGCGGCCGTCCTCGAGGGAGGCCGCGAGCCGGTCGCGGTTGGTGGTGTCCAGGGTCAGGGAATGCATGGGCGGATTCTACCCGGATTCGGCCGTTTGGCGGAATCGGGGGGCATGCGGACCATGGCCGGGGCCGGGCGCGGCGGGTTAAAATAGCGCATGCCTATCATCCTTGCCATCGAAACGTCTTCCGAACTTGCCTCTTGCGCGCTGCTGTCGGGCGACACCGTATTGTCCCGCGAGTCCGGCGGCGTGCGCACCCACTCGCAATCCGTGCTGCCGATGGTGCAGGAACTGCTGCGCGAAGCCGGCGTGCGGCTGGGCGACGTCGATGCCATCGCCTTCGGCGCCGGTCCCGGCTCCTTCACCGGCGTGCGCACGGCCTGCGGCGTGGCCCAGGGCCTGGCCTTCGGCGCCGAGCTGCCGGTGCTGCCGCTGGTGACCCTGGAAGCGATGGCCGAGGCCTGCCGCGCCGCGTCCGGCGCGACCGAGGTGCTGGCCGTGCTGGATGCGCGCATGAACGAAGTCTATTGGGCGCAGTACCGTTTCGACGGCGCCTGGCAAACCGTGATCGCACCTGCGCTCTCGAGCCCGGAAACGGTGGCGCCAGAAATGGTGGCGGGCCTGGCCGCGTGCGGCAACGGCTTCGCCGCCTATCCCGATGCCTTTATCGGCAAGGACTTTGCGCAGCAGCTTGATGCCGCCATCGTGCCGCATGCGCGCGACCTGGCGCGCATCGGCGCCGCGGCCTTCGCTGCCGGACAGGCCGTGCCGGCCGCCCAGGCCCAGCCGCTCTACCTGCGCAACAAGGTCGCCTACACCAGCGCCGAGCGCCAGGCGATCAACGCGGCCAAGGCCGAAGGGACGGCGCCATGAAGGATACGAGCGCAAGGGTAAGCACCGGCCTGGCGCTGGTGCCGATGACGATGGACGACGTCGACGACGTCCACGCCATGGAATGCAGCGTCTTCCCCCATCCCTGGAGCCGCGCCAACTTCAGCGATTCGATCCAGGCCGGCTACGACGCCTGGCTGCTGCGCGCGGAAGACGGCGAGCTGGCCGGCTACTTCCTGCTGATGTACGCGCTCGACGAAGCGCACCTGCTCGACGTCGCCGTGGCCGGCAAGCGCCACGGCACGGGCCTGGGCCGCTACCTGCTCGACACCCTGTGTGTGCGGGCGAAGCAGATGGGCGCGGAATCGGTGCTGCTGGAAGTGCGGCCGTCGAACGAACGCGCGCTGGCCGTCTACAAGCGCTACGGTTTCGAAGAGATCGGCCGCCGCAAGGGCTACTATCCGGCCCATGAAGGCAAGCGCGAGGACGCGATCGTGATGAGGCACGCACTATGAACTTGAGCGACCGCGACGAGGTTTTCCTGGCCGAGATGGGCATCACGCCGCTCTGGCGTTCGCGCCATGTGCCGGCTGACGAGGCGCAGCCCGAAGCGGCGCAAGCCGAGGCCGAGACGCCGGCTGCCCCCGCGCCTGAACCTGCGCCCAAGCCCGCACCCGCCTTCGTGCCGCCGCCACCGCGCGATCCGGCCTGGGGCGAGATTCCGATGACCGCGGCCCCCGCGCCCACCGCCTGGGAACCCACGCCGCCGCCCGTGGCGGAAGAAGAGCAGGGCGACAGCCCGGAGGCGATCGCCGCCATGGACTGGAGCGAGCTGCGCGCCGCCATCGCCCGCTGCACCCGCTGCGGCGACTGCGCCGGACGCAAGCCGGTGTACGGCGCGGGACCTGCGCAGGCGCGCTGGTTCGTCGCGGCCGGCGCCACCAGCGCCGCCGACGAAGCGGCCGGCACGCCGCTGGCGGGCGAAGCCGGCAAGCTACTCGACAACATGCTGTGCGCCGTCGAACTGAAGCGCGACGAGGACGTCTACGTCACCAGCCTGGTGAAGTGCCGTCCGCTGTCCGCCAATGGCGGCGACCGCGCACCGACCGGCGAGGAAGTGGCGGCCTGCCGTCCTTTCGTCGAGCGCGAGCTGGCGCTGAGCGGCGCCAAAGTCGTGCTGACCCTGGGCCAGATCGCGGCCAACGGCCTGCTCGGCAAGCCGCTGCAGGAGCCGCTGGCCGGCACCCGCGGCGCGAACCATGTGTTCAGGGACGTGCCACTGGTGCCGACCCTGCATCCGGGCGAGTTGCTGCGCCGCGGCGGCGACAAGGCGCTGGCCTGGGCGGACCTGTGCCGCGCAAGAGCTGTCTATGCGGGACGGAGCCGATAGCTACCAGGCCGCCTTCCACCGCCGCTGGGGCCACCTGCGGCGCGCGCGGGTGCGCGCGCTGGCCTGGCTGCTCGATTCGCCCGACCTGCTCGATGCGAACGCACCGCACTGGCAGGGCCGCATCGCGTCCACCGGCCCCGTCACGCCGGAGGTCGAGCGCTGGCTGCGCGACCTCGACCACGATCCATCGCGCCTCGACGCGGCATTAGGTCCGCGCGTCTACACGCGCCTCGGCCTGTACGCCGAAAAGCTGATGGCCTTCTACTTCCAGGAGCAGGGCCGCCTGGTCGCCCACGGCCTGCAGATCCGGGCGAATCGCAACGACACCGTCGGCGAATTCGACTTCCTGCTGGAGGCCGGCCCGGATGCCGTCGAACACATCGAATTCGCCACCAAGTTCTATCTGCTGCAAGGGGAGAGCGGCCAGCAGTTCGACGCCCTGGTCGGGCCCAACCTCGCCGACAGCCTGGGCGCGAAGATGCGCAAGATCTTCGGCCGCCAGCTGGAACTGGGCAGCCACCCGGCCGCGCAGCCGCTGCTGCCGCGTCCCGTCGCCGCGGCGCGGGCACTGGTGAAGGGCTGGCTGTTCTACCCGGCCGGCAGCTGGCCGGCGATGAGCGGCATCACGGCCGGCCACTGCCGCGGCTTCTGGTGTGCGCTGGAAGAACTCGACAGCCTGGGCGCCGACGCTTTCCTGATCCTGCCCAAGCTGCAATGGCTGGCGCCGTTCCGCGCCGCACAGGCCGCATGGCTGCTGAACCGCGCCCAGCTGCATGCGGAGCTCGAAGCCCAGTTCGAGACGAACGCCTCGCCGGTGCTGGTGTCGGTGGTGCGCGAAACGCCGGGGCTGGTGGAGGAAGTGGAACGCGGATTCATCGTCCCGAACGACTGGCGCGTGCGTGCCGAAGCCCGCAGCGCTAAGGACAATATGCGAAATATTGTTTGGTAAAATTGCAAATTATGCAAATATTATTTGCGTAGGGTGGGCCCCCCGTGCCCACCTGGTTTGACGCCAACGATGTGCGAACGTCCCCGTGGGCACGGGGCGCCCACCCTACGATTCAATGCTTATGCTCGCCAATCAGCGCCAGCGAATCATGCTGCGCCTGATTCCGATGATGCCGGCGCATGATGAGGTAGGTAATCCCCGCGATCGACAACCCGAACAGCACGATGATCACGTTCAGGTCGAGGTTCAGCGTGATCATGATCGCGTACAGCGCCAGCATGGTCAGGATCGACAGGTTCTCGTTGAAGTTCTGTACCGCGATCGAGTGGCCGGCCGACATCAGCACGTGGCCGCGGTGCTGCAGCAGCGCATTCATCGGCACCACGAAGAAGCCCGACAGGAAGCCGATCAGGGCCAGCAGCGGGTAGGCGATGATGACTTCGTGGACGAACACCATGACGGTCACGACCAGGCCCATGAAGATCCCCATCGGGATCACGGTCAGGGATTTGCGCAGCGGGATCATCTTGGCCGCCAGCGCCGCCCCGACCGCGACGCCGATCGCGACCACGCCGATCAGGCTGGTCGCCTTATCGAGCGGCATGCCCAGCGAGCGCTCGGCCCACTTCAGCACGATCAGCTGCAAGGTGGCGCCCGCGCCCCAGAACAGGGTGGTGACGGCCAGCGAGATCTGGCCCAGCTTGTCTTTCCAGAGCGTGGCCGAGCAGTTCGCGAAGTCGGCGATCAGCTTCATCGGATTGCGTTCCTGGTGCTCGTAACGGGCGCCGGTATCGGGAATACGCAGGTTGAACAGGGCGGCCAGGATGTAGATCGCGACCACCACGGCCATCGCCGCTTCGCTGGTGGTGTCGATGCCGGGCACGCCCAGGCCCAGCAGCAGCTCCGACCCCTTGACGCTGACCAGGGCGCCGCCCATCACGGTGCCGAAGATGATCGACATCACGGTCAGGCCTTCGATCCAGCCGTTGGCGGCGACGAGTTTTTCGGGCGGCAGAAGTTCGGTGAGGATGCCGTACTTGGCCGGCGAATACACGGCCGCGCCGAAGCCGACGACGGCATAGGCCAGCAGCGGGTGCACCGTCAGGAACATCAGGCCGCAGCCGAAGACCTTGATCAGGTTCGCGATGAACATCACGCGGCCCTTGGGCAGCGAATCGGCGAAGGCGCCGACGAACGCGGCGAGCAGCACGTAGAAGAGCACGAATGAAAGCTTGAGCAGCGGCGTGAGCGACGCCGGAGCGTTCATCGACACCAGCACGTCAATGGCTACAAACAGCAGCGCATTGTCTGCCAGCGACGAGAAAAACTGCGCCGCCATGATGGTATAAAAACCACGATTCATTCGAGTGAGTCTGAAAACAAGTGTGGGTTGCTTTATACCATGAAAGAACGGCAAGCCAAAGAAACGGACGGGCGGGAACTACCCTCATCCGGTAAAATAGAACCTTTCGCCTAAACGTCTTTTCGACCGAATTCCGCCATGCCACGCCCCCTCTGCGCCACCATCCATCTCGATTCGATGCAGCATAACCTCGCCCGCGCGCGCGCCTGCGCACCCGAGGCCAAGGTCTGGGCCGTGGTCAAGGCGAATGCCTATGGCCATGGTCTCGAGCGCGGCATGAAGGGCTTCGCGCTGGCCGACGGCCTGGCCCTGATCGAAACGGAAAACGCGCTGCGCCTGCGCGAACTCGGCTGGATCAAGCCGATCCTGCTGCTGGAAGGGATCTTCGACGCGTCCGACGTGCCGCTGCTGGCCGAGCACAACATCAACAGCACGGTGCACTGCGTCGAGCAGATCAAGCTGCTCGAATACACCCAGCTCTACCGCCCGATCGACGTCCACCTCAAGATGAACACGGGCATGAACCGCCTCGGTTTCAAGCCCGACGAGTACAAGGCGGCCTACAAGCGCCTGCGCGCGATTCCGGGCATCCGCAACATCACCCTGATGACCCACTTCGCCAATGCCGACGAACTCGAGCATCCGCGCCTGTCGGTGGCCGAGCAGGTCGAGCGTTTCGTGGGCGGCGCGCAAGGCCTGGAGGGCGAGCGCAGCTTGTCCAATTCCGGCGGCGTGCTGCACCAGGCGGTGCTGCAGGCCGAGCTGCAGAACGACTGGGTCCGTCCCGGCATCATGCTCTACGGCGGCACGCCGGGCGGGCGCACGGCCCAGGAATTCGGCCTGCGCCCGACCATGACGCTCACCTCCGAGATCATCGCGATCCAGAACCTGGTGGCCGGCGACACGGTCGGCTACGGCAGCCGCTTCGAAGCCACCGGGCCGATGCAGGTCGGTGTAGTGGCCTGCGGCTATGCCGACGGCTACCCGCGCCACGCGCCGCACGGCACGCCGGTGATCGTCGACGGCGTGCGCACCAGCGTGGTGGGGCGCGTCTCGATGGACATGATGACGGTCGACCTGACGCCGATTCGCAACGCCCGCGTCGGCAGCCAGGTCACCCTGTGGGGCGACGGCTTGCCAATCGACGAAGTCGCCACCATGTCGGGTACGATCGGGTACGAATTGATGTGCGCACTCGCGCCGCGCGTACGCGTAACGGAAGGAAGGTTGGGAACCCATGGCTAAGGCTAAAACCCAGTTCGTCTGCAGCGAATGCGGCAGCGTCGCGAGCCGCTGGACCGGCCAGTGCGCCGACTGCAAGGCCTGGAACACGATGGTCGAAACCACCGTCGAATCCGCCGGCGTCAACCGCATGTCGCAGACGGTCAATCACAAGGCGCTGGCGCAGACGGCGCCGGTGCTGTCGCTCGCCGACATCGAAGCGGTCGACGTGCCGCGCTTCGGCACCGGCATCGAGGAATTCGACCGCGTGCTGGGCGGCGGCCTGGTCGCGGGCGGTGTGGTGCTGATCGGCGGCGACCCCGGCATCGGCAAGTCGACCCTGCTGTTGCAGGCGCTGAGCAATCTCGCCGCTACGCGCAGCACTTTATATGTCAGCGGCGAGGAGTCCGGCGCCCAGATCGCGCTGCGCGCGCGCCGGCTGCAAGTGGAAGCGAAAGACCTCAAGCTGCAGGCCGAGATCCAGCTCGAGAAAATCCTCGGCACCCTGGCGGATCTCAAACCCGAAGTGGCCGTGATCGACTCGATCCAGACCCTGTATTCGGACGCGCTCACCGCGGCGCCGGGTTCGGTCTCGCAGGTGCGCGAATGCGCGGCCCAGCTCACCCGCGTGGCCAAGCAGACCGGCGTCACCATCATCCTGGTCGGCCACGTGACGAAAGAGGGCGCGCTGGCCGGCCCGCGCGTGCTCGAGCACATCGTCGACACCGTGCTGTATTTCGAAGGCGATACCCAGTCCAGCTTCCGCCTGGTGCGGGCGATTAAAAACCGTTTCGGCGCCGTGAACGAGCTGGGCGTGTTCGCGATGACGGAAAAGGGCTTGAAAGGGGTGTCGAACCCGTCGGCCTTGTTCCTGTCCCAGCACGACAACCAGGTGCCCGGCTCCTGCGTGATGGTCACGCAGGAAGGCACGCGCCCGCTCTTGGTCGAGATCCAAGCGCTGGTCGACGCCAGCCACCTGCCGAACGCGCGCAGGCTTTCCGTCGGCCTGGAACAGAACCGCCTGGCGATGCTGCTGGCGGTGCTGCACCGTCACGCCGGCATCGCCGCCTTCGACCAGGATGTGTTCATCAACGCGGTGGGCGGGGTGAAGATCGCGGAGCCGGCGGCCGACCTGGCCGTGCTGTTAGCCATTAACTCCTCCATGCGCAACAAGGCGCTGCCGCGCGGCCTGGTCGTGTTCGGCGAAGTGGGTCTCGCCGGCGAGATCCGCCCGGCCCCGCGCGGGCAGGAGCGTCTGAAGGAAGCGGCCAAGCTGGGCTTCTCGATCGCGCTGATCCCGAAGGGGAATGCGCCCAAGCAGAAGATCGAGGGGATGAACATCATCGCGGTCGAGCGCATCGACCAGGCCTTCACGAAGCTGCGCGAATTGGACTAGGCGAGCTCAGCGGGCGTAACCCATCTTGCATATAATTGCGCCTTGAACTTATCGTTATTGGCGTACCGTGCACACAGAACAAAGGCAGTCCCAGCGCAAGATCCTCAAAACCCGTGCCATGCTGGCCGTCGAAGGCGGTGCACCGGTCCTCGGGCGTACCACCGACCTCAGCGCGAACGGCGTCAGCATCACCGTGCCGCAGCCGGTCCAGGCGGGGCAGAACGCGCAGTTGCGCTTCGATCTGCTGGTCGAGGGAAAGCTGGTGCCCATCCATTCGAAGGCCCGCACCCAGTATTGCATTCTGAGCAATGGCGAATTCAAGGTCGGCTGCCAGTTCGTGAACCTGGAACTGGGCGCGATGACCGCGATCTCGCGCTTCCTGAAATAATCGCCCCGCCCATCAACGAAAGCGGCGAGCGCCCTCTGGGCCTCGCCGCTTTGTTTTACTGGACCCGCAAGCGGGTTGGACACTATTCGTGATAGTGGTCGTGCAGGGCTCCGGAACTGCCACCAATCTCCTGGAAAATCTCGTAGGCGATGAGGCCGACCATGCCCGATAAAATGGCAAACACAAACAGGTTGAACATAATGCAAAACGCTCTTCAGCATCCCTCCGTGCAGTGACTACACTTTGAGCATAGCAGTCGCCGGTGTATTTACAAGAGTGGCAAGCTCTTATATTTGCGGCTGGGTCCGCCCGGCATGCGCGGGGTTGTTCCTCTATAGACAAGTCAATCGTGTGCCGGACATTGGTGCATCGCGGCACTATGGCGCCACCGTACATACGAGGTTCATGTCATCGGCCTGAAACCGGTCTGTCACACGAATATGA
Organism: Massilia suwonensis; assembly: GCF_042655665.1. Lineage (NCBI taxonomy): Bacteria > Pseudomonadati > Pseudomonadota > Betaproteobacteria > Burkholderiales > Oxalobacteraceae > Massilia > Massilia suwonensis. The sequence continues at coordinate 497,695 of NZ_JBHSMR010000014.1, forward strand.
CAGGGTTCCAGGGCATGTCACCGGTTTGATGACATGCCAATCTTTCGATGTCATCAACTTGTCATATTCGGCCGCTAGACTGCGCAGCAACATCGGGGCGCAGCCTGCGCCTCTACACAAAGGAACCTGACATGCGCATGAAGCCCTGGCTCATTTCGATTGCACTTGCCGCCACCACCTTCGCAACTTCCGCCCAAGCCGTCAACATCACCGGCGCCGGCGCCACCTTCCCGTATCCGATCTACGCCAAGTGGGCGGAAATGTACAAGGCCGCCAGCGGCAACGGCCTGAACTACCAGTCGGTCGGTTCGGGTGCCGGCATCAAGCAGATCAAGGCGAAAACCGTGGACTTCGGCGCGTCGGACATGCCGCTGCCTGCCAATGACCTGAACGCCGCCGGCCTGTTCCAGTTTCCGGCCGTGATGGGCGGCGTGGTGCCGATCGTGAACCTGCCGGGCGTGGCCCCGGGCCAGGTCAAGTTGACCGGCGCCGTGCTGGCCGACATCTTCCTCGGCAAGATCACCAAGTGGAATGCCCAGCCGATCGCCGCGCTGAACCCGGGCGTCAAGCTGCCCGCCGACGACATCACGGTCGTGCGCCGCGCCGACAGCTCGGGCACGTCCTTCCTGTTCACCGACTACCTGTCCAAGGCCAGCCCGGACTGGAAATTGAAAGTCGGCGCCGGCACCGCTGTCAAGTGGCCGACCGGCGTGGGCGGCAAGGGCAACGAGGGCGTGGCCGCCAACGTGCAGCGTATCAAGGGCGGCATCGGCTACGTCGAGTGGGCCTATGCCAAGAAGAACAAGATGGCGCACACCCAGCTCCAGAACCGCGACGGCGCCTGGCTGCAGCCGGACGACGACGCCTTCAAGGCCGCCGCCGCCAGCGCCGACTGGGCCAAGGCGGCGGGCTTTTCCGTAGTGCTGACCGACCAGCCGGGCAAGGCCAGCTGGCCGATCACGGGCGCTTCCTACATCCTGCTGCACAAGGCGCAGGCTGACGCCGCCAAGGGCAAGGAAGTGCTGAAGTTCTTCGACTGGGCGTATAAAAACGGCGACGCCGCGGCCGCCGAGCTGGACTACGTGCCGATGCCCGACGCCGTCACCAAGCTGGTGCAGGACGCCTGGCGCGCCAACGTCAAGGACGCGGCCGGCAAGGCGGTCTGGTAAGCGCATGAATCGGAACGGACGCCGCGTACCACCGCGGCGTCCTTCGCAGCACACTCCATAAGAACACGACATGAGCGCACAACCATCCGTCGCCATCGACGAGCCGGCCGGCAAGGCCGCGGTCGACCTCCAGCACGCCGCCCTGCGCAAGACCATGCGCAACCAGCGCATCCAGGACTTCCTCTTCCATAAACTCACCTTGCTGTTCGCCGCCAGCGTGCTGCTGGCCCTGGTCGGCATCATCGTCTCGCTGGCGATCGGCGCGGCGCCCGCCTTCAAGGAATTCGGCGCCGGCTTCATCAACACCGTCGAGTGGGACCCGGTCGAAGACAAGTTCGGCGCCCTGATCGCGATCTGGGGCACGCTCGCCACTTCGCTGATCGCGCTGCTGGTCGCTTTCCCGATCAGCTTCGGCATCGCCCTGTTCCTGACAGAGATCTGCCCGATCCCGCTGCGCCGCCCGATGGGCACCGCGGTCGAGCTGCTGGCCGGCGTGCCCTCAATCATCTACGGCATGTGGGGCCTGTTCGTGTTCGCGCCCCTGTTCGCCGACCACGTCCAGCCCTTCCTGAAGGAAACCATCGGCCAGCTGCCGGTGATCGGCCAGCTGTTCCAGGGCCCGACCATGGGCATCGGCATCCTGACCGCCGGCCTGATCCTGGCCGTGATGATCATCCCCTTCATCTCCTCGGTGATGCGCGACGTCTTCGAGACCGTGCCGGCCGTGCTCAAGGAATCGGCCTACGGCCTGGGCTGCACTAAATGGGAAGTGGTGCGCAAGGTGGTGCTGCCTTACACCCGCAACGGCGTGGTTGGCGGCGTGATGCTGGGCCTGGGCCGCGCGCTGGGCGAGACGATGGCGGTCACCTTCGTCATCGGTAACGCCCACGAATTGTCGGCTTCGCTCTTCATGCCGGGCAACTCGATTTCCTCGACCCTGGCCAACGAATTCGCGGAGGCGGCTTCGCCCCTGCACGTGTCCTCGCTGTTCGCGCTGGCACTGATCCTGTTCGGTATTACCTTCGTGGTGCTGTCGGCTGCGAAACTGATGCTGGCGAATATGTCGCGCAAGGAAGGTACGAAATAATGTCGACCAATTCTGTCTACCGCAAGCGCCTGCTCGGCCACCGCATCGGCATCTTCCTGTCGGTGGTCGCGATGGGCATCGGCCTGGCCTTCCTGGCCTGGATCCTGTGGACCCTGCTGGCCAACGGCCTGGGAGCCTTGTCCGGCTCGCTGTTCACCGGCGACACGCCGGCACCGGGCGGCGAGGGCGGCGGCCTGCGCAATGCCATCGTCGGCAGCCTGATGATGGTCGGCCTGTCGACCCTGGTCAGCACGCCGGTCGGCATCCTGGCCGGCATCTACCTGGCCGAATACGGCGACCGCAACCGCTTCGGCCAGGTCACCCGCTTCGTCACCGACATCATGCTGTCGGCCCCGTCGATCGTGATCGGTCTGTTCGTGTACGCCCTGTACGTGGCCAAGGTCCAGCACTTCTCGGGCTATGCCGGCACGATCGCGCTGACCCTGATCGCGGTGCCGGTGGTGGTGCGCACCACCGACAACATGCTGCGCCTGGTGCCGAACAGCCTGCTCGAAGCCGCCTTCGCCCTCGGCGCGCCGCGCTGGAAGGTGGCGATGCTGGTGCGCCTGCGCGCCGTCAAGGCCGGCATCATCACCGGCATCCTGCTGGCCCTGGCCCGCATCTCGGGCGAGACCGCGCCGCTGCTGTTCACCGCGCTCGACAACCAGTTCTTCAGCACCGACATGAACGCGCCGCTGGCCAACCTGCCGTCGGTGATCTACAAGTTCGCGATGAGCCCCTACGACGACTGGCGCTCGCTGGCCTGGGGCGGCGCGCTGCTGGTGACCTTTACCGTGCTGTTCCTGAACATCCTGTCGCGTACCGTCTTCACCCAGAAGACTCCGCGCTAATTCATACTCATAACCATGATCCACGCATTGGCTACCCCTATGGCAACCCCGGCAGCGACGACGAAAACGAAAACCATCGAGATCTCCGGCCTGAATTTCTTCTACGGCAAAACGCAAAGCCTGAAGAACGTCTCGCTCGACATCCACGAAAAGCAGGTGACGGCCTTTATCGGCCCCTCGGGCTGCGGCAAGTCGACCCTGCTGCGCACCCTGAACCGCATGTACGACCTGTACCCGGGCCAGCGCGCCGAAGGCTCGATCCAGTACCGCGGCCGCAACATCCTCGAGCCCGGCGTAGACGTGAACATGCTGCGCGCGAAAATCGGCATGGTGTTCCAGAAACCGACCCCGTTCCCGATGTCGATCTACGACAATATCGCCTTCGGCGTGCGCCTCTACGAAAACCTGTCGAAAGGCGAGATGGACGAGCGCGTCGAGTGGGCGCTGAAGAAGGCGGCGCTGTGGGAAGAGGCCAAGGATAAGCTGAACAAGAGCGGCCTGTCGCTGTCGGGCGGCCAGCAGCAGCGCCTGTGCATCGCGCGCGGCGTGGCGGTGAAGCCGGACGTGCTGCTGCTCGATGAGCCGACTTCGGCGCTCGATCCGATCTCGACGGCCAAGATCGAGGAACTGATCAGCGAGCTGAAACAGGACTACACGATCACGATCGTGACCCACAACATGCAGCAGGCGGCACGCTGCTCCGATTACACTGCGTACATGTATCTCGGGGAACTGGTGGAATTCGGCGAGACCGACCAGCTGTTCATGAACCCGGCGCGCAAGGAAACGCAAGACTACATCACCGGTCGCTTCGGCTGACCGATATAAAAAGACACTAGGGAGCAGTTATGATTGGCGAGCACTCTTCAAAGCAATATGACCAGGAACTGGAAGCGATCCGCTCCAAGGTCCTGCTGATGGGCGGCATGGTGGAAACCCAGTTCGAGCAGGCCCTGAACTGCTTCCGCGTCGGCGACATCGCCGCCGCCGACAAGGTGATGGCGGACGACCATGCGGTCAACCAGCTCGAAGTCCAGCTCGACGATGCCTGCAGCCACCTGATCGTCAAGCGCCAGCCGGCCGCCAACGACCTGCGCACCATCATGGCGACGATCAAGGTCATCACGGACCTGGAGCGCATCGGCGACGAGGCCAGCAAGATCGCGCGCACGGCCAAGGGCCTGCACGAGCGCGGCGCCACCAGCTTCGCGCACTACGACATGATCCGCGCGATCGGCAAGAACACATCAAGCCTGCTGCACGACGCCCTCGACGCCTTCGCGCGCCTCGACGGCAAGCAGGCCATGGCCATCATCGCCGGCGACGAAATCATCGATCACGAATTCCGCACCATCCTGCGCAACCTGATCACCTTCATGATGGAAGACCCGCGCACGATCTCGTCGGCGCTGGACACGCTGTGGGTGGCGAAAGCCATCGAGCGCATCGGCGACCACGCGAAGAACATCGCCGAGTACGTGATCTACGTGGTCGAAGGCCGCGATATCCGCCACAGCAAACCGGCGACCCAGGAAGGCTGAGGCATGCAGAACACGAGCGTACTGGTGGTGGAAGACGAGCCGGCGATCGTCGAACTGGTGAGCTATTCGCTGCGCGAAGCCGGCTGGAGCATCTCTTCGGTCGGCACCACGAGCGCGGCCTGGGACAGCATCCGCCACGGCAAGCCCGACCTGCTGCTGCTCGACTGGATGCTGCCCGACCAGAGCGGTCTGCGCCTCTTGGCGCGCCTGCGTGCCGACCGCGACTTCCAGGACATCCCGGTGATCATGCTGACGGCGAAGAGCATGGAAGAGGACAAGCTGGCGGGCCTGAATACGGGCGCGGACGACTACGTCACGAAACCGTTTTCGCCGCGCGAGCTGCTGGCCCGTTCGCGCGCGCTGCTGCGCCGGAAAAGCCCGCACCTGGCCGAGGCGCCGCTGCGTGCGGGCGCGGTGGTGCTCGATCCGGCCAGCTGCACGGTCACCATCGACGGCCAGAATGCCGACATCGGCAATGCCGAATACAAGCTGCTCAAATTCCTGCTGGCGCACCGCGAGCGCGTGTTCTCGCGGGCCCAACTTCTCGATAAAGTGTGGGGCGACCACGCCGTGATCGAGGAGCGCACGGTCGACGTGCACGTGCTGCGCCTGCGTAAAGCCTTGAAGGGCGCCGAAGGCCTGATCCGGACGGTGCGCAGCGTCGGCTACATGCTCTCCGAAAAATAAGAAGACCGAGATCAGATGAATCCCAAACTGCTGTTCTGGGTGCCGGCCCTGCTGCGCCTGGCCACCGTGTTCGTCGCCGGCGGCGTGGCCTGGTGGATGGCAGGCCCGATCGCCGGCCTGTCGCTGGCGCTGGCCGGCGCCGTCGTCGCCCTGTTCGTCCAGTTGAGCTACCTGCACCGCCTCGGCAACTGGCTCGACGCGCCGGCCTCGCACCGCCTGCCCGACGGCTGGGGCGCCTGGACCGACGTCTTCGCGCGCCTGTACCGCCTGCGCCGCGAGGACGAGCGCAACCAGCAGGAACTGGCCGAATGGCTGGCGCGCTTTCGCCAGGCCATGCACCTGCTGCCGGAAGGCGTGGCGATCATGGACGACGTCCTCTTCCTCGAATGGTGCAACCCGGCAGCCGAGCGCCACCTGGGCCTGACCATCGAGCGCGACAAGGGCCTGCGGGTGACCAACCTGGTGCGCCATCCGGACTTCATCGACTACATCATCCTGGGGCGCTACGAACAGCCGCTGACGCTGTCGCTGCGCGGCCGCAAGATCGAATGCCGGATCATCCCCTTCGAGAACCGGCGCCAGATTTTGGTGACCCACGACGCCACCGACACCGAGCGCATCGAAGCGATGCGGCGCGACTTCATCGCCAACGCCTCGCATGAACTGCGCACGCCGCTGACGGTGATCGTCGGCTTCCTCGAGATCGCCATGTCCGACCCGTGCATGGACGCGGGCACGCGCGAAGCGCACCTGAAGCTGATGACCGAGCAGGGGCAGCGCATGCAGCGCCTGATCGAGGATATGCTGACGCTGTCGCGCCTGGAGTCGGACGAGTTCCCGCTGCGGCGCGAGCGGGTCGACGTCGCGGCCCTGATCGAGTCGGTGGCGTCGGAAGCACGCGCGCTGTCGGGCGGACGGCATGAGGTGACGGTGGAGATCGACGGGCCGGATGTCATGGGCAGCATGGAAGAGTTGCGCAGCGCCTTTGCCAATCTCGCGTCGAATGCGGTGCGCTATTCGCCGCAGGGCGGCTGCATCGCGCTTTCCTGGCGGCGGGGAGACGACGACCTGCAGTTCGCGGTGAAGGATTGCGGGATCGGGATCGATCCGCAGCATATCTCGCGCCTGACCGAGCGCTTTTATCGAGTGGACAAGAGCCGTTCGCGCGAGACGCAGGGGACGGGGCTCGGGCTGGCGATCGTCAAGCACGTGCTGTTGCGGCATGGCGGGCGCCTCAAGATCAGTTCGACGCCGGGGGAGGGGAGCACCTTCGTTGCCTCTCTGCCGAATACTTCGCTTCAGAGTTAACTGTAGGGTGGAGTCCCGACTCCACGCGGTGATACGCGGCGGCGAGATCATCGCGCACGATAACGGAGCCGTCACGTATCACCGCGTGGGCTCGGAGAGCCCACCCTACGATACCCCTAAGTCTCGTCTCATCCACTGCCCCATGTTGCGCGGTACAATCGAGAATTGTCCTTCTCGATCCCGCACATGCTCTCTCGACGTAGCTCTCTCATCGCCCTTGGCGCCTTGCTGCTCACCGCCTGCGGCAGCACGCCTCCGCCGCCAGCCCCGGTTCCGGTCTTTGTCCAGGCCCCGCCCGCAGCACCTAAGAAAATCAGGATCGGCCTCGCCCTCGGCGGCGGCGCCGCGCGCGGCTTCGCCCACATCGGCGTGATCAAGGCGCTGGAAGCGCAGGGAATCCATGCCGACATCGTGGTCGGCACCAGCGCCGGCTCGGTGGTCGGCGCCCTGTACGCCTCGGGCTACAACGGCTTCGCGCTGCAGAAGATCGCCATGGACATGGACGAGGCCACGATCTCGGACTGGGCCATGCCGCTGTTCTCGAGCAGCCCCGGCCTCCTGAAAGGCGAGGCGCTGCAGAACTACGTCAACAAGGCGGTCGGCAACCGGCCGATGGAAAAGCTGCCGAAACGCTTCGGCGCCGTCGTCACCGACCTCAAGACCGGCGAAGCCATCATGTTCGACAAGGGCAATACCGGCATGGCCGTGCGCGCCTCGTCCGCCGTGCCTTCGGTGTTCCAGCCGGTGAAGATCGGGAACAAGACCTATGTCGACGGCGGCCTGGTCGCGCCGGTGCCCGTAAAATTCACGCGCGAGAAAATGGGCGCCGACTTCGTCATCGCGGTCAACATCTCGACCCAGGCCGACACCCAGGCCACCGTCAGCTCGCTCGACGTGCTGATGCAGACCTTCAGCATCATGGGCCAGCGCCTGAACCACTTCGAACTGAAGGAAGCGGACGTCGTGATCACGCCGGCCCTGGGCAAGATGGGCAGCGCCGATTTCGCCGGCCGCAACCTCGCGATCCTCGCCGGCGAGCAGGCCGCCGCGGCCGTCATGCCGCAACTGAAGGCCAAGCTGAAAGCCAAGCAGCAACCATAACAAGCAAAGGAAGAAACCATGAAGACCAAAGCAGTCCTGACCCTGGAAGACGTGAAAAAGATCGCCGCCGGCGCCGAAGCCGAGGCCCTGGCCAACAACTGGGCCGTGAGTTTCGCCATCGTCGACGACGGCGGCCATCTGTTGTGGATGCAGCGCCTGGACGGCGCGCCGCCGATCTCGAGCCACATCGCCCCGGCCAAGGCACACACGGCCGCGCTGGGCCGCCGCGAATCGAAGCAGTACGAGGACGTCATCAACGGCGGCCGCGTCTCCTTCCTGTCGGCGCCGGCGATCCAGGGCATGCTGGAAGGCGGCGTACCGGTCATCGTCGACGGCCAGGTCATCGGCGCGGTCGGCGTGTCGGGCGTGAAGTCGAACGAGGACGCGCAGATCGCCAAGGCCGGCATCGCGGCACTGGGCGCCTGATTCAAGGGACAGGATGCCGCCTGGATGCGTGCGCCATGCACGCGTCCAGGCGGCGTATCATTTATCGCGCAAACGTAATTGCGACAGGGAAAATACGGCTCATCCATACGATGAATCGGACATTTTGCCCCGCAATGCCGCGATGGTGCATTGCCGCAAAGCTTATTCCGCGCTATAATTGAGAGGTTTAGCCATTCACTTACTTGCCGTAGCGCCTACCCTCCATTCCTCATTCAAAAACGTCTTCCACCCTATGAACGCTTAACGCGTCCGCAGGTTTTGGATGCCGGTCTGACGTGGCGCAGCTACGGTAACTTTATTGGGAGTTACCCTTGCCGCCATTTTTTTCTGGCCCAGCCGTCCCGGCCATCCTGGCCCTCGCAGACGGAACGATTTTCCGAGGAGTTTCCATTGGCGCCGCCGGTCACACGACCGGTGAAGTGGTCTTCAATACCGCGATCACCGGCTACCAGGAAATCCTGACCGACCCCAGCTACTCGCGTCAGATCGTCACGCTGACCTACCCGCACATCGGCAACTACGGCGTCAACGGCGCCGACGTCGAAGCGACCAAGGTCCACGCCGCCGGCCTGATCATCCGCGACCTGCCGCTGCTGGCATCGAACTTCCGTTCCACCCAATCGCTGTCGGACTACCTGAAGGCCGAGAACGTCGTCGCGATTGCCGGCATCGATACCCGTAAACTCACCCGCCTGCTGCGCGAGAAGGGCGCCCAGAGCGGCGCGATCCTGACCGGCACCCAGGGCAACCAGCCGTCGGAAGCACAGGCGCTGGAACTGGCGCGCTCCTTCCCGGGCCTGTCGGGCATGGACCTGGCCAAGGTCGTGTCGGTGAAAGAGCCGTATGTCTTCACCGAGACCGAGTGGAAGCTGGGTTCGGGCTTCGGCAAGCAGGACAATCCCCAATACCACGTGGTCGCCTTCGACTACGGCGTCAAGCGCAACATCCTGCGCATGCTGGCCGAACGCGGCTGCAAAGTCACCGTGCTGCCGGCCGAGTCGACCGCGCAGGATGCACTCGCGCTGAACCCGGACGGCATCTTCCTGGCCAACGGACCCGGTGACCCGGAACCATGCGACTACGCGATCAAGGCGACCGCGGAACTGATCGAGAAGGGCATCCCGACCTTCGGCATCTGCCTCGGCCACCAGATCATGGCGCTGGCCTCGGGTGCGAAGACGATGAAGATGAAGTTCGGCCACCACGGCGCGAACCACCCGGTGCAGGACCTCGATTCGAAGAAGGTCCTGATCACGTCGCAGAACCACGGTTTCGCGGTCGACCCGGAAACGCTGCCGAAGAACTGCCGCGTGACCCACGTCTCGCTGTTCGACGGTTCGCTGCAGGGCTTCGCCCGTACCGACAAGCCGGCCTTCTGCTTCCAGGGCCACCCGGAAGCATCCCCTGGCCCGACCGACGTCGCCTATCTGTTTGACCGCTTCATCGGCCTGATGCAAGCCCAGGAGAAGAACTAATGCCAAAACGTAGTGATATCAAAAGCATCCTGATCATCGGCGCCGGCCCGATCATCATCGGCCAGGCGGCCGAATTCGATTACTCGGGCGCGCAAGCCTGCAAAGCCCTGCGCGACGAGGGCTACAAGGTCATCCTGGTCAACAGCAACCCGGCGACGATCATGACCGACCCGGAAATGGCCGACGTCACCTATATCGAGCCGATCACCTGGAAGGTCGTCGAGCGCATCATCGACAAGGAGCGTCCGGACGCGATCCTGCCGACCATGGGCGGCCAGACCGCGCTGAACTGCGCGCTCGACCTGCACCGCCACGGCATCCTCGACAAATACAAGGTCGAACTGATCGGCGCCTCGCCGGAAGCGATCGACAAGGCCGAGGACCGCTCGAAGTTCAAGGACGCGATGACCAGGATCGGCCTCGGTTCGGCACGCTCGGGCGTGGCGCACTCGATGGACGAAGCACGCGCCGTGCAGCGCGAGCTGGGCTTCCCGACCATCATCCGTCCATCCTTCACGATGGGCGGCACCGGCGGCGGCATCGCCTACAACGAAGAAGAGTTCGAGACCATCTGCAAGCGCGGCCTGGAAGCCTCGCCGACCTCGGAACTGCTGATCGAAGAGTCGCTGCTGGGCTGGAAAGAGTACGAGATGGAAGTCGTGCGCGACAAGGCCGACAACTGCATCATCATCTGCTCGATCGAAAACCTCGATCCGATGGGCGTGCACACCGGCGACTCGATCACGGTCGCGCCGGCACAGACGCTGACGGACAAGGAATACCAGATCATGCGCAATGCGTCGATCGCGGTGCTGCGCGAAATCGGCGTCGATACCGGCGGCTCGAACGTGCAGTTCGCGATCAACCCGATTGATGGCCGCATGATCGTCATCGAGATGAACCCGCGCGTGTCGCGTTCCTCGGCGCTGGCCTCGAAAGCCACCGGCTTCCCGATCGCGAAGGTGGCGGCCAAGCTGGCGGTGGGCTTTACGCTGGACGAGCTGCGCAACGAGATCACCGGCGGCGCCACTCCGGCTTCCTTCGAGCCCTCGATCGACTACGTCGTCACCAAGATCCCGCGCTTCGCCTTCGAAAAATTCCCGGCGGCGGACAAGCACCTGACCACCCAGATGAAGTCGGTCGGCGAAGTGATGGCCATGGGCCGCACCTTCCAGGAATCCTTCCAGAAGGCCCTGCGCGGCCTGGAAGTGGGCGTGGACGGCCTCAACGAAAAGACGCGCGACCGCGAAGTCATCGAAGAGGAACTCGGCGAGCCGGGTCCGGAACGCATCTGGTACGTGGGCGACGCTTTCGCCCAGGGCTTCACGCTGGAAGAAGTGCACGCGCTGACCAAGATCGACCCGTGGTTCCTCATCCAGATCAAGGAAATCGTCGACATCGAGCTGTGGCTGGACCATCAGAAGCTGGAATCGCTCGACAAACCGACCCTGTACAAGCTCAAGCAAAAGGGCTTCTCGGACGCGCGCATGGCCTTCCTGATGCACACCACGCAGGCCGCGGTGCGCGAGCGCCGTCACGCGCTGGGTATCCGTCCGGTCTACAAGCGCGTCGACACCTGCGCCGCGGAATTCGCGACCAATACCGCCTACATGTACTCGACCTACGACGAGGAATGCGAAGCGGCGCCGACCGACAAGAAGAAGATCATGGTGCTGGGCGGCGGTCCGAACCGCATCGGCCAGGGCATCGAGTTCGACTACTGCTGCGTGCACGCGGCCCTCGCGATGCGCGAAGACGGCTACGAGACCATCATGGTCAACTGTAATCCGGAGACCGTGTCGACCGACTACGACACTTCGGACCGCCTGTACTTCGAATCGCTGACGCTGGAAGACGTGCTCGAAATCGTCGACCTGGAAAAGCCGGTCGGCGTGATCGTGCAGTACGGCGGCCAGACGCCGCTAAAACTCGCGCTGGACCTGGAGGCGAACGGCGTGCCGATCGTCGGCACCTCGCCGGACATGATCGACGCCGCCGAAGACCGCGAGCGCTTCCAGAAGCTGCTGCAGGACCTGAACCTGCGCCAGCCGCCGAACCGTACCGCGCGCACCGAAACCGAGGCGCTGGCGCTGGCTTCCGAGATCGGCTACCCGCTGGTGGTGCGTCCGTCCTACGTGCTGGGCGGCCGCGCGATGGAGATCGTGCATGAACAGCGCGACCTCGAGCGCTACATGCGCGAAGCGGTGAAGGTGTCGAACGATTCGCCGGTGCTGCTGGACCGCTTCCTGAACGACGCGATCGAAGTCGACGTCGACTGCATCTCGGACGGCGAAACCACCTTCATCGGCGGCGTGATGGAACACATCGAACAGGCCGGCGTGCACTCGGGCGATTCGGCCTGCTCGCTGCCGCCTTACTCGCTGTCGCAAGAGACCATCGATGAACTGAAGCGCCAGACCGCGCTGATGGCCAAGGGCCTGAACGTGGTCGGCCTGATGAACGTGCAGTTCGCGATCCAGCAGTCGGAAGTGGACGGCAAGACGGTCGACACCGTGTTCGTGCTGGAAGTGAACCCGCGCGCATCGCGTACCGTGCCGTTTGTCTCGAAAGCCACCGGCATCCAGCTGGCGAAAGTCGCGGCGCGCTGCATGGTCGGCCAGAAGCTGGCGGAGCAGGGCATCACCAAAGAGGTGACGCCGCCGTTCTACAGCGTCAAGGAAGCCGTGTTCCCGTTCGTGAAGTTCCCGGGCGTCGATACCATCCTCGGACCGGAAATGAAGTCGACCGGCGAAGTGATGGGCGTGGGCGAAACCTTCGGCGAAGCCTTCATCAAGTCGCAGCTGGGCGCTGGCATCAAGCTGCCGGAATCGGGGCGCGTCTTCCTGTCGGTGAAGGCATCGGACAAGCCGCGCGCGGTGCAGGTGGCGCGCGACCTGGTCTCGCTGGGCTTCACGCTGGCGGCCACCAAGGGCACGGCGGCAGTCATCGCCGCGGCCGGCCTGCCGGTGCTGGCGGTGAACAAGGTGATCGAGGGCCGTCCGCACGTGGTCGACATGATCAAGAACCACGAGATCGAGATGGTGATCAACACGGTCGAGGAAAAGCGCAGCGCGATCACCGACTCGCGCACCATCCGCACCTCGGCGCTGCTGGCGCGCGTGGTCACCTACACGACGATCGCGGGCGCTGAAGCCGCGATCCAGGGCATGCGCCATTTGAATGAGATTCGGGTCTACGATTTACAAGGCCTGCATAACACTCTAAACTAAGCGCAAGCAGTACCCGTCAAACCACAGAGCTCGCGCGGTCGTCAATCGCGCGCCTCTGTGGTTTTCACTTGGTACGTCCACGAATTCAATAAGTTGAGTTGAAATGAATAACACTGTCCCACTGACCAAGTTCGGCGCCGAATTGCTGAAGGAAGAGCTGCACCAGCTCAAGACCAAAGAACGCCGCATCGTCATCGACGCGATCGCCGAAGCGCGCTCGCACGGCGACCTGTCGGAGAACGCCGAATACGACGCCGCCAAGGAACGCCAGGCTTTCGTCGAAGGCCGCATCGCCGAACTCGAAGGCAAACTGAGCACCGCCCAGATCATCGATCCGGCCACCCTGGACGCCGAAGGCCGCGTGGTCTTCGCATCGACCGTCGACCTGGAGGACCTGGAAAATGGCCAGAAGGTGAGCTACCAGATCGTCGGCCTCGACGAAGCCGACCTGAAGCTGAACAAGATCTCGGTCACCTCGCCGATCGCGCGCGCCCTGATCGGCAAGTATGCCGGTGACGTGGTCGAAGTGCAGGCCCCGTCGGGTCCGCGCGAATACGAAATCCTCGAAGTGCGCTACGTCTGATGGCCGGCCGCCTGCCCGCGGCACGGCTGCTGGTGGCGGCGCTGTGGGCGGGCGCCCTGTGGGTGCTCGGCTACATCGCCGCGCCGGCGGTGTTCGGCAGCGCCCAGGGACCGGTGGCCGGCGACATCGTCGGCGCCTTCCTGCGCCGCCTGGCCTGGATCAGCATGGCCTGTTCGGCCCTGATGCTGGTTCTGGTGCAGGTGTCGAAGGACCTGGAAGCCGGGCGCCGGCGCTTCCTGCAGTTACTGGTGCTGGCGATGCTGGCCTGTGCGCTGGTGATGTATGTCGGCCTGCAGCCGGCGATGGCGCAGATGCGCGAAGCGGCGGGGCCGCTGGGCATCCGTGCTTCGCCCCTGTGGACGAAGTTCGCCATCCTGCATGGCGTCTCGCAGCTGTTTCACCTGATTGAAAGCGTACTGGCAGCCGTCCTGCTCGTAAAGAGCCGTTGACCTTGTAGGGTGGGCACTCCGTGCCCACGCGGTTTCTGCGCCAAAAAAAACCGGAGACTGGCTCCGGTTTTTCGATCACTTGTTCAGTGCATTCTTCTTGGTACTGGTCTGGCGCGTTTTGGCGCGCTTGATGTTGCCGCCGGCGGTAACGCGTTCGTTCCCCTTGATCATGACCTTGGTGACGCTCGGCTTTTTGGTGCCGCTGGCGCTGGCCTTGACGATGGTGACTTCGCGCATGCCCTTGCCGGCCTTGCTGCTGCGTTCCTTGACGGCTTCCTTCTTGGGACGGTACAGGACCAGCAGCTTGCCGATGTGCTGGACCGGGGCGGCGCCCAGTTCTTCGCAGATCTGTTCGTAGATGGCGACGCGCTCTTCGCGCTCGTCGCCGAAGACGCGGACCTTGATCAGGCCGTGTGCGTCGAGACTGGCCGCGATTTCCTTCATCACGGATTCCGTCAGGCCCGATTCGCCGATCATGACCACAGGCTTCAGGCCATGGGCTTCCGCGCGCAGCGCGCTGCGTTCGACGGGTGTAAGTGTAAGCATAATAATTTTTAGATGAACCGATAAAAGCAGTATTCTACGCGAATGGCCAAGAACAAATTAAACAAAAACTGGTTGCACGACCATATTAACGACCCTTACGTGAAACAGGCGCAGAAAGACGGCTTCCGCGCCCGCGCCGCCTACAAGCTGAAAGAAATCGACGAGGCGGAAAAACTCATCAAGCAGGGCCAGGTCATTGTCGACCTCGGCTGCACGCCCGGCAGCTGGGCCCAGTACACGCGGCGCAAGCTGGCAGGCAAGGAGGGCGGGGGCATCAACGGCACCATCATCGGCCTCGACATCCTGCCGATGGAGCCGATCGCCGACGTGCATTACATCCAGGGCGACTTCCGCGAAGATGTTGTTTTGGACCAACTGGCAGCCGTGCTCGAAGGCCGCCGCACCGACCTGGTGCTTTCCGACATGGCGCCCAATTTGTCGGGCATTCCGACCGCGGACGCCGCGCGGATGGAACATTTGATCGATCTCGCGATTGAGTTTTCTCAAATGCATCTGAAACCCGGTGGCGCATTGTTGGTCAAGTGCTTCAAGGATATGGGCTTCACGCAGATCGTCGAGAAGTTCCGGCTTGAATTCAAAACGGTCAAGCAAATCAAGCCGAAGGCAAGCCGCGACAAGTCGTCGGAAATTTTCTTGCTCGGGCGTGGTCTGAAGAATCCTGTCGAATACAAATCCGCACAGGATGACGGCGCAGCTCTTGATATTTGAGATCGCAGCCGCACATGCACCGCGTGATGCCTCCGTCTCTACGTGCACCGGACCCTTCCGCGCGCATTGTCGAGGTCGAAATGGTGGCAATATGGCATCATGGCGGTTTGTGCATCGCACGGCCTGCGTGTTGTGAGTAAATCCCGAGTAAAATCGGGGGTAAAATCGGCAATCTCAAATCGGTATTGGTGCGATTCGCATCGGAGGAGTTTTCGTGAATAATATGTTTTCCAAATCTGCCATCTGGGTGGTAGTCGCACTGCTGTTGTTCATGCTGTTCAAGCAGTTCGACAACCATAGCCCTGCCGGTGGCAGCAAGACCATCGCTTATTCCGAGCTGCTCGACGATGTGAAAGCGCGCCGCGTCAAGGACGTCGTGATCGAAGGCCTGAACGTGACGGCCACCCGCACCGACGACACCAAGGTGCGCGCCACCTCGACCGTCCTCGACCGCGGCCTGATCGGCGACCTGCGCGAGAACGGCGTGCGCTTCGACGTCAAGCCGCCGGAAGAACCGAGCTTCCTGCAACAGATCTTCATCTCCTGGTTCCCGATGCTGCTCCTGATCGGCGTCTGGGTCTTCTTCATGCGCCAGATGCAGGGCGGCGGCAAGGGCGGCGCTTTCTCCTTCGGCAAGTCGAAGGCGCGCATGCTCGATGAAACGAACAACAGCGTCACCTTCGCCGACGTCGCCGGCTGCGACGAAGCGAAAGAAGAAGTCAGCGAGATCGTCGACTTCCTGAAAGATCCGACCAAATTCCAGAAGCTCGGCGGCCGCATCCCGCGCGGCGTGCTGATGGTCGGTCCTCCGGGTACCGGCAAGACCCTGCTGGCGCGTGCGATCGCCGGCGAAGCGAAAGTGCCGTTCTTCTCGATCTCGGGTTCCGACTTCGTCGAAATGTTCGTCGGCGTCGGTGCATCCCGCGTGCGCGACATGTTCGAGAACGCCAAGAAACACTCGCCTTGCATCATCTTCATCGACGAGATCGACGCCGTCGGCCGCCACCGCGGCGCCGGCATGGGCGGCGGCAACGACGAACGCGAACAGACGCTGAACCAGCTGCTGGTCGAGATGGACGGCTTCGAGGCCACCTCGGGCGTGATCGTGATCGCCGCCACCAACCGCGCCGACGTGCTGGACAAGGCGCTGCTGCGTCCGGGCCGTTTCGACCGCCAGGTGATGGTGGGCCTGCCGGACATCCGCGGCCGCGAACAGATCCTGAACGTGCACATGCGCAAGGTGCCGATCGGCGCCGACGTCAAGGCCGACATCCTGGCCCGCGGCACCCCGGGCTTCTCGGGCGCGGACCTGGCCAACCTGGTCAACGAAGCGGCCCTGTTCGCCGCGCGCCGCAACAAGCGCGTGGTCGAGATGGGCGACTTCGAAGACGCCAAGGACAAGATCTACATGGGTCCGGAGCGCAAGTCGATGGTCATGCGCGAGGAAGAGCGCCGCAACACGGCTTACCACGAGTCGGGCCACGCGGTCGTCGCCAAGCTGCTGCCGAAAGCCGATCCGGTGCACAAGGTCACGATCATGCCGCGCGGCTTCGCGCTGGGCCTGACCTGGCAGCTGCCCGAGCACGACAACCTGTCGGGCTACAAGGACAAGATGCTGGAAGAAATCTCGATCCTGTTCGGCGGCCGTATTGCCGAGGAGATCTTCGTCGGCCAGATGTCGACCGGCGCCTCGAACGACTTCGCCCGTGCGACCAAGCTGGCGCGCTCGATGGTGACCCGTTTCGGCATGTCGGAAAGCATGGGCGTGATGGTCTACGAAGACAGCGAGAACGAAGGGTTCTTCGGCGGCGCTACCAAGACCATTTCGGAAGCGACCCAGCAGAAGGTCGATGCCGAGATCCGCGCCATCCTCGACACCCAGTACGCGCTGTCGCGCCGTCTGCTGGAAGAGAACCGCGAGAAGGTCGAAATGATGACCAAGGCCCTGCTCGAGTGGGAAACAATCGATTCCGAGCAGATCAACGACATCATGGCCGGCCGCGAGCCGCGTCCGCCGAAAGCCGGCCTGCTGACCAAGCGTACGCCGCCTGGCGACAGCGGTTCGGGCGGCGTTGCCACCAACGCGACGGCTCCGGCCTGATCGTAGCTTGACTCGATCTTGCGCTTGATCGCCTAGCACCTCCTCAGCAAAAGACATCCATCCGGATGTCTTTTGCTCGTTAACGAGCTGGCGACGCGCCGTCCCCATCCATTTTTCCCGGTTCAACTATGCGTCACCTGTTGCAATGCGGCCGTTTCAGCTTCCGGCTGGAACAGCGCCCCCTCGTCATGGGCATCCTGAACGTCACGCCCGACTCCTTTTCCGATGGCGGCCGCTATGGCACGCTCGAGTTCGCCATTTCGCATGCCGAGGAGATGGTGCGCGACGGCATCGACCTGATCGACATCGGCGGCGAATCGACCCGTCCCGGCTCGCCCAGCGTCCCGGTCGAGGAAGAGCTGCGCCGCGTGATGCCGGCCATCTATGCGCTGCAGGAAGTAGGGCGGGCCTTGTCGGTCGACACCTGCAAGCCCGAGGTGATGCGCGAAGCAATCATCGCCGGCGCCGACATGATCAACGACATCAACGGCTTTCGCGCGACTGGCGCGATCGAGGCCGTCAAGGACAGCGACTGCGGCCTGTGCATCATGCACATGCAGGGCACGCCCCAGGACATGCAGGCCGAGCCGCAATACGCGGATGTGGTGGCGGAGGTGATCGCCTTCCTGCGCGAGCGTATCGATGCGCTGCTGGCGGCCGGCATCGAGCGCGAGCGCATCTGCGTCGATCCGGGCCTGGGCTTCGGCAAGACGGTCGAACACAACTATGCCTTGCTGCGCGCAACCCGCCGCATCGAGGAAGAACTGGGCTTCCCGGTCCTGATCGGCCTGTCGCGCAAATCGATGATCGGGGCCGTCACCGGCCGTCCGGTCGAAGGGCGCTTGCCTGGTAGCATTGCAGGCGCGTTGGCTGCTGTGGCGCATGGCGCTAAAATCCTGCGCGTACATGATGTAGCAGAGACGGTCGATGCGCTGAAGGTCTGGCGCGCGGCCACCATTGATTAACAGAAAACAAAGAGAACAAGCATGGCACGCAAATATTTTGGTACGGATGGCGTTCGCGGTCAGGTTGGCGTGGCACCGATCACCCCTGACTTCGTGATGCGCCTCGGCTACGCCGCCGGCAAGGTGCTGGCCAAGGACTATGCCGCAGGCAGCCGTCCGACCGTGTTGATCGGCAAGGACACCCGCATTTCCGGCTACATGCTGGAAGCCGCGCTGGAAGCGGGCTTTTCCGCCGCCGGCGTCGACGTGATGCTGGCCGGCCCGATGCCGACCCCGGCGATCGCCTACCTGACCCGCGCGCTGCGCCTGCAGGCCGGCGTCGTTATTTCCGCCTCGCACAATCCCTTCCAGGACAACGGCATCAAGTTCTTCTCGGCGCATGGCACCAAGCTGCCGGACAGCGTCGAGCTGTCCATCGAGGAAGCGATCGACCAGCCGATGGATTGCGTTCCATCCGACAAGCTGGGTCGTGCGACGCGCCTGCGCGATGCCCAGGGCCGCTACATCGAATTCTGCAAGAGCACCTTCCCGAACGAACTCGACCTGCGCGGCCTGAAGATCGTCGTCGACAGCGCCCATGGCGCCGCCTACGCCATCGCCCCGCACGTGTTCCACGAACTGGGCGCCGAAGTGGTGTCGATCGGCGCCAGCCCGGACGGCTTCAACATCAACGCCGGCTTCGGCGCGACCGCACCGAAGGCGCTGTCCGCCGCCGTGGTCGAGCACAAGGCCGACCTCGGTATCGCGCTCGACGGCGACGCCGACCGCCTGATCATGGTCGACGCCAGCGGCCGGGTCTATAACGGCGACGAGCTGTTGTACCTGATGGTGCGCGACCGCATGTCGACCGGCCCGGTGGAAGGCGCCGTCGGTACGCTGATGACGAATATGGCGCTGGAAGTGGCTTTCAAGGAACTCGGCATCGGCTTCGCCCGCGCCAAGGTCGGCGACCGCTACGTGCTGGAAGTGATGCAGGAGCGCGGCTGGCTGCTGGGCGGCGAGGGCTCGGGCCACCTGCTGGCACTGGACAAACACACCACCGGCGACGGCATTGTTTCGGCCCTGCAAGTGCTGTCGGCCCTGAAGCGCAGCAACAAGTCGCTGGAAGCCTGCTGCGCCGAGCTGACCCTGTACCCGCAAACCCTGATCAACAAGCGCGTCGCGCCCGGTTTCGACTGGACCAAGGACAGCGCCATGGTGGCGGAAAAGGAAGCCGTCGAACGCGAACTGGGCGACAACGGCCGCGTGCTGATCCGCGCGTCGGGCACCGAACCGCTGATCCGCGTGATGGTCGAAGCCAAGGACGCGGCCATGGCCGAAAGCATGGCGCGCCGCATCGCCGACAAGCTGGCGGCCTGACGCTCAGCTTTAACTGCAGCCGACTATTGCCGTCCTTGCATTGACGCGCCGCGCTCCGGCGAGTATCATCAAAGCATTCGGAGTGTAGCGCAGCCCGGTAGCGCACCTGGTTTGGGACCAGGGGGTCCAAGGTTCGAATCCTTGTACTCCGACCAAGCATTACAAACGGGCCGTCTTCGACGGTCCGTTTTCATTTCTGCGCCGGCACTCGCCGGCACATCTCTGCCCATAGCTCAGTTGGATAGAGCATCAGCCTTCTAAGCTGAGGGTCGCTGGTTCGAACCCAGCTGGGCAGGCCAGCGTTTCAATTTCTTAGTTCAGACCACGTGGCCCGGCGCCGGCTTTGTCGCGTGCTTGGCAAACGACTTCGCCAGTACGGCATGCCGGTGCTCGAAGAACTTTTTCACGAACCAGCCCACGATCGGGCCCGCCACGCGCGGTTTGAAGGTCAGATTGTCGGTTACCAGCGTGCCGCCCGCCGTCGGCGTGACGATGCGCTCATGGCGCCAGGAACGCATCGAGAGCAGGGGCGATTGCTCGACGAAACGGCGGCCCGGCTCGATTTCGGCGAAGGTCAGCTTCGACATGTCGATCGGGAAGAGTCCGAGCAGCAAAAACTGGCAGCGGCACAGCGGCTTGTCGAGCGTGGTGTCCTCGCCGATATGGGTCATGCCCTTCGGGAAGGTGATCTTGAGGACAGGCCACATCTCGGCCTTGATGCCCTTGATCGAGGTCGACCAGGCCCAGACTTCTTCGGAGGAAGCCGGAACGGTCGTCGTGAAAGTATGTCGTACTGTGCTCATCGGGCCTCCGCTGTTCATGAGGTCGATTGTGGGCGCAAATGTGACATCGATATGTTAGCCAGTTCGCAGTTCGAACAAACTGTTACAAATCATTCCGGCCTCAGCCACACATAACAGGGGCGCCCTTGGCGCCCCTGTTCGGCTTATTTCAGATTACGGCCTTGCCAGATCCCGAGGTACTTGCTTGCCTTCGGATTCTTCGCATTCCACTTCGGCGTGTCCGTGCCGTTGGCGATGTTCCAGATTGCCAGCGCAACGGTGCGATCGACCGCGGCCATGTTCTCGTAATCGATCTTGTCCCAGTGGTCGCCCGCGCCGTGGTAGTCGGGGAAGGCATAGGCCACGCTCACCGTGTGCGAGGGGATACCCTGGTCGGCAAGCGCCTGGTTGTCGCTGTGCGCGAAATACTTGTCGCTGTTGACCGGGTGCTTCGAGACGCGGATGCCGGTATCGTCGCCGGCGCTCTTCAGGATCGCGCCGACCTCGGAAAAGTCGAAGCCCGTGACGGCGAAGGCACGCACCTGTGGGCCTTCGCTGTCGTCTGTACGGCCGACCTGTTCCAGGTTAATGCCTGCAATCGTCTTTTCGATCGGCACCAGCGGATGGGCGCCGTAGTAGCGCGAGCCGACCAGGCCGTGCTCCTCGCCGAACACGGTCATGAAGACGATGCTGCGCTTCGGGCGGGTCTTGTGGGCGCTGAAGGCCTTGGCCAGCTCGATCACCGACACCGTGCCGCTGCCGTCGTCGTTGGCGCCGTTGAAGATGACGTCGCCCGGTCCGGTCTTGGTGCCGACGTGGTCGTAGTGGGCCGTGACCAGGATGTAGCTGTCCTTCAGCACCGGGTCCGAGCCGCGCAGGACGCCGACCACGTTGCGCACTTTCACCGGCGCAGCAGGCGTGCTTGGGGGATTCTTGGCCCGCTTCGGATCGATCAGGTTCCAGTCCGCCGTCTGGAAGTAGCCGTCGTCGCCGAGCGGCTCCAGGCCGGCCGCGCGAAACTGCGCGGCGATGAATTCGGCAGCGATGTCGAGTCCCGGCGAGGGCGTGCCGCGGCCGCCGAGAGCGTCGGAGGCCAGGAAAGACAGGTTGCCGCGCATCGACGCAGCCGAAATGCGTTCGAGCACGGGTGCGACCTCGGCAGGGACGGGCGCGGCGGCGAGGGGCAGGGCCAGCGACAGGCCGAGCAGGGCAGGGAGGGCGCGGGGAAGCAGACGGCGGGGCAGGGACATGGGTGTGGTCGTGAGTTGATGAAGTAGCAAAGCTGTCCAAGTATAGCGCCGCACCTTGTCCGGGGGAACATATGCATGCGAGTGCGATCAGGCTGTCTACGGGCTTGATCTTGTCTGTCTGGAAACGGGCGCCGCCGGCGTGGTCTTTATGTTAACGTCTCGGCTATCTGCAGTCCGCGGTCGGCGGACTCGTCCATTTACGGAGTGTGTATGCGTGTTCATCGTTTACTGGGGCCTGCCGTCTTGCTGGCTGCGTTCGGGATGTCGGCTGCGGGGATTGTCCAGGCCGAAACCCAGCCGCAGGCAAGCGCGCCGCAGGGCGACACCTACACGCTGAAGCTGCCTGCCGGCGAGTCGCCTGCCGAGGCGGCGCAGTCCGGCACTGTCCAGTTCATCGGCACGGCAACCGTGCTGATCCGCTACCAGGGCCTGACCATCCTTACCGATCCGAACTTCCTGCACAAGGGCGATCACGTGCACCTCGGCTATGGCCTCACTTCGCAGCGCCAGACCAATCCCGCCATCGAATTCGACAAGCTGCCCCCGATCGACCTGGTGATCCTGTCGCACATGCACGAGGACCACTTCGACAAGCTGGTGCAGGAACGCCTGAACCGCAACACGCCCATCGTGTCGACGCGCGAGGCCAGCGAAAAGCTCAAGCGCCTGGGCTTCCAGCAGCGTTTCGCCCTCAGCGAATGGGACAGGCTGGAAGTGAGCAAGGGCGAGACGCGCCTGCGCATCACCTCGGTGCCGGGGCGCCACGGCGCGGCCGGGGTGTCGGTGCTGCTGCCGAAGGTCATGGGCAGCGTGCTCGATTTCGGCGCCCACGCCGATACCCCCGACTACCGCATGTACATCAGCGGCGACACCCTGGTCTACGACGACATCCGCAGCATCCCGCAGCGTTTCCCCGGCATCGACCTGGCCCTGCTGCACCTCGGCGGCACCCGCATCCTGGGCGTGTTCAAGGTGACGATGGACGGCAAGGACGGCGTGCAGATGATGCAGATTGTGAAGCCGAAGAAAACCATCCCGATTCACTACAACGACTACGACGTGTTCAAGTCGCCGCTCGCCGAGTTCGCGCGTGAGGTCAAGGCGGCGGGCCTGGAGGAGGGTGTCGTCTACCTGGCCCACGGCGACACGTACACGTTCACGCCGCGCAAGCCCTGAACGGGGCCGTCAGCCCTGGATCGCCCCGCTGGCCGGCGATTCGGGGTCGATCGAGGTAATCTCGGCGCCGAACTCGTGCGGCATGACGACCGGCACCTGCAGGCAGATGCTCTTGGTCGGCAGCACGGCTTCCCAGGCTTTTACCAGTTCGCGGTAGGCGACGCCAACGGGGCGAATCTTGCGCTCGAGGTCGAACAGGCCCAGTGCATTCACATTTCCATTGTTCACCCGCAGCGCACTGTCCCAGTCGACCTGGTCCGTCAGCGAATACCAGGTGAAGCCGATCAGGGGCACGCCGTTGTTGCGTACCCGCAGCACGTTCGCCCATTCCTTCTTCAGCCAGTACACGGCCTCGTCGCCGGCCGGACCCTGGCACAGGTTCGTTTCGGTGTGCATCACCGGCAGGCGGTAGCGGTTGTAGTACTGGTGGGTAATGACCGCATAACCGAAGATTTCGCCGGCCGCGCGCGTCGCGCCGTCGGCCGAAACGTAATGCTCGTTGGTCTGGTAATAGTCGTTCCCCATGATGCAGTGGTGTTTCAGGTTGTGCTGCAGGAAGAAATGGTATTCCTCGCGCTTCATCCCGTTGTCGAGCAGGTATTCGTACATGTCCGAGTCGACGCGCCGGCCGTAGTTCAGGTCGAGGGCCAGGAAGCGGCGCGCATTGTTGATCTCGGCCGGGCCGATGGCGTCGGGCGATTCGGCGTGGAAGTATTCGGTCGATTCGCTCTGGATGAACAGGGCGTCGGGACGCACTTTCAGGATCGCGTGCATGGCCAGGATGTTGGCCCTGACCAGGTGCTTGATCGCAGTGACGAAGGCGGCGTCGGTGCGCAGCTGCTCGTTCCACCAGCCATACAGGGTCGAGAACACGGCGCAGATCCACATTTCGTTGATCGGCGTGTACATCTGGACCCAGGGGTAGCGCCGCGCAAAGGCGGCGGCATAGTCGGCGAAGAGTTCGGGAAAGTCCGGATTCTGGAAATTGCCGATCCAGTCGGGCACGCCGAAGTGGCACAGGTCGACGATGGGCGCGATGTTGCGGCGGTGCAGGTCGGCGAAGGCGAGGTCGGCGAACTCCCAGTCGAAACGGTTCGGGCCGAGCCAGGTCCGGTGCAGGGGAGGGCCGTAGCGCAGCACGCGCAGGCCGAGTTCCTGCACCAGGTCGAAGTCGAGTTTCCAGTGCTTGTAGTGGCCGCATTTTTCCAGCTCGTCCATGCGCAGGCGGCCACCCTCGATGGTCGGGGCGCTGTTCTCGATCCCGGTCGCGAAAATGAAACCTGCGTGCATCTGTTCCCTCCGTCGGTATCAGGGCGCTGCCAGTATGGCATACGGCGCCGGCTGCTGCTGGCGTGCGCACGCGCTCGTTCGGAACGCGCTATGCTGTCAACTCAACAATACCGGGCCCGCCACCTGCATGCCGACCGACCAGCCTTGCGCGCACGACCTTGCCAATCGCCGGATGGTCATCGGCCTGCTGCTGTCGCTGCTGGCGCATGCGCTGATCCTGTCGATTGGCTTCGGGCTGTCCGGCCAGCATGAGGGCGGGGCAAGGCCGATCACGGTCAGCCTGGCGCCCTTGCCGCCGGCTTCCCCCGAGCACGAGCCGGCGCCGGTGGCTGCGGACGCGGTGCCTTCCTTGCCGCCCACGCCTTTATCGCAGCGAACGCCTGGCTCCGGATTCCGCGTGGTCGATCCGGTACCGATGGCGCCGCCGCCCGTCGCGCCCCAGGCCCAGGCCCGGCCCGCCAGGCGGCGGCGCACGCCGCGTCCGCTGCTGCCGCCGCGGGAGACCCCGTCGACGCCCGTGATCGTGCAAGAGGACAATCCCGATGCCGCGTTCAGCGTGCCGCTTGCCGATGAGCGGCCTGAGCCGGTTGCGCCGGTGCCTGAGGTGAAGGAGCCGGAGCCGCTGGCAGCCGAGGCGGCGCCGGAACCGGAACCGGAAGAGGATGCGGCCGGGCTCGCACGTGTGGAGCAGCAGCGCGCGGCCGAAGAGGAAGCGCTGCGCCTGGCGCAGGCGCAGGCGGCCGAGCGGCAACGGCTGGCCGAGGACGAGCGGGTCCGCGCGGCAGAGCGTGTCCAGGCGCAACGCCTGGCCGGGGAGCGCGCCCTGGCGCTGCAACGCCAGGCACAGGCGGAGCAGGAACAGGCACGCCAGCGCGAGGAAATGGCAGCAAGGGAACGCCAGCTTGCCGGCGAGGCCGAGGCGCGGCGCGTGCAGGAAGAGCAGCTGCATCGGGAGCGCGACAGGCAGCTGCGCGTGGCGCGGGACGAGGTCCGCGCGCGCGAACTGGCGGCACAGCGGGCACTTGCCGAGGAAGAGCGACGAATTGCCGCGGCGCGCGAGGCCGAACGCCAGGCTGTAGAGCAGGCTGCGCAGCGGCTGGCGGCCGAGCGCGAACAAGTAGCCCGGCAGCGGGCCGAGGAAGTTGCCCGCGAGCAGGCCCGGCAGCTGGCGCGTCAGCAGGAAGAAGAGGAACGGACGCGCCGCCAGCGCGCCGAGCAGGTGGCGGCCCAGGAAGAACTGGCGCGTCAGCAAGCCATCGAGCAAGCGCGCCGGCAGGCACGCGAGGCTGCCGAGGCCGAACGCGCGCGCCAGGTGGCGCAGGGAACGGGCAGCGGCGACCCGCCCGGCACGGCGCCCGGGAACGGTTCGGGCATCGGCGGCACCCTGCCGCGCGCTACGCTCGGTGGCGCCGGCCTGGGCGGCAGGGCACGCGAACTGCTGCGTGGGATCGAGCTCCCCGGCACTCCGCCGGCGGCGCTGCGTCCCGCCCAGCAGATGGCGGAGGGACGCCGGCGCGTAGTCGACACCCTGGAGCGCGACGTGCCCTTGCGTCTGTATGTCGACAGCTTCCGTCAGAAGATCGAACGCAATGCCGCGCAGATCCGGATGCAGGTGGCGGGCGGGCCGGGGCGTGCCGACCCGCTCGTCAGCGTGGCCCTGCGCAGCGACGGCAGCGTCGACGACGTCACGATCGTGCGCTCGAGCGGCCGCGCCGATCTCGACGAGGCCGTGCGCCGCATCGTACGCCTGAATGCCCGCTACGCCGCGTTCCCGCCGAACGTGGCTGCCCGTTTCGACGTGATCGAAATTCGCCGGATCTGGTTGTTTGCCGAAACCCTGAAACTGCTCGAGGAAGTGCGTTAACGCCTGCCGAATTTTCCGGTAGCAATAAAGCATGGACGACGCGCTCCTCGGCTCGCCGTACCCGCCTCGACTAAGTCTGCCGTTTGATATGCAGCAAAGCCGCCTGTGATGAACGCCGTACGCTGAGTTAGTCAGCAATATAACGGCAGTCCAATTCACGGGCCAGGTCATGAATTTTCCAACAGAAATTTTGCGTTGGCGCTTAGTCGCCGTGGCAACCGCATTCGTGCTGGCCGGCTGCACCACCGGCCTGCAGTTCCATGCACAAGACAGCAAGGGCAACGCCGAGCCCGCGCCGCCGACCGAAATGATTACCGAAGAGCTGATCGCGGCCGAGAAGCGCTCCAGTGCACAGCAGGGCGAACAGAACCTGTCGCGCCTGATGGTGCCGCACCCGCCGCCTTACACCATCGGGCGAGGCGACGTCCTGGCCATCGTCGTCTGGGACCACCCTGAGCTGGCAGGCGGCGGCGTCACGGCGGCCACCGCCGCAGCCGACGCCGCTGGCACAGGGGCCAACAGCAACTCGAATGCGCCGCAGCCGGGCTTCGTGGTCGACCACCAGGGCCGCATCCAGTTTCCCTTCGCCGGCCTGCTGCCGGTCGAAGGCCTGACCGAGGACGCGGCGCGTGCGCTGCTGACGCAAAAGCTGGCGCGCTACATCGCCAACCCGAACATCACGCTGCGCGTCCAGGCCTATCGCAGCAAACGGGTCTACATCGACGGCGAAGTCAAGCAGCCCGGCCTGCAGGCGATCAACGATATCCCGATGACCCTGGTCGAAGCGCTGAACCGGGCCGGCGGCCTGCTGCCGACGGCCGACCAGAGCCGCATTGCGCTCGAGCGGGGCGATGCGCGCTACAGCATCAACCTGCGCGACCTGGTCCAAAAGGGCATCAACCCGGGCAACATCATGCTGGCCCCGGGCGACGTCGTGCGGGTGCACTCGCGCGACGAAAGCAAGGTCTTCGTCTCGGGTGAAGTCGTTCAGCCGAAGGCGCTGACGATGCACAACGGCCGGCTGACGCTCAATGAAGCGCTCGGCGAGACGGGCGGCATCAGCCCCTTGAGCGGCGACGCGCGCCAGATCTATGTCGTCCGCAAGACGCCGGAACGCACGCGCGTCTTTCAGCTCGACGCCCGCCTGACCGGCTCGCTGGCCATGGCCGAGTCCTTCGAACTGCGTCCGAAAGACGTGGTCTACGTCGCCGCCTCGCCACTGGCGAACTGGAACCGCCATCTCAGCCTTCTGTTCCCCGGTGCGCTTACCTCCGCGGTCAGCGTCACCAACCGCCCGTGAACATCGGAGACAAGCTATGACCAAACCGACCGACCATCTTCCGATGACGCATGTGCCGCACCATCCGCCGATCCTGAGCATCCCCTTCGATCCGCGCTCTTCCATGAACGCCGCCGACGAACCGGCGGCCGATCTGAAAGGGCATTTCAACACCCTGTAGCCGAGTCCGATGATGCCGATGACCGCCGTGCGGTCGCGCAGTTTGGCAGTGAGCTGCTGCAGGTGGGCCGATTGTTGTTCGTCGCGCATGTGTTCCTCGCCAACTTTAAGTGGTGGGTGGGTGGAGAAGGGGTGCTGCCGCTAGATACGGAAGGGCACGAATTTGTGGATGAGACTCAGCCGTGCCTTGCCCGATTCGAGTTCGGGTTCGGGAGCTTGTGCCGGCGTGCTGGCCGGAAGCTGGGGCGTGTATTCGCTGACGATGGCCTTGACCATCGATTCGATCATGCCGCGCTCGTGCGTTTCGCAGGCCATCATCAGGCAGGTGATGCAGGTCTCGAGGACACTCGGGCGCAGGGCGTTTTCCTTCATGCGCATGATGCGCGGGTGCTCGCTGGGGAAGACGGTGCCGTCGGTCAGCAGCTCCTCGTGCAGCTTTTCGCCCGGGAACAGGCCGACGAACTTCACTTCGATGTCGCCGTCGGGGTGCTGCGGCGTCTTCTCGGTCAGGCCGGACATGGCGAGCAGCGTGCGCGCCAGCTCGACGATGCGTACCGGTTCGCCCATGTCGAGGACGAACACGTCGCCGCCCTTGGCCATGGCGCCGGCCTGGATGACCAGCTGGGCCGCTTCGGGGATCAGCATGAAGTAGCGCGTCACGTCGGGGTGGGTGATGGTCAGGGGCCCGCCGCGTGCGATCTGACGCTGGAACAGGGGAATGACGGAACCCGAGGAGCCGAGCACATTGCCGAAGCGGACCATGCAGAAGGTCGTTTGCCCGTCGTGCCTGGCCGCGGCCGCCTGGAAGATCAGCTCGGCAATACGCTTGCTGGCGCCCATGATGTTGGTCGGGCGTACCGCCTTGTCGCTCGAGATCAGGACGCAGGTTTCGACGTGGTGGGCGGCGCAGGCGGCGGCGATGACCTGGGCGCCCAGCACGTTGTTGCGCAGGCCTTCGACGATGTTGGTTTCGACCAGCGGCACGTGCTTGTAGGCGGCGGCGTGATAGACCGTGTCGATGTGGCCGTCGGACAGGACGCGCTCGACCAGGTCGGCATTGCAGACCGAGCCCAGGTGGGCGTCGATGCGCAGGTCCGGGAAGCGGGTGCTGAGTTCCTGGCGGATGGTGTACAGCGCGAACTCGGAATGATCGAGCAGGTGCAGGCGGGCCGGGCCGAGCGTGACGATCTGGCGGCACAGTTCGCTGCCGATGGAACCGCCGGCGCCGGTGACGAGCACGGTCTTGCCGCGGACGCAGCGGGCGAACAGGTCAAGCCGCGGCGGGACCGGCGGGCGGCCGAGCAGGTCTTCGAACTTCAGTTCGCGGATCGAGTCGCGCGGGCGGGTCCGGTCGTCGGCCAGGTCGACCAGCCGGCTCAGGATCTTGGTGGTGACGCCGGCCCCGGCAAGGCGCTGCATGATGTCGCGCAGGCGTTCCGGCGGCATGCCGGGGACGGCGATGACGACGGTGCGGATGCCGTGGGCGCTGACCAGGTCGGCCAGGCGGTCGGTGTGGAACACGCGCAGTCCGGCGATGGTGCGGTCGTTCAAGGCGCGCTTGTCGTCGAAAAAGCAGACCGGGCGGTATTCGTCGCTGTTGCGCATGGTTTGCGCTAGGCGCGCCCCGGCTTCGCCGGCGCCGTAAATGGCGACGGCATCCGAGGCCGGCCGGCGCGTGCTGTGGTTGCGCAGGAAATTACGCATGCCGATACGCGAGGTGACGACATAGGAAAAAACGATGAACCAGTAAATCGCGAGCGCGCTGCGCGGGAACATGGCGTCGTTAATCGCGAACAGCACGACATAAGCGCACAATACCGCGATGCCGAGTGCAAATCCGGTCGCGCTCAATAAGCGGCCGTCGATAAAGCGAATCACCGCGCGATACAGGTCGGACATCGAAAAAGCGGCGATCGTCACCAGGGCCACGATCAGGTACGAGGCGGGGCCATAATGGGAGGCGAGTTTTAAATCGCCGCCGCGTAATAACATCGCGATCAGAAAACATAATGGCAAGGCGACCAGATCGATGCAGACCATCAGTACTATTTTGGTGGTCCGATGCAGCGATACCATTCCGGCGCAAAACTGGCTTAATACACGGTTCGAAAAGGTTGGCATGATGCGCGTTACTCGTCGGATAGTTGCAATGGGATCGGTAAAGGCGTTGCGCGTCGAAATGGCAGTGCGTAATGAAATAGAAAGCGCGCGGAAGAGAAAGAAAGATTCCCTCGGAAATAATCAACAGGAAAATATAATCCCTTAAAAAGCTACTATCGTTGTTGAGTAAATTTATTATCTGCTTCAGCCGGATTGCTGAGTTTGACCCTGCTCAACCACGAATTGCGAATTAAAACGAAACTGGCTGTTTATTTAATTTAGGAAATGTAATTTGGAAATAAATCGAAATCCGGCCGGCAATAGATTTCCGATAGGAATATATTTAAAAACAATTGTGCGGAAAAAGAGAGACGGCCGTAAGCGCACGAAGCATTCATGCGTACGGCGCGGGAGGAGCCGGGATGTCGGCCAGTGACAGGCAAGCGCTGCGGCACTGGGGCGGCAGCGAGAAGAAAGGTCGCCGGCTGCGGGCGCCTGTCGCAGGCGCCGCGCAGCAGGGCGGATCAGGCCCCCGGACGGGGCTGCGGCGCCATGGGCGGCACCACGATGTTGTCGTTCAGGCGCAGGAACTTGAAGCCGGCCAGGCGCTGGCCGTTCTTGCCTTCGCGTGCATTGCGCGCTTCGCGCTCGGCGGCGCGGGCGATGAAGGAATCGAAGCTTTCCTCGCGCACCTTTGGCTCTTGCGAATGCAGGAAATGGCGCTCGCCGTTCGCTCCGAGCACCACCAAGCCGACGTGCGAGGCCCAGTGCTCGCCGTCGCGGGTCGAGATCACGTTGACGAAATCGCCTTCCCGCAGCTGAGCGGCGATGGCCGCGACCTGCTCCTTGGGCACATAGCTCTGGCGGCTGGTTTCGACCGGGATGTCGCGTTCGGTGTTGTGGCGCGTCCTGAGGAAGCGCGCGCGGTCGACCCGCATGCCATAGCTCGGTCCGTTCGCGCCCGCCAGTTCGGCGCTGATGTCGGTGACGAGCCAGTTGTTGGCGACGTTCCAGTCCATCTCGGTGTAATGGTTTCGGGTGGCGACGCCGATCACGCCGTCGCGGTAACGGATGCGTTGCAGCATCCAGAAAAATTCTTCCCAGGAGCGCGACAAGGCCATCGCATAGGTGTGTTCCGCGAATACGACGCAATCGCTTCGTTCGAGGCTGAACATCGGCAAATCGTCGTGGACTTCGAAGGGAAACTCGCCCAGCAGGTTCAGCAGGTAGGGTTGACCCAGGTTCTTGCGCCCGATGGCGGCGATGCGGTGGCGCAGGTCGGGCTCGGCGGCGTGGACCCAGGCCACGTAGCGCCCGGCTTCGACCGGCGTCATTTGATAGATCTGCTTCTGGAGGATGGTGTCGATCGCCACCGGGGCGGCCGGCGCCGTCCCGGCGGGCGGCGAAGTGGTCTGGCTGGCGCAGCCGCCCAGCGTGGCGGCGGCGAGCAGCAGGGGAATGAAGCGCATGAACGAATCTCCGTGTTGTGTTTTCAACACGCTAACGCGGCCACACGGAATTTGACAATAACAATCTGTCGGCCATCCATCACCTGATGTTGTACAAGTCGAACATTCCTTCAAGTTATGGCTGCGGGATCACAAGTAATTTTCCAATAATTAACTTATAGCCAATACTATCAATATGGCCGCGCTCGTCCGCCGCCGCCCGCAGTACACATACTTATATCAGGAGAGAGAGCATGTTCAAACAGAAGCCCCTGGCAGCCGCCGTTTCGATGGCGCTGTGGAGCCTGGCCGCCTTGCCGGCGATGGCGCAGACGGCAGACGCCGAAGCACCGATGCAGACCGTCGAAGTCACCGGCATCCGCGCCTCGATGGCGAAGTCCTTGAGCGTCAAGAAGAATGCGACCGCCAACGTCGAGGTCATCACGGCCGAAGACGTGGGCAAGATGCCGGACAAGAACCTGGCCGACTCGCTGCAGCGCCTGTCCGGTGTGGCGGTGCGGACCGACTACGACGAGGCGGAAAAAGTGTCGATGCGCGGCACGAACGCCGACATGACCCTGATCATCTTCAATGGCCACACGGTGTCCGGCGGCGACTGGTACGTTGCCGACCAGCTGTCGAGCAGCCGCTCGACCAGCCTGTCGCTGATGCCTTCGCACGTGCTGAACCAGGCCGTGGTCTACAAGACCTCGCAGGCGAATATCGTCGACGGCGGCCTGGCCGGCACCATCAATGTAACGACGCGCAAGCCGCTGTCGCAGAAAGAGCGCCTGAGCGGCGTCATCAGCGGCGGCGTGAGCTATGCGGACCTGCCGGGCCGCGCTGCGCCGGACATGAACGCCACCGTCAACTGGAAGAACGAAGCAGGTACGGTCGGCGTGATCGTGCAGGGCTTCGCCGAAAAGCGCCATGTGCGCCGCGATTCCGTATCGCGCTTCGCCTATGCGGGCGGCAGCGGCTGGGACGTGATCGACACCTCCAAAATGCTCGGCATTACCGATGCCTCGCTGGCCGGCAGCGGCTACACGGCGGCCGAGCTGAACGGCGTGCGCCTGCCGGGTTCGATGAGCACGGAATTCGTGGAGAGCGTGCGTGACCGCAAGGGCGGCATGTTCTCGGTCCAGTTCAAGCCGAACAGCGACCTCGACGTGACCATGACCGGCTTCCACTCGGGCATGAAAGCGAACAACTTCGGCCGCCTGAATGCCGGCGCCATGTTCAGCATGCTGCGCGGCGAGGCTGGCCCGACGGGCGGCACCACCCCGACCTCGGTCAATGGCCAGCGCGTCTACGCACAGATCAAGAATCCGGTGATCGTCGAGGAAACCACGCTGTACGGCGACAAGCTGCGCGTGCTCAAGAGTGCGGACATCCTGTACCCGACCGGCACCCCGCCGCAATATATCGGCGAAACCGAAGGCGCCTACCGCGACGGCGCGAAGTCGAGCAGCGCCTTCCTCGACCTGGACGCCAAATACCGCGTCAACCAGGACCTGACCCTCAAAACGCTGTTCTCGACCACCCGCGGCGTCGGCGAGACCGGCCTCGACCAGGGTCTGACCTACACCCGCTACGGCACCGGCGTCTCGTACGCACTCGGCAGCCTGCGCGATGCGCCTTTCGTGCAGTACTACGGCACCGGTCCGAATGTCCCGGGCCGCAACGCCGACGGCAGCGGCTTCGCCCTGACCGGACGCGCCGCTTCCGGCGTGAAGACGACCGACAAGGAAAGCAGCCTGCAACTGGATGCGGAATACCGTCTGGAAAAAGGCCTGTTCCAGTCGATCGAGACCGGCATTCGCTACGCCGACCACCGCCGCGAAAGCGCACGCCGCTTCCCGCAGCTGCGCAGCAGCGTGCTGGCGACCAACGCACCGACCGGCGCAGACACCTGGATCCCGTATCCATCGGACTTCGGCGCCGGCCTGGACGGCCCTAACGGCTGGGACAATACCAGCTGGACCCTGACCCCGGACGCGCTGAAGGCGTATTTCGCCGCCAACAGCAAGGCGACCTCGCCCGACTGGGAACGCCGCGCTGCGAGCGAACTCGACATGCGCGAACGCCAGAGCGCGGCCTACGTGATGGCCAACCTGGAAATGGATCGCCTGTCGGGCAACATCGGCATGCGTTTCGTCCGTACCCGGGTCAATGCACAGGTTCCGATTCCGCTGCCGACAGGCGCCTGCGCCCGTTCCGCGCCGAACGAGCCGGCAATTCCTTGCCCGGCCTTCCCGACCGCGCTGACGACCGTGGGCGAGGGCGTGCAATACTATGACGACACGGTGTTCAATCCACTGGCCGGCGTCGTGTACTACAAGCGGCCGACCGACCAGACCTTCGACAACTACCTGCCGAGCCTGAACCTGCGCTACGAGCTGACCAAGGACATGATCGCGCGCTTCGGCGCCAGCAAGACCCTGGGCCGCCAGAACTACAACCTGCTGGGCGCCGGCTACAGCGGTGCCACCTGCCTCGTCACCGGTTGTACCGTCAACGGCCCGAACCCGAACCTCGGACCGATGGTCGCGAAGAATATCGATGCTTCGTGGGCATGGTATTTCGCACGCCGGTCGATGGTTGCCGTGAATGTCTTCTACTCAAAGATCGATGGCTATCCGAAGACCGGCTCGCCCGGTGCGGACAGCGTCGAACTGGTCGACCCGCGCGACAGCATCCTGAAGACCTTCGCCGTCAACAGCTCGCTGCAGCAGGGCGCGAAGATCGCAGGCATCGAACTGTCCTACGAGCAGCCCTTCGGCAACACGCCTTTCGGCTTCACCTCGAACGTCAGCCGCGCCAAGACCAAGGTCGACGACGGCCGTCCGATGACGGGTGCTTCCGAATACGCGGCCAACCTGGGCGCCTACTTCGAGAACGACCGCCTGTCGGCGCGCCTGGTGGCGAACTATCGCAGCGAGTACGTGAACACGACGACCGCCCCGACGCCGAACTCGACGAACAACAAGTCGCTCGTCAATGGCATCCTGATGTTCGCGGCGCCGACCATGGCAGCACCGGTGACGACGCTGGCCTTCAACGCCAGCTACAACATCTCGCCGAACCTGATTGTCTCGTTCGACGCGACCAACCTGACCAACGTCAAGCGTGCCTACTATCGCTACAGCGAAGAAGAGCAGCAAAAGCTGGACGTGATCGGCCGCCAGTTCTACCTGAACCTGAAGTACAAGTTCTGACAGGCAGGCTGGCAAGCTGAACGGGGAGCGCGCTCCCCGGATTGCCCCCAATGGCCGGCGACGGTTGTTGGGGGCTTTTTCTTTGCGAAGCGGGATGCGCATGCCTTGCGCGCTATCAAACGGGACGCGGCGGCGCAGGGCAGCGTTTACGCCGGCTCAAGTCCGGACGTCGATTGAGGACTAGTGTATGAGCCTCCTTCCACCTCCCGGTTCCCATATGAACGCCGAACTCACATTCTGGGGGCACAATTGCTTCCTCGTCGAAACCGACACCGAGGCCTTGCTGATCGACCCGTGGCTGAACGACACCGGGGCATTCTTCGGCAGCTGGCACCAGTGGCCGCCCAACGGGCACCTGCGCGGCGAGGTCGTGGAACGCTGTACCGGCAAGGCGCTCGCCATTTTCCTGACGCACGAACACCAGGACCACTTCGACCAGTCGACGCTGGCGCTGTTCGCCGCCCATCCCGACTGCACCGTGTACATCCCGGCCTACAAGGACAAGTTCCTGCTGGATGCCCTGTGCGGCATGGGCCTGCGCGCGGTCGAGCTGGCCGAGGGCGAATCGGTCGGGAAGGGCATCCGCCTGCGCATCTTCATCGACGACAGCGGCATCAACCACGACAGCGCGATTTTCGTGCAAGCCCCCGGCCTGACCTTCTTCAACCAGAACGACTGCAAGCTCTTCGACCGGCTGCGCATGCTCAAGAACGAGCTGGGGGAGATCGATTACTACAGCGTGCAGTATTCGGGAGCCAACTGGCACCCGGCATGCTTCGACTTGCCCGAGGGCCAACGGCGCCTGCTCGCCAAGAGGAAAGTGCTCGCCAAATTGCGCAACGTGCTGACCGGCATAAAGATCCTGGCGCCGCGCCAGTTCGTGCCGGCCGCGGGGCCGGCCTTCTTTCCCTTCCTCGATCCGGCATTGAACAGCGGCGAGGGCACGATCTTCGTCCACCAGGACGAGCTGGGCAAATACCTGGCGCAGAACGGCGTTCATAAGGTCGTGTATCCGCGTCCGGGCGAGCGCGTGGCGATGGACAGCAGCCGCACGCCCATTCCCGGCCCCACGCCCGACGAACTCGCGCACTACCGCGCCACGCATCGCGACGTGTGGCAGGAACTGCGCGACGGCTTCTCGAAGGAGCGCTTTGCGCAGGTGCTGCAACGCCGGCTGGACCTGATCGCCGGGATCGCCTTGCCGCCCGATACGCCGGCGGTCGCCTTCAACTGGGGCCCGTCGCAAGAAGACTGGCTGGTGGCCGACCTGGCAAACAACAAGCTGCTGCAGTCGCAGGAGCCGGGCGCGCCTTGCGAGACCATCACGGCCGACACCCGCTACTTCTCGCTGATGTGCGGCGCGGACCGCTGGCAGGACATCGTGCTGAGCATGCAGGCGCGCGTCCAGCGGGTGCCCGACGTGTACAACACGCTGGCCAACATCTTCCTCTTCGCCGACGAATCGAACCTGCGCCAGTCGCTGCTGCAGAACCTGAACCTGTCGAAGGAACGGATCGTCATCGAGCACCGCGGGCAGAAATACGAAATCAACCGCTATTGCCCGCACCAGGGCGGCGACCTGGCCTATGCCCTCATCGACGACGACATGAACGTGGTCTGCCCGCGCCACAGCTGGCGCTTCGACCTGGGCTGCGAAGGCATGTGCAAGTCCTCGGGCATGAGCATCGAGGCCGTGAAGCTGGTGGAAAGCCCGGGGGAGCCTGCCAGCGCGAAGTGAAGCGCGCCGCCAGGGTCTCGTCGACAAGGGAGCCGCGAAGGGAGCTGCGGCTCCCTTTTTTGCGCCCGTGTATGCCTGGTCCTACAACACGACGCGCCAGTTTGGCCGCTCATCCGTAGAGCGAGTGTGCGGCATCTAACGGTCCGGATCTTATGCGTTCGATATGATGAAGCCGTGTGAGTGAGGCGCCAGCGAATTCGTTCTGCAGGCCTGCCAAATACCTCAACAGGTTAGCCGGTCGCCTCGAGGATCGGCACCA
The DNA here is from genome assembly GCF_042655665.1 of Massilia suwonensis. Taxonomy (NCBI): domain Bacteria; kingdom Pseudomonadati; phylum Pseudomonadota; class Betaproteobacteria; order Burkholderiales; family Oxalobacteraceae; genus Massilia; species Massilia suwonensis. Next base: position 533,907 of record NZ_JBHSMR010000014.1, read on the forward strand.
GATTCCAGCCGGCGCCAGGTGGCGGCGGCTCATAAAAACCGGAAGCGGAGGCCCCATGTCTGCCACGACCAAGAATCCCCCGAAGCACCTGGTCCGCGAATACCTCGCGCGCCGGACGCGCGATCCGCAACCGCCGCCGACGCCTGAAGAAATCCGGCGCCAGCTTGGCTGGGGTATGCTGATGCCGGCGGACCTGAAGCTCGGCACCGGCCGGTCGTGATCCGCATGGTGACCCATCTTCCGGGCACATCGTTTTCATAGAGGAGAAGCACATGACCAAGCGTATTGGTAACAAACACGAAGCCCAGCACCGCGGCAAGGACGAACGTCTCGACATCCGCCGCACCAACATCGAACGCGAGGCCGTCAAGCAGGCCACCGCGCGCGCCAAATACCGCAACCAGGTCAAAGGCCAGCCGCCGATGAACCTGTCCGAATCTGCCTGATTTCGCCTGATTTCGCCCGCTTTTCCCTGGCAGTACACGGCCCGCCCGTAAGGCGGGCTTTTTTTCGTCCCTTGCCTCCGATTCGGGTTTGCGCACAGCGCCGTTCGCCGATTTCTTCGCCATTCGCCGACCCGGCGCCGCCATTCGCCGAAAGGCGCTTTCCTCCTCTGCCGGGCCCCGGTATCGTCCGACCATCACAACACGGAGGGCGACATGAGTACCGAACGCAGCTACACGGCACGCAAGCAATTGATGTGGGGACTGGTCCTGATCGGGCTGGGCGTGATCTTCCTGCTGGACCGCGCCGATCTCGTCGACGCGTCCACGTTCTGGCATTATTGGCCGCTGCTGCTGGTCGTGGCCGGCATCAACCAGACCATCGGCTATCCGAGCGCGCGCGAATTCAAGGGCGGGCTGTGGACGATCTTCGTCGGCCTGTGGCTGTTCGCGGTGTTCGAGGGCCTGTTCGGCCTCACCTTCGGCAACAGCTGGCCGCTGTTCCTGCTGATGGCCGGCCTGCAGCTGGTGCTGTCGCCTTTCGTCCAGCGCCGTTTCCCGCAATCGAAGGAGAATGACCATGCATGACCAAAGCTACGCCGAGCGCCGCGCCGCGCGCCGCGCACAACGGGCCGCACGCCGCGCCAACCGGGGCATGACCAGCCAGGTCCTGATGGGCGTGCTGGTGATCGCCGTCGGCCTGCTGTTCCTGCTCGATAACCTCGACATCATCGACCTGCACGACGCCCTCGCGTTCTGGCCGATGATCTTCATCTTCGCAGGCGTGGCCAAGCTGCTCGACACCACCAGCCCGGACGGCTACCTGGTCGGCCTGGCCGGCATCGGCATTGGCGTGACGATGATCCTGCACCGCCTCGGCATCATCTATTTTTCCTGGCGCGCCTTCTGGCCGCTGATCCTGATCGCCGTCGGCGCGATGGTGGTCTACCGGGCCATGACCGGCCGGCCGACGGCGCGCTTCGGCGTGGCGGTCGTGGACGGCAAGGACGGCAAGGACAGCGTTCAGGAGAGCGTGGACCCATCGGCCCGGACCGTCGACGTGACGGCGGTGCTGGGCGGCTTCGAGCGCCGCGTGCACAGCAAGGACTTTCGCGGCGGCGAAGTGACCGCGGTGATGGGCGGCTGCGCGCTCGACATGCGCGACGCCTCGATCGCAGGCGAAGCGGTGATCCACGTGTTCGCGTTCTGGGGCGGCGTCACATTGAAGGTGCCGCCCGACTGGACCATCATCCTGGAGGGCACGCCGATCCTGGGCGGCTTCGAAGAGAAGACGATCGCCCCGCCGGACAACAGCAAGCGCCTGGTCGTGCGCGGTTACGCGATCATGGGCGGCGTGGAAGTGCGTAACTGATGATCGGGGCGCCGGGAAACCGCCGCAGCACCGCGCTCTATCTGGCCGCCTGGGCCTTGCTGGGCGCCTTGCTGGCCGGCCTGATGGTGGCGGCCGGCGACGCGCCCTGGGGCGCGAGCCTGCTGTTCGCCGTGCCGCTGGCGCTGGTGTACGGCTGCGCCAGCGGCTTTTCCTCCTACTACCTGTGCCGCGCCTATCCGCTGGCCGGCAAGCCGCTGTACGCGGTGCTGGGCGTGTTCACCTGCAGCGCCGTGTGCGCCAGCGCGCTCTGGACGGCGGCCGGCGGCGGCTTCGCCGACGCGTTGCGCGGCCTGGTCACGGGCATGCCGGCCATGACGCGTCCCTTCGCGGCCCTGATGTTCGGGCTCGGCGTGATCCTGTACGGCCTGAGCGCCGTGGCCCACTACCTGGGCCTGGAGTTCGAGCGTGCGCGCACTTTCGAGCGGCGCGAGCTGGAGATGAAGCTGGCGGCGCAGGAAGCCGAGCTGCGCATGCTGCGCACTCAGATCGATCCCCACTTCCTGTTCAACAGCCTGAACTCGATCAGCGCGCTCACCTCGATCGACCCGGGCCGCGCGCGCGGCATGACCTTGCAGCTGTCCGACTTCCTGCGCCGCAGCCTGGGCATGGACGCGCAGCGCAAGGTCGCGCTGAATGAGGAGATCGCGCTGGTGCGCGCCTTCCTCGCGATCGAACAGGTGCGCTTCGGTGCACGCCTGCGCTTCGAGGAAGCCATCGGCGAAGGCGCGGGGCAGTGCCTGCTGCCGCCGATGCTGCTGCAGCCGCTGGTCGAAAACGCGGTCAAGCACGGCATCGGCAATCGCCTGGACGGCGGCACGGTGCGCATCGCTGCCGAATGCGCGGGCGCGCTGCTGCGCATCCGGGTCGAGAACGACGCCGACGAGGACGATGCCGCGCCAACCGGCAGCGGCTGCGGCATCGGCCTGGCCAACGTGCGCCAGCGCCTGCTGGCGACCTATGCACACGAGGCGAGCGTGCACTGGGCGCGCTTCGACGCGCAGTTCCGGGTCGACATCGCCTTGCCCATCGAAACCAAGCCCATCACGGAGAGCTGAATTATGCGTGTCATCATCGTTGACGACGAATTCCTGGCGCGCGCACTCTTGCGCGAATACCTGGCCGCGCATCCGGGCATCGAGATCGTGGCCGAATGCGCGAACGGCTTCGAAGCGGTCAAGGCGATCGCCGAACTGCAGCCGGACCTGGTCTTCCTCGACATCCAGATGCCGAAACTCGACGGCTTCGAGGTGGTGGAACTGGCGGGCGCCCGCACGCAATACGTGTTCGTTACGGCCTACGACCAGTTCGCATTGAGAGCCTTCGAGGTGCGCGCGATCGACTACCTGCTGAAGCCCTTCAGCCGCGAGCGCCTGGCCCAGGCACTGGACAGCGTTCGCGCGCGCACGACGCCGCCCGAACAGGTCGAGGCGGTGGCCCAGGAGGCGGCGCGCCGCAACGGCCCGCTCGAGCGCGTCCTGATCCGCGACGGCGCCCGCGTGCACGTGGTCCCGGCGGCAAGCATCGACTGGATCGAGGCGCAGGACGATTATGTCCAGATCAGCGCGGGCGGACGCACGCATTTGAAGAACGGACGCATGGCCGAACTCGAGCAGGGCCTCGATCCGGCGCTGTTCCTGCGCGTGCACCGCTCCTACATCGTCAACGTCGGCGCGATCGAACGCATCGAGGCCACGAGCAAGGACAGCTGGTGCGCGGTCCTGAAGGACGGCAAGCGGGTGCCGGTCAGCCGCAGCGGCTACCAGAAGGTGCGCGACCTGCTAAGCTGATCAGTCGGCGATGCGATCCACCTGCCACCAGCGTGGAAGCAGGGCGCGCACTGCCGGCTGGTCGAAGCGGTCGTCGATCAGGTAGACCACGCCCTGGTCTTGCTCGGTGCGGATCACGCGCCCGGCCGCCTGCACCACCTTCTGCAGGCCGGGATATAAATAGGTGTAGTCGTAGCCGGCGCCGAACATCGCCTGCATGCGCGCGCGCAGCTGTTCGTTGACGGGGTTCAGCTGCGGCAGGCCGAGGGTGGCGACAAAGGCGCCGATCAGGCGCGCGCCCGGCAGGTCGATCCCTTCGCCGAAGGAGCCGCCCAATACCGCGAAGCCGATGCCGCGGCCTTCGGGATGAAAGCGCGCGAGGAAAGCGGCGCGTTCGGGCTCGCTCATGCGCCGCTCCTGGCGCCAGATGGGTACGTCCGGATGCAGTTCGGCGAACAGGTTCGCGGCCTGCTCCAGGTAGTCGAAGCTGCTGAAGAAGGCCAGGTAGTTGCCCGGCGCCTGGGCATACTGGTCCGCCATCAGGCGCGCGATCGGCGCCAGCGAGGCGGCGCGGTGCTGGTAGCGCGTCGAGATGCGCGCCGCGATGTGCACTTTCAGCTGGCCGGCGTGGAAGGGCGATTCGACGTCGACCCAGCCGCTGTCCTCGGGCAGGCCGAGCAGGTCGGCGAAATAATGCCAGGGGCTGAGGGTGGCCGAGAACAGGGTCACGGAATGCGCCTGTTCGAAGCGGGGTTTCAGGAACGACGCCGGCACCACGTTGCGGATGCAGAGCAGGCTGTCCTTTTCATTGCGCTGGCGCGTCAGGTCGTACACCGAATGCTCGCCGAAGGATTCGGCCAGGCGGGTGAACTGCAGGGCGTCGAAGTGGAAGCGCTGCAGGTCCGGGTCGAGCGCGCCGGGGTTCTCGGCGACGAAGTCGTTGATCGCGCTGGTGGCGCCGGTGAGGGCGTCGAGCAGCTTGTCGCCCGGCGTGTCGAGCACCTGGTAGGGCAGCGGAGCGGACCCGTCGATCTCGGCCCAGACGCGGCCGATCCGCGTCAACGCCTTCTTCACCAGCGGCGGCGCGCCGGCTCGGGCGGCGCGCAGGGCGGCGCGATCGAGCTCGCCCGAATACATCGAGCGCGCACGGGCGACCATGTTGTGGGCTTCGTCGACCAGCACGCTGGCGCGCCAGCCGTTGGCCTGGGCCAGTGCGTACAGCATCGCGCTGCCGTCGAAATAATAGTTGTAGTCGCCGACCGCGATGTCGGTCCAGCGCGCCATCTCGCTGCCCAGGTAATACGGGCAGACGTCGTGGGCCAGGCCGACTTCGCGCAGGGCGGCGCGGTCCAGCATCGGCACCTCGAGTGCGGCCTGGCGCGCGGCCGGCAGGCGGTCGTAAAAGCCCTGCGCCAGCGGACAGGCGTCGCCGTGGCAGGCCTTGTCCGGATGCTCGCAGGCCTTGTCGCGCGCCGTCAGTTCCAGCACGCGCAGCGGCAGTTCGGGGGCGTGCGCGCACAGCGTCCTGGTCGCGTCGAGCGCGAGCTGGCGGCCCGGGGTCTTCGCGGCGAGGAAGAAGATCTTGTCGATGCGCTGGCTCGGCGCCGCCTTCAGCACCGGGAACAGGCTGCCGATGGTCTTGCCGATGCCGGTCGGGGCCTGGGCCAGCAGGCAGCGCTTCGATGCATTCGCCTTGAACACGGCTTCGGCGAGCTGGCGCTGGCCGGGACGAAAGTCGGCATGGGGAAAGCGCAGCGCAAGCAAGCCCTCATCGCGCGCCTCGCGGTGGCGCAATTCCTGCTCGGCCCACGCGACAAAGCGGCTGCAGGCTTCCTCGAACAGCGCTTTCAACTCGGCCGCGCTGCGCGTCTCGCGCAGGGAGGTTTCTAAACCGCTGCCGATTTCGTAGTACACCAGCGCGAGCTCGACCTGGTCCAGCCCGCGCGCGGCGCACAGCAGGTGGCCGTAGACGCGCACCTGGGCCCAGTGCAGGTGGCGGTGGTTGTCCGGCATCGAGGACAGCTGGCCGCGGTAGGTCTTGATCTCCTCGATCAGGTTCTGCTCGGGATCGTAGCCGTCGGCGCGGCCGCGCACGTGCAGGGGACCGTAGTCGCCGCTCAGCGAGACTTCGGTCTGATAGCCGGCACCGCGGCGCGCGGTGACGACCGCGTGGCCGGCCATGCCTTCCTGGGCCGTGGGCGAGGGCGTGAAGCGCAGGTCGAGATCACCGCGCTTGGCCGTGAATTCGCATAGCGCTCGTACCGCGACGACATACTGCGCCTCGCTCAAGCGGCCTGCTCCCACTGCAGGTAGCACACGGCCACCGGCATGTCGTGCTGGGCGCAGTACTCGATCCAGCGCAGCTGGTTGTCCTGCAGGCGGTCGCCCGGCCCCTTCACTTCGATCATGCGGTAGCGCCGCTCGTCGGGGAAGAACTGGATCAGGTCGGGGAAGCCGGTGCGGTTCGCCTTCAGGTCGGCCAGGATGCGTTCGCACCAGCGCTTCACGTGGGCGGCGGGGATGCAGTCGAGCGCCAGCTCCAATAGCGGGCGGTCGAGGTATTCCCAGGCCACGAAGGGCGCGGAGATGCCGGCCTTTTCCTCGAAGTGGGCGAGGATGGTGGCGCGGTAGCGGCCGTCCTCGCACTGGGCCAGGCAATCGGCGAATTCGGCGGCGCGGCGCTGGTGGAAGTCCAGGCTGTACAGGTCGGCGGGCGCGCGGTGGAAGGGGTGGAAGAAGGCGCCGGGAATCGCGGCGAAGATCGCGCGCCAGCACAGCAGGCCGAACAGGGCGTTCGCCAGCATGTTCTCGACGTAGAACACGGGCGCCGCCTCGCTGCCGAGGTAGTCGCGCACCGCGCCCTCGACCCAGGGACCGTCGCCCGGCACCGGCAGGCGCAGGTCGAGGCGCACCGGGGCCGGCGGGCGGGGAGCGATCGCCTTCGGATGGCCGAGTTTACGCGCCAGGCGCGGCTTCATGCGCGACAGGTGCTGGCGCTCGGCGTCGTTTTCCGGCGCGCTTTCCGCTTCCTGCAGCAGCTGCCAGGCCTCCGAATAGCGCTCGGCCTTTTCCAGCACCCGGATCGCGCGTCCGCGGGCGCCGGGGTAGCCGCATTGGGTGTAGATGTCGATCGCGCGCGGCCAGTCCTGCAGCTTCTCGACGTGCTGGCCGACCTGGAACAGGAATTTTTCGCGCCGGCTGTCGAGCCAGTCATTCTCGAAGGGCTGCAGGGGCAGGTCCTGCAGCACGTCCTCGATCGGCTCCAGCCCTTCGGCGAAGCGTTCGCGGCATGTGTGCAGGTGCAGGTAATGGTCGATGTCGCGGCGGTCGCGGAAACCCCGCGAGGCGGGCGAGAACTCGACCTGCTCGTAGCGGAACAGGCCGAGGTCGGCCAGCACGAACTCGGTCCAGTCCTGGCGCAGGTTGCCGAAGAAGATCAGGCGCAGGCGCTCGCAAAGGGGTTTCACGAGGATGCGGAAGGCGACGTCGGTGCAGCCGGCGTACCAGCTCGAAAACGCGCGGCTCTCGCCGAATGCTTCGCGCAGGGCTTCGAGCTGCTCGGCCTTGCGCGCACTCTTTTGCTGCAATTTGTCACCAAAGGCGGCGGCGATCTCCGGCTTGGCCAACAGTTCGAACAGTTCGTCGAGCGTCAGTACGGGATCGAGCGCGATCCAGCCGCTGGGCAGCAGCTGATGCGCCGCCTCGACCGGGCAGCCGATCTCGGCGTAGATCATCTTGCTGGCCCGGAACAGCTCGCCCTTGCGCATGACCATGCGCACGAAGAGCGCGCGTGCGGCTTGCGGCAGGGTGGGGAAGGCGGCGATGAAGGCTTGCTCCTCGTCGGTCAGCAAGTCGCGATAGCGCTCGCCGATCCAGTCGAGGACGTTCTGGAAGTTATCCAGGTAATAAAACTCGTTTTCCAGAACCCTGTGCATGATGTGAGGCGACAACTGTGCTTATGTACAGTATAGCCTCGCGCAGTGCGAAGACCCAACCCTTTCGGCCGCATGGATGAGCTGCCGTGGTTTTTTGCCACATCAGGGGCGGGCGGGTTTCGATGGACACCTGGATCCGCTGCAGCTCGACTCGCCGCGGTGGCGCTCGGAGTGCTGGATGATGGCGGAGATGAGGGCGACGTCGCTGTCGACCGGGGCGTCGGCGGCCGCGGCAGGCTTGCGGGCCCGCGCGCTGTTCCCGGTTTTCGCTTTCGCAGGGGCGGTGCTACGCGCCTGAGCCGGTTTCGACGGTTTCGCCGCTTTCGTCGGGTTGGAGGCGACTTTTACCGTCTTCTCCGCTTTCTTCTCGACGCGTGCGACCGTGCGAACGGGCTCCGGCTTGGCGGGCCTGGCCTGCACGCTGTCCTGCGCCGGTGGTGCCGGCGGCGGCTTCGTGCCGTTCACTTCGTGCGGCGGCAGCATCACCAGCGGCGGCACCGCGCTGGCGACGGCGACCTCGCGCTTGGGCGGGGATTCGTCGACGATGAGGGCGGTGCGCGGCGCGTCGACCGGATGCGCGGCGGCGATTGCCGGCGGCGCCTGGGGCGGTGCGGCGGCGTCGGGAATCGCCACCGGCACGCCGACGTCGGCCGTATCGTGCGCGGTCTGCAGTTCCTGCGCGCTCTTGTGGTTGTCGTAGGCGAGCCAGGCGATGCCGCCGGCCAGGATGCCGGCCAGCGCCGCCGCCGCGCCGTAGGAGGCCAGGCGCACGCCCGACATGCGCGGGCCCAGGCGCCGCGCCGAATCGCGTTCCAGCATCGCGAGGATGTTCTCTTCTCCGGCGCCGCGGCGCGACGACATCAGGTTTGGTCTTGTCGAGCCTGCTTGATTTTCGTCTGTAGGGCGCACGGCATACCTCCTAAGATGGACGTTTCTGTGTCGATTAGAAACCCTCTGGGAAATCCCATGCTGATCTTCCAGGTCTTCGACAAGGGCGTATTGGACGACGCCGAGGGCCGCCAGATCGACTTTCGCAACACGATCATCATCCTGACTTCGAACACCGCGTCTTCGACGATGATGCAGGCCTGCCTGAACAAGACGCCGGCCGAGATGCCGAAACCCGAGCAGCTCAACGAGATGATCCGCCCGCAGCTGATGAAGCAGTTCAAGCCGGCCTTCCTCGGCCGCCTGTGCACGGTGCCCTTCTACCCGATCGCGGACGAGGTGCTGGCCAATATCATCCGCCTGAAACTGAACCGCATCGGCCAGCGCGTACGCGACAACCATGGCGCCACCTTCGAATACGACGAGGCGCTGGTGAATGCGGTGCTGTCGCGCTGCACCGAAGTCGATTCGGGCGCGCGCAATGTCGACACCATCCTGAACGGCACGCTGCTGCCCGAGATCGCCGACAGCGTGCTGGCCCGGATGGCCGAGGGCGGCGCCATCGCGCGCATCAAGGTCGGCGCGACCAAAGCGGGCAAGTTCAAGTACGCGATCGAAGCCGCGTAAGGAGAAGACATGTTCACCGTCGACGCCTTACTCAATCCCGTCAGCCCGACGTCTCCCTGCGGCGAGGACCTCGCCTTCTCGCCCGAACTCGATGCGATCGCCCAGGCGCGCAAGGCCGACGATCCCTCGATCGAGCAGGGCGCCTGGGTCACGACGCTCAAGGAGGCGGACTGGAAGTTCGTCACCAAGCGCTGCGCGCTGCTGATCGAGACGCGCAGCAAGGACCTGCAGCTGGCCGTCTGGCTGGCCGAGGCGAGCGCCAAGACGGGCGGCCTGCGTCTGCTGGGCGACGCGCTGCAGGTGATCGCCGCCCTGTGCGAGCGCTACTGGGACGACCTGTATCCGCTCGCCGACGAAGACGGTTTCGAGCGCCGCATCGGCAACCTCAGTTGGCTGTCGGCGCGCGTGCCGCAACTGGTCGCGGAATGTCCGGTGACCGAAGGGACGGCCTTTTCGATGCGCGACATCGAAGCGGCGCGCGCCCATGGCGCGGAGGCGATCGCCAACGTGGAAGCGGCACGCGGCCGTACCTCGCGCGCCTTCCAGCAAACGCTGCTGGACGACTGCCGGCACTGCCTGGCGGCGCTCGGCGACATGGAAGCGGCGATCGACGCGCGCTTCGAGGCGGACGGACCGGGCTTCAGCGGCGCGCGCACGGCGCTGCAGAACCTGGCGCATTTCGTCACGCCGGCCGCGTCCGCGGTCGCCACGGTGCCGGCGGCGATGACGCCGGCCGCGGCACCTTCCGCAGCGGTCGTGGGCGTGGCCGTGCCCGTCGTTGCCGGTGCGATCGCCAGCCGCGCCCAGGCCCTCGCTCAGCTGCGCGCGGTAGCCGACTATTTCCGCCAGACCGAGCCGCACAGCCCAGTCGCCTACCTGGCGGAGAAGGCCGCGCGCTGGGGCGAGCAGCCGCTGCACCTGTGGCTGAAAACGGTGGTGAAGGATGCGGGCGCACTGGCTCACGTCGAGGAGCTGCTGGGGATCGTGCAGGAAGAGGGCGGCGGGTGAAATATTCTTTCACGCAGGGCGGCTGAATGAAAGAATATTCCAGGGCGGCACAAGCCGCCCTGTTGCGTTAACGATCGATCATTGCGCCGGTTTGTCGGCGGAAGCATCCGCCGCCGGCTTGTCGGCGCCAGGATTGACGAGCGAGGACGCCTTGGCGATCTGCTCCTCGACATTCTTGACGGCCGCGCGCGTGGCCTGGGTCACCTGTTCGTAGCCTTTGAAGGCATTGTCGATGGCGGCCTTGATGATTTCGACGGCGTTCTCCGAACCTGGCTTGACGTTCTGGGTGACGTCGTAGATCAGCGCAGACAGCGTGCTCTTGGCCTCGGCCACATGGACGTCGGCCGCGCGCCGAAACTCGCTTTGCATGTCGTCGATGATGACCTTCAGCTGGGCGCGGTATTCGGCGCTGTCGCCCACGTTCGGCGCCATGCGGGCCGACAGGGCGTCGAAGGCGGCGCGGGCGTCGCGCGCCTGGGACAGGTCGCGGCTGGCTTCGAGCGTCTTGTCCATGGTGCTGCGGGCGGTGGCCATGTTCAGGTTCATCACCTGTTCCAGTCCCTTGACGGTCTTGTTGGCAAGCATGTCAAAGGTCTGCATTTGCAGGTCAAACAGGGTCTTGGTAGCGGATGCGAATTGTTCCGGACTCGTGAACATCAATGTCTCCTCGTTTCTATGGATATAGCGATCGGCGACCTGCGAACTACAAATCTATTATTTAGCAACGATGAGCTTTTCGCAACGGCTATCCCGATACGGCCCGGCCGCGCGCTCCCAGCCAGGGCCGAGCGGCGTCTGCGAACAGGCCAGCTGGCCGTCCGCCTTGCTGCGCCACTGGTACCAGGGCGCGGGTTTGGCGGCAGCCGATGCCAGGACGGCGGCGAATGCGAGCGCGGACAGGCGTGCGAAAGTCTTCATCGTGACCCGAGCATACCTCATATCGCGCTGGCCTTGAGCTTCCCACGATGGGAAGGTGTATCCTGCCTGGCATGAATACACTGAATATCGGCGAGGCGGCGAAGGCGTCCGGCGTGTCGGCCAAGATGATCCGCCATTACGAATCCATCGGCCTGATCGACGCCGCGCGCCGCACCGACGCCGGTTACCGCCTCTACGCGCAGCGCGACGTGCAGGTGCTGCAGTTCATCCACCGGGCGCGGGCGCTGGGGTTTTCGCTGGAACAGATTCGGGAATTGCTGGCGCTGTGGCAGGACAAGGCGCGCGCCAGTGCCGACGTACGCGCGCTGGCACGCAGCCATATCGAGGAACTGGAAAAGAAGATCGCGGAGATGGAGGCGATGAAGCGGACGCTGTCGAGGCTGGCGGCGTCCTGCCATGGCGACGAGCGCGCCGACTGCCCGATCCTCGACGACCTGGCCGCAGGATAAAAGGGCAGACTACAACGCAAAACGCCGCAATCCTTTTGCAAAGATTGCGGCGTTTTGCGCCGGCCAGACTTCAACCAGAAAAGCTTTGGTGCCCACGGAGGGACTCGAACCCCCACACCTCGCGGCACATGGACCTGAACCATGCGCGTCTACCAATTCCGCCACGTGGGCCTGCATTTACAACATTACGATACTACTACTGCTAACAACGTGCTGCCTGTGAGTCGTACGCTCAAGAGCACACGCTACATTACAGCGCTTTCAGCGGATTTACTACTTGTAGATGGTGCCCACGGAGGGACTCGAACCCCCACACCTCGCGGCACATGGACCTGAACCATGCGCGTCTACCAATTCCGCCACGTGGGCATTTAATACAGCATTACATTACAACGGTACAACAAGATACAGCGGAGTACATCCAGTAGTTGGTGCCCACGGAGGGACTCGAACCCCCACACCTCGCGGCACATGGACCTGAACCATGCGCGTCTACCAATTCCGCCACGTGGGCAATGTGTTACAACCTACCGAAGCTGATACAATATCAGGCTTTCTCGTTTTTCGCTAGATCAACTTTCGCTGCTCCGGCGCCGAAATCCTTCTACCGCCACTGCTTTTCTTTCGCTTCACAATACTGTCGTTGCGAAAGAGCCGAGATTATAGCGGAAGGTTTGCAAAAGTCAAAGACCCGTCGGCATGCTCATTGCATACACGCCTCGCACGCTTAGTTAGGCGAATCACAGGGTCCTCCGTTACACTACGCCTGCACAAGGTGTCAATCCAACCATGGTCCGGCCGGTCCGGACGCCATTAATAAGAATCCAAGAAAACCGATTTGAAGCAACCTACTCATACTATTCCTAGCCGAGAGGAAATCCTCGGCGTATTCCGTAACGCAGGGACGTCGCTCGATGCGACCACGCTCGCACGTGCCCTGAACGTCAAGCCCGCCGCGGTCGAAGTGCTCGGGCGTCGCCTGAATGCGATGGAACGCGACGGCCAGCTGCGCAGCGACGGAAACGGCACCTGGTCGCTGGCCGACCAGTCCGGCTTCATCGCCGGCAAGATCAGCGCCCACCGCGACGGCTACGGCTTCGTCATCCCCGACGAGCCGGGCAACGACCTCTTCCTCAACGATAAAGAGATGCAGAAAGTGCTGCATGGCGACAAGGTGCTGGCGAAAGTCACCGGCACCGACCGCCGCGGCCGCCTGGAAGGCACGATCGTCGAAGTCGTCGAGCGCGCCAACACCCACGTCATCGGCCGCCTGCTCAACGAAGGCGGCGTCTGGATCGTCTCGCCGGAAGACCAGCGCATGAACCAGGACATCCTGGTCGCCGGTTCGCCCGGTAAAGCCAAGTCGGGCCAGGTCGTCAGCGTCGAGCTGATCGAACAGCCGGCGCGCTTCCAGCAGCCGACCGGCCGCATCGTCGAAGTACTCGGCGAACTGGACGACCCGGGCATGGAAATCGAGATCGCCGTGCGCAAGTTCGGCGTGCCGCACGTGTTCTCGCCGAACGCCCTGAAGCAGGCCAACCGCCTGCCGAACGAAGTCGTGGACAGCGACCTCGCGGACCGTGTCGACCTGCGCGACGTGCCCCTGGTGACCATCGACGGCGAAGACGCGCGCGACTTCGACGACGCCGTCTACTGCGAGCCGATCAAGATGGGCCGCGAGGCTGGTGGCAAACCCGGTTTCCGCCTGCTGGTCGCGATCGCCGACGTCAGCCACTACGTGAAGCCGAACGACGGCCTCGACGTCGACGCCATCGAGCGCAGCACCTCGGTCTACTTCCCGCGCCGCGTGATCCCGATGCTGCCCGAAAAGCTGTCGAACGGCCTGTGCTCGCTGAACCCGGCCGTCGACCGCCTCAGCCTGGTGTGCGACATGGTTGTCAGCGCCCAGGGCGAAGTGACGGCCTACCAGTTCTACCCGGCCGTGATCCACTCGGCCGCGCGCCTGACCTATAACCAGGTCGCCGAGATCCTCGACGATCCGCGCGGCGAGGAAGCAAGCCGCCGTCCGGCCATCGTGCCGCACCTGCTGAACCTGAACGGCGTGTTCCAGGCCCTGTTGAAAGCGCGTCAGGAACGCGGCGCGATCGATTTCGAGACGACGGAGACCTATATCGTCTGCAATGCGATGGGCAAGATCGAAAAGATCATCCCGCGCACCCGCAACGACGCGCACCGCCTGATCGAGGAATGCATGCTGGCCGCGAACGTCTGCGCCGCCGACCTGCTGATCCGCCACAAGCACCCGGGCACCTTCCGCATCCACGCCACGCCGACCGAGGAAAAGCTGAACCAGCTGCGTACCTTCCTCAAGATGACCGGCCTGAACCTGGGCGGCGGCATGAAGCCGACCGCCGGCGACTACGCCGCGCTGATGCGCGAGATCAAGGAGCGTCCGGACGCGGCCCTGCTGCAGACCATGCTGCTGCGCTCGATGCAGCAAGCCGTCTACAGCCCGGACAACGTCGGCCACTTTGGTCTCGCCTACGAGGCTTATGCCCACTTCACCAGCCCGATCCGCCGCTATCCCGACCTGCTGACGCACCGCGCCATCAAGGCCGTGCTGGCCGGTAAAAAGTACGAGCCGAAGGGCATCGACCTGTCCAAGCTGAACACGACCGTGTCGAACGCCACGCGCAAGCAGATGGCCAAGGACAAGGCCGAAGGCAAGGCCAAGGACGAAAAAGACCTCACGATCTGGGACGCCCTCGGCGTGCACTGCTCCGCCAACGAGCGCCGCGCCGACGAAGCTTCGCGCGACGTCGAGAACTGGCTGAAGTGCTACTTCATGCAGGATAAACTCGGCGAGTCCTTCACCGGCATCGTCGCCGGCGTGACGACCTTCGGCATCTTCGTGCAGCTCGATGAGCTCTACGTCGAAGGCCTGGTCCACGTGACCGGCCTGGGCGAAGACTACTTCCAGTACGACGAAGCGCGCCACCTGCTGCGCGGCGAACGCACCGGCAAGACCTTCGGCCTGACCGACCGCGTCACCGTGCAGGTGGCCAAGGTCGACCTGGAAGCACGCAAGATCGACCTGGTGCTGGCGCCGGAGGGCAGCGTGGCAGCGGCCCCGACGCAAGCGCAAACGCAAGAAAAGTCCGAGGGCAGCAAGCTCGATCGCATCCTCTCGAATGCCCAGCCGACACCGGCCGCGCAGCGCGAAGAGGGCAAGGGCGGCCGCAACAAGCGTTCGCGCCGTGGACGCAAGGAGCGCGCGGCGGCACGCGAACTGGCGGCACAACAGCTGGCCGAGATGACGCCGGAAGTAGTGCCTGAACCGGTGATCGCACCAGTGGCCGAGCCTGTCCCCGAGCCGGTCGAAGCCGCGCCTGCACGCCGTTCGCGCAAGGCCAAGGCAGTGGCGGAGGGGCCGCGTGTCGAAGCGCCGGTGCCAGCCGAAGCCGAGCCAGCCGCACCAGCCAAGCGCGCGCGCAAAGCCAAGGCCGCAGCACCGGCCGAGGCCATCGCCGAGCCGGCGGCGCAGGTGGTGCCAGTCGAAGCCGCACCGAAGCGTGCCCGTAAAACCAAGGCCGCCGCCGAGCCGGCAATCGAGGCACCAGTGCCGGAGGCCCCAGCCAAGCCGCGCCGCACCCGTGCCGCCAAGCTTGAAGCCGCACCGGTCGAAGAAGTCGCTGCCCCGGCAGCAAAAAAGAGCGTCGCCAAAAAGAGCGCCGCCAAATCCGCCGCCAAGGCGGGAACCCCATCCAAAACGAGCAGCAAGAAGAAAAGTAACGCATGAAGAATAAAATGATTTTCGGCTTCCACGCCGTGACCTCGCGCCTGCGCCACGAAGCGCAGTCGGTGGAAGAGATCTTTGTGGACGCCGAGCGCAACGACGCCCGCATGAAGGCCCTGATCGCCAACGCGAAAGAGGCCGGCGTGCGCGTCATGCCGGTTGACGCCGCGCGCCTGGACAAAATTGTCGGCACCCGCCGCCACCAGGGCGTGATCGCCTTCGCCAGCCAGCTGGCGCTGGCGCGCAACCTCGACGAACTGCTCGACGCCATCGACGGCCCGCCGCTGCTGCTCATCCTCGACGGCATCACCGACCCGCACAACCTGGGCGCCTGCCTGCGCGTGGCCGACGGCGTCGGCGCGCATGCAGTCATCGTGCCGAAAGACCGCGCGGTCGGCCTGAACGCCACCGCGGCGAAAGTCGCCAGCGGCGCCGCCGAGACCGTCCCCTACATCACGGTCACCAACCTGGCGCGCACCATGCGCGAGCTGAAGGACCGCGGCATCTGGCTGATCGGCACCTCCGACGACGCCGACAAAGGCCTGTACGAAGCCGACTTCACCGGCCCGACGGCGCTGGTGATGGGTTCCGAAGGCGAGGGCATGCGCCGCCTGACCCGCGAAACCTGCGACCTCCTGGTCAGCATCCCCATGTTCGGCTCGGTCGAAAGCCTGAACGTCTCGGTCGCCTCCGGCGTCTGCCTGTACGAAGCTCGCCGCCAGCGCGGCGTGTCGGTCTGATCGACTGAAACGCGTGGGCGGCAGAGCCGTCCTCCCTATAGCCGTTTAAACGCGCGGGCATGCCCGCCCTACGTTACGCCTCAGCCGCAGGTCGTAGTGCACCGTAGGGCGGGCATGCCCGCGCGGATTCAGCACGCCATTAGCTCGGCAGGCCCCACCCACGACGACCGCCTACGCTTGTCTGCCGAGCGATGCCTCCAGAATTGACCCCCTCCCAAGCAACAAGTAGCCATATCAGCTACCATTTGCCCCTGCATTCCTCCTGTACTTACTTTATGTTTTCCTCGTTGCGCGAAGATATCAACAGCATCATCGAACGCGACCCGGCCGCCCGTAACGGCTGGGAAGTGCTCACGTGTTACCCCGGCTTGCACGCCATCGTCATGCACAAGTGGGCGCATGCCTGCTGGAAGCTGAACCTGAAGTGGCTCGGCCGCTTCATTTCCTACCTGGCGCGCGTCGTCACCGGCATCGAAATCCACCCCGGCGCGACTATCGGCCGCCGCGTCTTCATCGACCACGGCTTCGGCGTGGTGATCGGCGAGACCGCCGTCGTCGGCGACGACTGCACCATCTACCAGGGTGTGACCCTGGGCGGCACCACGCTGGTGGCCGGCACCAAGCGCCACCCGACGCTCGAGCGCGGCGTGATCGTCGGCGCCGGCGCTCAGGTGCTGGGCGCGTTCACGGTCGGCGAATTCGCCAAGGTCGGCTCGAATGCCGTCGTCGTGAAACCGGTCCCGGCCGGCGCCACCGCGGTCGGCAACCCGGCCCACATCATCCGCAAGGAAGACCAGTCGCGCAGTGCGCGCATGTTCGCCGCCTACGGCGTTACGCCCAACGGCGACGACCCCCTGTCGAAAGCCCTGCGCGGCCTGATCGACCACGTGGCGCGCCAGGACGAGCAGCTGGAAAAGCTGACGGCCACCATCAAGGCGGCCGGGATCGCCTGTCCGAACATCTGCGAGGGTGATAAACTCGATTCGGCCGAACTGAACCGGCTGGTCGACTAAGGATTTACATGACTGAAGAAATCATCGCCGGCGAAGGCAGCACGCCGGTACTCGATCCGTTCGAGATCCGCGTGCTGGCCGTGCTGGCCGAAAAAGAAGCGCTCACGCCCGACAACTACCCGATGTCGCTGAACGCCCTCGTCAACGGCTGCAACCAGCTCTCGAGCCGCGATCCGGTGATGCAGCTGAGCGAAGACACGGTCCAGGACACGCTGCAGCGCCTGATCGAACGGC
This sequence comes from Massilia suwonensis, assembly GCF_042655665.1. Taxonomy (NCBI): domain Bacteria; kingdom Pseudomonadati; phylum Pseudomonadota; class Betaproteobacteria; order Burkholderiales; family Oxalobacteraceae; genus Massilia; species Massilia suwonensis. Next base: position 551,099 of record NZ_JBHSMR010000014.1, read on the forward strand.
GCCTGGTCAGCGGCGTGAGCGCCGCCGGCGCCCGCGTCACCAAGTACGAGCACCGCATGCGCATCAAGTGGACGCTCGAGCAGGACAAAGTGGCCGTGTTGACCGTGCTGATGCTGCGCGGCCTGCAGACGGCCGGCGAGATCCGGACCCGCACCGGCCGCCTGCACGAATTCAAGTCGGTGGCGGACGTGGAAGCGGCGCTGCAGTTCCTGATCGATAAATATCCGCCGCTGGTGGCCAGGCTGGAACGCGCGCCCGGCACCAAGGAGCCGCGCTACGGCCAGCTGCTGGGCGGCGAGATCTCGGTGGCGCGCGAGGATTCGGCCTTTGGCAGCGCAGCCGCTCCGGCAGCGCCATCGTCCCGCGTCGGCCAGCTGGAAGAGGAAGTCGCCGCCTTGCGCGGCGAATTGAACGAACTCAAGGCGCAGTTCGAGGCGTTCCGGCAGCAGTTTCAATAAAAAAAGCGGCTTGCCCGGCAAGCCGCTTTTTCGCTGGGCGGACCGGCTGCCGCCGGGCGCCACGTCTATTTCCCCTTAGCCTTCGTCGCGCCAACGGCGCAGCCGGACCGCAGCCAGGATCATCGCCACGCCCGCCACCACGCCGGTCCAGAGAGCCGGCTTGGCCAGGGTCGACCACGAGTAGCTCAGCATCGGCAGCAGGGGAACGCCGCTGTTGGTCGGCGCCGGCAGGTCGCTGGCGCCCATGAACCAGGTGCCGGGGACCAGGCCGAGCAGGATGGACTCGAGCACGTTGTTGATGATCCAGTCGGCATTGATGGTGACGCCGCCGGCCATGCCGAGCAGGAAGTCCAGCCATTTCAGCAGCACGGCAGCCATCAGCGGCACGCCCACGGCCCACAGGAAGACCTTCGACTTGGCCCAGCTCGACACCAGCAGCAGCCAGCCCGCCGTCGGCAGCGCCCACAGGATGTAGACCGGCAGCATGCCGACCAGGTAGAAGGGCGCCAGGTAGAAGTTGACGTTGGTGAGCACCGCGCCGAACAGGTTGACGCCGTGGTAGCTGGTCGCAATCCCGGCGAACAGCAGGATCGCCAGCGCCGCGGCGGTGGCCACGCCGATCGTGATCAAGGGGGCGACCACCAGCACCGTGACCAGCTTCGACAGCACGGTATCGGCGTCCGAGATCGGCAGCGACTTCCAGAACAGGATGCTGCGGTCGCGCCGGTCGTCGTAGAGCGCGGCCAGGCAATAGAAGAAGGCGACGATCGGCAGCACGAAGAAGATCGGCGCACCGACCGCGATATAGTTGTTGGCGGCGACGCTCGCCATGCGCTCGCGCATTTCAGGCGTGACGGCCTTCGCCATGTTGACCGAGGTCGTGTGGACTTCCTCGCCTTCGACGCGGATGGTGACGTTCTCGGTCCCCATCTTGCCGCTAGCGACGCCGTAGCCGACCACGCCGCCCACCAGCACCACCATGATGATCGCGGCGATCAGCGGCGCCCACACGAAGCCGCCCTTGTTCTCCCAGAACTCGCGGCGCAACAGCCATTTCATCGTATTCATGCGTAGGTTCCTTTCATCGTTGCCACGAACAGGTCGGCGACGCTCGGATTGCGCGTCTCGCCGAGGGCGGCCAGCTGGGCGCGCGACACGCCGCCGGCGCGTGCCGAGTCGAACAGCATCACGTTCTTGCCGAACACGGTGCGCTGGTCGAGCGGTTGCAGGGCATTGGCCGCATTTACCTTGTCGGCCGCGACCATCACTTCGACATAGCGCTCGCCGACTTCGTCCATCGAGGCGGCCAGCACGATCTTGCCGTCGCGGATGAAGAGCAGGTCGGTCAGGATGTGCTCGACTTCCTCGACCTGGTGCGTCGTGATGATGATGGTCTTGTTCTCGTCAAAATAGTCTTCCAGCAGGTTCTGGTAGAACTGCTTGCGGTAGATGATGTCGAGGCCCAGGGTCGGCTCGTCGAGCACCAGCAGCTTGGCGTCGATCGCCATCACCAGCGCCAGGTGCAGCTGCACGATCATGCCCTTGGACATTTCCTTGACCTTCATGGTCGGCTTCAGGCGGGTGTTGGCGATGTATTTCTCGGCGCGGGACCGGTCGAAGCGCGGATGCACGCCGGCCACGAAGTCGATCGCATCCATCACGCGCAGCCAGCGCGGCAGGATCGCGACGTCGGCGATGAAGCAGACGTCCTGCATCAGGGCGTCGCGCTGGGTGCGCGGGTCGTGGCCCATCACGGTCAGCTGGCCGTCGAAGGGGATCAGGCCCAGCGCGGCTTTCAGCGTCGTGGTCTTGCCGGAACCGTTGGGGCCGATCAGGCCGACGATGCGGCCGGCCGGGATGTCGAAGTCGATGCCGTCGATGGCGGTCTGCTTGCCGTAGCGCTTGGTCAGGCCACGGGCGGAAATCACGGCGCTCATGCTGAACCTCCCGGCTGCGAGGTGTGCAGCAATTGTTCGACGTTCAGGCCCAGCAGGCGGATGCGTTCGACCATCGCCGGCCATTCTTCGCGCAGGAAGCGCTCGCGTTCGCTCGCAAGCAGTTTCTCGCTTGCTCCTTCAGTGACATACATGCCTATCCCCCTTCTTTTTTCTACTAGGTTTTCGTCCACCAGTTCCTGGTATGCCTTGGAAACGGTGATCGGGTTCAGTTGGTACTCGGCCGCGATCTGGCGGACCGAGGGCAGGGCGTCGCCCGCTTTCAGGATTCCGTCGAGCATCATGTCGATGACCCGGTCCTTCAGCTGGCGGTAAATCGGTGCGTTGTCGTTCCAGCCAATGTTCATGGATGGCCCCCCTGTCGCCCGGGTGCTGCAGTGCGCTGTGTCATGTCTGGCTCCTGGTGGTGAAGTATCGCTGTGGTGTTGTAGTGAACTATAACAGTGACACTTTTTGAAGCAGGGCAAATGCGACGAAATGCAGAAAAGCGGACCTGGACGGCGTAAATGCCGGAGCGGAGGGGGCCGTGGCGGCGCCTCGAACGGGCTGACTTGCTCATGTTTCATGCCAGCATCATAGTGGAGAACAGCCCCTTGAAAACTCACCAACTATTGCAAATAGAGCGGGAAGGAAATGGCAGGGAGGGATGCAATGCTCACCGCGCCTCACAGGCCGGGAATATTAGCAAAGTTTCTTTCATTAAATACACTTTTACGCATAGAATCTTGCCTCTAGGAATAGCGCAGGCCGCGTTGTTCAATAAGGAGACGAGCGATGTTGAAACGAGAAATGAAGCGATTCGAGCTGGCTTGCGCCGCTGCGCTGCTCGGACTGATTGCCGGATGCGGTGGCGGAGGCGGCGGAACCGCGGCGCCGCCGCCCGTCGTAAATGTGCCGGTCACCCAGTTCGCCGTCGGCGGCACCGTGACGGGTCTGGAGCAGGGTGGCAGCGTAACCCTGAGCAATGGCACGGAAAAGCTGGCCGTCACCGCGAACGGCAGTTTCGCGTTCCCGACGAAACTGGCGGCCGGAACCGCTTTCAGCATTTCCGCAAGCGCAGCATCGGGCCATACCTGCAAGCTCAGCGAGGCAACGGGCACCCTGGGCAATGCCGACAGCACCAGGACCGCCGTGGCCTGCATGCCGGTCGTGCTGGCCGGCGCCATGAGCGCCTTGCAGGGCCCGGTCGACGTGGCAGCCGACGGCAAGGGCAACCTGTACGTCGTCGACAGCGCCACCTATTCGGTCGTGAATTTCTCGGCGGACGGCGCGATGAGCGTGCTGGCGGGCGGTTCGGACAAGCCGGGCTTCGTCGACGGTCCGGGCGCGCAGGCGCGGTTCCGCTTCGGCCGCGGCGGGATTGCCTTCGACGACAGCGGCAACCTGCTGGTTGCCGATTCCTGCAATGGCGCGATCCGCAAGATCACGCCGGAGGGGATGGTGTCGACGCTGGCCGGCCACGGTACCCCGTATAGCGATAACGTGCTCAAGGAATGGACCGGGAACGAGACCATGGATGGGGTCGGCACCGCCGCCGCATTCGCTTTCCCGGAAAAGCTGCTGGCGGACGGCGCGGGCGGCGTCATCGTCATCGATTCCAGCATGAGCGGGCCGCCGCGCAGGGTCAGCGCCGCGGGCGTCGTCACCAGCGATTACCTGATGACCACCACGGGCGCCATGTACACGGGCCTGTTGACGGCGATGGCGCGCGGCGCCGACGGCACGATGTACATGGCGGACAGGCAGCGCATCTACCGCTACGAATCCGGCATGCTGGTGGCGCTGGCCGGCTCGGCGACGTCGGGCAGCACCGACGGCACCGGGGCGGCCGCCAGGTTCTCCTCGGTCCGCGACATGGTGGTCGCCCCCGGCGGCGCCCTGTACGTCGTCGACAGCTCGCAGATTCGCCGGGTGACGCCCGCCGGCGTCGTGAGCACCCTGGCCGGAGACGGGCGCGCCGGGGATGCGGTGGACGGCCGCGGCCTGGCGGCGCGCTTCTCCTCGCCGATGTCGATCACCCTCGACGGCAATGGCATTGTCGCGCTCGACCCGGCGTCCGGCCTCCTGCGCCGTGTCGGCTTCGACGGCGAAGTGACGACGCTGGCCACCCCGGCGCCGAGCCGCGGCAGCGTCGACGGCCGCGCCGGCGCCGCCCGCTTTACGACGGTCAGCTCGCTGAGCGCCGATGCCGGCGGCAATCTGTATGTCGCCGAAAGCGCAAAGCACGTGGTGCGCAAGGTCATGCCGGACGGCACGGTGAGCACCATCGCCGGGCAGCCCGGCGTGTCGGGAACCGCCGACGGGGCCCTTGCCGGCGCCACCTTCAACGCACCGCGCATCGTGGCCCCGGGCCGCGACGGCAGCCTCTGGGTCGCCCAGTCCACCGGCCTGCGCAGGATCCACGACGGCATGGTGACGACGGTGGACCCGGGTATCCACGCCGCCGCCCTCGCCATCGATGCCGACGGCAACGCGATCGTCGGCACCGGCGTCAGCTCCCACGAACTGGTGAAGATCACGCCGCAGGGCCAGAAAACCGTGCTCGTCGGCTGGCAACAGGTCGCCGTCCTGTCGGGCGACCAGAACAACTGGTTCATTCCGCAATCGGTCGCCATCGACGGCGCCGACAACATCTACGTGGCGGACATGGCTACCGTGGCTGTCTACAAACTCGACAAGGCAGGAAAGCTGAGCCTGTTCGCCGGGACGCCGCTCAAGGAAACGGGCGACGTCGACGGCCCGGCCAACACGGCGACGCTGGGCTTCTACGAGCTCGACTACATGACGATCGACGACAAGGGCAACCTCTACCTGAGCGGCCAGGGCGGCGTGCGCATGATCAGCCCGGCGGGCGTGGTGTCTTCGCCTAGTTATGCGTGGGGGAAAACACCGATCGCTGCCGTGGCCGTCGCGAATGGCAAGCTGTACGGCATGGCGCGCTACGCGCTGCTGCAGACCTGGCTGCCGTAAGCACGATTTCACCCAGGGCAGGGTGCCGCACGGCATCCTGCCCCCTGCCTGAGTTTCTCTTCCAACGCGGCACTCGCCGCGACCTTCTAGCCCAAACACTCCCCGGGCTTGTCCTTTTTGCCGTTTCCAGACCGCAGCCATGCAGGCTGCATGCGCTTCCTGTGGGAAATCGTTTGTGTTCGTTTTTCGCCACGAGGAAATTTCTATTGAGCGACACCTAAAAAAAAAGTGTGCAAAAATCAATTATCAAAATTTCTTGTAATTTTTTTATCATTACAAGGCATGTCGATAGGTGAACGGCGCAGGGTGCGCCAGCTCGTAAGTGCTCAAGGAGAAAAAAGTGAAACTCAAACGTTTTGAATACGCAGTTGCTACGGCACTGCTGGTGTTGCTGACCGGTTGCGGTGGCGGCGGTGGCGGTGGCAGTAGTGGCGGCGGAGGTGGCGGCAGCGGCGGTGGCGGTGGCGGCACCGGTACGACGCCGACCCCGACTCCGACTCAATACACCCTGGGTGGCACTGTCTACGGCCTGGCGCCAGGCGTGCCGGTCACCGTTTCCAATGGCAGCGACCAGAAACTCGTCACCGCCAACGGCAACTTCACCCTCGATGCCAAGCTGAACGCAGGCGCATCCTACAACCTCACGGCCGTTCCGCCTTCGGGTTACCGCTGCGAGGTGGCCAACGGCTCGGGCGCGATCAACGCCAACGTCACCAATGCCGTCGTGGCATGCGCGCCGGTGCTGGCGAACCAGGTCGCGGGCCAGGTGGCCGGTCTCTCCACCGCACTGAAGGAGCCGCTGGCGGTTGTCGCCGATGCCTCCGGCAACGTGTATGTCGCCGACGCAGGTCCGCACACCATCTTCCAGGTGAACAAGGATGGCGTCGTGAACGCATTCGCCGGCAAGACCGGCCGCCCGGGCATGGCCGACGGTTCGGCCGACACGGCGCAGTTCTGGCTCGGCGGCGCAGGCGGCCTCGCCCTGGACGGCCAGGGCAACCTGCTCGTGTCCGACGGCTGCAACGGCGAAATCCGCAAGGTCAGCGCGACCGGTGCGGTCACGACCCTGGCCGGTGCCGGTTCCAATGTCTGCAAGAACATCGCGACGGCCTCGGCACGTACCGACGGCACCGCCACCGCGGCACGCTTCGAGCGTCCGGGTTCCATGGTGTCCGACAATGCCGGCGGCGCGATCGTCATCGATACCAACGGCGCCAAGCCGGCGATCCGCCGTGTGAGCGCGGCCGGCGTGGTGACCACCCAAGAATTCAACCAGCCCGATCCGAGCGCGACGATCGCCCTGCAGCGCATCGCGCGCGGTCCGGACGGCACCTTGTATTTCTCGGACTCGAACAACCGCATCTGGAAGGAAGCCAACGGCTCGCTGGTGTTCGTGGCAGGCAAGCTGCTCGGCAGCACCTCGGAAGACGGCACCGGCGCGGCGGCACGCTTCATGGCCATCACCGGCATGGTCGTCCTGCCGAACGGCGACATGTACGTGACCGACCTCGCCAAGGTGCGCAAAGTGACGCCGGCCGGCGTGGTGTCGACGCTCGCGGGCGACAACACCAAGCGCGGCTACGCCGACGGCCAGGGTACGGCCGCCGTGTTCGGCGCGCTGCTGGGGATCACCTACGATGTCCAGAGCAACAGCCTGGTCGTCGTCGACAGCGGCCAGGAAATCCTGCGCCGGATCAGCCTGACCGGCGCCGTGACGACCATCTCCGGCACGCCGAAGCTGCGCGACACCGTCGACGGCCCAGGCATCGCCGCGCGCTTCGGTTCCTTCAGCTCGCTGACTGCGGGCAGCGACGGGAACCTGTACATGGTCGACCCGTCCACCCACGTGGTGCGCAAGGCAACGACCGCGGGCTTCGTGACGACCGTCGGCGGCGCCGTCAATACCCCCGGCACGACCGACGGTCCGCTGGCCTCGGCCCGCTTCAACTTCCCGCAGCGTATCGCGGCCGGCAAGGACGGCAGCCTCTGGATCGCACAAACGACCGGCCTGCGCCGTATCCTGAACAACAACGTCACCACGCCGAATGCGAGCATCAAGGCGGTCAACCTGGCGGTCGATGCGAACGGTAACGCAGTGGTCGTGACCGGCACCGAATCGATGCAGGTGCTGCGCGTGACGCCGGAAGGTGTGGCGACGCCGCTGGTGACGCTGGCCCAGGTCCAGACCCTGCTGCAGCGTCCGGATGCGGCGTTCACCCCGCAATCGGTCGCGATCGATGCCGCCGGCAACATCTACATTGCCGACACCGCGACGGCCGCCGTCTACAAGCTGAGCACCGCGGGTGTGCTGTCCGTGTTCGCCGGTACGCCGTTCAATGAAGCCGGCAACGTCGATGGCGCAGTCGGCACCGCCACCCTCGGCTTCTACGAGATCGACCACCTGGCGATCGACGAGGCGGGCAACCTGTACCTGAGCGGCCAGGGCAGCGTGCGCAAGATCAGCCCGGCGGGTGTCGTGTCGACGCCAAGCTATGGCTGGGGCAATGCCGACATCGGCGCCGTCACCGTCCTGGGCGGCAAGCTGTACGGCATGACGCGCTACGCGCTGCTGCAGTCCGCCCTGTAATCAGGCGACGGGCGAGCCGTCGAGACCATGGCGCGTGATGGCGCCATGGTCGTCGACGGCGATCCAGCCGCCGCGCGGCGGCTGGGCATCGGATTCCCAATCGGGCAGGACATAGCGGCGCTTGCCGCCATGCAGGTGCAGGGCAGGGCGGTGGGTATGCCCGTGGATCAGCACCCCGGCGTCCGTGGCCGCAAACACCGCCTCGATCGCCTCGGGGGTGACGTCCATCGTTTCGTAGGATTTGGTCGTATGGGCTTCGCGGCTGCCTTCGCGCAGGCCGGCGATGATGGCCTTGCGCTGGGCCAGGGGCATGGCCAGGAACTGTTCCTGCCATTTTCTATCGCGCACCATCGCGCGAAATTCCATGTACTTCGTATCGAGCGTGCACTCGGCGTCGCCGTGCACGAGGGCGATGCGCTGGCCGCCGATGCTGGCCACGTAAGGCTCGTCCAGCAGGCGCAGGCCGGCCGCTTCGGCAAAGCCGCTACCGACGAGAAAGTCGCGGTTGCCCGCCATCCAGAACAGTTCGACCCCGGCCTCGCTCAGGGAGCGCAGCGCCGCGATCACGCGCGCATGGAAAGGCGTGTCGAGGTCGTCGTCGCCGGCCCAGTATTCGAAAATGTCGCCCAGGAGATAAAGCTGCCGCGACTGCGCCGCCTGCTCGTCGAGGAAGCGGAAGAAGGCCTCGGCCGTCCGCGGATGGGATTCCTGCAGGTGCAGGTCGGAAATGAAAAGCGCGGCCGTGCGCGCGGGAGTGGATGTGGACAAACGGGCTCCCGCGCGAGGGTTCAGATAAAACTTGTTGCTATTGCTTAGATTACTTCGGCTTTTTCGATGATGATCGGCTCGACCGGCACGTCGGCGTGCATGCCCGAACGCGAGGTGGCGACCTTGTTGAGCTCATCGACGACGTCGGTGCCGGCGGTGACCTTGCCGAACACGGCATAGCCCCAGCCGTCCTGGCCCGGGTAGTTCAGGAAGTCGTTGTTCTTGGTGTTGATGAAGAACTGGGCCGATGCCGAGTGCGGCGCCGAGGTGCGGGCCATGGCGATCGTGTACTTGTCGTTCTTCAGGCCGTTCTTGCCTTCGTTCTCGACGGTCGCGTCGGTCGGCTTTTGCTTCATGCCAGGCTCGAAGCCGCCACCCTGGATCATGAAGTCCTTGATCACGCGGTGGAAGATCGTGTTGGTGAAGTGACCCTTGTTCACGTAGTCCAGGAAGTTGGCAACGGTCTTCGGCGCTTTCTCGGCGTCGAGTTCGATGGTGATGTTGCCCTTGTTAGTGGTCAGCAGTACGGAGGTCATGTTGGATCCTGTTCTATTTGTTGAAGAAACCTGCAAGACGCTTATTTTACAACTTATTGAATGCGCTTCTCGCCTGTCAGGACGGTCGTGGAGCGGATCACGATCGGCGTCACCGGCACGTTCTGCATGCCGCGCATGTCGTCGACCATCACGGCCTTGATCTTGTCGACCGTTTCCTGGCCCTGCACGACGCGCCCGAACACGGTGTAACCGGTGCCGTCCTGGCCCGGATAATCGAGGCCGGCATTGTCGTTGACGTTGATGAAGAACTGCGAGCTGGCGGAATTCGGATCGGCGGTACGGGCCATCGCCAGCGTGTAGGGCTTGTTCGACAGTCCGTTCTTCGATTCGCTCGCAATGGGCTTACGAACTCCAGGCTTGTCGATCAGCTTCTCGGTATAGCCGCCGGCCTGGATCATGAAGCCGTCGATCACGCGGTGAAACACCGTGCCTTTATAAAAGCCGGACTTTACGTATTGCATGAAGTTGGCCGTGCTCTTCGGTGCGTGCTCGGCGTCGAGCTCGACCACGATGTCGCCCATGGTGGTCTTGATCGCGACCTGCGGATTCTCGGCGGCGAAGGCGTGTCCGGCAAAGCTCAGGGCCAGCGCGGCGGCGGCAAGCCGGGTGAAGAGTGCGCGGCGGGATTGTTTTTGTGCGTGCATGGAGCGTCTCCTCGGTGGACGTGGCGCAAAGCCCTGTCAAGTCTTTTGCAGAAAAATAAACCTGAGCCATATGCGGCCAGTCGGGATTTTATCAATGCTATACTTTGCGCAGAACGTCCCATTCTATCAAAAGTAGTGGTATCCAAGAACAACAAAGAGGGTTGACGGTTCCGACGCAAGACTCCAATCCCGACGCGCGCTTCTCATACGGCGAACGTGTCCGGGATTCGTATTGCTCGGGCTTCCGATCCCCTCTCGAAACATCGTCACCCATGAGCCAATTAAAGATCTACAACACGCTGGCGCGCGAAAAACAGGTATTCGTCCCGAAGGAAACCGGCAAGGTCGGCATGTATGTCTGCGGCATGACCGTCTACGACTACTGCCACGTCGGCCACGCGCGCATGATGATGGCCTTCGACCTCATCTATCGCTGGCTCATGGAATCGGGTTACGAGGTCAAGTACGTCCGTAACATCACGGACATCGAAGACAAGATCATCAAGCGTGCTGCCGAGAATGGCGAAACCATGTCCTCGCTGGTGAGCCGTTTCACCAAGTACATGGACGAAGACATCGCCGCGCTCGGCATCCTGCAGCCCAATGTTGTTCCGCGCGCCACCGAGCACGTGCCGGGCATGCTGTCGATCATCGAGATGCTCGAAGCCAAGGGCCTGGCCTACCGCAGCGACGACGGCGACGTCAACTTTGCTGTGCGCAAGTTCGAAGGCTACGGCAAGCTGTCCGGCAAGTCGCTGGACGACCTGCGCGCCGGCGAACGCGTCGACGTCAACACCGGCAAGCACGATCCGCTCGACTTCGTGCTGTGGAAAGCGGCCAAGGAGTCCGAGCCGGAGGAAGCCAAATGGGATTCGAAGTGGGGCCGCGGCCGTCCGGGCTGGCACATCGAATGCTCGGCCATGAGCTGCGCGACGCTGGGCGAGCACTTCGACATCCACGGCGGCGGCCAGGACCTGCAGTTCCCGCACCACGAGAACGAGATCGCCCAGAGCGAGGGCGCTTTCGGCGGCCCGATGGTCAATTACTGGGTCCACAACGGCTTCGTGCGCGTCGATAACGAAAAGATGTCCAAGTCCCTGCGCAACTTCTTCACCATCCGCGACGTGCTCAAGAAATACGACGCCGAAGTCGTGCGCTTCTTCATCGTGCGTACCCATTACCGCAGCCCGCTGAACTATTCCGACGCCCATATCGACGACGCCAAGGGCGCGCTGACGCGCCTCTACACGGCGCTGAGCGACGTCGATCTCGGCGGCGAGACCCCGGCGGTCGACTGGGACGAGGCCCATGCCCAGCGCTTCCGCGAGGCGATGGACGACGACTTCAACACCCCGCTGGCCGTGGCCGAGCTGTTCGACCTGGCAAGCGAAGTCAACCGCACCAAGTCGCTGCCGGCCGCGCGCCAGCTGAAGGCCCTGGCCGGCGTGCTGGGCCTGCTCGAGCGTGCGCCGCAGGAATTCCTGCGTGGCGGCAGCAGTGCAGGGGGGCTGGGCGAAGCCGAGATCGGCGACCTGATCGCTGCCCGCGCCGCCGCCAAGAAGGCGCGCAACTTCGCCGAAGCCGACGGCATCCGCGCCGAGCTGCTGGCCGCCGGCGTCATCCTGGAAGACAAACCGGACGGGACGACGAACTGGCGTCGCGCATGATGGCAGCGGAAAAGGACAACGGCGGCGCGAGCGTGCCGGAATTCGAGGTGCCCGCGTACTGGGCCGAAGCCAAGGAAGAGCTGATGCGGCGCGACCGCATCATGAAGCGCCTCATCCCGCAATTCGGCGACATGCACCTGAAAGGGCACCCCGATCCGTTCACGACCCTGGCCCGTTCGATCGTCGGCCAACAGGTCACGCCGAAGGCGGCCGACGCCGCCTGGACCAAGCTGAACGCCTGCTGCCCGAAGCTGACCCCGGGCGCGATCATCAAGCTCGGCGCCGAACAGCTGTCCGCCTGCGGTCTCTCGAAACGCAAGACCGAATACATCCTCGACCTGGCCGACCACTTCAAGGCCAAGCGCGTGCACACCAACCTCTGGTCCGAAATGGACGACGAGGCGGTGATCGCCGAACTCGTGCAGATCCGCGGCATTACCCGCTGGACCGCCGAGATGTTCCTCATCTTTAACCTGCTGCGCCCGAACGTCCTGCCGCTCGACGACGCCGGCCTGATCCAGGGCATCAGCCAAAACTATTTCTCCGGCGAACCGGTATCGCGCAGCGATGCGCGCGAGGTCGCCGCCAACTGGGAGCCGTGGCGCACCGTCGCCACCTGGTATCTGTGGCGCAGCCTCGATCCGGGTTCTGCGTCAGGATTGGCGTCCGCAGCGGCGTCCGGTACGGTAGAATAGCGCCAAATCGCCAGCGCGCCGTGTCCATGCCCGCGCGTCCCGGCCACAGAACAACCCCGGAGGTACAATGACTAAAACAACTTTCCTCAGTTTCGAGCAGCCTATTGCCGAGCTCGATTCGAAGATCGAAGAGCTGCGTTTCGTCCAGGACGATTCCGCCGTCGACATCTCGGAAGAGATCGACCGCCTCGACAAGAAGAGCCAGCAGCTCACGAAAGACATCTACGCCAAGCTGACTCCGTGGCAAGTCTCGCAGATCGCGCGCCATCCGCAGCGTCCTTACACGATGGACTACGTGAACGCGATCTTCACCGACTTCCACGAACTGCACGGCGACCGTACCTTCGCGGACGACCAGTCGATCGTCGGCGGCCTCGCGCGTTTCAACGGCCAGGCCTGCATGGTCATCGGCCACCAGAAGGGCCGCGACACCAAAGAGCGCGCGATGCGCAATTTCGGCATGCCGAAACCGGAAGGCTACCGCAAGGCCATGCGCCTGATGAAGGTCGCCGAAAAGTTCAACCTGCCGATCTTCACCTTCGTCGACACCCCGGGCGCCTTCCCGGGCATCGACGCCGAAGAGCGCGGCCAGTCGGAAGCGATCGGCCACAACCTGTACGTCATGGCCGAGCTGAAAGTGCCGCTCATCGCCACCATCATCGGTGAAGGCGGCTCCGGCGGCGCGCTGGCGATCGCCGTCGGCGACGCGGTGCTGATGCTGCAATACTCGACCTATTCGGTGATTTCGCCGGAAGGCTGCGCCTCGATCCTGTGGAAGACCTCGGAACGCGCGGCCGACGCCGCCGACGCCCTGGGCCTGACCGCGCACCGCCTGAAGGCGATGGGCGTGATCGACAAGATCGTCACCGAACCGCTGGGCGGCGCCCACCGCGATCCGAAAGGCATGGCGCAGATGCTCAAGCGCGCACTGGCCGACACCCTGCGCCAGTTCCAGGGCATGAAGACCAAGGACCTGCTCGAAGCCCGTCACCAGAAACTGATGGCTTACGGTAAGTTCAAGGAAACGACGCCAAGCGACGAGTGAGTCTTGTTCAGTGAGTAGCGCAGTTGAGTAAATTCGAAGCCGGGTCCGTCCCGGCCAGTTTCGCGCGCGCACTCGCTGCGCTGCGCGAACAGTTTTCCCCTTCCTCCATAGCGATCGCCTGCAGCGGCGGCCTCGATTCGATGGCCTTGCTGCAGCTGGCTTCCAGCTGGTGCCAGGCGCAGTCGCTGCCTTTGTCCGTTTTCCACGTTCACCATGGGCTCAGCCCGCATGCCGACGCCTGGCAGAGCCATGTCGCGGCAGCGGCCAGCGCGCGTGTTCTGAGGTTCGACGTGCGCCAGGTGGCCGTCGATGGCGCCGGGACCGGCACCGAGGCGGCGGCGCGCAAGCTGCGCTACCGCGCGCTCGGCGCCATGTGCCGCGAACACGGCGCGACGTTGCTGCTCACCGCCCACCATCTCGACGACCAGGCCGAAACCGTGCTGCTGCAACTGCTGCGCGGCTCCGGGCCGGCCGGACTGTCCGGAATGGACGCGGCCAACAGCGCGCCCGAACTGCTGGGCAACCCGGATCTCGTGATGGCGCGGCCCTTGCTGCCCCTGTCGCGTGCGGAACTCGAAGCCTACGCACGGGATGCGGGCCTGGCATGGGTCGAGGACGAGTCCAACCTGGATCCGCGCTACGCCCGCAATGCGTTGCGTCACCAGGTGATGCCGGCGCTGGCGCAAGCCTTTCCCGGCTTCCAGGCCAGGTTCGCGCGCAGCGCCGCGCACGCCCAGTCGGCCCAGCGCCTGTTGACGGAGTTGGCGGCGCAGGATCTGGACGCGACCCTGGTCGACGGTGCCATCGACGTCGCCCGCCTGCGGAGCATGAGCCTGGACCGCGTCTACAACCTGCTGCGCTACTGGTTTGCCGGACAGAACCTGGCGATGCCCTCGACCGCCTGGCTGGGGGAACTGGTGGCGCAACTGATCGAGGCGCGACACGACGCACAGCTGCTGGTCACGCACCCGGCCTGTCACCTGCGGCGCCACCGCGACCGCCTGTACGTCACACCCAAGCTGCCCGATCTTCCCGGCATGCGCGACCCCGACGACGAGGGCGTGCTCGAGCGGGAGGGAGAATCCTTCCGCTGGCAGGGCGAGGTCAGCATCGCGTTTCCGGATTACGGCGGCGTGCTGCACTTCGAAACGGGCGAGCCGGGCATCGGCTTCGACCCGGCCTGGCTGCGCCGGCAGGAGCTGGTGATCGATTTCCGCAAAGGCGGCGAGCGCCTCAAGCTGGCCGCGAACCGGCCGACCCGTCCGCTGAAAGCGCATTACCAGGCTGTCGACATTCCCGCCTGGGAACGTACCCGTTTGCCGATCGTCAGCAGCGGGCGCGACTTGCTGTTCGCCGCCGGGTTGGGCATGGATTGCCGTCACTTCGCCGCCGCCGCCGACACCGTATCCCTGCGCTGGGAAAGCACAGCGAAATAGTTTCTATTCGAAAAGCGTATTACTTTATTTTCTTTTCATATAGCTTTTCGAACTTCCCCTCATTGCGATCTTGCAGTGCAACATGCTAGAGTAGGTGTTCCCCTTTTCACCTTTACATGCTGGGAAGCTTCCTGTTATGGCATTAATTGTCCACAAATATGGTGGTACGTCGATGGGTTCGACGGACCGCATCAAGAACGTCGCGGCCCGCGTCGCCAAATGGCACGACGCCGGCCACAAGATCGTCGTGGTGCCGTCGGCGATGTCGGGCGAAACGAATCGCCTGATCGGCCTGGCAAAGGAAATCATGGCGCAGCCGGATCCGCGCGAGCTGGACATGATCGCCTCGACCGGCGAGCAGGTCTCGGTAGGCCTGCTGGCGATGGCGCTGCTGGCCATCGGCAAGGACGCCGTCTCCTACACCGGCTGGCAAGCCGGCATCCGCACCGACTCCGCCTTCACCAAGGCGCGCATCCAGTCGATCGACGACACGCGCGTGCGCGCCGACCTCGACGCGGGTAAGATCGTCATCATCACCGGCTTCCAGGGCATGGACGAAGAGGGCAACATCTCGACGCTGGGCCGCGGCGGTTCGGACACCTCGGCCGTGGCGATCGCCGCCGCGCTGAAGGCCGACGAATGCCTGATCTACACCGACGTCGACGGCGTCTACACGACCGACCCGCGCGTGGTCGACGAAGCGCGCCGCCTGGAAAAGATCACGTTCGAAGAAATGCTGGAACTGGCCTCGCTCGGCTCGAAAGTGCTGCAGACCCGCTCGGTCGAGTTCGCCGGTAACTACCAGGTCCCGACGCGCGTGCTGTCGTCGCTGACCAACCCCCTGATGCCCTTGGAAGAAGAAGCCAAGTCCGGCACCCTGATTTCGTTTGAGGAAGAAACCAACATGGAACAAGCCGTCATCTCCGGTATCGCATTCACCCGTGATGAAGCCAAGATTACCGTCATCGGCGTGCCGGACAAGCCGGGCGTCGCTTTCCACATCCTGGGTCCGGTGTCGGATGCCAACATCGAAGTGGACATGATCATCCAGAACCAGTCGGTGGACGGCAAGACCGACTTCACCTTCACCGTGTCGCGCAACGATTACCAGCGCGCCATGTCGGTGCTGGAATCCCAGCGCGACGAGCTCGGCTACACCCGCCTGGTCGGCGACGCCAAGGTGTCGAAGGTCTCGGCCGTCGGCGTCGGCATGCGCAGCCATGTGGGCGTGGCCTCGCAGATGTTCCGCACGCTGGCCGAAGAGGGCATCAACATCATGATGATCTCGACTTCCGAGATCAAGATTTCGGTCCTGATCGACGAGAAATACATGGAGCTCGCGGTCCGTGCCCTGCATAAAGCTTTTGACTTGGAAAAAGCTTAACTTTTTCCATATTTTTGGCCGTGTCGCCTTGACCAAACCGGCACCGGCCATTAAGATGCTTGCACTCAGCGCTAGCGCAGTTTGCTGGAGTTGATTGGAGACGTGGCCGAGTGGCCGAAGGCACATCCCTGCTAAGGATGCATATGGCTTATACCCGTATCGTGGGTTCGAATCCCACCGTCTCCGCCAAGTTACAAAAGAGAAAGCCACCCACTGGGTGGCTTTTTCTTTTGTAACTTGGCGGAGACGAGGAGAGCGCCTTCGCGCTCTCCGCGTGGGATTCGAAGCGGTGCGCATATTTGCGCACCGGCGGCCCGCGGGACGTGGGCGAATCCCATCGTACCTATAAGCCACCGCCAGGTGGCTTCTATTTGGTATTTTGGTTTTGATCACGGCCTGCGCTTCCGCCCCACCATCCCCGCCCGCAGCAAATGCCCATGCTTCACCACCCCATTCCCCGGCCGTGCCAGCACCAGCGCCAGATCCGCCGTCAGCCGATGCAGCGACAACAGATCCGCCGCCGCGTCCAGCGCCCAGCGCCCGAGCGCCGCATCGCCTCCTTCGACTTGCATAACGATCCGGTGCAGGGAGGCCAGCAGCAGCGCATTCTGCGCCAGCCGCTCGTGCAGGCCGTCGAAGGCCAGCGCCTCCATCACCCTCTCCTCATGCGCCAGGTCCGCTTCGATCGCCGCCACGACCGCCTGGAAGGCCGCGCAGAATGCGGCATCCGGCTCCGCATGCAGCTGATGTATCCGCACGAACAGCAGCTTGCGCGCATGGCGCAGGGCGGCCGCGGCCGTGTGGGATGTGGAGGAGGAAAGCGGGACCATCGCGAACTGCGCCTGAGATGTTCTGACCGAATGCGAGGCTCTTCGTGCCAGACCAAGATGTTAGGCCATCATCTCCCCGCCGGAGTTCCCGCGTCGCTTGCATAGGTGGCCCGAATTCGACACGGAACAGGCTTCTTATCGCCAGTCAAAGTCGCCTGTGCAATGCGGTGGGAGCATGGTTCGTTTCCAGGAAGCGCGGAGCCGGCATGGACGATTTGCTGCGGTATTTCGAGGAAGAGCTGGGCGTGTTCGGCCAGTATGCGCGCGAGTTCCGCAGCCGTTTTCCGAAGCCGGCCGGCGAGCTGCACATCGCCGGCGAAGCCTACGAGGACCCGAGCGTCGCGCGCCTGATCCAGTCGGTCGCGCTGCTCAGCGCGCGCATCCACAAGCGGCTCGACGACGACCATCCGAAATTCACGGAGTCCCTGCTCGAGAGCCTGTATCCGCATTACCTGCGCCCGCTGCCTTCGTATTCGGTGGCCCGGCTGGCGGCTGTGGGACAGGACACGGGCGAGTTCGCCAGCATCCCGCGCGGCACACCGCTGCGCAGCAGCCCCGTAGCCGGCACGGTCTGCCAGTTCCGCACCGTGTACCCGGTCCTGAGCGGCCCGCTGCGCATCGTCCACGCGGCCTTTTCCATCCCCATCGGCACGCCGCGCGGGGCGCGCCTGCCGCGCGGCGTGACGGCCGCCGTCGCGCTCACGCTGGAAGTGAAAGGCGGACTCGCGGCGCTGTGCGCCCGCGGCCTGGGCCGGGTGCGGCTCTTCGTCGACGGCGAGCCTTCGCTGCGCGCCGCCCTCATCGACGCGCTCTTCATGCGCGCGCGCGGCGCCTGGGTGGCGGCCGGGGCCGCCCCTGGCGAACCCTGGCTGGCGCTGGACGCGGTCCCGCTCGGCCTGGCCGGTTTCGACGCGGACGAGGCGCTGCTGCCGGCGCCGGCGCGCTCGCATCCGGCCTTTCGCCTGCTGACCGAGTATTTCGCCTATCCGGAAAAATTCCACTTCATCGACATCGACCTGCGCGAGGCCGCACGCCGCCTGCCTGCGGGCTGCGAACGCTTCACGCTGCACGTCGGCCTGGCCGGGATGGCCGGCGACGGCAGCGCCGCGCGCGTGCTGGCGCAGCTGGGAGCGCGCCACCTGCTGCCGGGCTGCACGCCGGTGGTGAACCTGTTTCGCAAGGCGGGCGACCCGATCCAGCTCTCGCACACGCGCGCCGAATACCGGCTGGCGGCCGACGGCGCGCACGCGGCCGCCTACGAGATCCACAGCATCGACCGGGTCAGCGTGGTGCGCGAAGCGCGCGGGCAGGCCAGCGTCACCGCATTCGGTCCGCTGTACGCCGTGCGCCAGGGCGGGGACGCGGCGCCTGGCCACTTCTGGGTCGCGCGGCGCGACGAGGCGCTGGCGCGGACCAGTCCCGGCCACGAGATCAGACTGTCCCTGGTCGATCCGGATTTCACGCCGAACGAGCTCGCCAATGCCACGCTCTCCACCGAACTGACCTGCTCGAACCGCGATCTGCCGACCCAGCTTCCGATGCAGCCAAACACCGGCGGACCCGGCGCCGACCTGCTGGCCGATTCCGCAAGCGGCGCGGTCGCCTTCGGCCTGCTGCGCAAGCCGACGCCGAGCTGGCGTTTCGCGGCAGGCGACGGCGCCCACTGGCGCCTGATCGCGCACCTGGCCCTGTGCCACGCGGGCCTGACGACGGCCGATCTGCCCGACCTGCAGAAGATGCTGGCCCTGTACGACCTGCCGCGCTCGCCGAGCGCGCGGCGCCAGATCGCGGGAATCGTGGGCCTCGAACACGGCAGCACGCGCGCCTGGCTCAAGACCCGGCCCGTGTCCGCGCTGATGCCGGGCGTGGCCATCCGCATGACGCTCGACGAGGAAGCCTTCGCCGGCAGTTCGCTGGCGGTGTTCGCGCAGGTGATGGACCGCTATTTCGCGCTGAACAGCCAGCTCAATTGCTTTATCCGGCTGGCGATCGTCTCGCACGGAAGCGGAGAGGAATTGTTCGCATGCGCCCCACGCACCGCCGAGCCACTACGCCCCTGATCGAGCGCCTGATGGCGGCGCCGCAGGAATTCGAATTCGTCCAGGCGGTCTCGATCCTGCTGGCCTGGCTGGCCGGGCAGGGCCTGCCTTTCGACGCGGCCCTGCGCGACTGCCTGCGTTTCGAGAACAGCCTGCGCCTGGGCTTTCCCGCCTCCGAGATCGAAGCCATCGTGCACGCCGAGGCACCGGCCGGCGAGGAGGGCGGGCCCGGTCACCGGTTCACGGTCACGCCGGCCTTCATGGGGCTGCTCGGCGCGCACGGGGTCTTGCCGGCCCACGTCACCGAACGCATCGCCGCCTGGCAAGGCGCACACGGCGACGCGGCGCCGCGCGCCTTTCTCGACCTGCTGTCGAACCGCATGCTCGCCTTGTTCTACCGCGCCTGGCGCAAGCACCGGGTCGAGCACATGGCGGCGCCGGCGAGCGGGCGCGATGGCTTCCGGCCGCTGCTGCTGGCCCTGGCCGGCTGTGCGTCCAGCGGCCAGGCAGGGACCGCGCCGCCCGTGCCGGACGAGCTGGTCGCGCATTTCGCCGGCCTGCTGCATCAGCAGCCACGCTCGGGCCTCGCGCTCGAACGCCTGCTGGCCGAATACTTCGGCGTCGGTATCGCACTCGAGGAGGCGGTCGGCTACTGGGACCGCCTGCAGGCCGGCGAACAGGCCGCCCTGGGCGTCAATGCCGAGCTCGGCGAGAATGTGCTGCTGGGCGAGCGCAGCTGGCGTCCGGACCTGCGCGCGCGCCTGCGCATCGGTCCGCTGGATGCGGCGCGCTTTGCGTACTTCCTGCCCAGCGGCGCAGGCAGCGCCGCCTTGCGCGCCATCCTGCGCCGCTTCGCGCCGCCGACGGTCGGCTTCGAAGTGCAGCTGATTTTGCACGCAGGCGAAGTCAGGCCGGTCCAGCTCAGTGGACAAGCAAGTGGACAGCCGGGCGGCCCGGCACGTCTGGGACGCGACAGCTTTCTCGTCACCACCGGCGTGCGCGACGACCGCGCCGACATGCGCTACCTGTTGCTGCCGATGGACCCGCTCACGCCTTAGCCCGGCCCGCCCCGCGCATGCCGCCGGGCGACGGCGGCATGCGCGCATTCGCTGCGCTTACTTCAGGGTCAGATCGGACAAATCGATCGCCTTGCTGTTAAAGGCGACTGCACAGCCCCCGCCAGCCGGATAGGCGTAATCGAAGGCGATCTTGCCCGCGCTGTCGAGTGCAACGAGTTGCGTGCGTTCGCGTGCGGCCGCCACCGAGTAGGTGATGAGGTAGTGGTTCGCTGCAGTCCCTTCGTAGACGCTCGAGCAGATGTCCGAAAAGATGGCCGGCGTCGGGGAATAGGTCCAGGTTTCGGTGGCGGTGCGAGCGTGTTCGTCGATCGCGTAGCGCGAGGGCGTGCTGTAGTCGCGCGTGAGGCCCGCGGAGGTATCGGGCGGCTGGTTGAGGCTGCCGTACCCGTTATTGAAGAGCAGCAGCTCCCCGTTTCCGGCGATCGACAGCGAATGCTGGCCAATGGGCGGCTTGCCTGAATTAAGTTTCAGGCTCAGCGCGCGCAGCGACGGATAGTCCACGTACCAGTGCTTGGTGGTGTCGCCCAGCAGCCACTTGATACGACCGGTTGCGTAGTCGATCTTGACGACGAAGTTCTCGCGGCTCGAAATCAATAGCGAATCGTCGGCGGCCACATAGATGGCCGAGTTCATGTGGAACCAGTCGACACCGTCGCGCACGAAGTTCGACGGATCGTCGCCGCCGGCCTGCATGGCGGCGCGGAAGATGGCGGCCATGTCCCATTCCTTGATGATCTCGCCCGTCTCGCTGACCTCGGCCACGATCGACTCGATGCGCGGCACGCCGCCCTCCAGGGCATCGAGCTCGGCCAGGTAGCCGATTTTTCCGCGAACGAAGTCATGGTGGAAGTTGGTATAACGGGTCGAGGCCAGCGGCCGGGCGACGAAGCTGCCGTTGAGTTCGACCCGGTAGAGAACGGGCGTGGTCGCGCTCCCGACGAGGAAGGCGTCTTCGTTGAACAAGGACGAGATCGAGTTGACCGGCTCGGTACCGATCCAGCGCAAGTTGCCGTCGGTGTCGAGCACCGCCGGCGTGGTCACGCCGTTCTGCAGCATCATGTAGTCGAAGCCGGGCGACACGGCAGCCGTGCGCGGGGTGCGCACCTCCGGCGTGGTGTAGACGGTGGCGGGGCCGGCGTAGGCGGGCGCCGCGATCGTCAGGGGCTGGACGTGGGTCGAGCCGTCGCGAAAGCGCGCGATCAGGGTGACGCCGTTCTGGTAGTTGGCGTATAAGCCGAAGACGGCGAAGGACAGGCGTTTGCCGGCCGCGTTCCAGGCGCCGGTCCGTTCGAGCCGGGCGCGGGTGTAGGTGACGGCGACGGGCTTCGAGAAGGTTCCCGGCTTGGCGGCGACGGTGTAGGAAACGCTGTCGAGATTGGCGAACTCCTCGAGCCTGAGCGCGAGGTTGACGATGAAGGGCGTCGGCCCCGCTGTCTGCTCCGCGACCGAGACGTGGGCCGCCTCCGCATGGGTTTCGTCTTCTTCGGCCAGCCGGCTGCACGCCGCCGCCAGCAGGCAGGCCAGCAGCACCATACAATAACGGGCCGCGCTGTGGATGTGATCTTTCATGCATTCTCCTGGTAAGGAAACCGACGAGTTAACTCTTCGATACGGAACGCGGCAGTAAGTTCAAAGCCGCGGCTTGATCGAGAATGGGATCGGAAGGCGGCGCCGCCGGCGCTTGACCTTCCCACGATGGGAAGGACCAGGATGGCAGCATCGAAAAGCGAGTACCCCATGAACAAGAACATCGACCAGCTTGCCAAGACCGGTGCGGCCAGCTTTGATATTTCCGGTATGACATGCGCCTCCTGCGTCGCGCGTGTCGAGAAAGCCATACGCGCGGTGCCCGGCGTGACCGCTGCCGGCGTCAACCTGGCGACCGAGCGCGCCAGCGTGCAGGGCACGGCGGCGCCCGATGCGGTGCTCGAGGCCGTGCGCCGCGCCGGCTACGAGGCGGCCGTCACGCCCGAGGCGCGGCCGGCGCCTGCGCAAGGCGCGACTCCGGCGCGCTGGCCCCTGTTGCTGGCCGCGCTGCTGACGGCGCCGCTGCTGGCGCCGATGCCGGCCCAGCTCGCGGGCCTCGACTGGTCGCTGCCGGGCTGGCTGCAGTGGCTGCTGGCGACGCCGGTGCAGTTCTGGCTGGGCGCGCGCTTCTACCGCGCCGGCTGGAAGGCGCTGCGCGCCGGCAGCGGCAACATGGACCTGCTGGTCGCGATCGGCACCAGCGCGGCCTACGGGCTCTCCGTCTACCTGCTGCTGCGCGGCGGCGTCCACGGTGTCGGCAACAGCGGCGCCCACCTCTACTTCGAATCCTCGGCCACCGTGATCACCCTGGTCCTGCTCGGCAAATGGCTGGAGGCGCGCGCCAAGGGCCAGACCGTGGAGGCCATCCGGGCGCTGGAAGCCTTGCGTGCGAGCGAAGCCATCGTGCGCAGGGACGGCATCGACATCGCGATCGCCCTCGATGCGCTGCGCGTGGGCGACCGGCTGGTGGTGCGTCCCGGCGCGCGCGTGGCCGCCGACGGCCGCGTGCTCGAGGGCCGCAGCCATCTCGACGAGTCGCTGCTGACCGGCGAGAGCCTGCCGCTGGCGAAAGAGCCGGGCGCGCGCGTCACCGGCGGCGCCGTGAACGGCGAAGGCCTGCTGCTGGTCGAGGTCACCGCTGTCGGACATGATTCGATGCTGTCGAAGATCATCCGCCAGGTCGAGGATGCGCAGGCCGTCAAGGCGCCGGTGCAGCGCCTGGTCGACCGCGTCAGCGCCGTGTTCGTGCCGGTGGTGCTTCTGATTTCGCTGCTCACGCTGCTCGGCTGGGGCCTGGCGACGGGCGACTGGCAGGCGGCCCTGCTCAATGCGGTGGCGGTGCAGGTGATCGCCTGTCCCTGCGCGCTGGGCCTCGCGACGCCGACCGCGATCATGGTCGGCACCGGCGCCGCCGCGCGCCACGGCATCCTGATCCGCGACGCCGAAGCGCTGGAGAGGGCGCACGCGCTCGACACCGTTGTCTTCGACAAGACCGGCACCCTGACCGAGGGCCGGCCGCAGGTCGCCGCGGTGGAGGGCGCCGATCCGGACCTCGTAGCTAGGCTGGCCGGCGCCGTGCAGCGGCACAGCGATCATCCGCTGGCCCATGCCGTGGACGCCTGGGTGCGCGAACGCGGCCTGACGGTGCCGCCGGCCGGCGCCGCGCGCGCCTTGCCGGGACGCGGCGTGCAGGCCGAGATCGAGGGCACGCCGGTGTATCTCGGTAACACGCGGCTGATGGAGGAACTGGACGCCGATACGCGCTTGCTGCAGGCGCAGGCCGCACGCCACGAGAGCGAAGGGCGCACCGTGTCCTGGCTGGCGCGCGGACAGCAGGGCGCCATCGAGGTGCTGGGCCTGCTCGCCTTCGGCGACCGCGTCAAGGAAGGCGCCGTCGAGGCCGTGGCGCGCCTGAAGGCGATTGGTGTCACGCCGCGCATGCTCACGGGCGACAATGCGGGTGCCGCGCGCGCGGTGGCGACAGTGCTCGGCATCGAGGACTACACGGCGCAGGTGCTGCCGCACGAGAAGGCCGAGGCGGTGCGCGCGGCGATCGCGGCCGGCGGCACGGTGGCGATGGTCGGCGACGGCATCAACGACGCGCCGGCGCTGGCCGCCGCCGACGTCGGCATCGCGATGGCGGGCGGCCTGGATGTCGCGATGCACACGGCCGGCATCACGCTGATGCGCGGCGATCCGCGCCTGGTGGCCGACGCCATCGACGTCTCGCAGCGCACCTGGCGCAAGATCCGCCAGAACCTGGGCTGGGCCTTCGTGTACAACCTGGTCGGCATTCCGCTGGCCGCTTTCGGCCTGCTCAACCCGATCCTGGCGGGGGCCGCGATGGCCCTGAGTTCCGTCAGCGTGGTCGCCAACGCGCTGCTGCTGCGCGGCTGGCGGCCGTCGCCATCACTTTCAACCAGGGCCGGCACTGTGCCGGCACCTCAATCGACAGGAGAAGAAACGATGTATGAACTGACCGTGGAAGGCATGAGCTGCGGCCACTGCGTGGGCCGCGTCACCAGGACCGTGCAGGGACTGGACCAGGAGGCGAAGGTTGAGATCGACCTGGCCAGCAAGATGGTCAGGATCGACAGCCGCGCGGACCTGGACAAGATCGCCGCCGCGATCGACGAGGCGGGCTATCCGGTGACTGGGCGCTCGAACGCTTAAGTGTTCGAAAGAGAATATTTCGGCAGCTTGTGGCGCCATGACCACGCTTACCAATTGTCAATAAAAGTTGATGCTGGTAAGCTCCTGTTGTCGAAATATTCATAAGGAGGCCGCAGTGGCCTGGATCGTCCAGCTATTCATTGCGCGCCGCCGCAAGAACCAGCACGAACTCGCGGGCCGCGCCGCCGAAGTCGTTGCGCACGTGCTGTCCGACATCGGCATCGACCGCTTCCTGAACGGCACCATGCTGATCGACCACCGCCTGCGCGTGCGCTTCGTCAGCTGCGGCGTCGACATCGGGAGCGTGCATGCGGCCGTGCGCACCGATACGCTGGCCGAGGCCAGGGTGCTGCGCAGCGGCGACGGCAGCCTGGCCCTGGCCGCGCAGGCCCTGCAGCAGCAGGTCGTGCGCCTGGTCGAGGAATTGATGGCCGCCTTCCTGAGCCAGTCCGCCACGCTGCGCGGCTTGCCCGCGCGCCGCTACCGCATTGCCGAACGCAAGGCCGCCGCCTCGAAATAAACCCGCGTGATCGCGGGATCGAGTTCTTCCACCGCGCGTTCCAGGCGCGCGATCGCCAGGTCCACTTCGTCGATGCGCATGCCGCGCTTGAAGCGCACCGCCGCCGTCAGCAGCACGTCCTCGGGGCCGAGCTGCATCGTCATCAGCTGGCCGACCGTCTCGATGGCCGGATCGGCGCGAAAGACTTCCTTCAGTTTCCCGGTCTGCTCGACGCCCACGCTTTCCCCCAGCAGCAGGGCGCCGGTTTCGCGCGCCAGCGTAAAGGCGGCGCCCACCAGCAGCAGGCCGATCGCGATCGAGGCCGCCGGATCGATGTAGGGATTGTCGAACAGGTGGCCGAGCCAGATGCCGAGCGCCGCCACCACGATCCCGAGCAGGGCCGCGCTGTCCTCGATGAAGACGGTGAAGGTCGAGGCGTCCTTGCTGGCGCGGACCGTCTGCCAAAGAGAAGCGCCGGGTTTGCGCTTGCCGTTCAGTGCGCGGCGCGAAACGTTCCAGCTGTATCCTTCGAACAGGAAGGCCACGCCCAGCACGACGTAGTTCCAGGTCGGGTCGCCGAGCGGCTCCGGCGCGCGCAGACTGTGGATGCCGTGCACGATCGAGAGTCCGCCGCCCAGCGAAAACACGGACAGGGCCACGATCAGGGCCCAGAAATACACGGCCTTGCCGTAGCCGAAGGGATGGCGCGCGTCGGGCTTGCGCGCGGCGATCTTTTCGCCGACCAGCAGCAGGAGTTCGTTGCCGGTGTCGACCGCGGAGTGGATGCCTTCGGCCAGCATGGCGGCGCTGCCGGTGAGGGCGGCGACGGTGAATTTCGCCGCGGCGATGCCGAGGTTGGCGACGATGGCGGCGTAGATCACCTTGCGGCTGTCGGGCGCATTTTCTTGTTCGGTCATCTTGGTCTTGTCGGGAGGAGGTTGGCTTGAGGTCCAGTCTAGCGATTTCGCAGCTTTCGAAGGGCACGCCTGCAAGCGAGGGGTGGCGATGAGCGTTCGCAACCTCAATAAACTGTTCGCGCCGCGCTCGGTGGCCCTGATCGGCGCCTCGAACCGGCCCGGCAGCCTCGGCGCGACCCTGCTGCACAACCTGAGCGCGGGCGGCTTCGCTGGCGCGATCTACCCGGTCAATCCGAAGCACACCGAGCTGGCGGGCCTGCCGGTCGTGGCCAGCGTCGCCGACCTCGCGGCCGCGCCCGACCTGGCCGTGATCTGCACGCCGCCCGCCACCATCCCGGCGATCATCCGCCAGCTGGGCGAGAAGGGCACGCGCGCGGCCATCGTGCTGAGCGCAGGCCTGGCGGACGCGCGCGACGAGCGTGGGCGCTCGCTGAAGCAGGCCATGCTGGATGCGGCCCACCCCTACCTGCTGCGCATCCTGGGGCCGAACAGCGCCGGGCTGCTGGCCCCTGCAATCAAACTGAATGCGAGTGTCGCCAACAGCGGCGCGCTGCCGGGTCGGATCGCTTTCGTCTCGCAATCGGGCGCCCTGATGACGGGTGTGCTGGACCGGGCGCGCTCGCGCGGCATCGGCTTCTCCCACTTCATCGCCCTGGGCGACTCGAGCGACGTCGACCTCGGCGACGTGCTCGATTACCTGGCCAGCGACGGCGCGACCGGCTCGATCCTGCTGTACGTGGAGCACCTGCGCTATGCGCGCAAGTTCATGTCGGCTGCGCGCGCGGCGGCGCGCAGCAAGCCGACCCTGGTGCTGAAAGCCGGCCGCGCCGGTGCCGGCGAACGCGCCGCCGCCAGCGAGAGCGGGGCCCTGGCCGGCATGGACGACGTGTTCGACGCGGCCATCCGGCGCGCCGGCATGCTGCGCGTATTCACCACCGAGCAGCTGTTCGCGGCGGTCGAAACGCTGGCCCACGCCAAGCCGCTGCACGGCGAACGCCTGGCGATCGTCGCCAACGGCGCCGGTCCCGGCGTGCTCGCCTTTGACGCGCTGGTGTGCGGCGGCGGCACTGCGGCGTCGCTGGCGCCCGAGACTGTGGCAAGCCTGGCCGCGCTACTGCCTGCGGGCGGCCGAACGAATCCGGTCAACCTGCACGGCGACGCCGAGCCGGAGCGCTACCGCCAGGCCCTGGAGCTGCTGCTGCGCGATCCGAACACGGATGCGGTGCTGGTCGTGCACGCGCCCACCGCCAACGTCGACAGCGCCGACATCGCGCGCGCGATCGCGCCGCTGGCCAAAGGCGCCTCGCGCAACGTGCTGTCCTGCTGGCTGGGCGGCGATTCGGTCGCGGGCGCGCGCGAGATCGCATCAAGCGCCGGCATCCCGACCTTCGACACGCCCGAAGACGCGGTCGCGGGTTTTCTCCAGATCGTGCACTACCGGCGCAACCAGAACCTCCTGATGCAGGTGCCGCCCTCGGTCTCGAGCATCGCCGCCAGCGAGCGGGGCACGGCGCGCGCGCTGGTGCGCGAAGCCCTGGCCGCGGGACGCTACCTGCTGTCCGACCCTGAGACCAAAGCCATCCTGCGCGCCTACGGCATGTCGCTGGTCGAAACGCGCGCGGCCAGTACCGTCGACGAGGCGGTCGCGGCCGCGCGCGGGATCGGTTTTCCTGTAGCGGTGAAGATCCTGTCGCCGGACGTGATGCACAAGTCCGACGTCGGCGGCGTGGCCCTCGACCTGGACTCGGAAGCGGCGGTGCGCGCGGCGGCCCAGCGCGTGCGCAAGCGCCTGCAGGAGATGCGGCCGGACGCGCGCTTCGAGGGCTTTTCGGTGCAGGCCATGGCGCGCCGGCCGGAAGGGCATGAACTCATTCTGGGCGCCGCCACCGATCCCGTGTTCGGGCCGGTGATCCTGTTCGGCCAGGGCGGCATCGCGGTGCAGGTGGCGGACGACCACGCGGTCGCGCTGCCGCCGCTGAACGCCGTGCTGGCGCGCGACATGATAGCCCGCACGCGCGTCTCCCGGCTGCTGGCCGGCTACCGCAACCGGCCCCCAAGCGACATGGACGCCATCGTCGCCACCCTGGTGCAGGTCTCGCGCCTCGTTTGCGACATCCCGGAGATCGTCGAACTCGACATCAATCCGCTGCTGGCCGACGCCAACGGCGCCATCGTGCTGGACGCGCGCATGCGTCTGGCGCTGGCCGACCGCTCCGGCAGCACCCTCGACCGGCTGGCGATCCGGCCCTATCCGCGCGAGCTGGAAGAGAGCATCGATTTCGGAGGCGGCCAGCTGCTGCTGCGCCCCGTGCGGCCCGAGGACGGCCCGGCCCACCTGCGCTTCTTCGACGCGCTCACGCCCGACGACGTGCGCTACCGCATGTTCGTGCGCATCCGCGAACTGAATCCCTCGCAGCTGGCGCGCTTCACGCAGATCGACTATGACCGCGAGATGGCTTTCATCGCCACCCGCACCGGTCCTGACGGTTTGCCGGAGACCCTTGCCGTGGGACGCGTCGTGGCCGACCCGGACAACGTCAGCGCCGAATTCGCGGTGACGGTGCGCTCCGACCTGAAGGGGCAGGGACTTGGGAAAATCCTGATGCAGAAGCTGATCGACTACTGCCGCCTGCGCGGCACGCGCGAGATCGTGGGCGAGGCGCTGCCGCAGAATAACCGGATCATCGGACTGGTCAAGAAGCTGGGCTTCGAAGTGTTCCCGGCGAGGGAGGAGGGGGTGCGCAAATTCAGGTTAGTGCTGCGGTGAAATAATATTTCACGCAAAAGAGGCATGTGAAATATTATTTCACTGGTGTTCATGCGGGCGTTGAACGCGTGGGCGGAGGATCCGCCCACCTTACGGGGCCGATATCCAATCCTAGCGCCGGAAGCGCACGTCTTCCGTTACCACCTTCGCGTCGCCCTTCGGCTTCTTCGGTTTCTTCGGCTTCTTGATCACCTCGCCGCTGGCATTCGTCTCCGGCACCCGGTGGTCCGGCGCGAAGCCGGGTTCCTCGACGCGTTCCAGGGCCTGGCGGGTCAGGCCCTCGATCGCCGCCAGCTGGTTCACCTCATCGGCGCAGACCAGCGAGACCGCTTCGCCAGTGGCGCCGGCGCGGCCCGTGCGGCCGGTGCGGTGCACGTAGTCCTCGGCGACGATCGGCAGGTCGACGTTCACTACTACCGGCAGGTCTTCGATGTCGAGCCCGCGTGCGGCGACGTCGGTGGCCACCAGGATGCGCACCTCGCCCGCCTTGAAGCGCTCCAGCGCGCGCAGGCGCGCCGGCTGCGGCTTGTCGCCGTGGATCGAGTCGGCCGCGATGCGCTTGGCCGCCAAGAGCTCGACCAGCTCGTCGACGCCGCGGCGCGTTTTCACGAAGGCGAGCACCTGGCCCCAGGCATGCTTCTTCAGCAGGTGCAGGAACAGTTCGGCCTTGCGCTTCTTGTCGACCGTCACCACCCACTGCCTGATCGCCTTGACCGTGGTGTTGCGCGGCGCCGTCTCGATCCGGACCGGGTCGCGCAGCAGCCGGTTGGCCAGCGCGCGGATCGGATCGGAGAAGGTGGCCGAGAACAGCAGGGTCTGGCGCTTCTTCGGCAGGGCTTCCAGGATCTGGTCGAGTTCGCGCGAGAAGCCGAGGTCGAGCATGCGGTCCGCTTCGTCGAGCACCAGCATCGTCACGCCGTTCAGTTTCAGGGCGTTCTGGCGCACCAGGTCGAGCAGGCGGCCGGGCGTGGCCACCAGCAGGTCCACGCCTTTGCGCAGGTTCATCATCTGCGGATTGATGCTGACGCCGCCGTAGGCCACCATGGTGCGCAGGGGCAGGCCGGCGCCATAGGCCTTGACGCTCTCGTGCACCTGCTCGGCCAGTTCGCGCGTCGGCACCAGCACCAGCGCGCGCGCCGAATTGGGCGCCGCCTGGCCTTTCATGGCGAGGCGCTGGAGCAGGGGCAGGGCGAAGCCGGCCGTCTTGCCGGTGCCGGTCTGGGCCGCGGCCATGACGTCGCGGCCGGCCAGCACGGCGGGAATCGCCTCGGTCTGGACCGGAGTGGGTGCGTTGTAGCCGAGCGTGGCGAGGGTGCCTGCGATCTGGTCGATCAGGCCGAGCGAAGAAAACGACATGTAAACCTTGAAGCGAATGAACAGCCGACAGTGTAGCGCGCACTGGCCTCGGCGGACAGTGCGGTGCGGGAGTGCGTCGCCCTAGAAGTCGCGCTTTAGAAATCTATAAAGCAGACCAGGGGTTTTGCCGCAATCGGCTTGACCGGCTCCTTACGGCCCTGGCAGGCGCTGGCCAGCAGACAGGCCAGGACGACGGCGCCGCAGCGCACAACATGCGATCTCATGGCGATTCCTCCTCCGCCTTCATGATACGCCTCCTTCCTGGGCACCGGCCTCAGAAACGATAGGACACGGCCGCGCGCAGCACCGGATACACTTTGTAGTCCGAGGTATCGTCGGCCAGGCGCGCCTCTTCCGCCGCGACGTCGCGCGCCAGGCGTTCGCACAGGACGGTGGCGACCACGCAGCCTTCGCTGCGCAGGCTGACCCGTGCCGAGCCCTGGTAGAACACGCCGAGGTCGCCGCCGAAGCTCCAGCCGCGCTCGCTGTTCAGGGCATTGCCCCAGCCGATGCCGAGATAGGGCGCCGCCTTGCGGAAGTCGACCTTGCCGCGCAACAGGCCGACGTCGGCGGCGCTGTAGCGGGTGCCGTTCAGGCTGAAGCTGCCGAGCTGGTCGGGTGCGGCGGTGGCGTCGAAGCGCGTGTCGTTGTAGAGCACGCCGGCCGTGACGCGGAAATTACCCCCCGCCCGCGGATACCAGTCGAGCAGGGCGTCGACCGTCTGCAGCTTGCCGTCGAGGTCGTATTCGACCTGGCCCGAGCGCTTGGTGAAGTCGTGCTTGAAATAGTTGAGGCCGACCCGCCCGTTCAGCCCCGGGGAGATCGGCAGCACCAGGTGGGCGCCGACCCCGGTGGTGCCGAGGTCGAGCGTGGCGCCGACCTGAGCCTGGGCCGATATCGTGGTGAAAGTGCCGGCGGCGAGCAGGCAGGCGCCGCTCAGCAGGAGAGGAAGACGGCTCATCGAAGACCTCGCATGGGTTGTCCTTGTTCCGATTGTAGCGAGGCCGCCGTGACGGCCCGCGTTCTATTCCGCGCAGAAAGGAGACTGATGGATTTTGTAAATGTGTGTTGCAACGTACAAAGTCTTCACATTGCGTCTGATAAAGTTCGGCCAACATCACTAGAGAGGACTTCCATGAAATCCCCGATCCGTTCCCTGATTCTCGGCGCCGCCCTCGTTGCCGCCGCCCTCCCGGCCATGGCCCAGACCAACGTCAGCATCAACATCGGCCAGCCCGGCTTCTACGGCCGCATCGACCTCGGCGACTTCGCCCAGCGTCCGGTGGTCTACACCCAGCAGCCAGTCATCATCCGTGAAGTGCGCCACGTGCGCACCGAGCCGATCTACCTGCGCGTGCCGCCACGCCACCGCCAGAACTGGTCGCGCTACTGCGGCCGCTACGAAGCCTGCGGCCGTCCAGTGATGTTCGTGCGCGACGACTGGTACACGAATACCTATGCGCCGCATTACCGCGAGCGCCACTACCGCGAGCGTCCGGTGGTGCGCGAAGTCGTGCGCGAGGTGCGCTATGTGGAACGCGACGACCGCCGCGACCACCACGACCGTCACGACAAGCACGACAAGCATGACAAGCATGACAAGCACGGCCACGGTCATGGCAACGGCCACGGTAATGGCCACGGCCGCGGCCACTGACACGCTTCGATGTTCCCGCGCGGCCATGGCCGCGCTCGATTTCTCCTCCGGGTGTACACTTGCCATGTAGCCAATAACCGGCTCGGCCGGCGGCAGGACAAACGGAGGAAAGTTTGCGAAGCGAAATCGTCATCGTAGGTGGTGGGGCGGGCGGACTGGAACTGGCCTGCAAACTGGGGCGCAAGCTCGGCCCCGCCAAGGTCATGCTGGTCGACATGCGGCTCTACCATATCTGGAAACCCTCGCTGCACGAGGTGGCCGCCGGCACCCTCGACATCCACCAGGAGGGCCTGTCCTACCAGATGCTGGCCCACGATAACGGTTTCACCTTCGTCTACGGCCCGATGACCGCACTCGACCACGAAGCGCGCCGCCTCACGGTCGGCGCCGTGCGCGCGGCCGACGGCGAGGACGTGCTGCACGAGCGCAGCATCGAGTACGGCTCGCTCGTGATGGCGGTCGGCAGCACCTCCAACTACTTCGGCGTGCCCGGCGCGCGCGAACACACGATTTCCCTGAACGCCACCGAAGACGCCGAACGCTTCCGCCTGCGCATGCTGCGCCTGATGGCGGTCGCCGAGCAGGCGCGCGAAGAGCGCAAGGACATCGACGCGGCCCTCGACGTCGTCATCATCGGCGGCGGCGCGACCGGCGTCGAACTGGCGGCCGAACTGCGCGAAGCCTCGGGCGTGTACGCCACCTACGGCTTCTCGCGCCTGCAGGTGAAACGCGACGTGCGCATCACGCTGCTCGAAGGCGCGCCGCGCATCCTGGCGCCGCTGCCCGAACGGGTCTCGAACGCGGCCCTGAAACTGCTCGACGAGCGCGGCATCCGCGTCGTCGCCAACTGCCGCGTCACCAGGATCGAGGCCGATCGGGTGACGGACAACGACGGCAACGTCTATCCCGCAAGCCTGTGCGTGTGGGCGGCCGGCATCCGCGCTCCGGAATTTCTGGGCGCGCTCGGCCTGCCGGTCAACAAGGGCGGCCAGATCGAGGTCGACGGCAACCTGCGCGTGAAGGGCGTGGCCGGCGTGTATGCGCTGGGCGACTGCGCCGCCTGCATCGACGCCTCCGGCAAGCCGGTCCCGCCGCGCGCCCAGGCCGCGCACCAGCAGGCCGACTACCTGCTCAAGGAATTCCTGCGCCGCGCGAAGGGCAAGCCGCATGACGACAGGCCGTACCAGTACCGCGACTACGGCTCGCTGGTTTCGCTGGGCAAGACGACCAGCGTCGGCAGTCTGATGGGCTCGCTGAGCGGGGCCAGCTGGTTCGTGGAGGGGATGATCGGGCGGGTGATGTACACCAGTTTGCACCTGATGCATCACCAGGCGGTGCTGGGGGCGGTGCGCACAGGGGTGCTGGCGGTTGCGCGGTTTTTGATTCGCAGGACGACGCCGCTGGTGAAATTGCATTGACCGTCGGGTGTGCATGAACACGTAAACGCGTGGGCATGCCCACCCTACGGTGCACTGCCGCCGCGGACGATGCATATGTTTCCGTGCGCTTTACCCCGAGATCGACGCGTAACGTAGGGTGTGCATGCCCACGCGTTACGTGCCGATGAACACCCGACTGCCTGCCAACTTACGCCCCGGCGCGCTCCCGCGGCAAAATCATCGTCAACGCGGTCCCGCCGCCGTCGACGCCGGAAAGCGTCAAACTCCCACCCAGCGCCCGCGCCCGTTCGCGCAGCAGGCGCAAGCCGTGGCAACGCAGCGATTCCGGCGCCGGCGGTTCTTCCAGCCCCACACCATCGTCGCGCACCGTCAGCATCAGCTGCTCGCCATCGTCGTCGAGGATGACGTCGACCGCCCGCGCCTGCGCATGGTTCAGGGCATTCCTCAAACCTTCCTCGGCGCAGCGCAGCAGCGCCACGCCCTGTTCGCGCGGATAGGCGTCGTCGTCGTCGGGCAGGCTGACGCGCGCCGTCATGCCGTGCTCCTGGCCGAACTCGGCCACCAGCTCGGTCAGCGCCGCCTTGATGCCCAGAAATTCCAGCTTGTCGTTCCAGAGCCCGAGCTGGACCTTGCGGTTGGTTTCGATGATGCCGTTCAGCAGGCTCTTCATCTGTCCCGCGCGTTCCTGGGCCTTGGGGTCCAGCAGCCCCTTGGACAGCAGCCCCAGGTGCATGGTCAGCGCCGTCATCGACGAACCCAGGCTGTCGTGGAGTTTGCGCGCAAGCAGGCGCCGCTCGTCGTCCCAGCAACTCATCAGGTGGGCGACCAGCTCGGTCAATGCGGCGGTGCGTTCTGCAACCAGCCGTTCCAGGTCCGGGTCGTGGTGTTGCGGGTCCGGTGCGGTCATCGTGGGCTCGGTTGAATGTTTCCCAAATCATACAACACCTCGGTCCGGGAAGTGCGCACACTGAGGCGTCTGCGTGCGCTGCCGAACAGTACATCGAGCCGTTTCGGACGATGCTGGAGTCCTGGAAGCCTTAATAAAACCATCACACCTTCAAGGAGTTCTCATGCCTGATACCAACAAGCCAATCGACGCCGTCGAACTGCTGACGCAGCAGCACCGTGAAGTCGAAGAGATGTTCGAGCGCTTCGAGAAGATGACCGACCGCGCCAAGGTCAGCAAGAAGAAGCTGGCCGACGAGATCTGCAACGCCCTGATCATGCACACCACGATCGAGGAAGAGATCTTCTATCCGGCCACGCGCGAAGCGAGCGAGGATACCGAAGACATGGTCGACGAAGCCGTCGTCGAGCACGCCTCGGCCAAGGACCTGATCGCCCAGATCATGGAAATGGATCCGGACGACGACCTGTACGATGCGAAAGTGAAAGTGCTGTCGGAAATGATCGACCACCACGTCGAGGAAGAAGAGAAGGAAATGTTCCCGAAGACGAAGCAGCTGAAACTCGACCTCAAGGCCCTGGGCCAGGAAATGCAGGCGCGCCAGAAAGAGATCGAAGCGTCGCAGTAAGCCAGGCACGCAGCATAAAAAAAAGCCGCACGGTCAGTTGTGCGGCTTTTTTATTGGCGCTGCCGGCTCAGCCGGCGGACGCCGGTAGCGGCGAGGGCTCGCCCAGGGCGCCGAGCAGCTGGGCGATGTCGACCGGTTTCACCAGGTGCATGTCGAAGCCGGCTTCCAGTACGCGGCGCTGGTCCTCGGCCAGGCCGTAGCCGGTGAGGGCGATCAGGCGCATGGCGCCGGTAGCCGGATTGGCGCGCAGGCGGCGCGCCACCTCGTAGCCGTCGATGCCGGGCAGGCCGATGTCGACCAGGGCCACGTTCGGCAGGTGGGCGGTGGCCAGGGCCACGCCGTCCAGGCCATCAGCCGACTGCAGCACCGGGTAGCCGTACACGTCGAGCATGGTGGCCATCATTTCGCGGCCATCCTCGTTGTCTTCGATCAGCAGCACGGCCGGCTTATTGGGCACACCTGCGGCGCTGGCGGCGGGCAGGACGGCTTGCGGCGCGGCCGCCGCTTGCGGCGCCTCGGCGCGCGGCAGGCGGATCGTGAAGGCGCTGCCTTCGCCGGCGCCGCCGCTGGTGGCGCTGACGCTGCCGCCGTGCAGTTCGACCAGGCGGCGCACCAGCGACAGGCCGATGCCCAGGCCCCCTTGTGCGCGGTCGAGGCTGATCGAACCCTGCACGAACACGTCGAACACGTGCGGCAGCAGGTCGGAGGCAATGCCGACGCCGCTGTCGCGCACGCTCAGCAGCACCTCGTCCGCCTCGGCGCCGATCGTGATGTCGATGGTGCCGCCGGTCGGCGTGTATTTCAATGCGTTGTCGATCAGGTTGGTCGCGATCTGCTCGAGGCGGGTCGGGTCGCCGTCGACCCAGTTCGGCGCCAGGTCGACGTTGATGCGGTAACCGCCGGTGCGGCCGGTGGCGCGGAAGGTGTCGAGGCAGGCGCCGACCAGGCTCGCCATGTCTACGGGCTTACGGGCCAGCAGGATCTTGCCCGACATCGCGCGCGACAGGTCGAGCAGGTCGTCGACGATGCGCGACAGGTGCTGGGTCTGGCGCTGGATGATCTGGCGTGCGCGCGAACCCATTTCGGCGTGCGCGCCCGGCATGTCGATCAGGGCCGCGGCGCTGGAAATCGCCGACAGGGGATTGCGCAGCTCGTGGCCCAGCATGGCCAGGAATTCGTCCTTCGCATGGCTCTTGCGCTCGGCCGCCTGGCGTTCCTCGATCTCGCTCATCAGGCGCTCGTTGGTCGCGGTCAGCTCGAGGGTGCGCTGCGACAGCTTTTCGGTCTGGCGCCGCAATTGTTCGTTCTTGTTGGCCAGGGCGACGAAGACCGAGACCTTGGCGTGCAGGATCTGCGGGATCACCGGCGTGAACAGGAAGTCGGCGGCGCCGCGCTGGTAGGCCTTCAGGCGGTCGATCTCGTCGGCCAGGAAGGCGGTCACGAAGATGATCGGGATGTCGGCGGAACGGGCGCGCTGGTGGATCGCCTCGGCCGTCTCGAAGCCGTCCATGCCGGGCATGTTGACGTCGAGGATGATCACGGCGAAATCGTGCAGCAGCACCTGGCGCAGTGCTTCCTGGCCGGAACGCGCCGCCAGTACCGTATAGCCGGTTTCCACGGCCCATTGGTCCAGCAGGCTCGTCAGGGCCAGCAGGCTGGCAGCATCGTCATTAACGACCAGAATCTTTGGTTTGTCGGTTGTTGGCACGTCGTTCCTGCTGCGTTCGTCGAAAAGGGCCAGAATTGTCGCGGTCTGAAAGGATAGCAGAGCGTCGCGTGTTTTCCAAAGTAAAGACACAATTGGCGCGTGCGAATGATAGCACGGCAATTTCTGGTGTTTACAGGCAATCGTGCGCGCGCTGCCCGGGTGTTGCATGTTCGCCAGCGCACATACTCTTGCAGGCGTCCATGCGATAGTGGAAGCGACTCTCCGGAGACGGATCGGCCCCGGGGAACAGGCTGCTTACTTGAGAGGACAAAAAATGAATATCGATACGATTGTTACCGAGCAGTACCATGGCAAATCGCCGCGAGAACTGGTGGATTGTCCGCTGACCGCCCTGTCCGGCATCGGCGAGAAAGAGGCGCAGGCGTTGCAGGATGCATTCCAGGTGAAAACCATCGGCGAACTGGCCCGGCACCAGGCCATCGCGAACGCCTTCGCCATCGAGATGATGGCCGCCCCCGGCTCCCTGTCGGCCTCGGAAACGGCCAAGGAAACCCTGCTCGACGACGCGGTCGAGATGACTTTCCCGGCCAGCGATCCGATTTCGGTCGATGCCGGCATCACGCGCATCGAAGTCGCGCCGGAGAAGGTCGAGGCCGCGCGCGACCACCAGAATGCGTCGGCGATTGCGGCGCACAATGAAGAGGCGTGCGGGCAGACGAATGTCGGTACGCCGCAGACGCAGTCGAAGGATGTCGGCACGGCTTGATTGACGGTTGAGGGGCGCCCTATGGCGCTTCACCGAAGCGGCACATGCTTGCAGTAATGTAGGCATGTGCCGTTGTCGTTTGCGGTGAGGTATACGTAGGGTGGACTCCCGAGTCCACGCGTACGTGCAGCGGCACGCCGCACAGTTTCCGCAGAAACGCGGCCTGATATTGAAATTAGGGCTATTGGCCCATCACACGTCGAAACGCGTGGACTCGGGAGTCCGGTGAGTCCGTCATTAAGGCCATTGGCCTTAATGACCCCTACGTACCGCGGCTATTCTACTGTTACCTGTGCGGCACCAGCTCCGGCACGGCCTGCTTCGCCGGCGTCTTGATCGCCTGCTGCGGCTTGCTGCCCGTCGAGCAATAGCGGTTCTTGCCCGCGCGTTTGGCTTCGTACAGCGCGTAGTCGGCAATGCTGATCAGCGCGTCCACCGATTCGGCGTCGTCCGGATAGATGCTGATGCCGATCGAGGTCGACAGGCGCAAGGTGAGGTCGTTGATGAAGAAGGGCTCGCACAGGGCTTCGACCAGCTTGGCGGCCGGACCTTGCGCGTCGGCCAGGCTGTGGATGTCGCCCAGCACGACCATGAATTCGTCGCCGCCGAGACGGGCAACGGTATCTTCTTTCCGTGACGAGGCCAGCAGGCGCTGCGAGACCATCTTCAGGATCTCGTCGCCATAGGCGTGGCCATAGGTGTCGTTGATCGCCTTGAAGCCGTCCAGGTCCAGGTACATGATCGCGGCCTTGGCGTGGCTGCGGTTGGCGTGCTGGAGGGCCGTTTCGATGCGGTCTTCCAGCAGGCGGCGGTTCGGCAGGCCGGTGAGGGCGTCGTGCAGCGCCAGTTCCTGCTGGGCGCGGCTGTACTGGGCCAGCTCCTTATAGAGCAGGCGTACTTCGAGCATGTTGTGGATGCGCTTGTGCACTTCCAGCAGGTCGAAGGGCTTGCTGATGAAGTCGCGCGCGCCGGCTTCCAGGGCCGCGATCTTGAAACTCGGTTGCGCCGTGAGGGCCAGGACCGGCAGGTAGCCGCCTTTTTCGATTTCCTTCAGGCTTTTCATCACCTGGAAACCGTTCAGGCCCGGCATTTGCAGGTCGAGCAGGATCAGGTCGTAGTTGTGCTCGCGGTGCAGCGGGCAGACCTGTTCCGGCTCCATGGTCGAGCTGACATTGGCGTAACCTTCCTCGCGCAATATCTCTTCCATCAGTTCGATATTGTCGGGCGAGTCGTCCACGACCAGGATTTTGGCGTTCAAAATTTCTTGTCTGCTCGGCATGCTTCTTCTCGTCGAAATAGGTACTGGAAGGAAACTAATTTCACTTCAGGAATCCAACTTTCCCACTTCAAGTAGTCTAACAAAGGCCCAAGAATTTCTTGTAGGACAGCGCCGCGTCCGATAGTAGGAACTTCAAGTGCGCTTTCTGCTCGCTGCCGGACGCACCAGCGACCCCACCGCGTCGATCAATTCGCTCGGCTCGACCGGCTTCGAAATATGCGAACTGAAGCCCGCTTCCAGCGCCCGCAGCCGGTCTTCCGAACGGGCAAAGGCGGTCAGGGCAACCGCAGGCAAGAGGCCGCCGCGGTCGCGCGGCAGAGCCCGTACCCAAGACAATAACTCAAAACCATCGACTTCGGGCATGCCGAGGTCGCTGATCAGGATGTCCGGCATCTCGGCCTGCAGGGCGGAAAAGGCCTCGCGTGCGCTGGCCGCGATGCGCACTTTCGCATGGCAGTCGGTCAGGATGCGGGCGATCAGCTCGCGCGCGTCGCGGTCGTCGTCGACCACCAGGATCGAGGCGCCGGTCAGGTCGCGCAGGGTCAGGTCGGGCGCGGCCGGCGGCGTGGTGCCGCTGCGGATCATGCTGGCGCGGCGCTCGGCGCGGGTCTGGACCTTGGCCACGGGCAGCTCGAAGGAAAAGCTGGAGCCGAGTCCTTCGCCCGGGCTGTCGGCGCGCACCGTGCCGCCATGCTGCTCGATCAGGTGTTTCACGATCGCCAGGCCCAGCCCGAGGCCGCCGTGGCGCCGCGTCATCGAAGCGTCGGCCTGGCGGAAGCGCTCGAAGACGTGGGTGATGAATTCCGGCTTGATGCCCGAACCCGTGTCGCGCACCGTGACGGCCACCGAGCCTTCGCGCCGGCCCAGTTCCACGGTCACCAGCCCGTCGCGCGGGGTGAACTTGATCGCATTCGACAGCAGGTTCCACACCACCTGCTGCAGGCGCGCCGGGTCGCCCGCGATCATGCCCGGGTCCGCCTCGTAGCGCTTCTCGATGCGGATGTTTTTCGCATCCGCCGCCGGACGCACGGTTTCGATGGCGGCGTCGAGGAAGCCTTGCGGGTTCAGGGTCTGCATGTCGAGCAGCACCTTGCCCGAGGTAATCCGGCTCATGTCGAGCAAGTCCTCGATCAATTGCGCCTGGGCGCGGGCATTGCGCTCGATCGTCTGCAGGCCGCGCTGTAAATCGTTTTCGTCCTTGCCGCCGCGGCGCAGCACCTGGGCCCAGCCGAGGATGGCCGACAGTGGCGTGCGCAGTTCGTGCGAGAGGGTGGCCAGGAACTCGTCCTTCATCTGGCTCGAGCGCTCGGCTTCGGCGCGCGCCTCGCGTTCGCTTTCCAGCAGCACCTTGCGCTCCTCGGCGGCCTGCTGGGCCGCTTCGTACAGGCGCGTATTGTCGAGCGCGACGGCGGCCTGGGCCGCGATGCCGCGCACGATGCGTTCGGTGCGTTCGGTGAACACGCCCGGTTCCGGATGCCCGAAGAACATCGTTCCCAATACCTCGCCCGAACCGGCCATGACCGGCACCGACAGGTAGCTGCGCACGGTCGGCTGGCCGGACATCAGGCTGAACTGGGTCGGGCTGGGGCCGTAGCGCGGGTCGTCGGTGATGTCGCTTGACCTGACCAGGCCGGCGCCGCGGAAGCTGGGCCCGAACAGGGCGCTGGCCTGCGGCTCGCCGAAGCTCTGGAATTCGTTGGCTACCCCGCCGGACAGGGTGTAGAGCGAGAATTGTGGCAAAAGCGTGGATCCATCGCTTTCCTTGCCGTGGTAGAAGAAGGCGCCGAAGCGGGCGCCGGCGATGCCGCTGGCGGCGTCGGTCGCCACCTGCAGCAGCGAGCGCAGGTCGCGCGTCGAGGCCAGGGCGCTGCCGGTGCTGTTGAGCAGTTCCAGCACCTTGGATTCTTCGCGCAGGGCCTGCTCGACGCGCTTGACCTGGTCGACATCGGTGTTCGTGCCGAACCAGCGCACGACTTTACCGTTGCGGTCGCGCACGGCGTTCACGCGGGTCAGGAACCAGCGGTACTGGCCGTCGGCGCCGCGGATCGGATATTCCATCTCGAAGGGTTCGCCGCTGCGGATCGAGGCGCGCCAGTGCTCGAGCATCGCGGGCAGGGCGTCTGGCTCGACCGTGTCCTGCCAGCCCCAGCCCGTCGCATTGTCGGGCGTGGTGCCGGTGTACT
This sequence comes from Massilia suwonensis, assembly GCF_042655665.1. Classification (NCBI taxonomy): domain Bacteria; kingdom Pseudomonadati; phylum Pseudomonadota; class Betaproteobacteria; order Burkholderiales; family Oxalobacteraceae; genus Massilia; species Massilia suwonensis. The sequence goes on from NZ_JBHSMR010000014.1 coordinate 591,441, forward strand.
CGTACCAGCGCTCGTTGAACCAGACGATGGCGCCGTCGGCCTGGGCCATCCAGGCCAGCTGCGGGATGGTGTTGGCGAGCGCGCGCAGCACTTCTTCGCTCTGGCGCAGGCTGTCTTCCGCGTTCTTGCGCGAGGAAATATCCTGCATCACGCCGGTCATGCCGGTGACGCTGTCGCGCAGCGCCGGGTTGGCATAGTCGGCGCGTCCGACCAGGGCGATCCAGCGCGCCTGGCCGCCGTCTGGCAGCAGGCGGCATTCGATGTTCAGGTCGCTGTGCGAGGCAAAGGCGTGCAGCACTTCGCGGCGCACACTTTCGCGGTCGGGCTCGTCGAGGCGCGCGCGCAGCTCGGGCCAGGCCAGCGGCTGATCCGGCGCCAGGCCGAGGATCTCGGCGGCGCGTTCGCCCAGGCTGACGCGGTCGCTCTCCGCATCCCAGCGCCAGTCGCCCAGGCGGCCCGCCGCCAGCGCCACCTGCAGGCGGCTGTTACCGTCGATCAGGGCCTGCTGGTCGGCGCGGCGCCGCGTGACGTCGTGAAAATACAGGGTCAGCCCGTCCGGCGACGGGTACATGCGCGCCTCGATCCAGACCGCCAGGCGCGGATAGAAGAATTCGCGGCTGCCGGTCTGGCGCGAACGCATCGCGCGTTCCAGTTCGGTGGCCAGGTTGCTGCCGTTGAGCTCTTCGAATTCGTCCCACAGGCGCTTGCCGAGCAGGCCTTCGCGCGTCTTGTTCAGGGGCGCCAGCAGTTGCAGGGCGCGCCCGTTGACATAGGTGATGTGCCAGTCGAAGTCGACCGCGCAGAAGGCGTCGGTCAGGCTTTCCAGCATGTTTTCCATGCGCGCATTGGCCTGGCGCAGCGCTTCCTTGGCCGCCATCAGCTCGGCTTCGGCCTGGCGGCGCGCGGCCAGTACGTGGGTCGCATTGCGCAGCGCCGCCGAGCGCATCAATTCGAGGTCGTCGCGGTTTTCGCTCACGCGGCGCCTCCGGAACAGGGAACAGGTTCAACAGCAATCATGGAAAACTTCACGCTCGGCAGGGCAAGGACAGGGCGCACGGACGCCCGCCGCCGCCCGGCACCTGGCCATTCTAGCCCGGCCGCTTCGATGGCCCGCACACGGCTGGCCGCCACTCAGGCGCCCGCCCGCAGCTGGCTCGCCACTTTCCCGAGGGCGTCCTGCAGCTGATCGAGTTCGTAGGGCTTCTGCAGCGACTGGTAAGGAAAGTCGAGGTGGCGCAGCAGCATGTCGCCGTAGCCGGAGGCGAAAATCACTTTCAGGTGCGGATACTGCTCGCGCGCCTGGCGCGCCAGGTCGACGCCGGACATGCCGGGCAGGCTGACGTCGGTAAACAGCACGTGGTAATGGTTGGCGGCCAGGCGCGCCAGCGCATCGTCCGGATGGGCCACGCCGTCGGCCTCGTAGCCGAAGGCTTTGAGCATCTCGCAAACCAGGTACTGGGAATCGAGGTTGTCCTCGACCACCAGGATGGACAGGGTGCCGGGTTCTTCCGCAGCCGGCGACGCTTCGCTGGCCGTACCCAGTGCGCACAGCACACCGTCAACGCCGACCGGCGTGAAATACAGGTCGAAACGCTCGCCGCCGGCGCCGAAATTCACTGCCGCGCCGGTAACGCAGGCCGCTTCGCCGCGCCGCGCCTGCGTCAGCGCCTCGCCGGCCGCGGCAAAGGGCGGCGGCAGCACGGCAGGCACCGAACCGCCCGGTACCCGGCTGAAACCGGGACCGGCCAGGGCGCCATAGGCTTCGTTGCACAGGACGATCTGCTGCTCGCCCCAGGCCAGCAGCATCGGCAGGGGCGTATTGAACATCAGGTCGGCCGCCACCCGCAGCGGCTGCGGCCAGCCGGTGGGATCGCCGAGCGCGCTTGCGCTCCAGTCGTAGGAAGAAACGGTGCGGGCGGACTTACCGGAAGCGAGCATGGGACACGGCCTGTTGTGTATTCGAAAACATGGCCGAATCCTACACTAAATGGCTCGCGCCTGTCGGCACGCTGCCGCGCAGGCGATCGCATCCTCGAGCCGGTCGTTGCCCCAGAACATTTCGTCGCCGACGAAAAAGGTGGGTGCGCCGAAGACGCCGCGGCGGCTGGCCTGTTCGGTGTTGGCGCGCAGGTGCAGCTTGTTCCCCGGTTCCAGTGCGGCGGCGATGACGGCGTCCGGATCCGGCACCAGGCCGGCGAGTGCCGCGCGCACGGCTGCGGCATCGTCGATCTCGCGGTCTTCGACCCAGTTCCGGCGCATGACGCGGCGGCAGAATTCCCCCATCCACGTTTCTTCTGCGCCCAGGACGGCGACGCGCATCGGCAGCACGGCGGCGCGCGGAAAGACGCAAGGGCGGCGCCATTCCAGGCCATACTTTTGCGCCTGGCGTTCCATGTCGCGCCACATATGGCGGCCTTTGGCTTCCTGCAGCACGAAAGGAGAGGTGCTCCAGCCGAGTTCGCGGAAAACGGGGCCCAGCAGAAAGGGGCGCCAGAGCAGGGGTACGCCGGCCGCTTCGGTCAGTTCCTCGATGCGCATGAGCGAGAGGTAACTGTAGTTGCTGCCGAATTCGAACCAGAATTCAAGGGACGCTGCTTGGGTCATCGCGAGGTCTCCAACCATCGATATTGCAATGATAACAAGGCTGCGCTGTGCAGGCGCAAAAAAAAGCCCGCTCAATGGAGCGGGCTGAATCTATTTCCGAGGAGGAGAATAGAGGAGACAGGAAGAATTATGCCGCACAGCAACATGCATTGCCAATTTAGATTACTGATGACAGTCATTGATGTTGCATATGGCTGATCCGCCCGCGTACACGGTATGCACTTGCTTGGTGCATTAGAGAAAATGTTTTAACATGATATATGTCACGAAACAATTTACGGCTTCGGCGTACGGCAGCGTTCCGTCCGCTGCCGAGTCTGGCGAACCGGGTGTGCGCCAGGCGTTCTTGCGCTGCGATAGACGGCGCGACCTGCAGAATTAACCCCGGCCCATGATTCGATACCGCCTTGCCCGAACCCCGCAGTCGTCTCCTCCGTCGCCCCGGCGCCGGCAGGCGGCCGGCCGTGCGGCGGCCTGGTCGCTCGTCCTGGCGGCGGCGGTGTTTGCGGGAGGCATGCTGCCGCCGCCAGGCGCCTATGCACAGCAGGGCAGCAGCCAGGCCCTGGAGCGCCGGGTCAAGGCCGCCTTTCTCTACAAGTTTCTCGGCTATGCCGATTTCCCGGCTTCCGCCTTTGCCGACGGCGCCGCGCCGGTCACGATCGGCGTGATCGGGTCCGACGAGATGGCGGCCGAACTGGGACGGGTGGTGGCCGGACGACAGGTGCGCGGTCGTCCGATCGTCGTGCGCACGCTGCGCGAAGGCGATCCGGCCCCGGTTCACCTGCTGTTCGTCGCCGGCAGCGACAGCGCGCGCTCGGCGCGCATCCTGCGTGCAGCCTCCGGCGCCTTGCTGCCCGTCACCGAGTGCGAACTCGGCCTGCAGAACGGCAGCGTCATCAATTTCAGGATCATCGAGGAGCGGGTGCGTTTCGACGTCTCGCTCGACTCCGCAGAGAGGAATAACGTGAAACTCAGTTCGCGCCTGCTTACGGTCGCAAACCGCGTAGTAAAGGGAAACAGCTGATGCAGTCCCGCCAGCACCTCAACGACGGCGGTTCCGTCCGCAGCAAGCTGATCAAGATGGCCGTGTTCACCACGCTGGCCGCCTTGCTGTCGGCCTCGATCGCCATGCTCCTGCTCGACCTGCGCACCTTCCAGCGCTACTGGGTCGACGACCTGACCACGCAGGCCGACATCATGGCCAGCGTCACCGCCCCGGCCCTGGCCTTCAGCGATGCCGCCGCGGCAGGGCAGCAATTGGCCGTGCTGCGCGCGCGTCCGCAGATCCTGGCCGGCGCCGTCTACGCCAATACCGGCGCCCGTTTCGCCACCTACACCAAGGCCGGCACCGAACAGGCGCTGCCGCCACGCCCGCAGCCGGCCGGCTACCGCATCGAACACGGCGAGCTCGAGGTCTGGCACAACATCGTCGAGAACGGCGAGGCCGTCGGCACCGTCTTCCTGCGCTCGCGCTACGGGCTGGTGGATCGCCTTCTTAATTATGGCGCCATCCTCGGCGGCGTGATGCTGGGCGCGCTGGTGATCGCGGCCCTGGTCGCCTCGCGCCTGCAGGCGGCGATTACCCGTCCGCTCGAAGCGGTGACCAACGTGGCGCGCCAGGTGATGCAGCAGCGCGACTTCACCCTGCGCGTGCCGGGCAATAACAGCGGCGAGATCGGGGTGCTGGTCGAAGCCTTCAACGACATGCTGGCCGAGATCGGGCGCCGCGCCGAAGCCCTGCAGGCCGCCAACCGCACCCTCGAACACGAGATGGACGTGCGCCAGAAGGCCGAGAATGCGCTGATCGTGGCCGACCGCAGGAAGGACGAATTCCTCGCCACGCTCGCCCACGAGCTGCGCAACCCGCTGGCGCCGATCCGCACGGGCCTGGACATCCTGCGCATCCGCAGCGGCGACGCCCAGGCCACCCAGCGCGCCACCGACATCATGGAACGCCAGCTGCGCCAGATGGTGCGCCTGGTCGACGATTTATTGGACGTCTCGCGCATCAATACCGGCAAGTTCGCGATCAAAATGGGCCGCGTGGAGCTGAAGGCGGTCGTCAACGACGCCCTGGAGGTGGTGCGCTCCTACATCGAGCTGCACGGCCACGAGCTGGCGATCGACCTGCCGGACCGTCCGGTCTTCCTGCATGGCGACGCGACGCGCCTGGCGCAGATCCTGTCGAACCTGTTGAACAACGCCGCCAAGTACACCAACCGCGGCGGCAAGGTCACGCTCGGCGCCCGCGTCGAGGACAAGACCCTGGTGCTGGAAGTGAGCGACACCGGCATCGGCCTGGCGCCGGAGATGCTCGACTCCGTGTTCGAGATGTTCGTGCAGGTCGATTCGACCCTGGAGCGCACCAACGCCGGCCTGGGCGTGGGCCTGTCGCTGGCGCGCAAGCTGGTGGAACTGCATGGCGGCACCATCGCGGCCTCGAGCGAAGGCCTGGGACGCGGCAGCCGCTTCACGGTGCGCCTGCCGATCGTGGTCGACCCGGAGCCCCTGAGTAAACCAACGCCGGCCGCCTTCATCAGCACCGAGACCTACCGTATCCTGCTGGCGGACGACAACGTCGACTTCGTCAACAGCATCGGCGCCTTGCTGACCGCCATGGGGCACAGCGTGGTGATCACCCACAACGGCCCGGACGCGCTGGCAGCCGCGGCGCGCTTCTGCCCGGACTATGCTTTCCTCGACATCGGCCTGCCGCAGATGTCGGGCTACGACCTGGCGCGCGGCATCCGTAAGCTCAGCTGCGGGCCGATGACGGTGCTGATCGCGGTGACCGGCTGGGGCCAGGAAAAGGACCGCCAGCTCGCCTTCGAGGCCGGCTTCGACCATCACATGGTGAAGCCGGTGCGCTTCGAGCAGATCGAGGAAATCCTGGGCAACCGCAGCATCATCAAGAAATTACGCACCTGAGCCGTGTGAAACGAGAACAGCGGGAGCGCTTGCGCGCCCCCGCTGTGCAGGCGTCATGACAGCACTGCCGTGCCGCTACCTGGCCTTGCGGCGCCGCGCCAGGAAGCCCAGGATGCCCAGGCCGCCCAGCATCATGCCGTAGGTGCCGGGCTCGGGCACCGGCATGAGCATCATCGCCCCGCCGAAGGACGCGCCGTCGTCCGATACCAGGTTGCCGTTCACGCGGATGTAGTAATCGCCCGCGCTCAGGTTGCCCCCGGCCACCGTCCAGACATCGGTCGCCCCGGTCTGCAGGGACGAGCCCTGGCTGAGCAGGGTGTCGTTGCCGTCGAATAGCCAGATGCCCGTGATGTCGAGCCCGACGTCGGCGCTGCGGCTGACCGAAGCGACGATGGCGTCCAGGTTCTGGCCCACGGTGCCGCTCACGGTGAACGTGAAGCGGTCGGCGAAGGTGTTGCCGCTATTTCCCTCCTCGAAGCTGTCGCCGAAAAAGGCGGAGCCGTCGACCAGGTCGAGGGCCTGTGGCGGACTGCTGATGTCCGTTTGCGCCCAAGCTGCCGGCGGACCGAGCGCTGCGCTTGCCAAGACCGCTGCAGCAATCAATGATTTTTTCATGGAGTCCTCTCGCAAGTGTCGGCCGCGTCCTGCGGCCGGGTAATGGCAATCGGGGACTTCATGCTAGCAAAGGGATCCGCCTGTTTGCGTGGTTTGCAATGGCTGTGACGCTATGGCGACATTCGATGACGCGTGGAATGTTTCGCACAAATGCCGCGGCACGCATTGCTCTTCATAGGAGGCAGCTCGAAAGGCAATTGTTGAGCGGAAAAGGGAAGCGCGTTGCTCGGATAACGTCGGCGCCGTCCTACAAAAACAGAAGTCGCCTTCCTGTGCTGAGCTAAGCCCCGTTTAAGACTCGCCTTGGCTTAGCTTGCTGAATGAGAAATGAAAACAGGGCAAAAGCACGGCAGAAAAGAAAAATGGCCCAGAATCGCTTCTGAGCCATTTTCTTGAAACTGATGGTGCGGCTGGCAGGAATCGAACCCACGACCCCTTGGTTCGTAGCCAAGTACTCTATCCAGCTGAGCTACAGCCGCCCGAAGCACGCATTATAGCGGGGCGTGGTCGAAATGGGAAGCTTTCTCTTGCGTCAGCAATCGGTAGCAGGGAGGCGCAAAACGAAAAAGGCCAGATCTTGCGATCTGGCCTTCCTATTCGTTGGTGCGGCTGGCAGGAATCGAACCCACGACCCCTTGGTTCGTAGCCAAGTACTCTATCCAGCTGAGCTACAGCCGCCCGAGGCACGCATTATAGCGGGGTGTTGGCAGAATGGGAAGGGGAGAATTGCGATGCCGAAACATCCGGAGTCCGGAAACGAAAAAGGCCAGATCTTGCGATCTGGCCTTCCTATTCGTTGGTGCGGCTGGCAGGAATCGAACCCACGACCCCTTGGTTCGTAGCCAAGTACTCTATCCAGCTGAGCTACAGCCGCCCGAGGCACGCATTATAGCGGCGCGTTGTTCAAATGGGAAGGGGCGTAGGGTGGTCGGCTATACCCTGTTGTGTGAATATCGTTGGCATCAGCGCCGCCCACGCGTGACGCTCGCAGTCCGTTGGCGCGTGTAGAAACGAAAAAGGCCAGATCTCGCGATCTGGCCTTCAAATTAGTTGGTGCGGCTGGCAGGAATCGAACCCACGACCCCTTGGTTCGTAGCCAAGTACTCTATCCAGCTGAGCTACAGCCGCCCCGTGGAACGCATTATAGCAGCGGCGTCGGCGTTGCGGAAGTCTTAATTTATTACAACTATCCAGGTTCCTCTGGTAGATTGGAGGTTCTGTATCCGATTTCGAGACACTATGTTGGGCACTACCTTGCGCGGGGGGCGCACTGCGGCGCGCCACTCACTGGCAGCCATATTGGCAGCCATGCTGGGCATGCTGGCGCCGAGCGCCGGCGCGGCCGCCCCGCGCAACCTGCGTTTCGAGCACGTGTCGATCGAACATGGCCTGTCGCAGGAATCCGTCCTCACCATCCTGCAGGACCGTCAGGGCTTCATGTGGTTCGGCACCCAGGCCGGCCTGAACCGCTACGACGGCTACAGGATGACGGTCTACCGGACCGACCCGCAAGATCCCGCTTCGCTGCCCGACAGCTTCATCAATGCTTCCTTCGAGGACTCCGAAGGCCGCCTCTGGTTCGGCACCAAGGGCGGCCTGGCGCGCTTCGACGCGGCAGCGGGGAAATTCGTCCGCTATGCGCTGGCCGACGCCGGCACGCCGGGCGACGGCAACCGCAGCGTGAACGCGATCGTCGCCGACCGCAACGGTATCCTCTGGCTCGGCACCAACGACGGCCTGAAACGCTTCGATCCCGCCAGCGGCGCCTTCACCACGATCCGCCATCCGGCCCACGACGGCGCGGCGGGCGGCGACATCGTCAACGCGCTGGCCTTCGACGGCCATGGCGCGCTCTGGGCCGGCACGGCGCGCGGAGTGGGGCGCCTGGCCCCGGGCGCCCATCACCTCGAACACTTCGCGCCGCTCGATGCCGATCCGCGCCGCGCGCGCGTCAACGCGCTGTCGATGGGACCGCGCGACACGCTGTGGGTCGGCACCGACGCCGGCCTCGAGGCCTGGAAGCTGGCGGACGGCGCGCCGCGTCCGCGTGCGCTCGGTCGTGACGAGGGCATGGGCGAGATGCGCGTGCTGGCGCTGTACCACGATGCCGGCGGCACGCTCTGGGTCGGCACCGACGCCGAGGGCGTGAAGTGGCGCGACCCGACCGACGGCCATTTCGTTTCCTACGCCAACCGGCCGCTCGACGTCCACAGCCTGTCCGACAACCAGGTCGGATCGATCCGCATCGACCGCAGCGGCACGCTCTGGGTCGGCACGCGCTTTCGCGGCGTCTCGCGCACCGACCTCGCCAGCGGCGGCTTCTCCAACTTCAGCTTCCGCCCCGACGGCGGCTACCGGATCGGCTTCGAAAAAGCGCGCGACGTCGCCGTGCGCCCCGACGGCAAGCTCTGGATCGGCACCTTCGGCGGCGGCCTGGTGCTGCTCGACCCCGAGACCGGCCATACCGAGCAGCTGCGCCACCAGGACGGCCGCGCCGATACCATCCCGAACGACATGGTGCACAGCCTCGCCATCGAGGGCGGGCGGCTCTGGGTCGGCACCGCCGGCGCGCTGGCCTGGAGCGCGGTCGGCGGCGGCCCCTTCCACCGGGTCGAGCTGCCGGGCCTGGGCACGGCGCCGGTCAACGACGTGCAGCGCACGCGCGACGGCATGCTGTGGGTGGTCACGCGTGCCGGCCTCTACCAATTAGGCGAAGACCTGCGCGTGCGCCAGGTCTGGCGCCACGATCCGCGCACGCCCAACAGCCTCGGCGACAATTCCCTGTACGGGATGGTCGAGGACGCGCAGGGCATCCTCTGGCTCGGTACAGACAACGGCGTCGACCGTTTCGACCGCAAGAGCGGCCTGTTCACCCACTACCGCCACGACCCGCATGATCCCTCCAGCCTGCGCCACAACCGCATCTATGGGATGACCCTGAGCCGCAGTGGCACGCTCTGGGTCGGCACCGCCGGCGGCCTGCACCGCATGGAGCAGGGCGCCGACGGCAAGCCGGCCTTCCGTCTCGTGAAGCTGATCGACGCACGCGAACCGCTGCCGATCGGCGCCGTGCTGGAAGACGCGCGCGGGCGCCTGTGGGCCAGCATGACCGACGGGATCAGCCGCTTCGATCCCGCCACCGGGCAGTACAAGCACTACACGGCCAAGGACGGCCTGATCGACGGCACCTTCTTCGTCGGCTCGAGCGCGCAGGGACCGGACGGGCGCATGCACTTCGGCGGCGTCAACGGCCTGAGTTCCTTCATGCCCGACGCGATCCGCGACAACCCGTATCCGCCGCTGGTGCGGATCACCGATTTCCTCGTCTTTAACAAGCCGCAGCGCCTCGCCGCGCCGATCGAACGCACCAAGGAGATCACGCTGACGCAGCGCGAATCCGTGTTCTCGCTCGAATTCGCCGGCCTGCATTACGCGGCCCCCGCCAGCAACCGCTATTCCTATCGGCTCGAGGGCTTCGACCAGGGTTGGGTCGAGACCAGCGCCGACAAGCGCTACGCCACCTACACCAACCTGGATCCGGGCAGCTACGTATTCCGGGTCCGCGCCAGCAACAAGGACGGCGTCTGGAGCGAGGCGCCGGCGGCGCTGACGATCACGATCACGCCGCCCTGGTGGAAGAACTGGTGGTTACGCCTGTCGGCGCTGGCCCTGCTGGCCGCGGCGGCGGTCGGCGCCTACCGCCTGCGCATCCGCGCGCTGCTCCAGCAGAAGGGCGTGCTCGAGCGCGAGGTGAACGCGCGCACGGCCGAACTGGTGCTGCAGAAGGACGCGGCCGAACGCCGCAAGCGCGAAGCAGAGGAGCAGGGCGAAGCGGCCGACAACGCGCGCCGCAACATCGCGCTGCTGTCCGACATCGGCCGCCGCCTCACCGCGAACCTCGACACCGAGGCGATCATGACCACGCTGCACGAGCACGTGATGGTCCTGATGGACGCACCGGTATTCGGAGTCGGCGTCGCGCGCGAGAGCGGCGACCTGTTCGACATTCCCTACGCCTTCATCGACGGCCGGCGCTGCGCGCCCCACGTGCGTGGGCGCCGCGATCCGCGCCAGCTGGGCGCCTGGTGCTTCGAGCACGAGCGGGAAATCTTCATCGGCGAGCTGGCCGCCGACGTGCCGCGCTATGTGCCCGAGTTCGACCCCGCGGAGGTCGCGGCGGCTTCGCTGCCTTGCCAATCCGAGGCGATGCGCGGGCGCCTGCCGCAGTCGCTGCTGTATGTGCCGGTCGTGGTCGGCCAGCGCGTGCTGGGCGCGCTCACGGTGCAGAGCTTCACGCCGCGCGCCTACCAGCGCGTGCACCTGGACATGCTGCGCACCCTGGCCGCCTATGTCGGCGTCGCGCTCGACAACGCCCAGGCCTACCGCCGCCTGAAGGACGTGCAGGGCCAGCTCGCGGCCCAGGAAAAGCTGGCCTCGCTCGGCTCGCTGGTGGCCGGCGTGGCGCACGAACTGAACACCCCGATCGGCAACAGCCTGCTGATGGCCAGCACCCTGCACGACAAGACGCTCGATCTGTCGACCGCGCTCGACACGGCGGCGCTGCGCCGCTCCGAGCTCTCCAGCTACATCGGTTCGGCGCGCGAAGCTTCGGAGCTGATCATGCGCAGCCTGAACCAGGCGGCGGAACTGGTGAACAGCTTCCGCCAGGTCTCGGTCGACCAGGCCAGCGCCCAGCGGCGCCGTTTCGACCTGGCGCGCGCCTGCCAGGAAATCGTCGCCACCCTGATGAACAAGGTGCGCCTGGCCGGCCACGTGCTGGAGCTCGACGTGCCGGCCGGGATCGTGATGGACAGCTATCCCGGCCCGCTGGGCCAGGTGCTGATCAACTTCGTCAACAACGCGCTGCTGCACGCCTTCGAGAGACCGGGCGGCCACATGCGGCTAGCGGCCAGCCTGATGGAGGGCGACTGGGTGCGTATCGCATTCCGCGACGACGGGCGCGGCATTGCGCCGGCCCACCTGGCGCGCGTGTTCGATCCCTTCTTCACCACGCGCATGGGGCAGGGCGGCACCGGCCTGGGCCTGAACATCGCACACACCATCGCCACGTCGCTCCTGAATGGCGCGATCCGCGTCGAGAGCATCGCCGGTGAAGGCACCGTTTTCATCCTCGAGCTGCCACTCAGAGCGGCCGAGGCGCGACATCCGACAACTACCGAGGAGAGGAAACTGCACGCATGAGCATCATCACGACGATCGAGGATCTGCGCGTCCTGGCAAAAAGGCGCGTGCCACGCATGTTCTACGACTACGCCGACGCCGGTTCCTGGACCGAATCGACCTACCGCGCCAACGAAAGCGATTTCGCGAAGATCAAGTTCCGCCAGCGCGTGGCCGTGAACCTGGAAAACCGCAGCCTGAAATCCACCATGATCGGCCAGGAAGTGGCGATGCCGGTGGCCCTCGCCCCGACCGGCCTGACCGGCATGCAGCACGCCGACGGCGAGATCCTGGCGGCGAAGGCGGCGGAGAAGGTCGGCGTGCCCTTCACGCTGTCGACCATGAGCATCTGCTCGATCGAGGACGTCGCAAGCCGCACCACCAAGCCGTTCTGGTTCCAGCTCTACGTGATGAAGGACCGCGATTTCATCAACCGCCTGATCGACCGCGCCAAGGCGGCGCGCTGCTCGGCCCTGGTGCTGACGCTCGACCTGCAGGTGCTGGGCCAGCGCCACAAGGACCTGCGCAACGGGATGACGGCGCCGCCGAAACTGACGATTCCGAACATGATCAACCTGGCGACCAAGCCGCGCTGGTGCTGGAACATCCTGCGCACGCCGCGCCGCCAGTTCGGCAACATCGTCGGCCATGCATCGAGCGTCTCGGACATGAGCTCGCTCTCGTCCTGGACCTCGCAGCAGTTCGATCCGGCCCTGTCCTGGGACGACGTCGCCTGGATCAAGGACCGCTGGGGCGGCAAGCTGATCATCAAGGGCATCATGGATGCGGAAGACGCGTACCTGGCCGTCAAGAGCGGCGCCGACGCGCTGATCGTGTCCAACCACGGCGGCCGCCAGCTCGATGGCGCGCAGTCCAGCATCGGCGCGTTGCCGGGCATCGTCGACGAAGTCGGCAGCCAGATCGAAGTGCACATGGACGGCGGCGTGCGCTCCGGCCAGGATGTGATCCGCGCGCTGGCGCTGGGCGCGAAGGGCGTCTACATCGGCCGGCCTTTCCTCTACGGCCTGGGCGCGATGGGCGAGGCGGGCGTGGCGCGCTGCCTGGAGATCATCCGCAACGAGCTGGACCTGACGATGGCCTTCTGCGGGCTGCGCGACGTGCGCGACGTGGACCGCAATATCCTGCTTCCCGGGACCTGGTAGGCCGCACAGTAGCATTTCCTGAACGGAACGATGTGTTTTATCACCCCTGTGATAGCATCGCCGGGTTACTTGCCTCTTCGGCATCCTTGCATCGATTACATGGCCACATCGTTCCGTTTCGACCAGCCAGCCAGGAAAGCGCCCGCGCATGGCTGAGTTCTCGCCAGCCCAGCCCATGTTCGACTGGCGCGAAGCGCTGTCCGCCTGGCGCCAGTCCCCGCGCCTGAATACGGCTTTCGTTCTTTCCACCGCGTTCCACGTGCTGCTGCTGTGCCTGGCCGTCGGGGGCGAGACGCTCGGGCTGCCGGGGTTTCATTTTCCGTGGGAAGAGCGGCGTATGGGGCCGAACGAATTGCGCGTGCAGCTGGCGCCTGCGCCGGCGCCGCCGGTGGCCGCGCCGCCTGTGCCGGTCGAGGCGCCCAAGCCTGCGCCGGCAGCGACGCCGCCCGCCCCGATACCCGAGGCAGCGCCGGCGCCCAGACCGGCGCCAAGCCGGCCGTCGCCGCTTGCTGCTGCGCCTGAAGTGACTGCACCGGCGCCCGCGCCTGTACCGGCTCCCGCGCCGGCACCCGCTCCAGCCGAGCCGGCGCCGCCGGCAAAGGCGGCGCTCGCACTGGCGCCTACCCCTGAAGAGACGGCGCCGGCACCGGCCGAAACAGCGGCACGGGAGAACGCCGAGGCGCAGGCGCGCGCCGAAGCGCGCGCGCAGGAAGAGGCGGCCGAACAGCACTTGCGCCAGCTGGCCCTCGAAGCGGACGCCCGGCGCGAAGCGGCCCGTTTGATCGCCGAGCAGGAAGAGAGCGAACGCCGGGAGGCCGCGCGCCGCCAGGCGGAACGCGAGGAAGGGGAACGCCAGGTCCGGGCGGAGGCAATGCGCCAGGAAGAGCAAAGAGCGGCGGCCGCACGCGAGGAAGCGGCCCGTCAGGAGCTGGCGCGGCAGGAGGCACAGCGTCAGGAACAGCAGCGCCAGGCCAGCGCACGCGAGGAAGCAGCGCGGCAGGAACAGGCAAGACAGACCCAGCTCGAAGCCGCGCGCAGGGAGGCGGCACAACAGGAACAGGTACGCCTGGCGCAGCTCGAAACAGCGCGGCAGGAAGCGAACCGGCAGGAACAGCAGCGCCAGGAATCGGCTCGTCAGGAGGCAGCCCGCCAGGAAGCCGCACGACAGGAAGCGGCACGACAGGAAGCGGCACGACAGGAAGCGGCACGACAGGAAGCAGCCCGTCAGGAAGCGTCACGACAGGAAGCGGCCCGTCAGGAGTCGGCCCGACAGGAAGCGGCACGACAGGAATCGGCACGTCAGGAAGCGGCACGACAGGAAGCCGCACGCCAGGAAGCAGCCCGTCAGGAAGCCGGCCGCCAGGAAGCCGCCCGACAGGCGGCAGAACAACAGGCGCGGGCACAGCGCGAAAAAGCCGAACAGGAAGCCCAGCGCGAGGAACGCCTGCGCGCCATCGGCAAGCAGCTCGACGCCGAAAAGGCCCAGCGCGACGCCGCCGCCAAGCTGCCGCCGACGGTGAGCAGCCTGCGCCGCGGCTGGCTGTTCGGTCGCGCCGACGCCAACGCCGAGCTGGTCGCCTATGCGCAGGGCATGAGCCGCAAGATCGAGATGAACATGACCTTCGACACCGTGCGCGAATTGGTAAAACAGGCGCGGGTCCAGCCGGTGGTCACCGTGGCGGTGCGCGCCGACGGTTCGGTCGAGAAGGTGACTTTCGAGCTGTCCAGCGGCGTCCCCGCACTCGACGCGGCGATCCGCAAGGTGATCGCCGACCAGGCGCCTTACGGCCGCTTCCCGCCGGCGCTGGCGCAGCAGTACGACGTGGTCGAGATCCGCCGCACCTGGATCTTCGACGTCGCAATCCGACTGGAGTAATACTTAGGGGTGGTCGAGGCCATTGGCCCCGCCCACCCCCACATCATCCGACCAGGTTCGTCGCCCGTCCCGCTTCCCACGCCTCGATATTATCGACCAGCATATCCGCCAGCGTCTGCATCGCGCCGCTGCTGGCCCAGGCCACGTGCGGCGTCAGGATGAAGTTCGGCAGGCGCAGGCCCAGCAGCGGGTTGTCCTGCGCGGGCGGCTCCTTGCTCAGCACGTCGAAACCGGCGCCGCCGATCGTGCGCCGCATCAGGGCTTCGGCCAGCGCGGCCTCGTCGACCAGGCCGCCGCGCGCGGTATTGATCAGGATGGCGGTCGGCTTCATCAGGCCCAGCTCGCGCGCGCCGATCATGTGGCGGGTGGCCTCGCTCAGCGGCAGGTGCAGGCTGATCACGTCGCAGCTGGCGAGCAGCTCGTCCAGCGGCAGCTGTTCGACGCCCGGCTCGCTCACTGGCGAGCGCGAGGTAACGACGACCTGCATGCCGAAGGCCTGCCCGATCTGCGCCACGCGCCGGCCGAGGGCGCCATAGCCGACGATGCCGAGGCGGCTGCCGGCCAGGTCGCCGATCGGGTGGTCGAGCAGGCAGAAGCGGTTCGAGCGTTCCCAGCGGCCCGCTTCGACGTCGGCGACATAGGCGCGCAGGTTGCGGCGCAGGGCCAGCATCAGGGTGAAGCAGTGTTCGGGCACCGAGATGCCCGAGTAATTGCGGATGTTCGCGACCGCGATGCCGCGCGCGCGGCAGGCGGCGAGGTCGACGTTGTCGGTGCCGGTCGCGGCCACCGCCACCATGCGCAGTTCCGGCAGCTGCTCGATCACATCGGCACGCAGCGGCACCTTGTTGGTGACGGCGACCGTGGCGCCGCGCAGGCGTTCGAGCACCTGGTCGGGCGCGGTGGCGGGATAGTCCAGCCAGTCGTGGGCAAAAGCGGGACGGCGTACCTTGGCAAGCAGGCTGTCGCGGTCGAGGAAGACGATCTTGTGCATGGCGCGCTCCAGGGGAGGGGAGCGCATATTGTAGAGCATGCGCCCGATTGGCGATGAAAAGGCGGCGGACGAAAAAAAAGACAGGGCGTACCCTGTCTTTTCGGGGGCTATGGTGGGGCCCGAGCGGCGCGTTTTGCGCTTCGTTATTTGGTGGTGGCGGTGGTCGTGGTGGTGTGCGTCGTGTGCGCAGTGGTGTCCGCCTTGTGTTCGGCCTTGGCTTCCGCAGCGTCGGCCTTGGCTTCGGCTTTCTTCTTGCTGGCCTTCTTCTGGGCCTTGGCCTTGTCCTTCGCGGCGTCCGCCTTCGCTTCGGCGACATCGGCCTTGGCTTCGGCATTGGCCTTCTCTACCTTTGCATCGGCTTTCGCGACTTCCTTGGCTGCCTTGGCCTCGGCCCTGGTTTCAGGCTTGGTCGCCTGCGTGGCGGTCTGGGCGAATGCCGAGGTGGCGAACAGGCCGGCGATCAGGGTAGCGACGATTTTGCTCATGGTCTTTCCTTCAGGATGGGGAAAAGAGGGGAACCTGGACGGCGTTCCGGCAGTCCGGCGGTCCGGCGGTCCGGCGAACCGGCTGCTGTGCCGATAACGCCGGCCGCCGCGACAGCGTTGACGTCCTTTTACACCCTGTTACAAAGACGCCAGGGCTGAGGCCGGGCGCGACGGTTAGCTGCCGTACAGTCGCCGCGCATCGTCCTGCCTACACTGAGCGCACTGGAATAGAGCAGGAGTCCGCCATGCCCGACAAGCTCGCGCTATATAAATCGAAACGCGATTTTTCGATCACTTCCGAACCCGCCGAGGGCGGCACGCCGGCGAAAGACGCGCTGACCTTCGTGATCCAGAAGCACTGGGCCAGCCGCCTGCACTACGATTTCCGCATCGAGCTCGACGGCACCATGAAAAGCTGGGCCGTACCGAAAGGCCCCAGCTACGATACCCACGACAAGCGCATGGCCGTGCACGTCGAGGACCATCCGATCTCCTATTCGGATTTCGAAGGGACCATTCCCGAGAAGCAGTATGGCGCAGGCAAGGTCATCGTCTGGGACAAGGGCACCTGGGAACCCGAAGGCAATCCGCACGAGGGCTACCGCAAGGGCAACCTGAAATTCCGCCTGCATGGGCACAAGATGCACGGCAACTGGGTGCTGGTACGCATGAAGGGCCGCGGCGACGAGAAGCAGGAGCCCTGGCTCCTGATCAAGGAAAAGGACGATTACGCGCGCCCGGCCGAGGAGTTCTCGGTGGTCGACGAGATGCCCGACAGCGTCAAGGCGCTGCCGATGCCGGGCACGAGCGAGAAAGTGCCGGCGAAGGTAAAGGAAAAGGCGCCCGCGACGAAGACCGCGGCGAAGGGCAAGCCCGCCGCCAAGACCGCGCGCACCACCAAGGCCAAGGCCGACACCGCCGCGGCGAAGGCGGCGGACAAGGCGCGCGACGCCAGCTTGCCCGAAGGCGTGGTCGGCGCCCAGCTGCCGAAGGAGTTTGCGCCGGAACTGGCGACCCTGGTCGACGCGCCGCCCGCCAATCCCGAGGAATGGGTGTTCGAGGTCAAGTTCGACGGCTACCGCATGCTGACCCGCATCGAGAACGGCGAAGTGCGCCTGATCACCCGCAACAACAACGACTGGACCGATAAACTAGGCCCGCTGCAGAAGGAGCTCGAGAGGATGGGACTGCCGGACGGCTGGTACGACGGCGAGATCGTCGTCCACGACGCCAACGGCCGCCCAAACTTCGGCCTGCTGCAGCTGGCTTTCGACGGCAGCAACCGCGCCGAGATCATGTATTTCATCTTCGATGCGCCTTACCTGGGCGGCTACGACCTGCGCAAGGTGGCGCTGGTCGAACGGCGCGCGCTGCTGGAAGGCGCCTTGAAGCAGGCCAAGCAATCGAAGCTGGTGCGCTTCTCCGACGAGTTCGGCGACGACCCCGAAGGCCTGGTCGCGGCCGCCTGCAAGATCGGCCTGGAAGGCGTGATCGGCAAGCGGCGCGATTCGCATTACGTCTCGCGCCGCTCGCCCGACTGGATCAAGCTCAAATGCGGACTGCGCCAGGAATTCGTGATCGTCGGCTATACCGACCCCAAGGGCTCGCGCAAGGGCGTCGGCTCGCTGCTGCTGGCCACCCACGACAAGGAGGGCGTCCTGCGCTACGCGGGCAACGTCGGCAGCGGCTTCAATGCGGAGAGCCTGCGCGACGTCACCGCGAAGCTCAAGGCGCTGGACACCGACGTCAGTCCTTTCCCGCCGCGCACGGTCCCGGGCCGCAAGCACCACTGGGTGAAGCCGGAACTGATCGCCGAAGTCAGCTTTTCCGAATGGACGGAAGCCGGCGCCGTGCGCCACCCGGTGTTCCAGGGCCTGCGCAGCGACAAGCCGGCCGCCGGCATCACGCGCGAACTGCCTGTACACGTGAAGGATATCGAAATGAACGACGAGGACGCACCGCAAAACGAGCCGCCCGGCATGGTCGAGGGCAAGCTGCCCGCGACCCTGAAGATCACCAACGGCGACCGCGTCGTCGACGAGAAGAGCGGCGCCACCAAGATGGACGTGATCCGCTACTACGCCCTGGTCGGCAAGCTGATGATGGAGCATCTGAAGGCCCGCCCGGTCTCGCTGGTGCGGGCGCCGAGCGGCATCAAGGGCGACCTGGTCTTCCAGAAGCACGCCGACATCAAGAAGCTGCCCGGCATGAAGAACATGGACCAGGCGCTCGACCCGGAGCACCCGCCGATGCTCGAAGTGGGCAACATCGCCGGCATCCTGTCGGCGGCGCAGTGGAACGCGCTCGAATTCCACACCCAGAACGCCACAAGCAAGGCCTACGACACGCCCGACCGCATGGTGTTCGACCTCGACCCGGGCGAGGGCGTGGAATGGCCGGCGATGCAGGAAGCGGGGCAGGTGATGCGCGCCTTCCTCGAGGAGCTCGGCCTGTCCCCCTTCCTGAAAACCAGCGGGGGCAAGGGCTTGCACGTGGTGGTGCCGGTCAAGGGCGGCAAGGATTGGGACACGGTCAAGGGCTTCTCGCAGGCGATCGTGCAGCACCTCGCGAAAACTCTGCCCGACCGCTTCTCGGCCAAGAGCGGCGCCAAGAACCGGGTCGGCAAGATCTTCATCGACTACCTGCGCAACGGCCAGGGCGCCACCACCGTCTGCGCCTGGTCGGCCAGGGCGCGGCCAGGACTGGGCATCTCGGTGCCGCTGGCTTGGGACGAACTCAAGACGCTCAAATCCAGCGACCAGTGGAATGTGCTGAATGCGCACACGCGGCTGGATACGGGGAACGATCCGTGGGAAGGGTATGCGAAGGCGGCCAAGACGCTGACGGCGGCGATGAAGCAGTTGGGCTACAAGCCGTAACGAATACCTTGGGAACGCGGCGCTGTTGCGAAAGGTGTCGGTGGTACGTTCAATCCGCATGGGCTCAGAGAGCCCATCCTACGGGAGGCGCCGCAGGCCGTTAGCTTTCGCGACGCGGCGAGCGGCACAGTTAGCGTGATTCGTAGGATGGGCTCTCCGAGCCCATGCGGATCAAGAACACCATTAACGCATCAGGCCTCAGCCCCACAAGCTTTAACTTAATCGACGTTCCGCCCCAAGCGCTTCAGCGCCGCACGCACCCCGCGCCCATAGGCCGGATCCGCCTTGTCGAACTGCAGCAGCTGCCGCTCCAGGATCTCGTCCGTCACCTGCGACAACGGCCCCGCCAGGTTCTCGCACAGGATCTGCCTCGCCTCGTCGCTCATCAGCCAGAACAGGTTGCCTGGCTGCGTGTAGTCGTCTTCCTGGCCGCGGAAGTCGAAGCGGCCCGCATTGCCGCCCAAGGGCAGTTCCTGCTCGCCATGGCCCATGCCCGTGGCGCCCTTGCCGACCGCATCGATGGCCGCGTAGTTGGGCGCCGCGCCGCCGTTGGCGATCGCCATCGCACCGTCGCGCTGCTGGTTGTGGAAGGGGCAGCGCGGGGCGTTCACCGGCAGGTGCTGGTGGTTGGTGCCGACCCGGTAGAGCTGGGCGTCGTGGTAGGCGAACAGGCGGCCCTGCAGCATCTTGTCCGGCGAATAGCCCATGCCCGGCGGAACGTTGGCCGGCGAGAACGCGGCCTGCTCGACCTCGGCGTGGTAGTTCACCGGATTGCGGTTCAGTTCCAGCACGCCTACCGGCAGCAGCGGGAAGTCGCCGTGCGGCCAGACCTTGGTCAGGTCGAACGGGTTCCAGCCGGTGCGCGCTTCCCACTCAAGCAGTTGCTGGGGCGTGGCTACCTGCACCAAGACGTCCCACTGCGGGAAGTCGCCGGCGGCGATCGCATTGAACAGGTCGCGCTGGGCGTGGTCCGGGTCCGAGCCGGCGATGCCGACCGCCTCGGCGGCGCTCAGGTTCTTGATGCCCTGGCGCGTCTTGAAGTGCCATTTCACGTAGACGCGCTCGCCCGCATCATTGATCAAGCTATACGTGTGGCTGCCGAAGCCGTCCATGTGGCGGTAGCCGTCCGGGGTGCCGCGGTCGGAGAACAGGATCGTCACCTGGTGCAGGCTTTCCGGCGCGCGGCTCCAGAAGTCGAACATCATGTTCGCCGATTTCAGGTTGCTGTCCGGGAGGCGCTTCTGGGTGTGGATGAAGTCGGGGAACTTGATCGGGTCCTTGATGAAGAACACCGGCGTGTTATTGCCGACCAGGTCCCAGTTGCCTTCTTCCGTGTAGAAGCGCAGGGCGAAACCGCGCGGATCGCGCTCGGTGTCGGCGCTGCCTTTCTCGCCGCCGACGGTCGAGAAGCGCAAGAAAGTCTCGGTCTGCTTGCCGACCTGGCTGAACAGTTTGGCCGTCGTGTAGCGGCTGATATCGTGGGTCACGGTGAAGGTGCCGTAGGCGCCAGAACCCTTGGCGTGCACCACGCGCTCGGGAATGCGCTCGCGGTTGAAGTGCTGCAGCTTCTCGATCAGGTGGAAGTCCTGGAGCAGCAGCGGGCCGCGCGGGCCGGCGCTGAGCGAATTCTGGTTGTCGGCGACGGGGATGCCGGAAGCGGTGGTCAGGCGGGTCATGCGTTCTCCTCATGCAATTGATGAAATTGATGAGAAGATTTTACTTATGGCTGAGTAAAAGATAAATTTGATTGATTTGATTTTATCGATAGGAAATTTCTACTGCGCCCGATAGCGGCACTCAGGGCCGGATGCCGTAACGATCGACGAAGGTCCTGACGCCGCCGGGATCGCGCGCCAGCCAGGCCTCCAGGGCGGGACGGTAGGATTCCTTGTACAGCAGCAGAAGGATGGCCGGCTCGAGCTGGCCATCCTTGGCAAAGGCGAGCATCTGCCGCAGCGCCGGATCGGCCAGGCGTTCTTTCGGGTTCTTGCCCGCGTCGGCGGCATCCTGCAATGCGCTGCGCCATGCCCCGAGTTCGATGTCGAAGGGCGCCAGGGCCTTGCCCTGGTCGCTGGCGTCACTACGCAGCTTGACTTCGGCGAGCGCCAGCAGCATCCGGAAGTTGCCGTTCGCTGTGCCTGCCTGCTTGCCGACGTCCTCATTGACCTGCACTTCGAAGCCCTTCCTGGCGCCGTCGGCCACCACCTTGATCCCGCGATACAGGGCGAGACGTTTGAGCGGAAGGCCGGCGCCGGCGCGCAGCTGGTCCAGCCTGGCCCAGTTCGGAAGCTGGGACGGTTCGGCCGCGATGCCGGACAGGAGGGCGCCTTCCGCGTCCCTGCGCTTGTCCTGCTGCGCGAGGGCATCGGACAGGAAGCGCCAGGCCTGCGCATTGCGCGGCTCGATCTCGGTCGCGCGCCGGAACAGGCCTTCGGCCTCGCGCCACCGCCGGCGGGCGTAATGGCAGTCGCCGGCGCCGACCCAGGGGAGGGAACTGAGCGGGTCGAGCGGCATTGCCTGCTGGTAGAGGGCGAGGGCCTCGACGTAGCGGCGGCTGGAAAACGCGGCCTCGGCTTGCACCAGTACCTCGTGTGCCTCCGGCTGCATCGGGCGCAACACGCTGGCGCCCTCGTTTTCCAGGTTGCGCAGGGCTTCCTGGGCCATCGGATCGTCCGGATCGAGTTCGAGCGCGCGCCCGGCCATCGCGCGCGCCTGTTCGCGCAGCTTCTGCGGCTGCGGTGCGTCTCGCGACAGCTTCTCGAGCAGGGAAGCCGCCATCGAGAAGGGGAAGGACGACTGGGGGGCGGCAGCACGGGCCGCGTCGAAACGGTCGAAAGCTTCCTTGTACAGGCCTTTGGTGGCCAGGGCCTGGCCTTCATGGATGTGCTCGAGGCAGGCCGTGTTGCAAGCCTGGGCGGCAAAGGCGGCAGGCAGGGCAGAGCTCAAGGCAAGGCTCAAGGCGAGGGAAAGATGGGCGCGCATCGTCGTTCCTGAAAGAGGAAACGCATGCTAACCCGGCAGGACAGTCCTGTGTCTATCCAAATGTCACAATAGAAAGAAACGCCGCGGCCTTGCACCGCGGCTGTATACCGCAACAGCGATTAGTAACGGCGTGGCGCGCTGGTCGTGCCGTTATAGGTCTGCTTGTTCATCTTGGCCTGGATTTTCTTCCAGATGAAGCCGGCGATGGCCATCATGATCATCTTGCGCATAAAAACCTCCTTGTAGGGTGACGGCGTCCTGCCGTCGGTTGGATGTGTGCTGCTCCTGCTGGCCGCCAGTGCTGTCAGCCCGGCGACTCGTTCTTGAAAATGCCCCGGATGTTCATCGCCATCAGCGCGACCTGCAGCGAGATCAGGGCCCAGGCTTCGTCGTGCACGCCCCAGACGATCCACAACAGGTTACTGAGGATGAACATCCAGAAGCCGAAAATGCGTTTCCTGGCGTTCTTCGATCCGATCATGAAGGCGGCGTACAGGCTGACCGCCATCGCGGGCCATTGGAGGAAGTCGAGAAATTCATCCATCCGTCACGCCGCCTTCTTGCGGCGAACGGGCGCCTTGGTACTCTTCGCCGCGGCCTTCGCGGCCGGCTTCTTCGCGGCAGCGCGCTTCGGCGCCGCCTTTGCCGCAACGGCTTCCTTGCTGGCAGCGGCCGTTTTGCGGCGTGGCGCCGGTTCCTCGTCTTCGTCCTCCTCCGACGGCTTGCGCGCGCGCTTCGGCGGTGGCGGTTCGTCGTCGTCCTCGTCCTCCTCGGCGGCGGCCTTCTTGCCCGGCTTCTTGCCCAGGCTGGCTTGCAGCAGCGAGACCAGGTCGATGACGTTGGTCGCCTTGGCCGGCTTCTCGTCCGGGTCGGGCATGGTGATGGTCTTGGTCTGCTTGGCCTTCACCTTCTTCTCGATCATGGCCATCACGTCTTCGCGGTAGGTGTCGTGGTACTGCTCCGGTTCCCAGTCCTCGCTCATGCCCTCCACCAGGGCCAGCGCCATCTTGAGCTCCTTGTCGCTGACGGCGGTCTTGGCGGTCTTGCCGGGGATCTTGAGGTCGGCCGCGTCGCGGATCTCGTCGGCGTAGCGCAGGGTGTTCATCACGATGGTGTTGCCGACGCAGTGCAGGGCGGCCAGGTGCTGCTTGACGCGGATGACGACGTTGGCGATGCCGATCTTGCCTACTTTTTTCAGCGTGTCGCGCAGCAGCGCATACACCTTGTCGCCGCCCTTGCCCGGGGCGAGGTAGTAGGGCTGGTCGTAGTAGGTCAGCGGGACTTCGGAAGCGTCCACGAAAGCCAGGATGTCGATGGTCTGGGTCGCTTCCGGGTTGGCGCGGCGCAGGTCCTCGTCGGACAGCACGACGTATTCGCCGTCGGTGTACTCATAGCCCTTGATGATGTCGTCCCAGCCGACTTCCTTGCCGGTGTTCTTGTTGTAGCGCTTGAAGCCGATCGGGGAGAAGTCGCGCCGGTCCAGCATGTGCAGGTCGAGCCCATTGTTGCTGGTCGCCGGATACATCTCGACCGGGATGTGCACCAGGCCGAAGCTGATCGCGCCTTTCCACAAGCTGCGTGCCATAGTCAATTCTCCCTGTTGATTATTCGCCGACGCTGCCCGTCACCGGCAGCACGATGCCCGTGATGTAGCTCGAGCAGGCGTTCGAGGCCAGGAACACGTAAGCCGGCGACAGCTCTTCCGGCTGGGCCGCGCGGCCATAGGTCGTGCTTTCGCCGAAGTGGACGATCTTGTCCGGCGACTGGTCGGCGGGATTCAGCGGCGTCCAGACCGGGCCCGGCGCCACGCAGTTCACGCGGATGCCTTTGTCGAGCAGGTTGGCCGCCAGCGACATGGTGAAGGCGTGGATCGCGCCCTTGGTGCTCGAATAGTCGAGCAGGAGCTTGGAACCCTTCAGGCCCGTCACGGAACCCGTGTTCACGATCGCCGCGCCGCGCTTCATGTGGGGCAGGGCGGCCTTGGCCATGTGGAAGTAGCCGTAGATATTCGTGCGCATGGTCTCGTCGAAGCGCTCCTCGGTGATGTCGAGCAGCGAGTCGGCGTGTTCCTGGAAGGCGGCGTTATTCACCAGCACGTCGAGGCGGCCCCACTGGGCGACGACGGTGTCGACCGCCTGCTGGCAGAAGTCCATGTCCTTGACGTCGCCGGCGATGGTGACGCAGCGGCGCCCTTCGGCTTCGATGCAGCGCTGGGTCTCAGCGGCGTCTTCGTGTTCGTTCAGGTAGAGGATGGCGACGTCGGCGCCTTCGCGCGCGAACAGCACGGCGACCGCGCGGCCGATGCCGGAATCGCCGCCGGTGACGATCGCCACCTGGCCTTCCAGCTTGCCGCTGCCCTTGTACTGCTCGGCCATGAAGCGCGGCTTGACGTCCATCTGCGCTTCCAGGCCCGGCTTGGCCAGGTGCTGGGCCGGCATCGGCGGCACCGGCTGCTCGGCGCCGATCTGCACCGGCTTCTCGCCTTCTTCCTTGGCGCCGCTGGCGTCGTGCTGGTCCTGGCGGTTCTGGATCGCTTTCTGGTGGTTCGCTACATCGTCCTGGTTGGCCATCGCTGCTCCCTTTTTCGCATACGTGTTCATATTCAAACCAGTATCGGCCGCACGATTGGACCCGACGGTGCGCTGTCACACACAGGTCGCCTGTTCGGTCGCCCTCATTTATGTCAAAATTGGCATCGTTATGTAACAAATATGCATGTCGAGGAGAAAACCATGTCCCAGCAGGCCGCGCCGCAAGGCTCACGTACCGGGTTGTTCGTCAACCCGGCCGCCGCGCGCCGCGCCGAGTTCGCCGCCGCCTGCGGCAGCCTGTTCGGCGAGCTGAGGGTGGCCGACGGCGCCGACGGCGCGCTGGCGCTGCCCGGCCTCGACCGTCTCGACCTGCTGGTGATCGATCTCGAACGCTTCGATCCGGAACTCGACCACGCCGACCTGGCGCGCCTGGTGACGGCGCGCGCCGGCGCCCCGACCTTCGTCCTGTGCCCGTTCGCCAACGCGCGCTGGCTGCCGGCCCTGATGGCATGCGGCCCGATCGACTACGCGATCGCGCCGCTCGACGACGAGGCACTGCTGGAGGCGGTGCGCGCGCGCCTGGCGCGCGGTCCGGCCCCGCTGCCAGAGCCCAGCCCGCGCGAACGCGAACTCGACGCCCTGCATGCGCTGCGCACCCGGGTGCGGCTGGCGCTGGGCGAAGGCGAGGACCTGGCGGCGCTGTCCGAGCGCCTGTGCCAGGCCCTGTGCAGCTGGCCGGGCGTCGCGCATGCGGCGCTGTTCTACCTGCAGCCGGGCGGCGACCTGCAGCTGCAGGCCCAGCATGGCGAACGCACGCTGAACCTGGCCAAGGTGCTGGGACGCGGCGAGCGCCTCCTGCAGTCGCCGCTGCGGCACGCTTTTCCGGGCCTGCTGGCCGCCAGCGCGAACACCATCGCGCTGCTCGACGACCTCGATAAATCGGGCGAGCCGGCGCTGGCCGACAAGCTGCGCGCGCACGGCGTCCAGATGGTGCTGGCCTTGCCGATTCCGTCGAGCGGCCCCGGCGCGCCGCGCGGCTCGCTTTGTTTGCTGTTTCGCGCGGCGCGCCGCTTCAGCCGCGACGAACTCGATACGCTGGCGGAACTTGCCGACCTGGCCGCGGTCGGCCTGCGCCTGGCGGACCTGAACCGCGAGGGCGAAGAGATGCTGGTGCGCGTGACCCACTTGTCGACGCTCGACGCCCTGACCGGCATCGCCAACCGCCGCCACGGCGAGACCCTGATGGAACAGGAGATCAAGCGCGCGCGCCGCTACGGGCATCCGCTGGCCCTGATCGCCTTCGACATCGACCGTTTTAAAGGCGTCAACGACCGCTACGGCCATCCGGTCGGCGACATGGTGCTGCGCGCGGTGGCCGATGCCGCCCAGAAGCTGGTGCGCGCCAGCGACGTGCTGGTGCGCGCGGGCGGCGAGGAATTCCAGGTGATCGCACCGCACACCAGCGCGATCGACGGCCTGAAAGTGGCCGAGAAGCTGCGCACGGCGATCGAGGCGACCGCGATGCCGGGCGTGGACCAGGTGACGATCAGCCTGGGGGTGGCCCAGCTCGGCGAGCACGAGAGCGCCGATTCGCTGACGGTGCGGGTGAATGCGGCGCTGGCGCGGGCGAAGCGGGCGGGGCGCAATTGCGTCGAGCTGGCGATGGGGTAGGTGTGGCGTTGATCTGTGGGCACGGGGCGGCCACCCTACGGTATGACTGACAGTTAGCGGCAATCGAGCGGTATTTGCAGGGTGGGCGCCCCATGCCCACCAGATACCAGGCATTGCCCCAATTTCCGCCGTGTCCCTCCGCCGTGCTACCCTTGCGCCTTTGAAACAAACGAACGACGCAATGCTGCACTGGCTGAAGCACTACCGGCGCGCCATGCTGCCCGGCGACATCAGCGCCGGGGTGGTGGTGGCGATGATGATGATCCCGCAAGGCATGGCCTACGCCCTCGTGGCGGGATTGCCGCCCGTGGTGGGCATCTACGCCAGCATCGTCCCGCCCGTGCTGTACGCCCTGTTCGGCACCAGCAGCACCCAGTCCGTCGGCCCGATGGCGATCATCTCGCTGATGACGGCCTCGACCCTAGCCCCGCTGGCGGCCGCCGGGACGCCCCTGTACACGACCCTGGCCGCCCAGCTGGCCCTGCTGTCCGGCCTGGTGCTGCTGGCCTGTGGCCTGCTGCGCATCGGCTTCATCGCCAACTTCTTCTCGCGCCCGGTAATGAGCGGTTTTACGATCGGCTCCTCGATCGTGATCGCCCTCGGGCAGCTGCCGGCGCTGCTCGGTACGCGTCCGCCCGCGCTGCACCTGCCGAGCGCGCTGCTCGGCGTCGGCTCGCTGGCGCTGCTGCTGGCGGCCAGGAGCTGGTTCGCGCCGCTGCTGCGCCGCCTGGGCGTGAAGCCGGTCGTGGCCGACATCGGCGCCAAGCTGGCGCCGATGGTGGTGGTGCTGGGCGCGACCGCGCTGGTGCCCGTACTCGGCCTCGAAGCGCTGGGCGTGCACACTACCGGCAAGGTGCCGGCCGGGCTGCCGATTGTCACGATCGCAACCTCGAACCAGCACTGGCAGGCGCTATTGCAGCCGGCGCTGCTGATCGGCTTCATGGTCTTCCTGATCAGCATGTCCGGGGCCCAGACCCTGGCCCTGAAACGCGCCGAGAAGCTGCACAGCAACTACGAACTGATCGGCCTGGGCGCCGCCAACGTCGGCAGCGCCCTGACGGGCGGCTTTCCCGTCACCGGCAGCATCTCGCGCTCGGCGGTGAATTTCGCGGCCGGCGCCAACACTCAGCTTGCCAGCCTGATCACGGCCAGCCTGCTGGCCCTGGCCCTGGTGGCGCCGACCGCCTGGCTGGCCCTGCTGCCGCTGCCGACCCTGGCCGCGACCATCATCGTCGCCGTGCTGGGCATGCTCGACACCACGACCCTGCGCACCGCCTGGCGCTATGACCGGGCCGATGCCGCCGCATTGCTCGCCACCGCCGCCGGCGTGCTGGCGCTGGGCGTCGAGGCCGGCGTCGTGATCGGCGTCGCGCTGTCGATGGGGGCGCTGATCTGGCGCGCCAGCCGACCGCACATCGCGGTGCTGGGCCGGATCGCGGGTACCGAGCACTTTCGCAACATCGAACGGTACAGCGCCGACACCGCCGCCGGCCTGCTCCTGCTGCGGGTCGACGCCCAGCTGTTTTTCGGCAACGTCGAGGCCGTCAACGAGCGCATCGAGGACGAGCTGGCGGACCACCCGGGCACGCGCCACCTGGTACTGGTGCTGTCGGCCGTGAACGCGATCGACACCTCGGCCCTGTTCGCCCTGGGCGAGCTGAACGCCATGCTGCGTGCGCGCGGCGTCGGCCTGCACTTTGCCGAGGTCAAGGGGCCGGTGATGGATCGCCTGAAGCAGAGCGCGCTGCTCGGCGAGCTGAACGGCAAGCTGTTCCTGAGCACCGCCATGGCCTGGGACGAGCTGTCGCGCGAATAGATGCGCCGTGACGGTGCATCCATGCTGGTGCAGCGGCGGCCGAGATGCACCAGGCTGGTGCATTTTCACGGCGCGCGGGCCGGATGAGCAGGCACGAATCCTGCACGGCCTTCCTTGTGGACAGAGGAGGACACATCATGCAGGTGAGGATGTTGGACGCCGCCGGCGTGCGGCAGCATGCAGCCCAGTTGCGCGCGCTGCTGCTGGATGCGGTCGCGCACGGGGCCTCGGTCGGCTTCGTCATGCCCCTGGGCGAGGCCGCGGCGGACGCCTACTGGAGCGATGTGGCGAACGCGGTCGAGGCGGGCCATCGGATCGTGCTGGTCGGCTGGCGCGATCACGTGCTGACCGGCACCGTGCAGCTCGACCTGTGCATGAAGCCGAACGGACTGAACCGCGCGGAAGTGCAGAAGCTGCTGGTGCACAGCGGGGCGCGCCGCGGCGGCGTGGCCACGGCCCTGATGGGGGCGCTGGAGATGCAGGCACTGGCGCTGCGGCGCGGCCTGCTGTTCCTCGATACCGAAGCCGGATCGAGCGCCGAAGCGCTGTACGAGCGGCTCGGCTATACGCGGGTGGGGGAACTGCCGGAATACTGCGCCACCCCGAGCGGGGCTTGGCGGCCGACTGCGATCTGGTACAAGACTTTGTTCCTGCGCGAACGCAAAGGCATGCGCGCAGCGTAAGAGCGCAGGCGGCTCAGGCCTTGCGGCGGTCCGGGCCGATGTGCGGCGGCGCCAGCTTGATCGGCGCGGCATCCTGCGGACGCAGGGCCTGGCGATCCTTGTAGACGGCGGCGATCGCCGCCATGTCGGTATCCTGGTCGCCGGTCAGGTGGACGATGTCGACCACGCCCAGCTCTTTTTTGCCGTAGTCGATGTAGACCAGCACCAGCGGCACCCTGGCAGCCGTCGCCAGGTGGTAGAAGCCGCTCTTCCAGTGCGGACGGTAGCTGCGCGTGCCTTCCGGCGTGATGGCGACCCAGCACCATGGCTCGGCGTGCATGCGTTGGGCCAGCAGGCGCGTCGCACCCATCGGCGCGCGGCGGTCCACCGCCACGCCGCCCCAGTAGCGCATGATCGCGCCCATCGGGCCGCGGAACAGCGAATCCTTGGCCAGCCAGCGGAACTGCAGGCCGAGCGCCCACTTGCCGAGCAGGCCGATCAGGAAGTCCCAGTTCGAGGTGTGCGGGTAGACGACGGCAATGCCGTGCGGGCCGGGGAGGGGCCGGTAGTGCAGGTTCCAGCCGATCATGTTCAGCAGGCGCAAGGCGGTGCGCTGGCCCCAGGTAGGCAGGGCCGCCGGTCGCATCAGGGTGTCGCTCATTATTTCTCCGCTTATTTCTTCGCTTATTTCTTCGTCTAACCGCCGGGGAGGCGGCCGTTTTATTCTGGTTTGGCTCGGGCAAGGCGCAAAAAGGATTACCTTGCGGAAAACGAAGCGGAGGATTTTATAGCGCTACGGCAAGAGCGACAAGCAAAAAAACTGGTCTGTTGTAAGCACGGGCCGTATCATGTCCGACTCTTTTGTCAGAATGCTCACCATGGACATCACGATCTACCATAACCCGCGCTGCAGCAATTCGCGCAACACGCTGGCGGCGATCCGCGAAGCCGGCCACGAGCCGCGCATCGTCGATTACCTCGCCACGCCGCCCACGCGCGAGGAGCTGATGAGCATGTTGGCCGCCAGCGGCTTGCGCGCGCGCGACGCGATCCGCAGCAAGGAAAGCCTGTACGCCGAACTCGGGCTCGATGCCGAGGGCGTGAGCGACGAGGCCCTGATCGATGCGATGCTGGCGCACCCGGCGCTGCTGAACCGTCCCTTCGTGGTCACGCCGAAAGGCGTGCGCCTGTGCCGCCCGCCAGAAACCGTGCACGACATCCTTTGATCCTGGGAGAGGCCGGGCACCGCCCGGATTAACGCACCGCCTCGAAGCCCTGGTTCTCCATCCCGCCGTCCGGCATCGACTCGTGCTGGAAGGCGCCGATGTCGAAGCCGGTTGCCTGGCTGCGCGGCTTGCCCTCGAAGTCGGGCTCGGCCGCCTCGAGCGGGACGCCGCGCCCGATCGCGGGCGACCTGGCGCTGAGCCGGAAATCCGGCGTGCCGGTGCGGCTGTATTCGAGGAAGGCCGGTTCGGCCGCGATCGTCCCGACGTGCTGGCGCCCCTGGGCCAGGTGCCAGTCTTCGGCCCCGTTCTGGAACACCAGGTTGTTCACGTAGCGGTTGTTGCGCCCGGTGGCACCGTGCTCGAGGATGCCCTGCTTGTTGTCGAAGACGATGTTGTTGGCCACGAAGCTGTGGTCGTTGGGCCCCTGCGAATAATAGAAGTCGCCGCCGCCGACCGCGATGCCCTGGCCGGAGGATGACACGGTGTTGCCGATGATGTCCACGTGGTGGGCGTCGTTCCAGAGCTGGATGCCGGCGCCGGAAACGCGGTAGACCACGTTGCTGCCGATGCGCGCCTGGGTGCTGACGTAGATGCCGCGGTGGTGCGGGCAGTCCAGGGGACCGATGTCGTGCACGTTGTTGCCGATGACGTCGGCCTGCTTGCCCTTGTAGTAGCTGTCCACCCGGATCCCGGCGCCGCCGGCCGGCTCGCAGGGAATGTCGAGGGCGACGTGATGGACATGGTTGTGGCGGATGTTGTTGTAGGAACCGCTGTTGTAGATGCCGTTGAGCCACTTGGTGCCGCTCTGGTACTGGAACCCGTCGATGTCGAAGCCGATGATGTCGACGTAGCTGCCGCGGTTGTCCCAGCCGCTGGTGCTGCCCGAGCTGAGCGGCGGGACGATCTTCGCGCCCCAGCGCTCGGACGAGACGAAGATGATGCGCGCCTCGGCGCTGCCGCTGACCCTGGTCTGGAAACCGCCCATGTACTGGCCTGGCGCGACGTAGACGGTGGTGCCCGGCGTGACGACCTGGGCCGCGCGCGCGATCGTGCGGAAGGGTTCGCTCTGGGTGCCCGGGTTGGCGTCCGACCCGCCCGGCGCCACGAACAGGTTGGTGCGCACGACTTCCGGGATCACCAGCTGCTCGGAAGAACCTTCGCGCAGGCGGCAGCCGCCGAGCACAAGGAGAAGCAGCAGCGCGAGCGCACCCCACAGGACGGCGAGCAGCGCACTGGCTCGCAGGGAAGCGGGAGAGTCGGGCGGACCGGACATGGCAAGACCTCGTGGGCGGCGGACACCAACGCAGTGTCGCCCGGCGCGAACGTCGCCCGGCCCGGTTTGCTCAAGTTTGTCCTTGAGCGTGCGCAACGTGAGTCACGCAAGCCCATGCATGGTCGGACTTGCCTCAGCCGGCGCTCACCACCTGCGGCATATACGCCTCGATAAACTCGGGCGGCATGCGGCGCGGCCGGCCGCCGCTGATGTCGATGCACACCAGTTCCCAGCGCCCGCGCAGCACGGTTACCCCGTCGCGCGAGCGTACCAGCTGGAAACGGCGCTCCATCGACAGCTTGCCGTCGCCGCCGACCAGCCAGGTGCCCAGCAGCAGTTCCTCGCCCAGCAGGGTGGGCAGGATGTAGTCGTATTCGCCGCGCCGGATCGCCATCGCCCGGTCCAGGCGCCGGTAATCCTCGATGCCGAGCCCGAGCGACTCGGAATGCGCCCAGCCGACCTGCTCGCACCAGCGCACGTACACGGCATTGTTCGTGTGGTTCAGTCCATCGATGTCGTCCGGCCCGGGGGCCAGGGACAGGGTATACGGTTGCGGATAATCCCAGTTCATGCAGGTCTTTCGAGGCGCGGCCCGTGGGCGCCGGCACAGCCGCCGGCGCGGGCAAAGCGCTATTCTAGCCGGAGCGTGGACTCCCTGCCGGGCTGGGCAGCGCGCTCCTCCATTTGTCTTGCCAAAGCCGGGAAGCGACGGCCCGGCGTGCTCTGATCCAGGTCAGCCGTGCGCGCCGAACTGGCGCGGTCCTGGCGGCGTCGAACAGGAAGATGCGGACCTGGAGCGCGGCGTGTTCACGATCATCCTGCTTTTATATGTGCAGCTTCATCTCGAGGTGACGCTCGAGAGCAGCAGCCTGCGCGGCGCATATCTCACGCGCGCCGAATGCGAGGCCGCGGCCGTGCGCGCGCGCGGACCGCTGCCCACGCCGCAGGGCTACGCCGCCGCCTGGCACGACGCGGTCTGCCTGCCGATCGAGCGCGAAGTGAAGGTCAAGGAACTGGCGCCGCTCGACCTGCGCCATTTATATGAACGGCCGCCATCCGGTTGCGCGGCCGAGGGGGCCTGGCGCCGGCTGGCGCAGATGTGCGCCGCTGCGGGGAAAGAAGGCGAGGGCGCTGCTGCGCCGGCGCGCGGCAGGCCGGCAAACGGCAGCTCGCGGCGCGACGGGGCGCATGCGCGACCGCGGCGGAAAGATGGCAGGAGCCTAGTGCCGGGTCCAGCGCACGCCGCTCGGGCAAGCGGTGCCGCCGGCGCCCGCGGTGTCCGCCGCGCCGAAGCCCGTGACCAGGCCGCCGACGCTGCCGCTGCGGTAGCAGGACACGCGCGCGCCGACAGTCTTGCGATAGATCATCACGCCGTCAGGCGAGGTGTAGCTGTCCAGGGTGACGGTGCGGGTGCTGCCGCTGCGCGCGCCGGCAACGGCGTCGGCGAAGCGTTCCCATTTGCGGTCCGGTTCGGCCGTGATGGGGCTGGCGCCCTTGCGCAGCTCGCGGTCGACCCGGCCCGCCATCGCTTTCGAGCTGACGAGCAGATCGCCCGGCAGGGCCGTGGGCGCAGGGTCGTGCGGCAGGCCGGCAGCATCGGGGTCGGCAGGCGGGGCCGCCGGTGCCTGCACGGTGATGGAAGGGGGTTCCACGGATGGCAGTGCAGGCGCGCTGCCTGCCGGACGGCGCACCCGCCTGGAAGGCGGCGGCGGGGCGTCCGGGGCGGCTTGCGGCCGCGCCAGCGGCTGCACCGGAACGAAGACGGACACGCGCGGCGGCGGATCGCGCTGCGCTGCGCCGCGCGTGGCGCCGAACCAGGCCAGCACCAGCAGCAGGTGCAGGCCCAGGGTCAGCGCGAGCGGCGCCCACGAGCGCGTGCCCAGCCTCGATGCGGGCCAGGCCGCGACGTCCCCGCGCGCCACTGCTTACTTCGGCGCCGTCATGGCCTGCTTGATGGTCACGCAGCGCTGGTCTTCCTGCTGGGCGTCGATCAGGGCGCGGCGGGTGCCGGCCGACAGGTCCTTCATGCGGGCCACGGCCTCGCTCAGGCGCTTGACGCTGGCCGGCGTGCAGTTGGCCGGGATCATGGTGCCGGCATAGCTGCGCATGTAGACCGGACCGGCCGCCTTGTCGATCGCCGGCAGTTGCGCCAGGCGGCGGTCCGCCGTCTGTTCGGCCAGTTCGCGCTGCTCGGTCGGATACAGGCTGCCCATCGCGGTGCGGATCTTCGAGAACGGCAGGTCCGTCTTCAGGTTCTCGACGGTGCCCAGCCATTGCGCCTTGACGGCCGCATCCGGGCGCACGACGGTGGCGGCGAGCGCGGCGGCCTGGCCGCTGTCCGACTTGTCGCGGGAGGCTTCCTGCTCGACCAGCGCGGGAGCGCCGGCGACGTTGTAGCGGTTCAGGCGGCCGATGATAGCCCAGCGCAGGTCCTGGTTGATGTTCAAGCCGTCGACCGTGACCGTGCCCGCCAGGATGCCCGACAGGCGCTCGAGCGCGGCCGGGGTGCTGGCCAGGCCCAGGTAGGTGTTGAACCAGCGGCGCTGGAAGTTCTCGTTGCCCTTGCTGGCGATCGTGCCGTTCCAGGCCATTTCCTCGAGCGCGGCGCGGGTCTGCCGCGCCCAGGCCGTCTGCAGGCCCATGGCGTCGATGTAGTGCTTGGCGGCGGCGACCTTGCCGAGCACGTCGCCCAGCAGGGTGTAATCCTTTTCCTGGGGCGCGTTGGCGAGGGCGGTCTTGATGAACTCGTTCAGCGGCAGCTTGCCGTCACGTACGCCATCCCACAGGCTCTGCCACAGCATGGTGCGCAGCAGCGCATCGTCCACGTTCGCCAGGCTGGTGCGCGCCGTCTCGAACGAACGTTTGTCGAGCTGGACCTTCACGAAGCCCCAGTCCTGGTAGTTCGGGTAGACCAGGTCCGGGCAGGCCGTACCCGCCAGCGCCGGAACCTTCGTGGTGGCACCGGCGTAGGTGACCGGCACGGTCTGCAGCGCCACCAGCTTGCCGCCTTCGACCTTGAAGGTTGCAACCTGCACGCGCTGTTCGCGCAGCGTCGGAAGAAGCTTGCTCGGCGCGGTCTGCTGCAGCGTGAAGTTCTTCACTTTACCGTTGGCGCACGTGAAGTTCGCGGCGATCGTGTTCACGCCCGGCTCGTACAGCCACTGTTTCGTCCAGCCCGACAGGTCGCGGCCGGCCGCTTCGCCCAGGCTGCCGATGAAGTCGTCGAGCTTCGCGTTCTGGTACGAATACTTGACCAGGTAGTTGTGCACGCCCTTGCGGAAGGTTTCCGCGCCCAGCAGGTGGCGCAGCTGCATCAGGGTCGAGGCGCCTTTCGAATAGGTGATCGCGTCGATGTTGTCGAAGGCGTTCGCGGTCGAGGGCACCGGCACTTCGATCGGGTGGGTGTTCGACTTCTGGTCCTGCACGTAGGCGGCCTGCTTGCCGGTCGAATAGAAGTGCTGCCAGGCGTCCTTGAACTCGGTCGCCTCGGCGGTGGCCAGTGTGCCCATGAAGGAAGCGAAGCTTTCGTTCAGCCACAAGCCGTTCCACCATTGCATGGTGACCAGGTCGCCGAACCACTGGTGCGCCATCTCGTGCATGATCACCGAAGCCAGCGACTGGCGCTGGGCGTCGGTCATCTTCGCCTTGTGCAGGAAACCGCCTTCGGCGAAGGTGATCGCGCCGGCGTTTTCCATCGCGCCGTACAGGAAGTCCGGCACCAGCAGCTGGTCGTATTTCTCGAACTGGTAAGGGATGCCGAAGTAATTGTCGAAGAAGGCCAGGCCATCCTTCGTGTAGCGGAACCAGTCTTCCGGCGTCACCTGGCTTGCGACCGACTGGCGCGCGAACAGGCGCATCGGATACTTGCCGCTCTTGTCTTCCCACACCTTGTACGGGCCGGCATGCAGCGAGAAGTTATACGGGCTCAGTTTCTTCGATTTCGGGAAGATCCAGCGTTTGTTGGCACCCGCCTCCTCGATGCGCGTCTCGCGCGTGGTCGACACCACCTGCCAGTCGGCCGGTGCGGTGGCCGTGACCTGGTAGGTCGCCTTCAGGTCGGGCTGGTCGAAGACGGCGAACATCTGGTGCGCGGCGGCCGGTTCGAAGTGCGAGTAGGTGTACACGCGCTTGTCGACCGGGTCGACCATGCGGTGCAGGCCTTCACCATTGGTGCTGTGCAGGCGCTCGTAGGCGATGACGACGGTGTTGCGGCCCTTGACCAGGTCGGCGGCGGCAATCGTCACGAACCAGTTGTTGTACTTCGCGTCCACTTTCTTGCCGTTGACCGTGACCGATTGCACGGTCGCCTTGTCGAGGTCGATCGTCAGCGGCGCGCTGTTGTCGTTCAGGTCGAAGCTGGCGGTGGTGACGCCGCTGAAGCTCGGGTTGCCGGTCAGCGTGAATTCGAGCGCATAGTCGACGTTCGACACGCGCGCCGAACGGGCGGCGGCATCCTGCTGCGACAGGAAGGCGTTTTCAGCGCGCGGCGCGGGAGCGGCTGCGTGTGCGGACGTGAAGGCGAAGGCGGAAGCGGCGAAGACGGAAGCGACGGTGAACGCGATGGGCGTTGCGGCGCGAGGTGCAAAGATGGTCAAGATGTGTCCCTGTTTCTGTGGTGCGCCGCCAGCCGGCGCAACTTATGAATCGCGCAAGAATAGCATGGGAGACAGGGCAATCACAGGGGCAAACGTATGCCCCTGCGCGACATGCATACGTCGTACATATGCGGTAAATACGGGCGCCGTTCGTTTTAAGGGCCGAAAAAAAAGGCCGGCGAAGAACCGGCCCAGGTGCGGTCGTGCGAGAGCTTGTCAGGCCTGCAGGAAACCGTAGTCGGTATAGCCTTCGGCGCCGCTGCCGTAGATCACCTCGGGACGCAGCGGGTTCAGCGGCGCGCCGCTTTGCAGGCGCTGCGGCAGGTCTGGATTGGCGATGAACCAGAGGCCGAAGGCGATCGCGTCGGCATTGCCGGCAGTGAGCAGGCGCTCGGCGGTCTCGACCGTCATCTTTTCGTTGGCGATGAAGGCGCCGCCGAATTCCTGCTTCAGCAGCGGACCGAGGCTGTCTTCGCCCACGGCTTCGCGCGCGAAGATGAAGGCGATGCCGCGCTTGCCGAGCTCGCGCGCGACATAGCCGAAGGTAGCAACCGGGTTCGAGTCGCCCATGTCGTGGGCGTCGCGGCGCGGCGCCAGGTGCATGCCGACGCGGTCGGCGCCCCAGACGTCGATGCAGGCGTCCGTCACCTCCAGCATCAGGCGTGCGCGGTTTTCGATCGAACCGCCGTAGGCGTCGCTGCGCAGGTTGGTGCTGTCCTGCAGGAACTGGTCGAGCAGGTAGCCGTTGGCGCCGTGGATCTCGACGCCGTCGAAGCCCGCCTTCTTCGCGTTCTCGGCGCCCTTGCGGTAGGCGGCGACGATGCCGGCGATCTCGTCGAGTTCGAGCGCGCGCGGGGTCGCGTATTCGCGCTTCGGACGCACCAGGCTGACGGTGCCGGCCGGCTTCACCGCGCTCGGGGCGACCGGGGCGGCGCCGTCCAGGAAGACCGGATCGGAAATGCGGCCCACGTGCCACAGCTGCATGACGATGCGGCCGCCGGCTGCGTGCACGGCCTTGGTGACCTGTTTCCAGCCCTCGACCTGCTCATCGGACCAGATGCCCGGCGTGTCGGCATAGCCGACGCCCATCGGGGTGACCGAGGTCGCTTCCGACAGGATCAGGCCGGCGCTGGCGCGCTGGACATAGTATTCGGCCATCAGGGCGTTCGGCACGCGGCCGGGACCGACGGCGCGGGCGCGGGTCAGCGGCGCCATGATGACGCGGTTCGGCAGCTCGAAGGCACCGATCTTGATGGGGTCGAACAAAGTGGTCATGCTGGATCCTTAAGCGGTCAAGTCGGGGCATCTTACGGGATGCGCCGGATTCCTGCCGAGACCGCCTCATTTTCGCCATCGAACCGGCCTCGACGGGGCGCGGTGCTATACTGCCGGCCACTTTTTGTAGCCGGGCAAGCCCCGTGGGAATCGGAATGAGCTGGATTTATCTGGTGGTGGCGGGCCTGCTGGAAGTGGCCTGGGCCGTCGGCCTGAAGTACACGGAAGGTTTTACCCGCCCCGTGCCCTCGGTCCTGACGCTGCTGGCCATGGCGGCCAGCGTCGGCATGCTCGGCCTCGCCCTGCGCCACCTGCCGCTCGGCACGGCCTACGCGGTCTGGACCGGCATCGGCACCATCGGCACCGCCGTGTTCGGGATGATCATCCTGAACGAACCGGCCGGCGCCCTGCGCATCGGCTCGATCGGCCTGATCGCGCTCGGGATCGCCGGGCTGAAGCTGCTGACGCCGGCCTGATTGGCGCAGGCGAAAAAAAAGCAGGCACAAGGCCTGCTTTCTCATCCAGGGCAGCGCATCAGAAACGGTAGCTGATGCCCACGCGAACAACCGGGTACAGCTTGAAGTCCTTCACTTCCTCGGCCAGGTCGGCGTTCTCGGCCGCGACGTCGCGCGCCAGCTGCTGGCACAGCAGCGCAGGCGCGGTGCAATTGTTCGATGCCAGTTGCGTCTTCGGCGAACCCTGGAAAGTCACGCCAAGGTCGGCGCCGACGCTCCAGCCTTCCGCCTTCACCGCGTTGCCCCAGCCGATGCCAAGGTAAGGGGCTGCCTTGCGGAAGTCGATCTTGCCGCTCAGGTCGCCGACCAGGGCGGCGTCATAGGCGCGGCCGTTGACGGTGTAGCTGCCGCCGCTCGGCTTGGCGCGCGCGTCGATCTTGTTGCCGTTGTAGACCACGCCGCCGGTGACGCGGAACACGCCGTCGAAGGGGTGGTAGTCGAGCAGGGCATCGGCCGTCTTGAGCTTGAGCTTGAAGTCGTATTCCAGGTCCGAGGTGTTGCCGTCGTAGGAATAGTTGGCGACGTTTAGGCCGACGCGTGCATTCAGTTTGCTGCTCAGCGGCGTGCTCAGGTGCAGGCCGAGACCGGTGGTGCCGAGGTCGAGGGTGGTGGCGAGTTCGGCGGCATGGACGCTGCCCGCGGCGAATGCGGCAAGCAGGATCGAAACAATCTTCGTGGCTTTCATCTGTCTTCCAAAAGGTTCAGCAAGTGCGTTGGATTGCCGTACGGCAACTACAAGGCCGCAATGATAGAAGCCCGGAGCGCGCGGGGCAAGCACTGCTGCGAAGCGGAGACGGATCTGTTGTGGGAGGACGACAGCAGGCGCGGCGCGCGAAGCGCCGCAACCCGGGAGGAAAAACGTGGACGAACGGCCCGGCCGCGGGCCAGGCCGCCAGGGTCGATCAGCGGTAGAACGCCTCGACCTTGCCCTTCAGCTTGATCAGCATCGGCTTGCCCTTGCGGTCCAGCGTCTTGCCGGCGGCCACCTTGATCCAGCCTTCGCTCAGGCAATACTCTTCGACGTCATGGCGGTCCTTGTCGTTGAAGCGGATGCCGACTTCGTGCTGGAAGACGTCGCGGTTGTGGAAAGGGCTGCTCGGATCGATCGAGAGCCGGTCTGGGAGTGGGGGGAGGGTTGCGGTATCGGTCATGGTGCCGAATTATCCACTAGTTCGCGGGCGGGGACAACGGCGCACGCTTGCGGCGCTGTCCCCGCATGCCATCAGCCGCGTCCGAATTCCGGATTCGCCCGCGTCAGGTAATACCACTCGGAGTTCGCCCCCGCCTTCGCATCCGGGAACAGGATGCGGCCCGAAAATTCTGCCAGCACCGGCGTGCCGTCGGCGCGCGTGCCGATCTGCTCGCCCTCAGCCACCGGATCGAAACTGGCCCACGTACGCGAGAAGCTGTCGCCCGCATCGAGCTTGTCGTACACGGCCACCATGTGCAGCGCTTCCATTTCCTCGAACGGAACGGGCTCCGGCTCCGGCGCCTCGATCAGCTTCAGGAAGGCGAGCGTGTTGACGATCGCGTCGTAGGCCACCTGCGGCGCTTTCGGGTCGACGTGCTGGCCGCATTCCAGGGTCAGCGCGTAGCCGCCCGTGGTGCGCATATATTCGGTGGTGCCGACGCCGTAGCGCAGCACGGTTTCCAGTTCCGCCGCATTCCCGCGCGAGCGGCGCTGCACGCCGCCGCCATAGGCCGCCATCCAGCCGGTCACGAAGCGGCGCACGCCCAGGCGGCGGGCGAGGGCGCGTTCCTGTTCGGCATGCTTGAAGGGCTCCAGCGGGCCCTCGTTGTTGACCGGGCCGACCATGACGAAGGGCTCGCCGTGCGCGGCATTGAAGGAGTGCAGGTCGAGCAGGACGTCGTGCTGGGCCAGCAGCGGGCACAGCCAGTTGGCGATGCGGTCTTCGAAGTCCTGCGGATCGACTTTCGGGAACAGGTTACGGTTCAGGTTGCGGTCGCCGTTGCGCTCGTTCTTGAAGTAGGCGAGGGGATTGACGACCGGCACGAAAGTGACGCTGCCGGCCGCAATCTTGCGCTCGCCGCTGTCGAGTTCCGCCATGATGCGGCGGATCGCTTCGGTGCCGCAGGTTTCGTTGCCATGGGTCGCACCCATGATGATCACGCTCGGACCTTCTTCCAGGCCGGTATAGTTGACAAACTTGAACTGCAGATTCGGTGCGGAAGCCATGCAAGATGATCCAAAGAAATATCGGTGCCGACATTTTATCGGGAAAAGATGGTATGTGCGGGAGGCGCATGGCATGATCCGGCACCTTCACCATTTGACTATCCGATGAGCTCTCCCCGCAGCGCCCGCCTGCATGGCCTCGACACCCTGCGCGCGCTCGCCGTCACGCTGGTCGTCCTGCACCATTACACCCTGTTCGTGTCGAACGACGACCATACCTTCGGCTGGGTCGGGCAGATCGGCTGGGCCGGCGTCGACCTGTTCTTCGCGCTCTCGGGCTACCTGATCGGCAACCAGATCTTCGTCGCGTTGAAGACGGAAAGCGGCCTGTCCCTGAAATCCTTCTATGCGCGGCGCCTGCTGCGCACGCTGCCGAATTACCTGGTGGTGCTGGCGATTTATTTTCTCTGGCCCGCCGTGGGCGAGGACGCGCCGCTCGCGCCCCTGTGGCGCTACCTGACGTTCACCCAGAACCTGGGCCTGGCGCCGGGCACTGCCTTTTCGCACAGCTGGTCGCTCGCGGTCGAGGAGCAGTTCTATCTGCTGCTGCCGGCCCTGGCCCTGCTGGGCGCGGCGCTGCATGCGAAGCTGCGCCTGCGCATCGGCTACGCCTGGGCCTTCGTCGCCTGCGTGATCCTGGGCGGCATGCTGCTGCGCTTCCAGCTCTGGAGCGGGCACGTCGATGCGCACAAGTATGGGATTTACTTCTATTACAAGCTGATTTATTACTCGAGCTTATGCCGCCTCGACGAGCTGGTGGCCGGCGTCGCGCTGGCGCTGCTGCGTAACCAGCATCCGGCGTTGTGGACCCGCATCACGGCGCACGGCAACCGCACGCTGCTCGCGGGGCTGGTG
The DNA here is from genome assembly GCF_042655665.1 of Massilia suwonensis. Taxonomy (NCBI): domain Bacteria; kingdom Pseudomonadati; phylum Pseudomonadota; class Betaproteobacteria; order Burkholderiales; family Oxalobacteraceae; genus Massilia; species Massilia suwonensis. The sequence goes on from NZ_JBHSMR010000014.1 coordinate 631,761, forward strand.
GTGCTCGGCGCGACCTTCTGGCTTTTCCTCGACAACCACTACGGCGTGGCCGCGACCGTGTTCGGCTATCCGCTGCTCGGCATCGGCTTCGGCCTGCTGATCCTGGCCGCGCTCTCGCAGCGTTCGCTGTTGCGCGACCTGCGCGTGCCGGGCGCGGGGGCGCTGGCCGTGTGGTCATACGCGATCTACCTGACGCACCGGGCCGTCGGCGAAGTCGCGGCCGCTCCGCTGCAGGACCTCGGCTACGGACCGCAGACAGCGGTCGCGATTGCGGCCCTGCTGGCCCTGTCGGTACTCGTGGGCTGGCTCCTGTACCGGCTGGTCGAGACGCCGTTCATGCAGCTGCGCGAACGCTACGTGCCCAGCAACCTGACGCGGCCGATGTTCAGTACAGCGGCTAATTCAGGTCGATGACGTCGAAAGCGGCCGGCATCGCGCCGAGGAAGGCGAGCGTCGCATGGATGCGTTCGCGCATGTCCTGCTCGCGGGTCGCCTCGATCGCCGCGCGCAGGCCGGGCCGCGCCTCGATCGTGTACGGGCTGCGGTAAGCCTCGATCAGCAGCGCCACCAGGTCCAGCGGCGGCGCGCCGGGCGAGCGGCGCAGGCGCGTGTCGATCACGCCAAGCAGGGTGCGCTGCATGGCCGGCGTCGGGTTGGCGATATGGGCGAAGACGGAAGGGGTGTTGGCGATCGAGACGCACAGCGCGCGCTCGATGGCTTCGGGCTTCAGGTCGGAAGCGATGTCGAACCAGGCGCGGTCCCAGTGGGTGCGCGCGTACGGATGGTTCGGTGGAAAACGGTCGATCGTCTCGAAGCCGAGCGCATGGCTGGCTTTCGACAGCAGATCGAGGAAGATGGGATACAGGGGCATGCCCGGCAGTGTAACGCAAGCGCGCCGGGCGATCCAATGACCGCCCAGGCGCGCATTAAATCTAACTTCAGGCCGCGAAACGCCCGGCCCGGAAGTCCTCGACCGCCTGGTGCAGCTCGGCCTGGGTATTCATCACGAAGGGACCGTACTGCGCGATCGGCTCCTTCAGTGGACGGCCTGCGATCAGCAGCAGGCGGGTGGGACTGGAGGCTTTGACGACGACGCCGTCCGCGCCTTCGGCATTATCCAGGATCGCCATCTTCGTCTGCGGCACGCCTTTGCCGGCAACGACCGCCTCGCCGCGGAACACGTAGACGAAGGCATTGTGCCCGGCGGGCAGCGGCTGCTCGAAGGAAGCGCCCGCAGGCAGCTCGATGTCGAGATAAACCGGCTCCGTACCCTCGCGCTGCACCGCGCCCGCGACGCCATGCGAAGCACCCGCGATCACCTGCACCGTCGCGCCGGCGTCCGTCGTGAAGCGCGGCACCTCGGCGTTCGGGATGTCGCGGTACCAGGGTTCGCACAGCTTGTCCCTGGCCGGCAGGTTCAGCCAGAGCTGGAAGCCTTCCATCAGGCCTTCGTTCTGCTCGGGCATCTCGGAGTGGATCACGCCGCGTCCCGCCGTCATCCACTGCACGCCGCCGTCCGTGATCAGGCCCTCGTTGCCGCCGCTGTCGCGGTGGCGCATGCGTCCGGCCAGCATGTAGGTGATGGTCTCGAAGCCGCGGTGCGGGTGCTCCGGGAAGCCGGCGATGTAGTCGCCGGCCTTGTCGCTTCCGAAGGCGTCGAGCATCAGGAAGGGATCGAGGCGGCGCTGCAAGGTGTTGGTGAGAACGCGGTTGATCTTGACGCCGGCGCCGTCCATCACGAACTGGCCGCTGATCACGCGTTCCACGCCGCGTGGACGCGCCACGCGCTGTTCAAGTATTGCGTTCATTCTCATCTCCTTGGTTATGCCGCCAAGCGATTTACGCCAGTGCGGCTTCGATGGTGGCGTCGGCTTCCGCACGGCCCTTGGCCGATGCTTCCGGACCCATGGACTGCGCTGCCGAGTGGATGAAGGTGTGATCCGTCATGCCCAGGAAGTTCAGCAGCATGCGCACGAAGGGCACTTGCGGATCCGCGTCCGCCGGATAGATGCCGCCGCGCGCCGTGGCCACGTACACTTTTTTACCCTTCAGCAGGCCTTCCGGACCGGTCTCGGTGTAGCGGAAGGTGACGCCGGCACGGGCGATGGCGTCGAACCAGGCCTTCAGCTGCACCGGAATGCCGAAGTTGTACATCGGCGCGCCGATCACGACCACGTCGGCCGCCTGCACTTGCGCGATCAGGGCGTCGTCCAGGGCCACGCGGGCGGCCTGCTCGGCAGTGCGCGATTCGACCGGGGTGAACAGCGCGCCCAGTGCCGCTTCGTCCAGCTGCGGGTGCGGGTCGCGCGCCAGGTCGCGGGTGACGACGGTGGCGCCGGGATTGGCGGCGACCAGTTTGGCGACGACGCTGTTGGTGACGCGGGTCGATTCGGATTCGGCGCCACGCAGGCTGGAGGTGATCTGGAGGATGTTCATGTTTGTGTCCCTTGTTGAAGTGGTGTTCGGTGTTTCGATGAGAGACACTTTATCAGTTCCAAAATCAATCCAGAAGACGCTAGAATGGATAACATTATTCAACCAGTGGAACAATCATGGAAGTCGAACCGAACGACCTGGTGCTGTTCGCCCGCATTGTCGAAGCCGGCAGTTTCAGCGCCGCGGCCACCCGCGTAAACCTGCCGAAATCGACCGTCTCGCGCCGGATCTCCCTGCTGGAAGCGCGCCTCGGTGAACGCCTGCTGCAGCGCACGACCCGCAAACTCATGGTGACGGAGTTCGGCGCCAGCCTGCTCGAGCATGCGCGCAAGGTAGTCGAAGAGTCGGAAGCGGCCGGCGCCCTGGCCCAGCACCGCCAGGCCGCGCCCAGCGGCCGCCTGCGCATTTCGCTGCCGGCCGACTTCGCCAATCTCGGCATGAGCGCGATGATCGGGCGTTTCCTCGAGCGCTATCCGGCGGTGAGCGTGGAACTGGACCTGTCGCCGCGCCGGGTCGACCTGGTCGCGGAAAACTTCGACATCGCGATCCGCATGGGAGATTTGCCCGACGACGCCAGCCTGGCCGCGCGCCGCGTCACCCTGCAGCGTTTCGGCCTGTACGCCTCGCCCTGCTACACGGCCGTGCGCGGCCTGCCCGAGCATCCCGACGACCTGCTCGGCCACGACCTGCTGTGCCTGCTCAGCCGGGGCGGCGGGCCGGTGTCCTGGGTACTCTCGCGCGGCAAGACCCGCTGGGAACGCGAACTGCCGGCGCGCCTGACGGCCAATTCGCCCGATCTGCTGGCGCGCATCGCCTGCAGCGGCGCGGGCATCGCGGCCAGCTCGGAGCTGTTTGCCGCGCCCCTGCTGAAGAAGGGAGAACTGGTACGGGTGCTGCCGGAGTGGGACTTGCCCGCCGCCACCGGCTGGGCCGTCTTTCCAGGGCGGCGCCTGATGCCGGCCAAGACGCGGGCGTTCCTGGATATGATGGAGGAGATGTTTTGCAAGGAAGTGGGCGGCAATCGCTAGCCCCATTCATTTCCCGACCTGAAGCGAAACAAGAACATGACGATTCGACCCGGACGACTACTCTTCGTGGCGGCATCGATGCTGGCCGCCGCAGCGCCGTTGCCGGGCCGCGCTTTCACCGCGCCACCGCCCGCACCGCCTTGCGTGCCCGCGAAGGCGAGTGTGTCGGATGCTGCGCTGGGTGCCATCATCGCGAGTGACGCGGCCGCGCATATCCAGCACTGCGCCGTCAAGGACCTGGCTGCGCGCGGCGCCGCTGCCATGCCTGTCGTCCTTGCCATGCTCCGCTCCGACAAAGGCGCGCCCCTGATCGGGGCGCTGGAGACCGTGGCCGCCATCGGCCCCGATGCGCATGCCGCGTTGCCGCTCCTGATGGCGCACCTCGCTCGACTGCCCGCGGCGCTGAACGGACTGTACCGTGAGCTCTACGATGCGGTGGGGGCCATCGGAGCGGCTGCGCGGCCGGCGATCCCGCTCCTGCTCGACAGAACCGGCGATCCCGGTCACGCCCGCCATGCGCTGCGCGTGCTTGGCGGGCTGGGGAAATACGACGGACGCGTCGTTCCTCACCTGAGCGCGATGCTGATCGACGCGACGGATACCCTGTGGGTACTCGATGCCCTGACCACGATCGGCAAGGACGCGCGCGGCGCACTGCCGGCGGTCCTGGGCGCGCTGGAACGGGCGAAGCTTGGCGGTGACAGCTGGGAAGGCGCGGCGGCGCTGGAAGCCCTGGTGGCTATCGGCACGCCCGGCGAGAGCGTTCCCGTCCTCACCGGCTTGCTCGACCATCCCGTGCTGGGCCGGGCTGCGGTCGAGGCACTTTCGGCCCGCGCCGGCGCGAATGCGCGGCAGGTGAAATAGCAGCGGCAGACAGGCTGCGCCCCGGCCTCAGCCCATGCGTTCGCGCCGCGCCGTGGCAAGGATGAAGGCGCCGAAGCCGGCCTCGATGGCGGCACCCGCAAACGCGCCCGCCGCGGCGCTCGCGCCCAGCGAGCCCAGCGCATAGCCGGCCAGCGCCAGCACCGCGCCGAACAGCAGGTAGATGCGCATGCCGTAGAGTGTCTCGAAGGTGAGGTAGCGGCCGCCGATCACGAACAGCATCGCCGGGAAGAACCAGTCGAGGCGCAGCATCGATACCGCATAGGCCAGTGGCAGCGCCAGGATCATCCAGATGGTCGTGCTCAAGGCCAGCGTGCCGAGCGGATTGCGGCGCGCATGCCTGGCCGGGCGCCCCAGCAGTTTGAGCAGGGCGAGCGCGACCGGATGGATCAACATGCCGCCGATAAAGAGCGCCCACACGGCCTGGCGGGGAGACTGCAAGAGGCACACCATGCTGGCGACGAACCAGACGGTGGCCGAGGTCAGGATCCCTGGCGCGCCGTCCATGTAGGCATGGCGCATGTCGCGTTGTGCATCGGCGACGCTGAGGGTGTCGGAAGCGAGGGATGCAGTCTGGCGCGCGTCGTTCATGGCAGGCCCGGCGGAGAATGGTTGAGCCCATCCTGCCACGAAACACCTGCCGCGGCAACTCAGGCCGGCCGGTTGCCCATCATCTCGCCCAGGCGCACCTTGCGCTCCGGCGCCCAGTCCGGATTGAAGGCGATGGTCTTCTCCTTGAACAGCATGACGACCGTGGAGCCGAGCAGGAAGCGTCCCATCTCTTCGCCTTTTTTCAGCACCACCGGCGACGCGTCATAGGTCCACTCCGAGATGCGGCCGTGGCGCTGCGGGTTGACGACGCCATGCCAGGGCGTTGCCATGCTGCCGACGATGGTCGCGCCGACCAGCACCATGACGAAGGTGCCGAACTGCTCGGACTCGAATACGCAGACCACGCGCTCGTTGCGTGCGAACAGGCCGGGCACGCCGCGCGCCGTGGTCGGGTTCACCGAGAACAGGGCGCCCGGCACGTAGATCATGCGCGTCAGGCGGCCGTCGCAAGGCATGTGCAGGCGGTGGTAATCCTTGGGGCTCAGGTACAGGTTCGCAAACGAGCCATGCTGGAACAGGGCGCCCAATTGCGCATCGCCGCCCACCAGCTGGGTGGTGGTGAACTTGTGGCCCTTGGCCTGCAGGATGTGGTGGTCGTCGATCGAACCGAACTGGCTGATCGCGCCGTCCACCGGGCAGACGAAGTCGGCCTGGGCCAGCGGACGCACGCCGTCCTTCAGCGGACGGGTGAAGAACTCGTTGAAGCTCGGGTAGCTGGCGATGTCGGAGTTAGCTGCTTCTTCCATGTTGACGCCGTACTTGGCCACGAACCAGCGGATCAGGCGGGTGGTCACCCTGCCGCCGCGGTGGCCGGCGACGCGGCCGGCGAACGAGGTCAGCGCCTGCTTGGGCAGGACATATTGCGGCAGTACTTTGAAACGGTCGGACACGGTGGCAGCCCTTTATTGCTTGTGATGATGGCGAATTATAAATAAGGGGCGTGCCGGTGCATATCTTTGTTTGCGTGGGTACGCCCCGTGGCCAGTGTAGCGCATCGCTTCCGGACACCCCCGTCCGTGGCTGTCGTGAACATGCATATCGAAAATATATTCTCCAAAGCATCTAAATGTGCCCGAACTAATGGACAATACATTCTCATAAACTTGGCATTCTGATATGTATATCCTCGCTCCGATTCGCATGACCCTGCTGGCCGCCGCGCTGGCTTCCGCTTTTCCCGCCCTGGCCCAGCAGACCACCACGAGCGCGCCGAAGACCGATGCCGCCCAATCCGCGAGCGACCAGAAAATGCAGAAGGTCGAGGTGCGCGGCATGGCCGACAGCTACGACCCGCGGCGCGACGACACGGCGACCAAGATCGTCGTCACCCAGGAAGAAATCGCGAAATACGGCGACACCAGCGTGGTCGACGTCCTGAAACGCGTGCCCGGCATCACGGTCAGCAGTCCGAACGGGCGCGGCGGCGAGGTCCGCATGCGCGGCCTGGGCGCCGGCTACACGCAGATCCTGATCAACGGCGAGCGCGCCCCGGCCGGCTTCAGTATCGATTCGCTCTCGCCCGACGTGATCGAGCGCATCGAGGTGCTGCGCGCGGCCAGCGCCGAATACTCGACCCAGTCGGTGGCCGGCACCGTCAACATCGTGCTCAAGAAAGTGGTGCGCGCCGGCCAGCGCGAATTCAAGATCGGCGCCCGCACCGGCAGCGGTTTCCAGGGCCCGACCGCCAACCTGCAGCTGTCCGACAAGCTGGGCAAGATGTCCTACTCGGTCGCCGCCAGCGTGATGGCCGAACAGTTCGGCCGCGACGTCCTCAGCGACGAGAATGCCTTCGACGCGGTCGGCGTCCCGGTCCAGATGCGCGACATCGCCGGCGCCGAGGACGGCCGCCTGAAACTGTTCAACCTGGCGCCGCGCCTGAACTGGGCGCTCGAAGGCGGCGACACCCTGACCTCGCAAAGCTTCGTGAACTCGGCGCGCTTCCGCCTGCACAACCGGCAGACCACCAGCACGACCCTGGGCGCGCCGGCCCCGTATCCGGTACTGGACAGTTCCGTCCGCAGCGACAACGACGTCGTGCGCACCGAAGTGAACTGGGTGCACAAGCTGGCCGACGGCGCCAAACTCGACGTCAAGGCCAGCCTGATCGGCGGCTGGAACACGACCGACAATCGGCGCTGGACGCCGGCCGGCGCACCGCGCGCCGTGGACAACCTGGTGCACCTGGAAGCGGACGAGCAGGGCGCGACCACGGTCGGCAAGTACAGCAAGACCATCATGCAGGGCCACCAGCTCGGCATGGGCTGGGATGGCGGCTGGTCGGTGCGCAACGACAGCCGCGAGGAATTCGAGGCGGGCGCGCGCGTCTTCCCGGCGCTGCCGAAAGGCGAGGAGTCGACCTCGAAGGTCGCGCGCCTGGCCCTGTACGCGCAGGACGAATGGAGCCTCACGCCGCGCCTGTCGGTCTACCTGGGCGCGCGCTGGGAAGGCATCCGCACCACGACCGAGGGCAATACCTTCGACACCGGCCGCTCGCGCTCGAGCGTCTGGAGTCCGGTGCTGCAGACCCTGTGGAAGATCCCGGACACCAAGGGCGACCAGGTGCGCTTCGCCGTCACCCGCACCTACAAGGCGCCGAGCTTCCAGCAGCTGATCCCGCGCCGCCAGACCTCGATCGACAACCGTTCGACCGATCCCGACTTCGCCGGCAACCCGGACCTGCAGCCGGAACTGGCGCTCGGCTTCGACGCATCCTACGAGCACTACTGGGCCGAGGGCGCGCTGTTCTCGATCAGCGGCTCGATGCGCCGTATCGACGGCTACACCCGTTCGCTCGTGAACTTCGACGGCGCGCGCTGGGTGGCGATGCCGATGAATGCCGGCGAAGCCAGCACCCGCGGCCTGGAACTGGAAACCAAGTTCCCCCTGAAGGCGCTGGTGAAAGATGCGCCGGCCATCGACCTGCGCGCCAGCGTGTCGGCCAACTGGTCGAAGGTGGACGGCGTGCCCGGTCCGGACAACCGCATCGACGGCCAGACCCCGCTGTCGAGCACCCTCGGCATCGACTACAAGACCGGCCAGCTCACCACGGGCGCCAGCTTCGTCTGGAAGCAGGGCGGCCTGGTGCGCATCTCCGACCGCCAGACGGCGACGCTGCAGACGCGGCGCGACCTGGAAGCGACCGCGCTCTACAAGTTCAATCCGAAGTACCAGCTGCGCGTGGCCCTGTCGAACCTGCTGGGCCAGGACTTCGTCAACCAGGGCAGCTTCCTGGAAGAGGGGCGCGGACTGGTCGAGCGCGAGACCCGCTTCAAGGCCGGCCCGAGCGTGCGCGCGACCCTGGAGCTGAAGTTCTGAACGGTCCGCTAGCTTAAACGCATCGCGGCGGCGCCGCAGGCGATCAATACGACCGCCAGCAGGCGCGCGCGGCCGATGCGCTCGCGCAGCACCAGCGCGGCGATCGCCGCCGCGAACAGGATCGAGGTCTCGCGCAGGGCCGCCACCAGCGCCACCGGCGCCAGCGTCATCGCCCACAGCGCGATCCCGTAGGAAGCCGCGGACAATGCGCCGCCGCCCAATAGCAGGCCGGGCCGGCGAAGCGCCGCGTCCAGCAGCGCACGGCGTTCCTGCGCCGTCCCTTGTGCCACCAGCGCCAGTGCGGTCAGCGCGAACAGCCACATCGTGTAGCCCGCCGCCGCGCCGGAGCGGCGCACCCCGACGCCGTCGATCAAGGTGTACAGGGCGATGACGCAGGCCGTGGCCAGCGCCAGCAGCGTGGTGCGGCTGGTCGTAAGCCTGTCCGCGCGTGCCTGGCGCCGGGCGTCGAGGAAGATCGCCAGCACGCCGCCGCAGACCAGGCCGAGGGCCAGCCATTGGCCCGGGCGCAGGTGTTCGCCCATGACGAGACCGGCCAGGGCGACGAGGGGCGGCGCGCAGCCGCGCATCAGCGGGTAGGCGTGACTGAGGTCGCCGTCGCGGTAGGTGGCGGCGAGCAGCCGGTAGTAGACGGTTTGCGCCAGGGCGGAGGCGGCGATGAAGGGCCAGCTGGCGGGAGCGGGCGCGGCCACGAAGGGCAGGCCGGCGGCGCACAGCAGGCCGGAGCCGGCCACGATCGCCATCGTCGGCACGCCGCTGGCGGCGTGCCGTTTCAGCAGGACGTTCCAGAGCGCGTGCATCAGGGCCGCGCACAGGACGGCGGCGATGACGAATCCATTCATATGCGTGGAGGAATAAAAAAGGCCCGGCAGAGCCGGGCCATTGTAGTGCAGCGGGTGCCTACGTGAATTACTTCACGCGGCGGCGCATTGCGCCCAGGCCGAACAGGGCGATGCCGAACAGGGCGACCGAACCTGGCTCAGGCACTTCGTTGAACTTGAACTGGCCGTTGTTGCTGACCAGGAACTGCTTGCCTGGAACGTTGCTGTAGGTGCCTGGGGTGGCGCCTGCGAGGCAGCCTGCGCCGGTATAGCCGGAGTACTGGCAGACGAGTTCGCTGACCAGGGTTTTGTCAGGCGAGCCGACGGTATTGGCGTTGGTGAAGGCGAACGCGAAATTCTTCAACTGGGACATGTCGACGTCCTTGTTGTTGTAGAAGTAGCCCGGAGCCAGCGCACCTTTCGCCGCGGTAGCGAAGACGCTGACGTCGCCATTGTTGGTCGGGTCTCCGTTGGCGTTCACGCGGCCGCCGCCACCTGCCAGGATCGTGAACTCGCCGATCAGGTTGCCGAGGTTGGCGCCATAGTAGCCATCGGTGCCGGCGTACTTGTCGTTCACCGGGTTCTGGTACATGCGGATGGTGCCGCTGGTGAACTGGAAGGCGCCGCTGAAGTTGCCGGTACCCTTTGCTTCCATCGTCGCGGTGATGTTGCCGCCTGCGTAGGCGACCGGGAAGAGCGAGCTCAAGCCGCCTTTGCCGTCCGCCTGGACGATGTTGAACACGGCGTGTTCCACGAAGCTGAACGAGGTCGGGCCGGTGTTGGTCAGCTGGATGAAACCGTTGCCGTTGACGTCCAGGTATTCAATGATGTTGCGGCCGGTTTCGAGGCCGCCGCCGATCGGGTTGAAGGTCCAGTTGTTCATGACTTCTGCCTGCGCGGCGCCGGCGGCGAGGGCGATGGCTGCAGCGCAGCCGAGTTTTTTCAGAATGCTCATGTTCTTGTCTCTCAGGTAGTGGTTGGAACTGCTTCCTCTTTAGCAACAACCGTGCCAGCTGGAAATATTTTATAAAAATCAATTAGTTGCGTTTTTGCATGTCCAATTGCGTTTACTCACTGTAAAGATTTTCGACAGGAAAAACGCGTTTTCATGCGGCATCTCGCCTGCGTCGCTGCCGGAAGTAGCGCAGCGCCGCCAGCACGGCCAGCGCTTGCATCGCGGCCGACAGGAAAAAGGTGCTGCCGATGCGCGGGTCGCTCGGCGGCAGGTGGCTCACGGCGCCGAGGATGGCCGAGCCGACCAGGGGCATTAGGACGACGCCGATGCTGTTGATCGACTGAAGTGAGCCCATCAGTTCTCCCTGCTCGCCGGCGTCGGTCGCGCGCGAGACGATGCCCTGCAGGGCCGGTCCGGCGGCGAAGGCCAGCAGGTTGCAGCAGATGAAGAGGTACATCATCCAGCCCTGGGTCGCCAGGCCGTAGAGCACATAGGTGATCGCGCCCGACGCCAGGCCCAGCACCGCCAGGCGCGCTTCTCCCAGGCGCCTCAGCAGGACGGCCAGCAGCCAGGCCTGCACGATCACGGTGGCCAGGCCGACGCAGAACAGGGCGATGCCGTTGTCGCGCGGGCTCCATCCGAAGCGGAAGGTGGTATACAACACCCAGGTGCCTTGCGTCATCATCTGGGCGAAGGTGCTCAGCGTGAAGACGATCACCAGGCCGCGGACGTCCTTGCGTCCGAACAGGCGTTTCAAGGCGTGCAGGGGATTCACGCGCTGCCAGTCGAAGGGGCCGTGCACGCGCTCGGGCAGGGATTCGGGAACGAAGCGCCAGCCGTAGACCAGGTTGAGCCCGGCCAGGCCGGCGGCCACCCAGAACGGCAGCGTCAGCGAGATCTCGCCCAGCAGGCCGCCCAGCACCGGACCGCAAATGAAACCGATGCCGAAGGCGGCGCCGATCTTGCCGAAGCTTTTGGCGCGGTTCTCCGTCGTCGAGACGTCGGAGGCGTAGGCCGAGGCGACCGACATGCTGGCCGCCGACACGCCGCCGATCGCGCGCCCGACGAAGAGCCAGGCCAGGCTCGGCGCCCAGGCCGTGACCAGGAAGTTCAGGCACATCCCGCCCATCGAGTACAGCAGCACGGGACGGCGGCCGACGCGGTCGCTGAGCGCGCCCAGCATCGGCATGAACAGGAATTGCAGCAGGCCGAACACGGCCGCCAGCACGCCGTACCACAGCGCCTGCTCGTCGCGGCCTGGCACGAACTGGCCGACCAGCACCGGCATCACCGGAATGATCAGACCGATGCCGAGCACGTCGATGAAGACGCTGACCAGCACGAAGCCGAGCTTGCCGGCCGGGGCCTTCGTTGCAGGCGGCAGCACGGCGCTCATGCGGCCTTGCCCAGCCACTCGGCGGCGAACTCGTCGCGGAAGGCCAGCAGGCGCGCCAGGCGCCGCTCGGCCAGGGCGCGGCCGGCCTCCAGCTGCATCATGCCGGGCAGGCGCGCCAGCTTCACCATGATGTGGTCGAGCGTCCAGGCGCCGTCGTCGTAGGCGCGCTCCAGTGCGAGCGGATCGCCCGGGTGCGCCAGCGCGCGGCCCATGCGTCCCGAGATATAAAACATGCGCGCCAGGCCGACGGCGCCGAGGGCGTCGAGGCGATCGGCATCCTGCACGATCTTCGCCTCGATCGTGCGCGGCGCGATCGCGGCCGAGAAGCTGTGCGCTTCGATCGCGTGGGCGACGCCGTCGAGCCGGCCGGCGGGAAAGCCGAGCTTGGCCAGTTCGCTGCGGGCCAGCTGCGCCGCCCGGGTCGAGGCCTGGGCACGCTCGGGGTGGTCCTTCGGCAGGTTGACCAGGTCGTGCAGATAACAGGCGGCCATCACGACCAGCGCGTCGGCGTCAGGGTGGTATTCGAGCAGGGCCTGGGCGCTGCGCCAGACGCGCTCCAGGTGGCTGGCGTCGTGGGCGCCATCGGTATCGGCCATTGACGCGGCGGTGGAAGCGGCGAGGGCGACCAGGCGCGGGCGCCAGGCGCTCAGTTCAGGGGACAGCATCGGACTCCAGTTCGGGTGGGCTGCTGGCGCGCTGCGAGAGCGCGTCGGCATCGAGGTTCTTGTGGCGCGGCACCCAGCGCAGCGTGGTGCCGGGCAGGCGCGCCAGCAGGGCCAGCGCGCGTTCGCGGTAGGCTTGCAGCACGGCGGCGCGTTTAGCCGGCGGCGCGGCGACGTCGTCGAGCACGACGCGGCTGTCGCCGTAGACGGTGAGCTCGCGCGCGCCCTGGGCCAGGGCCGCTTCCAGCACGGCGATCAGGGCCAGGTACTCGGCCTCGCTGCTGTTGCCGTAACCGGCTGCCTGCGACAGTTCGACCAGTTCGCCGTTCGGTCCGAGCAGGCGCGCGCCGATGCCGCAGCGGCCCGGATTGGGCCGCGCCGAACCGTCGAACCAGGCGCGCCAGGCGGTCGGCGCACCGGCATGGCGCGCCTGGCGCAGGGCCAGCGCGGCGGCGCGGGCGGATCGGCGCGCCAGTGCGCGGGCGCGTTCGGCTTCGCGCAGGGCGGCGCGTTCGGCCAGCAGGGCGGGCAGGCCGGCGGCGCCGGCGCTGGCGGCGAGCGTGATGCGCAGCGCCTGTTCCAGCGGGAGCTCTTGTTGCAGGGCCAGCTTGCGGCTGGCGGCAAGTTCGGTACGGTTGGCGGCGCCTTGCAGGCGGTCGAGTTCGGTCATCGCGACAGCATAACCGCTTTTATCGCGCACGCAAAAAAGCGCCCCGCAGGGCGCTTGGTGGAGGACAGCCGTCGATTATCGGCGGTACGGATTGTCCGGACGGTAGTCGCGCTCGTTGCGGACGCCGTCGCCGTCCATGTCGCGGTCGCGGCGGTTCGGCACGCCGTCGTTGTCGAGATCGCGGTCGTAGCGGTTCGGGATGCCGTCGCGGTCGGTATCGCGCCCGCCCATGCGGCCATGGCGCTCGTAGCGGTCCGGCACGCCGTCGCGGTCACGGTCGCGGTAGGCATAGCCGTCGCGGTAGCCGTCGTGGCGGCCGCGATTGTCGTAGAAGCCCTGGCCGCGGTAGCCGTCGCCGCGCGGGCTCCAGTACCCCTGCTGCATGTACCAGCGGCCGCCGCGTTGCTGCCAGGCCGGCGGCGCGTACACGTAGCCCGGACGTTCGACGATGTAGCTGCCCGGTACCCAGTGGTGGCGGTGGCCGCGCCACTCCCAGTAACCCGGCGACCAGATGTAGCCGCGGCGCACGGTGGGCGCGCGTTCGTACAGCGGGGCCGGCGGGGCCGAGCCGATGTAGAGTTCGACGTTCTGTGCCATCGACGGCAGGGGCGCATAGGCGGCGCCGAGGGCGATCAGGGCAGCGAGGGCGAAGGGGGATTTCATGTTCGTTCTCCATCTCCAAAAGCGGATGATTCAATATATCAATCGCTTGAGCGAAATGGGGCGTTTGACGCATGTGCTTACAACTGAAACAGATTGCAGCAGCTGGGTACGACAGAAGTGAGGCGGGGTAAGGAAGAAGGAGTGCGCGGGTACGCCTGATCAGGCGCCCCGGCGCACACGGGCAATCAAATGCGGCTCCCGGCTTTGCGCTCGGCCAGCACGGTCGGCTGTTCGGTGCCCGGGCGCTTGCCCTTGACCACCACCACGGCCATCTTGGTTTCGGTGGCGATGCTCGAATCCTGGATGGCGGCCGGGCGGGCCTGGGCCTGTTCCAGCGGGCTGCCGACGAAGCTGGCGCAGCTGGCGGCGGCGAGGGCAACGACGAAAACGGCTTCCATGTGCTTGGCGAGGTTCACGGTGTTTCTCCTTGCGGGTGGGTTTGCGATGTGTGCACTGTAGCCAAAGGACCTTCCTGTCTCCATCGGATTGCGACGAGGTGCATGAAAAGCGGGATGGCCTGCACAAAAGCGGGTGCGACGCGCCGCTCGCAACGTCGCTCAACTCGGCGCTAACGGCGTGCTTTTCCCGTCCCCTCCGCTAGACACGGGCGGACGCGGCCGATCCCGGCCGTGCGATGAGGGAGAAGCGATGTTCGCCACGGTATTTGCCGGACTGGCCGGGTTGGCCGGAAGCGGCCGCGCATGGCGCCGCGCGCGCAACCTGCGTGCGGGGCGCGTGCGCAGCAGGCCTCGGATTGCCGCCGTCGCCTGGCAGCCGGGGCCGCGCCTGTGGCTGGCGCTGCCCGCGCTTGGACTGGTGCTCGGGGGTGCGCTGCTCATCGCCCAGCACGCGCGCTCGCTGGCCGCGCTGGCCCCAGGCGCGTCGAGCGGCGGGCCGGTGCGCAGCCTGGGCGCCTTCCAGCCGGCGCTGCCGGGAATCTCGTTCAGCGTTCCCGCCACCGCCGGCGTCACGCTGAGTGCGCAGCCGGGTGGGGCCTTGCTGGTCGTGTCGCACATGCGCGGCGAGCGGCCCGTGGTGATCGACCTGTGCAGCCAGGCGCTGGCGGGCAGCGGCGGACGGCTGGCGCCGCTGCGTATCGGCTACCCGTTCGCCGAGGCCGCGCGCTGGGCGGCGCGCAACGCCGGCGGCGCCGCTGCGCTCACGCTGCGTAACGTCGTGCTGGCCGGCGCGGGCATGCCGAAGGTCGACATCACGGGTTCGCTCGGCGGCGCCCTGCGCCTCGGCTGGCAGGGCGACGCGCGCTGGATCGGCGACGTGGGCGCTGGCGCGATCGCGCGCGGCAGCAAGGGAATGGCGATGCTCGGACGCGAAGGCTGGCTGGTCTGGGGCGAGGACCGGGCGCTGCGCATTACGCGCCGCGCGAATGCCGCCTGCGTCCAGGGCGGCGACCTGGTGCTGACTTCGTACGTCCCCGGCGGCGCGGGCGGTGCGCTCGTGGCCGCGTTCCCCGAACACGGCCGGGCCCGCAGCCTGCGCCTGGCGCCCGGCGACTACCGCGTGCCGGGCGAGGCGCCGGCGGCGCTGGAAGACGGCGCGCTGTTCGACGAGCTGCTGGCGCGCGGCCTGGTGCGCCTGTCGAAGGGCGGCATGATCGAAACCGTCCCGCGCGACCTGGCGGCCTGGCGCGCGGCCGATCCGGCCCAGCGCACGGCCGACCTGCGCAGCTGGGACGGCGTCGTGCTCGATGCGGGCGGCCGGCGCCTGCTCGAGCGCCTGCATGCGCGCGCCGACGGCGCCTACGTGCGCGAGCAGATCCGCGTCTTCAACGGCGAACGGCGCCTGCTTGCCTGGCGCCTGCGTCCCGGTGCGCAAGCCGCCTGGCTGGCCCAGGCCGGCGCCATCGCGGCCGCCACCAGCGAAGCCATGCCGCTGGGCGCCGCGCGCCTGTTCGACAGCCTGCCGCAAGGCTGGGCGCCCTGGCAGCGCATTGCCGACTGGCCTGCGAACGGCGCCAACGCGCGCCTGAGCCTGACGCTGGCGGCGCCCGCGCGCGGCGGCGAGCGCATCGAATTGATGCTGGCGGGGCGGGTGCTGTCGGTCGAGGGTGCCACCGTCGCCGGCAGCCGTCCTGTTTGCAGCGGACGCGCCTGCAGCGCACCCGACGAGGTGCGCGAACTGGTGCTGGCGCCGCAGCCGGGCGTGCGCCGCATCGTGATCGAAGCGGCCCCGCTCGACCTGGCGGCGATGGGGGGCAATGGCGACGCGGCCTATCGCCATCTGCAGGTGCGCGATGGCCAGCTGGCCTGGCAAGCCATCGCACAGCCGGCGCGGGCCGCCACGGCCGCGCCGGTGCCGGTGCAGCTGGCCGACAGGAGCGGCGCGCCGCTGTGGGAAGCGGGCAGCGCGACGGCCGCCGCGCGCGCTGCCGGCCTGGCGACCCTGCTGGGACTGGATGCGCGCCACGGCAGCAGCATCGCCGGCATGCTGGCGCGTTTGCCGGCACCGAGCGGCCGACCGCACGCGGCCACGCTCACGCTCGATCTCGACCTGCAGCGCAGCAGCCAGGCAGTGCTCGACTGCGTCGGCCTGCGCCGCGGCCAGTGGGACGGCGCGCGCTGCAGCGGCGGCGTGAACCCGCCAGCCAAACGTCAAGCCGGCCTGGTGGTGCTCGACACCGGCAGCGGCGACATCCTGGCCGCCGCCGGCAGCGGCCTGGCAGCGAACGCCCCCTGGCCCGAGCTGCGCGACTTCGACCGCGTCGATCCGGCGCGCAGCCCGCTGCGCCAGAGCGCCTTCCAGCACGACGGCGGGGCCGAGCGCAGTCCCGGCTCGACCTTCAAAATCGTCAGCGCGCTGGGGCTGGAGCTGGCGGCGCAGCGCGATCCCCAGCTCGACGCGCTGCTGGGCGGGATGCCGCTGGCCGGGATCAACGCCTATGCCGCGGCGCGCGGCTACGCCTTCCGCACCGACGGCGCCACCTATCCGCTCGGCGGCAGCGGTGCGCGCATCACCAACTTCCGCGACGGCACCCTCGACCGGCGCGCCCAGGACGGCAAACTCGGCCTGTCCCAGGCGCTCACCTATAGCCTCAACACCTGGTTCGCCTGGGGCGCGGAACTGAGCGACGCCAGCCTGCTGGGCAAGCCCCAGGGCGGCGTGCCCAGCCTGCGCGCGCTCGACGCGGCGGCACTCACCGGCGTGCGCCCCATCCTCGACATGGCCGAGCGGCTCGGCTTCGAACGCCCCATGCCGCTCGACGGCGGCCTGCTGCCGGCCGACTACGACTGGCGGAACTGGGACGCGCTGCAGGCCAGCGTCGCCGGCTTCGACCCGATCGGCACCCGCCACGAGCTGCGCCAGATGGCGATCGGCCTGCGCATGCAGGCCACGCCGCTGCACATGGCGCTGGCGGCCGGCGCGGTGGGCGAGGGCAGGGCGATCAACCCGCGCCTGCTGCTGGCGCTCGACGGACGCCAGGCCGAGGTCACGCCGGGTGCGCCGCTGGGCGTGCGCCTGGACCGCATCCGCGCCGGCCTGCACGGCGTGGTCACCCATGGCACGGCGGCCAGCGCCTTCCGCGCGCCGGAATTCGAGCGCCTGCGCCCCGGCCTGTTCGGCAAGACCGGCACCGCACCCGTCGGCGACGAGGGCCAGGCCACGGTCTGGTTCACCGGCTGGCTCGAGCCGGGCAGCCTGCCGGGCCAGACCCGGCGCCTCGCCTTCGCGGCCTTCGTCAGCCGCTCCGAGGCGACCGGCGGCGAGCACGCGGCGCCGATCGTCGCGGCCCTGCTGCGAACCATGGCGCAAAAGCCTGAACAGAAGGACAAGTAGGCCTCTCCAGCGCGCCTCGATTGTGTGTTTCTGTGGCATGATTTACAAAATCCCTTATCGGGCGGATACGTCACTGGAACAAGAGGAAGGTATGCGTTTGCCGGGAACCCGGTATCAGGAACCAGGCTGGGAGCAGGTGCGCAAGCTGCTCGGCGCCTGTTCACTCGACGTGTTCATGCACTGCGACCTGGCGGGGCTGCTTGCCGAGACACAGGTCGAAGAAGGCCCAGGCCTGTACGTGGACCTGCTGGCCGAGCGCCTGCACGCGGCCGCGCGCAGCCCGCGCGGACAGGCGGCCGGCAACAGCTATGGCGACAGCGTCGCCGAACTGGCGCTGCTGCTGGCCTACGAACTGGCCGCGCGTCCGGCCGACTGGGAGGCCATGCGCACAGCGCTGGCCGCCGAGCACGCGCGCCAGCCTGCTTTCTGGCGCCAGCCCGGCGGCGAAGCGCTGCTGCGCAAGAAGGTGAACGACATGTTTGCGCTATTGCGCGACAAGGTCGACGCCGACAACTACCAGGTGGCCTGCGGCCGTCCCTGCAGCCCGAACCGTATCTACGCCTACCGCATGCTCGACACGGCCTACGGCGAGATCGCGCGCCTGTTCGCCGCCTGGCGCGAGCACCGCGCCCAGGTCGGCGCCATCCTCGGCCGTCCGCTCGACAGCGTGCTGCCGATCGAAGTGCGCCAGCTGGCCTCGATCCGCGGCTGCCGGCCCGAATGGATCCTGCGCTGGAGCGCCACCCTGGAACGCTTCACGGGATCTCCCGGGCCGCTGCACACGCGCTCCAAGCGCTTCGACAGCCTGAAGGAAAACGCGGAGAAGATCGGCGAGATGCTGGCCGAGATCGGCGAATACGAAGCCCTGTCCAGCAACCGCGACCGCGACTGGCTGCAGGATGCCGACACCTCGGCCGCCTGGCTGGAAGACTACTGGCGCGTGCTGGACGAATCCGAGGCGGGCAGCACGCCGGGGCCGGACTTGATCCTTGAAGCGCTGGAAGACGAAGACGACGCGGACGCGCCGCCGCTTCCGGACGCCGGTCTGGAGGCCAACGAGCCCGAACTGGCGCTGCGCGCGCAGTTGGTTTCACTGCCCCCCGGCTTTGTACAGGCAGCGGCGGCAGCGCAAGAACCCGACAGCTGGAGCGCGCGCATGCTGGCGCTTGAAACGCCCGCCGTGCGCCTGGCCGTCTACCTGAAGCTGCTCGGCCCCGGGGACGACAGCTATCCGGACGCCTGGCGCGACCCGGCGACGAATGCGCTGCCGACCATGGCGCAGCTGGCGGCGCTCGACGCCGTGTCGCTGCCGACGCTGCGCAAGCGGCGCGACGCCGCGATCGCGCGCCTGCACGGGGCGGCATCATCGAATGAAAGAGGCAGGAGGAGCGAATGACGAATACCGATACCAGGCTGCGCGAACGCCTGCTGCTGGGCGCGCGGGTCGAAGGCGACCGCCTGATGCTGGCGGACGCCGTGCTGATCGCGGCGCTCGACGGCAGCCGTCCGCTGCGCCCGGCCGAACGCGCCGCCTTGCAAGGCTCGCCGCTGACGACGCGCCGCCTGCGCACGCTGGCCTTGGCGCGCCGCGCCGCCGCCAACGACACCTGGCGCGGCAGCGGCGGCATGCTGCGCGCCGCCGACAGCGGCCAGGCTTTATTGGAACTGGCCACCGACGACGGTTGCTGGCGCCTGCATTTTCTCGATGGCGCGCGCGTGATCCTGCAGCTGGTGGCGGACGCTCCTTTCGCAGCACGCCTGCTGCGCGAGTCGCCGCACCTGCGCGTGCTCGACGGCGCGGGCCAGGAACTGCTGGCTGGGCGCCTGGACCGCGACGGCGAGCTGGAAGGCGCTTGGCCTTTCGAGGACGAACCCGCGGCGCACCTGCAGCGCCACGGCGCCGTCTTCAGCGTGGAAGCGGCGGTGTAGGCGATGATGCTCGACCTGTTCAAGCGCATGGCGCGCGCACCGTCCTTCGATGCCACGGGACTCGGCACGCAATTGGTCGCCCGCCCCGCGCCCGCGGGCTGCCTGCTGCCGCCCGGCGCCGTCGGCGTCGCCGTGGATGCAGGCGGCCACACGCGCCGCGTCGCCGCCGGCGGCCGCTTGACGCTGACGGAGAACGAGAGCGGCTGGTGCTTCCATCCCGGTCCCTACGAATGCGATCTCGTGCCCTTTGCCGCCGCGCCGGAGATCGGCCTGCGCGTGCACTTCGCGATCGACAGCCCGGACCCGCGCATGACGCAGCAGCGCTTCGATTTGTTCCTGTCCAGCGAAGGGGCGGGCGAGCTGGCGCTGGCGGCGCTGGCCGCGCGCATCGAAGCGGCGCTGCAGCGCGAACTGGCGCAGGGCAATCTCGAACTGCCGCCCTGCACCACGCTGGACGAATGGAATGCCTTCCGCGCCGGTTTCAACCAGTTGCTGTACACCCGCTTCGGCGTGACGGTGGACGATTGCGTGCCGGTCGACCTGGCCGGCACGCGCGACTTTGCCCGCGGGCTGGCGGCGCGCGCGCAGGCTGCGGCGCCGGTCGTGATACCCGATCTTCCCGTACCGGCGCAGGACGTCGCCGACCCTGCGCGCGACGATGCCCGCGCCTTGCGCCGTCTGTTCCTGGAACTGCCCTGCGTGATGTGCCGCGTGCGCCAGGCGGCGCTGCCTCAGGGCCAGGACCTGTTCCACCAGCAGCAGGCTCTATTGCAGCGCCTGGACCTGGTCTGCCTGGCCGCATCGACCATGCCGGCGCTCGGCCTGGCCGCGCCCGGCCAGCCGCTCGACCAGCAGAACCAGCTGCGCCGCGCGCGCCACAGCCTGCGGGCGGCGGGCGCGCTCGACGAAGCCTGGGCTTTGCTGGCGCGCCTGGAACGGGCGGAAGACGAGGGGCTCGACGCGCTGTTCGACGAGGCTGACCGCATCGTCGCCAATCTCGAAGCCGAGCTGGAAGCGCGCAAGCGCGTGCTGGCGGAGGAGGTCGCATGAACGCGCCTCTGTTGAAACGGCCCGAGACCGTGTCGGTGCGCAGCCGGCTGCAGGACGGCGGCTTCGTCACCGTCACGGCGACACGCCGCCCGCGCGGCGGACGTGCCGACGTCAAGTGCAGCGCCCCCGGCGCACCCCGGCTGGCCGCGCGCATGGCGCTGGTTGCGCGCCTGGCGCGCCACACGGAAGCGCGCTACGACAGCCGCGACCAGGTCGTGATCGGCATGGACCGCGCGCCCGGCGAGCAGGAGCGCGACTGGGAGCTGGCCGTGGTGCTGGCCGACCGCGCGGTACGCGGCCTGCTGGCTTTACCGCTTGAGGCGATCGCGAACGGCTGGTCCGACGACTGGCAGCGCGGCCGCGTCGAAGGTCACCAGGTTGCGGACCTGCCGGCCGATGCGCTGCGCGGCGGGCCTGGGAATCTGCAGCATCTCGGTGCATTGCTTGGCCAGCCCGATGCCGCCGCTTCCGTCTCCAGCGCACGCGCCTGGTTCCCGCTGCACAGCGGCGGCATCAACGACAGCCTGTGCTGGGTCGAGGTCAGCGTCTATCCTTTGGCGCCGGGGGAAGATGTCGGCGACGAGGCGATCGGCGTGCCGGGAATGGACGGCGTGCGCCAGCAGGCCGTGCGCCAGGCCCTGCTCGGTGCGCGCCACTTCGACGGCGCCGCGCAAGCGCGCTGGCGCACAACGGTGCGCTTCGGCCAGGACGGCCTGCACGGCAGTTCCTACGAGCTGGCCCTGGTGCTGGCCGACCGCCTGGCGCGCGGCCGTGAGTTCGTGCCGCGCGGGCGCATCATCGCCAGCGGCGCCTCCAGCGCCTGGCATGCGGGACTGGTGGAAACGGTCGAGGGACTGGGCCCGAAGTGCGCGCTGATCGCGCGCGAGGCGCAAGCCGGCGACCGCGTCCTGCTGCCGCGCGCCTGGGAAGCAGACCTGCCTCCAGGCCTCGCCGATGCGCTGCGCAGCAAGGGCGCCAGCCTCGCCTGCGTGGACCGTATCGGGATCATCTAGAATACGCATCAACCAAAAGGAAAGAGATCATGGCCCAGATGTTCGGTTTTGGCGGCAGCCGCTGCCCGCGCTGCGAGCACAGGAATGCGGGCGGCGCCGGCTATTGCGCGGCCTGCGGCATCACGCTGGGCGCGCCGCGCACGCCGGTGCTGGTCGATAACCGCTGGATCGCCGGTCCCGACGAACTGGCCGTGTTCTTCGGCGTGCGCGCGCTGTCCGGCCTGTTCGTGAAAACCCTGCGCGTGCCGGCCACCGCGCGCGCCTACATTTTGCAGGGCGGCCAGGCCACCGAAGTGCCGCAGGGCGAATACGAGATCGAGGGCTTCTTCTCGCGCCTGAACCACCTGCTGCGCGACGGCCACGCTGAGATCCTGGTCACGCGCACGGGCGCGTTGCCGGTCGACTTCAGCTTCGACGACCTCGAGACCGCCGAGCACCTCGCGGTCGGCGCGCAGTTCAGCGTCAGCGTGCGCATCGAAAACGTGCCGGCCTTTGCGCGCCACTTCATGACCATGCCCGGCACCGTGACGACCGGCCAGCTGCGCGATTTGCTCACACCCGCGGTGCGCCAGCTGGCATCCGAGTTCGTCGGCGCGCGTTCGCTGCGCGAGATGGCGGGACGGCGCGAACTGCGCGCCGAATTCGACGAACGCCTGCAGGGTGCGCTGCGCCTGCTGCTGGCCGACTACGGCCTCGGCGTCGTTGCGGTCGACACGCTGGCGCTGCGCCACGATAAATTCGACGCCAACCGCGCCCGCATCGGCACCCTGTGGCTGGCGGCCGACGAGCGCCGCGTCAAGCTCGAGCACGCGCGCCAGCTCGAGGAACTGTACGACGAAGGCGAGTGGCACAAGATCACCCGCGAAGAGCAGAACGCGCGCCTGCGCCTGCGCCAGCTGGGACTGCGCCAGAACGAGACCCTGGATCGCGCCGAGCTGACCCTGGCGAACGCCGAACGCGCGCAGGCCGTGCGCGCGCGCGAACTCGACCTGTTCGCGCGCGTGGCAGAATCGAAGTCGCGCCGCGAAGCCGTCGAACGCGGCGCCGGCGAGATCCTCGCCGAACTCGAACACGAGCTGGCGCAAAGGCGCGGCCAGCGCGCGGTGGAACAGGCCGAGTGGCGGCAGCTGCAGGGGCTGGCCGCGATCCGCATGCGCGGCGCGCTCGAAGTGGCGCAGCAGGAAGCGCTGCAGGCGCGCACGCTGGCGCGCCAGCGCTTCTCGCAGCAGCTGTTGACCCAGCAGATCCGCAACAAGGTCGAGCAGGCCAAGGAGATCGAAGACGCCTCGCGCCAGCGCGCGGAACTGGCGCGCCTGCGCGCGCTCGAGGAGGAGGCGGCGCAGCGCGCGCGCGCCCTCGACGAGGAAGAACACAAGGCCCAGTTCGACCTGCTGGTGCTGGCCAACACCGCGCGCCGGCGGGCGCTGGAGCGTGAGGAGGAATGGCTCGAACTGCAGGGCCAGGCCCGTGTGCGCGAACACTCGCGCGCCGACGACCTGGAAGCTGAGGCCGTGAAGCAGCGCCTGGAGGCCTTGCGGCGCGAAGGCGGCCAGCAAGAGGCGATTGCCCAGCACGAGAAGCTGCTGCGCACGATCGAGGCCGAACACCGCCAGGCGCGCGCGGCGAAGGAGGTCGAGCTGCTCGGCGAGGAGCGCCTGCGCCAGCACGCCCTGGAACTGGGGCGCCTCGAGATCGCGCGCAACGAATCGATCGGACAGATGGACGACACGGCGAAGCTGGCCGTGGCCGCCGCGCCGAATGCGGCCGTATTGGCTGATTATCTGAAAACGCGGGTGCACGCGGGCATGGACGCCGACCAGCTGGCGGCCCTGGCCGGCGTGGTTGCGGCCGGCGGCGCAATGAGCGCGATGGATGCGCTGCGGCTGGCCCAGGAAACGCTGGAGCGCGAGCGGGCGCGGCGCGAGCTCGAGGTCGACAAGGACCGGCGCCACCAGCTCGACCTGCTGGCGTTGCAGAACGACGTCAACAAGACGGCCCTGAACGCCCAGGCCCAGGCCGTCGCGGGCACAAGCCGCGCCTGCGCCAACGGCCATCCGGCGCGGCCCGAGGACCGTTTCTGCGGCGCCTGCGGCGCGCCGCTGCCTTGAGCGGGACCCGATGCAAACCGCCATCGACAAGATCCGCGAACTGCGCGCACTGCACGAGGACGGCCTGCTGAGCCGGCAGGAGTTCGACCAGCGCAAGAACGCGATCCTCGATGCCGCCCATGCGCCGGCGCAGGCGCCCGCCGCGCCGACGTCTTCGCGCGGCACCGAGCTGGGGCTGATGGCGGGCCAGCAGGTCGGTCCGCCGAACCGGCGCTACCGCCTCGAGCGCCTGATCGCGCTGGGCGGCATGGGCCAGGTCTGGCAGGCGACCGACCTCGCCACCCATGCGGAGCTGGGCCACAGCGCGCAGGTGGCCTTGAAAATCCTGTCGCCGGAACTGACCGAAAGCGCCAGCCACGCCAAGCTGCTGGTGCAGGAAGCCACGCGCGCGCGGCGCCTGGCGCACGAGCACATCGTGCGCGTCTACGACTGGGCCCAGGACCCGGCAACCAGCAGCTATTTCGTGATCATGGAATGCCTGGAGGGCGAGGACCTCGACAGCCTGCTGGCGCGCGAAGGCGCGCTGCCTTTGGCGCGGGTGCTGGCGCTGCTGCGGCCCGTGGCCGAGGCCCTCGACTATGCCTGGGAGCGGCATCGCCTGGTGCATCGCGACATCAAGCCGGCCAACGTCTTCGTGACCGCGCGCGGCGACGTCAAGCTGCTCGACTTCGGCATCGCCGCGCGCGCCCGTGCCGGCGGCCGTACTGCCACCGAGGCGCCGGCGCTCTCCGGCACGCCCGGCTACCGTGCGCCCGAAGCCGGGTCGCCCGGCAGCGTGCCCGCGCGCCAGCTCGACGTGTATTCGGTGGCGGTGATGGTGCACCAGATGGTGAAGGGCCTGGCGGCGCCGGCCATCGGCGAGCCGCCGCGGCCGCAAGAACTGAACGACGCCCGGTGGGAGGCCTTGCGCAGCGGTTTTGCGCAAGACCCCGCGGCGCGGCCGGAGAGCGTGACGGCGCTGCTCGACCGGCTCGCCGCGCCCGATGCGCCTGCATCCGTGCCTGACGCGATCGTCGTCGAACCAGCCGTGCCGGCAGCGCCCGAGCCGATACCGGCACCGGAACCAGAACCAGTGCCCGAGCCCGTCGACAGCCAGGCGGACGAGCGCAGCCGCAACCTGGCTGCAGCCGCCGCCCAGGCCGCCCGCCAGCAGCTGCGCGAACAGCAGAAACGCGAGCGCCTGGAAGCGGAAGCGGCGCGCCGGGCCCGCCGCGACGCCCTGCGCGAGCAGCTGGCCGCGCGCCGCGACGAGGAAGTGGCGAAGACGCGCCAGGCCCAGGACGAGGCCCAGCGCAAGCTCCTGCAGGCCAAGGCGGCCGCGGCCTACCTGGCCGAACAGGAGCGCGCACGCAAGCAGCCCACCCCGCAGGAGGCGCCGGCCCCCGCACCAGCGGAGCCGCCAACCCTGCTGCGCGACCGCTTCCTCGACACGGAAGGAGCGGCCCCGGAACTGGTCGTGCTCCGCGCCGGCCGTTTCCAGATGGGCTCCCCCGAGCACGAGCGGAAAATCGCCATGGCCTGCGGCGCCCAGAAGAACTGGCTGGCGCGCGAAACGCCCCAGCACTGGGTCGGCATCGCGCGTCCCTTCGCCATGGGCCGCTATCCGGTGACGGTCGGAGAATGGCGCGTCTTCGTTGAAGCGACCGGCTGGCAGCCCGGCGGCGAGGTCGACTGGTCGGCGCCGGGCTTCCCGCAGACCGACATGCACCCGGTGGTCGGCGTGAGCTGGGGCGACGCCCAGCGCTACGTGGCCTGGCTGAGCGAGCGCACCGGCCGGCGCTACCGCCTGCCCAGCGAGGCGGAATGGGAATACGCCTGCCGCGCCGGCACCAAAACCGCCTTCAGCTTCGGCGACGCGATCGACACGAATCTCGCCAACTACGACGGCAACTTCACCTGGAACGGCGGCGCCCGCGGCGACTACCGGCGCGGCACCACGCCGGTGGACCATTTCGCGCCGAACCCCTGGGGCCTGCACGACATGCACGGCAACGTCTGGGAATGGGTGCAGGACGTCATGCACGACAGCTACGAGGGCGCGCCGCTCGACGGCAGCGCCTGGGAAGAAGGCGGCGAACGCGCGCGCCGCATCCTGCGCGGCGGGTCCTGGCTGTACAACCCGCGCTACCTGCGCTCGGCGCTGCGCAACGGCTTCTCGGCCGTGATGTCGAACGATATCGTGGGGTTCAGGGTGGTACGCGAACCCGACGAAGAGGGCGCGCCGGACGAGCGCTGACTCCACCCTACGGTACGCGGCAGTCCGCTGACCGCGATTTCCTCGGGGTAGCGTGTGGGCGCCGCCATGCGGCGGGCGTAGGCTTGTGGGGTGATATTTCTATCGCACCCAGGAGGCGTGCCATGAAAATCCCCGAAGAGCTGCGCATTCCCGCGATCGTGTTCGGACTGCAGGCGGCGCTGCTGGCCGGCTGCGGCCTGATCTTCATCGTGATGCTGACGCAGGGGCACTGAAGGCCAATGCCAGTCATTTAAGCAGAACCGTTGTTGGCTTCGCCAATTTTTTTCTGTTGTAGGGTGGGCACTCCGTGCCCACGCGTTACGTGCGCCTCTCGCATACGTGGCTCGGACCGATTGCTAGCAGCTACGACACTTAATTGTCAGGTTCGGTACAAGCGGCTTGGGCACGGCCGTAGGTGAACGCACGAGCTCGTACCGCGTGGGCACAGAGTGCCCACCCTACGGTGCCGGCGCAAGGCCATTGGGGCCCGGTCGGCAAATTCAGGCGCCGGCGGCGCGGCGGTCTTGCGCTGCCCGTTCCTGGCGCAGTACCAGCGTGGCTGGCCCCTTGCGGTGTTCCGGATAGGGCCGGGCGGCGAAGCGCGCGCCTTGCGGCCAGCCCGACAGGCCCGCCGTGTTCACGGTCGGGCTCAAGGCGGTCTCGACGCCGCTCCTCGGATCGAGGTGCCAGAAGCCGCCGTCGCGGTGGAACAGCAGCGGCAGCCCGAGCGCGGCGAGGCGCGGCGCGGCCTCGAGCTTGCGTTCCGCATCCATCACATAAAAGGCTTCGTGCTCCATGCCGGCATCCAAGCGGTGCAGCAGGATCCCGTTCGGCAGCACCGCCGTCACTTCCAGCACGGCCACCCCCGGAATGCTGGCCGTGAGTTCGATGCGCATGCCGGGACGCAGCGGCGTCGGCGCATGCTTGCCGGGCCAGGCGCCGTCGACCAGCAGGCCGTAGCGCGACACGTCCTCGATCTCGAAGCCCTCGCGTCCGCGCCGCAGCAGCGCGTGGCGGCTCGAGATGCGGCGCGTCAGTCCCTCCAGCACGAGGCCGGATTCTCCGTGGTGCATCAGGCGGATGTCGGCATCGATCGCACCCGGCTCGTTGCGGCCGATGACGCATTCGTCGAGGGCGAACAGGCGCAAGTAACGAGGAGAATGCGGAGGACCGTGCGCAGCGTCGTGTACCAGGCAGGCCGTGCCGGCCGGGCAGGGATGCTGCGCGGCTTGCTCCGGCACGTCGATCTCGAGCAGGTCCTCGTCCCAGGCGATGCTGGAAAAGCCGAGGTCGATCTTGCCGCCGCCCTCGTTGTCGAGGTCGAGGTGGGCGATGCCTGCGTTGGTCGCGCGCAGGTCGATGTCGAGCGCGCCGCCGCCAGTCCTGGCTTTCAGGCGCGCGATCGAGGCATCGTCCGCATGCACGCGCACGTTTTTATGCGTGGCGAGGAAGGTCTGGTGGATGTCGTGCAGGCTGGCGTCGGCGCGCGGCGCCAGGATGAGTAAAGTGGCGATCCAGGTGCGCGCGGCGGCCTGCGCGCGGCTGTGCAGTTCGAGTTCGATGCGGTACTGGCCGTGTTCGAGTCCGCGCGAGGAGAATTCGAGGAAGACCGGCAGCCACTCGCCGCGCACGGTGCGCGTGAAGCTGTGGCGTTCGCCGTTTTCCAGCTGCAGGCGCGAGCTCGCCAGCAGGGTGACCCCGGCCGCGGCGTCGAGCGGCATGCCGCGCAGTTCCAGCTTCAGTACTTGCCGGCCGCCGGCCGCGCGCGGGTCGAAGCCGCTAATGTGCAAATGCGGGTGCAGGTGCGGGCGCGGTGCGGCGGGTGCGGGGATGGGCGCGGCCGACGGCAACGGCGCCTCGTTCGACGCGGATGCCTGCGGATGGCCATGCGTGCAGGTGCTGTCCCCTGGCATCACCCAGACGGTGCAGTGCGGATGATCGGGATTGTTGCAGCGGTTCATGGCAGGCCTCGTGGACCGGGGAAGCTTACGCGGATTCGCCCAGCCGTGGCGCGCGCTTCCGGCCGCTTGAAGTTGATTTAGTGCATCATTTCCTATTGTAAAGCAAACCTTATTGCGGGAGCGCGGTTTCGTCGCGGGCGGCGCCATGGACGCGCAGCACGATGGCGGTCAGGTTGTCCGGCTGCAGGCCGAGCGGCGGATGTGTCTCCATTTCGCCAAACAGGGCGTCCAGGCAGGCCTGGGCAGAGTCTTGGGCGAACAGGCGCGGCCAGCGCGCGACGAACTCGGCGGGGTCGCGGCAGGACCAGAAGCCGTCGGTGGCGAGCAAGTAGGTCGCGTCCGGCCGCAGCGTGACAGCGCGGCGGTCGGGCAGGGCGCGCAGCCAGGGCGGCAGCGTGTTCCCATCCAGTGCGACCAGGCCATCGTCGAGACGGGCCGGATCGAGCAGCGTGTTCCCGAGGATGAAGGCCTGGGCGATCTGGGGCGCGTGGCTGCCGTGCACGTGGTGGCGCCAGGCCTCCTCGTCGAGCAGCCCGCCGATCGCCAGCACGGTGGCCGGGACGTGGTCGACGCTGAGGCAGCTGACCGCCTGCGGCGTGATTTCGTAGAGGCGCGAGTCGCCCGCATGCCACAGCAGGGGAGGACCGGACGGCGGGATCTCGAGCATGGTCAGCGTGGTGCCGGGACGCGGCGCCGCTTCCATCAGGGCGTCGAAGCGCGCCTGGAGCGTGTGGTGCAGGCTGTCGAGATGCCGGGTGAGCGTGGGGATGTCGGCGCAGGCGGGGATCGCGAGCAGGCCGGCCGCGACCGACTCGGCCGCCTCGCGCCCGTGGCCGTGCCCGCCCATGCCGTCCATGACGGCCAGGCGCCGGTGGCCTTGCGGCCAGTGCGCGAGCTGGGCCGATTGCGTCCGGCCGTCGCGCAGGTAGGTAGCGCGGCCGGTGCCGTCGATCACCAGGAAGTTGTCCTGGTTTTCGAGGCGCTGGTGGGGGCCGGCGCCGATCCGGCTGGCCGCCGCGACCTCGAACCGGCGGTCCTTGTGTGCGCCTTTAGGCATGCTGCTTCGCTCCTTCATCGATGGCATATCGTATGGTATGTTAATGCCTGGCCCAATCCTCGCACGCCATGCTGATTCGACCCTTCGATACCGCCGACCTGCCCGCCTGCGCGCGCCTGCTGCGCGCCAGCGCCATCGAATTCATCGTCCACGAATCGCCGCCCGAGGGCGCCTGCACCTTCCTGCGCGAGAACGACGAAGAGGGCATCCGCAATTACGTCGCGGCGGGGCACGTGTACCACGTGGCGGTCGATGGCGGCGAGCTCGCCGGCTTCATCGCCATCCGCGACAACAGCCATGTCTTCCACCTGTTTATCGACAAGCGCTGGCACGGCCAGGGACTGGCGCGCAAGCTGTGGGACACCGCGCGCGCCGCTTGCCTGGCACGCGGCGGCAGCGGCGCCTTTACCGTCAACGCCTCCAACTACGCGGTGCCGGTCTATGCCTCCTTCGGCTTCGAGCGCACGGCGCCGACCCAGTGCGTAAAAGGCCTGTACTTCAACCCGATGCGCTTCGCTCCTGCGTAGCAATCAAGGCCGCCGTTCGTCCGCCCGGCGCAGCCACAGGCTGCTGGCCCAGCCTTCATAGCGCTGGCCGCCGGCCTGCGCCGTGACCTGCCACCAGTCGCCGTCGCGCCGTCCGGTCGCCTCGACGACGGCGCCGGCCGGCAGCACCAGCATGCGCGGCGCGCCGGTGCCGCGCGCGGCGCGCAGGTTGAGGGCGTCGGCCACGCGGTAGCTGCGTCCGGCCAGCGGCAGATCAAGCGAGGCTGCCGCTAGCGGCGCAAGCGGACGTGCCGGCGCCAGCCAGGCCCACAGCGCGCCGCCGATCAGACCCGTTCCCAGCACCAGCACGGCCAGCGCGCGCGCGTTCGGGCGGCGCCACCAGGCGCCCGGCGTGCAGCGCGCCGCCAGCACCAGCGTCAGCAGCAGGCCGGCAGCCGCGCAGGCCGGCAGGAGCAGGGCGCCCGACATTCAAGCCTCGACGCGCAGCACGTAGTGGCCGGCGACGATGTGGTGCCCGAGCGGGACCAGGTAGGGCTTGTCCTCCTGCGCCTCGATCGCGGCCACGAAGCCGAGCTTGTCGTCGAGGTGGTACAGGGCCTGGGTCGTCGATTCGGGCGTCACGCGGTAGCCCTCCGCGCCGGCTTCGAAGCCGAAGGCGAGGCGCGACAGGCCGAGGCGGTCGGCGCCTCCCAGGTCCGCGCCGTCTGCGCTACGCAGGCAGCCGGCGTCCAGCACGCGCAGGGCGGCAAGTGCCGGCGCCGCGCGGCCGAACACGTGGCGCGCGCCGCCGTTCACAGGCAAGCCCGGCGCCTGCGGCAGGCAGACGATGGCGCTGTAGCGCTCGGCCATCTGCGCGCATGGCGCCAGCACGCGCACGTCGACGCCGTCCACCGGCGCGAAGCGGTTCGGTACGCCGATGCGCTGGCGGCCGTCCGCCGTGATCGCGTACACGGCGTCGCTCGCATCGAGGGCGAAGCCGAGCAGGCCGCCGGGCTGCAGCGGGCCCACGCCCAGGTCGGGCTGCAGGCCGAATTCGAGGCTGGCGGCGCCGGTATCGCGGTAGCGCGACAGGCGCGGCAGGGCCAGGGCGGCCAGGCTGACGCGCTGGCGCAGCACCGGCGCGTAGGTGGCGTCGTGGCTCGGGATCGGGGCGGCGGGCGCGGCGCGGTGCAGCACCGGCACGGCGGTCAGTTCGGCGTCGTCGAGATTGCGCGCACGGGTCTTCCAGACCGCCGGCGGACGCGGCGCCGGCGGCGCGCTTACCGGACGCGGCGCGGCGGCGATCTTCGCCTGCGCCGGCGTGACCTTCAGCAGCAGGCGCGCCG
This sequence comes from Massilia suwonensis, assembly GCF_042655665.1. Taxonomy (NCBI): domain Bacteria; kingdom Pseudomonadati; phylum Pseudomonadota; class Betaproteobacteria; order Burkholderiales; family Oxalobacteraceae; genus Massilia; species Massilia suwonensis. The sequence goes on from NZ_JBHSMR010000014.1 coordinate 662,196, forward strand.
GGGCGGCTGTGGATGCACGGGCGCGGATCGTGTAGTAGCCGGCGGCGGCGTCGAACGTGCATTCGAGCGTCTCCTTCGGGCGCACCTGCACTTCGAGCGGCGCATCCGGGCCGTCGTTGATGAGGAGGATGCTGCCGTCCACGGCGAAGGGCCAGCCCGGCACGGCGTGCGTGGCATGGGCCGCGTCCGCGCCGAGCACCGTCAGGCGTCCGTTCGGGTAGACCGGGCAGACCGGCTGCCAGATCGCGCTGTCGCGCGAGACGCTGACCGTGTACTGGACTTCCTCGCCCGGCGCCGGCAGGTAGACGGCGTGGCCGAACTTGACCTCGACCTGGCCCGGTTCCAGGCTTTCCGAGCCGAGCACGTGGTAGCGCACCTCGTCAGGCCCGAGCAGGTCGCCGAAGTCCTTCTGGTGCAGGGCCTGCAGGGTCTGCGCCAGGTCGCGCACGCGGGCGCCGCGGGTCAGGTGGCGGTCGTCGTCGACCTCGTCCTGCGGCAGCACCAGGGTGACGTGCGAAAAGCAGCGGGTGGCGGCGCGGCCGCGCTGTTCGCGCGGGGCGCGTTCCAGCAGGTCGCGCAGCAGCGGACGGCGGCTCAGCAGGGCCAGCCCCGGCGCTTGCCACAGCGCTTCGGCATTGAACACGTCGCTGACGCGGTTCAGGGTTTCGTGTTGTACGTAGACCGGCATGATGGGTTCTCCTCGATTGGTCGGGCGGTGCTGCCCATGGCTAGCAGGGGGAAGATGAAAAACAGCAGGTGCGAGCCGCCGGCGGACAGGAAACTCATCGGCTGGCCCATGATCGGAAAGAAGGCGAGATTGGTACCCCAGGACAGCAGGAAGTGGCCGAACACGAAGGCGGCGCCGCCGCACAGCACGAAGCAGCGGAAGCGCCCGAGCCAGGCCTGGCGGTAGTCGCGCGCGGCGCTGCCCGCCCGCCAGGCGCACCGAGCGGCGTGCAGCAGCGCGCACAGGAACAGCGCCTGCAAGACCCACAGCAGCAGGCCCGCCGCCAGGCCGTGGCGCTGCAGCAGGAAGGAGGGCGCGAAATCGTCCTGCACGGCAGGAATCGCCAGCGCGGACAATGCGCCTTGTCCGAGCGCGGCCACGCCGAACAGGCCGTCGGCGCCGCGCCAGCCGCCCTCCCGAATCGCCTGCGCGCCCAGCAGCAGCTGCTGGCCCGTATGCGGATGCGCGCCCGGATCGAGCCAGACCCCGAAGCGCTCGCCGTAGAACTGCCATTGCGCCGCCTCGCCTGGCGCGGCGCCGCGCAGCACGAACAAGGCGCAGCAGCAGATGCCGGCCAGCGCCAGCACCCCGAGCGCGGGCCGGGCGCGGCGCGCCGCGCAGGACCAGGCCAGCAGCATGGATGCACCCCAGACCAGCAGCAGGATCAGCGGAGAATAATCGTCGACCTGGACCAGGGCCACGGCCAGCAGCAGCACGAACAGCAGGACCGGCGTGGTCAGGCGCAGCCAGCGCAGCAGCGTGCCGCCGCCATGGCGTTCGCCCAGGCCGAGCGCAACGCAGTGCGCGGTCAGCACCGTCAGCGCGAGCTTGGCGAATTCCACCGGCTGCAGGTCGAACACCCCGGTCTCGTTGCCCCAGCCGACCTGCAGCAGCAGCGCGGCCAGCGCCGCGCCGGCCAGCAGCAGGAGGCCGATCTCGACCTGCGCCTGGGCCGGCGGCTTGGCGTGCGTGAACAGGGGGACGGCGCCCAGCAGGCCCAGGCCCAGCGTCGCGGCGGCAGCTGTCTTCTGGAAGTGGCGCAGCCAGGCCGTATCCGGCGCGCCGCTGCCCAGTTCCAGCTGCAGCAGCAGGCCCGCGGCCAGCAGCAGCACGCCGATGCGCAATACGGCAGCGGTGCGCGGCGCGGTGACTGCGTGCCACAGCGCGGCCCAGGACAGCAGCAGCGACAGCGTCACGCCGGGCGCATTGCCGCCGCGCTGGGCCAGCAGCAGGCCGAGGCCAGCGCAGGCGAGGGCGATGCCGGCGCCCAGGCGGATGCAGGAGACCCAGTCCTTGCGTGCCCGCCGCGCCAGCCAGGCCGCCAGCAGGCCGGCGCCGAGACAGGCTGCGGCCCAGGCGCCGGCCGCCGGTGGCGAGGACCAGGCATCGCGCCGCTCCCACTGCCAGCTGACGCCGGGCGGCAACTCGGTGCGCGCCTCGGGAAACAGGGCGACCCGGCCCGTCGGACGCAGGCGCAGCACCTCGCCGCTTCCCTCAACCAGCAGGCGCGTGCGCCCGGCCGTCATGGCGCTGATGCCGGCCAGCGGCTGTTCGCGCAATGCCAGGTCCTGCGGCAGGCCGTTCTCGTCGACCAGCAGCGGCACTCGCTCGACGCCGGTGGCGGCCAGCAGGACGGGCCTGCCGTCTTCAAAAGTCAATTGCGCGCTGCCGGGCGCCGCATCGGCATTGCCGACCTGGGTCGCGCAGGAGAGGTTGCCGCCGAAGCGCAGCGGACGGTCCACGCTGAGCGCGCGCGGCGCCAAGCGGTTGTAGAGTGCCAGCAGCTGCTTGCCCGGACCTGCGCCTGGGCAGGAGTCGAACGCGGCGCCGTCGCGGCGCAGGCTCGCGCCGTCATACGTCCACGCGTGGGCGCCGTCGCTGAAGCGCACCGTGCCCGCGTTGGCCGCCTCGATCCGGTACAGCGTCGCGCCGAGCCGCCATTGCTGGCCCGCGGCGAGCGCACGCGCACCGCTGCGCAGGCGCTCCTCGCCGCGTTCGAAACGCAGGCCGTGGACGCCGTCGGCGCTGGCGGCGAACCAGGCGCCGCTCGCATCGCGGCGCAGGCGCAGGTGGCGCGTGCCGGCCTGGGGCGCGGCCAGCTCGGCGCGCCCGAGCACGGTCTCGGCGCCGCGGGGGAGCCTGATCTCGACGGCGGCCGGCAGCCAGGCCTGCGGCGCACGCAGCAGCGTCAGCGCCTGCAGGACGCACAGCAGCGCGAGCGCGGCTGCCGCCAGGCTCTTGAAACCGAAGCCGCGCATCATGCAGCCCTCGCCGGCGCATCGGCGCGCGCCGCCGCGATCATGCGGCTGATCGCCAGCGCATGCGGCGGCCGGTCCTGGGGCCGCCGCGCCAGCAGCGCGCGCAGCAGCGCCAGGGCCGCCTGCGGATCACCTTCGCCACCGCAGCAGCCGAGAAAGCGGACGGCTTCGTCCTCGCCGAGGATGGGCGGGCAAGCCTCCTTCAATTGCGCCGCGCCTTCTCGCCCGTGTGCACGAAAGGCGTCGCCGCAGGCACCGGCGTAGCGCAGGGTCGCACCGCTGGTGACGAGCCAGTAGAACAGGGCGCCGAGGGCGAAATAGTCGGCGCGGGCGTCGGTCAGGTAGCCGGCGCCGGCGGGGAAAAACTGTTCCGGCGCCTGCCAGCTGGCGGTGCCGGCATAGGAATGCGCAGCGAGGTCGGCCAGGCTGCGGTTGGTGCCGAAGTCGGCCAGTTTCAGGCTGTCGTTCGCCGCGTCGAGCAGCAGGTTCGACGGCTTCAGATCGAGATAGCGCCAGCCGTGCTGGTGTACCTTGGCCAGGGCCGCGTTGACCTGGGCGATCCAGGCCAGCGCCCGCGCCAGGCCGATGGGGCGGCCCTGGGCCGTCTCCTCGGCCACGTGCGCGGCCAGGTCGCCGTCGAGCAGTTCGAGGGCGAAGGCGGGCAGGTCTTCATGGCTCCCGTGGTCGAGCAGGCGCACGATGTGGCGGCCGTCCCAGGGCGCGAGCGCGGTCAGGAAGGCGATCTCGCGCGCGGCGCATTCGCTCCAGCGCGCACGCAGCGCGGGCTCGGCACGCTCCATCTGCGTCCGGTTGACGAGCTTGAGCGCGACTGGCGCGAAGCCGTCACGCTCGGCGCGCCAGATCGTTCCGTAGTTCGACTGCGCCAGCTGCGCGCGCAGCCGGTAGTGGCCCGCCTTCAGCGTCACGATGTCGCCCGTCTGCTCCATGCTTCCCCCTGGTCGTCGCGGCCGTGATGCCGCTGCGGACAGCTAGCCGGGGGCGAATGAAAAAGCGGGACGAAAAAAAACCGCATCCGAAGATGCGGTTCTTGTGGAAGCGAGGCCCGGATCAGCGGCGGTAGCCGTCGCGGTAGCCGTCACGATAGCCGTCGTGGTCGCGGTAGCCGCGGCCGTCGCGATAGCCGTCACGGTAACCATCGCGGTCCCAACCGCGGCCATGGTGATAGCGGCCGCGCGGCTCGACATAGACCACCGCCGGTTCGCGGTAGTAGCGCGGCTGTTCGACGTACACGGGACGCGGCTGCACGTACACCGGGCGTGGCTGGTAGTAGTCGACCGAGGCATAGCCGCGGTTGTTGTAGTAACGGCGGTCGTCGTGGCCGCCGATAGAGTTGCCGACCGCCGCGCCGAGCACGCCGCCCACCAGGGCGCCGCCGCCGCCACCCGCACTGGCGCCGATGGCTGCGCCGAGCACCGCCCCGACCGCCGTGTTCGTGCCGCGGTCGCCAGCGAATGCCGAGGGCGAGACGGCGACAGCGGCCAGGATCACCGCACCAAAGCATTTTTTGTTCAACATGGCTTTTCCTTTTTTGCCTCAACGAGGATCGACATGATCGCTGTGACGCCGGGGCATGGAACGCACTATAGACCCGGCCGCCGCGGGTCGCACGGGCTAATACAGATTCTTACAACTGATCGGCAGTCGGTAACATTATTCTGGCAACCCTTGCAGATCGACCATGACTCCCCATGTAAGCAAGGTTGCTAGCCTCCCTCGAGTCACCATGTCCGCACGCCGTAACCTGCTCGTCGTTTTGTCCTTGCTGGTCCTCCTGCACGTCTACATCGGCGTCCGCCTGATGCCCGCCCTCGGCCTGGGCCTTACGGGCATGCTGGCCGGCACCGTCTTCCTGCTCCTGTCGACGGTGCTGGTGCCGGTCGGCCTGCTGTCATCGTCGCTGCGGCGCCGGCGCTGGTCGGAGCAGCTGGCCTGGCTCGGGCTGCTGGCCATGGGCCTGTTCTCGTCGCTGCTGGTGTCGACCTTCGTGCGCGAGCTGCTGCTGGTGGTGGCCGCCGTTGCCGGCATCGGCAGCCCGGCGCTGGACTATTACAGCGCCCTGGCCGTGCCGATCGTGGCGCTGGGCGTGACCATCGTCGGCTTCGTCAACGCCCGCCGAGTGGCGCGCGTCAAACGGGTCGACGTGCCGATCGAGGGCTTGCCGGAGCCGCTGCACGGCTATTCGATCGCGCAGATTTCCGACATCCATGTCGGCCCGACGATCAAGCGGCCCTACCTGAACGCGATCGTCAACCGCGTGAATGCGCTGGAGGCCGACGCGATCGCGGTGACGGGCGACCTGGTCGACGGCAGCGTGCAGCGCCTGGCCCTGCATACCCAGCCGCTGGCGCGCCTGTCGGCGCCGGACGGGGCGTTTTTCGTGACCGGCAACCACGAATACTATTCGGGTGCGGAAGAGTGGATCGCCGAGCTGCGGCGCCTGGGCCTGACCGTCCTGCTGAACCAGCACGTGGTGCGCCGGCGCGGCGAGGCGGCGCTGATGATCGCGGGCGTGGCAGACTATACGGCCCACCATTTCAATCCGGCGCACCGCAGCGATCCGCAGCTGGCCGCGGCCGGCGCGCCGAGCGACCTGGCCGTGAAGATCCTGCTGGCGCACCAGCCGCGCAGCGCGCCGGCGGCGGCCGAGGCCGGGTTCGATTTGCAGCTGTCGGGGCATACCCACGGCGGCCAGTTCTTCCCCTGGAATTTGTTCGTGCCGCTGCAGCAGCCCTTCGTTGCCGGCCTGCACCGGGTGCGGCGCTTGTGGGTGTACACCAGCCGCGGCACGGGTTATTGGGGACCGCCGAAGCGCTTCGGCGCGCCCTCGGAAATCACCCTGGTCCGTCTCGTGCCCGCCTGACAAGCTTGTAAAGACAGCAAATTCCCGGCGGATGCGCTATCGTTCTGATCCTCAACTTCCAGAGGATCGTCCGCATGACCCGTCTCCGCCATCCCGCCTTCGGCGTACTCGCCGCCGCCCTGTTCGCCGCATTGCCGGTCGTCTCGAGCCAGGCCGCCAGCCCCGGTAACGATCCAGCCGCGCTCGCCAGGATCCGCGACGCCGCCCTGCAAAGCGATTACGCCTGGGAACGCACGGCGGACATGACCGACCTGATCGGTCCGCGCCTGTCGGGTTCGAAAGGCGCGGCGGCGGCCGTGACGCAAGTGGCCGAGGCCATGCGCAAGCTGGGCGCGAAGGTGACGCTGCAGCCGGTCAAGGTGCCGCACTGGGTGCGCGGCCAGGAGACGGGCGAGCTGGTCGAGTACCGCGGCCGGCCCGAGGGCATCAGCCAGCGCGTGGTGCTGACCGCGCTGGGCGGCTCCGGCGCGACCCCGGCCGCCGGCCTGACGGCACCCGTCGTGGTGGTGTCCAGCTTCGATGAGCTGAAGGCGCGCGGCGCTGAGGTCAAAGGCAAGATCGTGCTGTTCGACGTGCCCTTCGACCAGTTCATGGCCGACCGCGGCCTGGCCGGCCCGGCCTATGGCCAGGGTTCGAACTACCGCACCAACGGCCCGCGCATGGCGGCCGAGCTGGGCGCGGTGGCGGCGCTGGTGCGCTCGGTCGGCGGCGCCAACTACCGCCTGCCGCATACCGGCGCCACCAACCTGCAGGATGGCGCGCGCATCCCGGCCGCCGCCGTCACCGTCGAGGACGCGATGCTGATGAGCCGCCTGGCCAAGCGCGGCCCGCTGAGCATGCGCCTGGTGCTGACCCCGCAGATCCTGCCCGACGCCGACAGCTACAACGTGATCGCCGACCTGCCGGGTACTGAGAAACCGGAGGAGGTCGTGATCGTGTCCGGCCACCTCGATTCCTGGGACCTGGCGACCGGCGCGCACGACGATGCGGCCGGCGTGGCCAGCGCCATGGCCGTGTTCGAGACCTTGAAAAAGCTCGATTACCGGCCGCGCCGCACGATCCGCCTGATCGCCTGGATGAACGAGGAAAACGGCACGCGCGGCGCGCGCACCTACCTCGAGGCGAACACGGCGAACGCCGCGACCCACATCGGCGCAATCGAAAGCGACAATGGGGCAGGGCGTCCATTCGGCCTGCGCGCCAGCGTGCCGGCTACGTCGAGCCGCCTGTTCGCGCCGCTACAGGCGGCCCTGCAGCCGATCGGCGCCGGCGTGTTCCAGCGCCAGGATGCGCTCTCGACCGGTGACCTGTCGGGCCTGGAACGTGCCGGCGTGCCGAGCTTCGCGCCGCTGATCGACACTTCCAGCTATTTCGACTACCACCACACCGGCGCCGACACGCTCGACAAGGTCGACCCCGACAACCTGCGCCGCCACGTGGCGCTGATGGCGACCACGGCCTGGTTCCTGGCGAACGTCGAGGAGCCGATCGGCCGCGCGGTGGTGCCGGCGCGGTAAGGACGAGCAGGGGCCGCCCGCCTCATTCGTTTCCGTCCGGCAGCGATACGGACCGGGCGCGGCCTACCCGGCAGTTCTGGTAGGCTTTCGTGCTCATCTCGCTCAATGGAGGACACCATGGCTGGTCGGAAGCAACTGATGGGACAGCGCATCGCCGTGCTCGCGGCGGACGGCTTCGAAAAAGTGGAACTCACGGCGCCGGTGGCAGCATTGCGCACGGCCGGCGCCGAAGTGGACATCATCTCCCTGCGCGCGGGCAAGATCCGCGGCATGAACCTGCACGTGCCCGCGGAACTGATTCCGGTTGACTGGACGGTCGACGAAGTGACCGGGCGCGACTACGACGGCCTCTTGATTCCCGGCGGCTTCATGAACCCCGATGCGCTGCGCCAGTCGAGCGATGCGCGCGACTTCGTGCGCGCTTTCGACCTGCTCGGTAAACCAATCGCGACCCTCTGCCACGGACCCTGGGTGCTGGCTTCCAGCGGCCTGCTGCGCGACCGCTCGGTGACATCCTGGCCCGGCATCCGCGACGACATGGTCAACGCGGGCGCCATCTGGCTCGACCAGGAAGTGGTGCGCGACGGGAACCTCGTGACCAGCCGCGGCCCGCAGGACATGCTGGCTTTTGTCCGCGAGATGATCCAGCTGTACGCGGGCGGCCCGGCGAGCAAGGAGGCACTGCGCCGCCGCCACTCGGACCCGCAGCGCGAATCGCCGACCGCCGTTACGGGCGCGGCCATGCGCTGGATACCGCGTTCGCCGCTGGGTGCCGTGCTCGGCCTGGCCCTGGTCGGTGTCGGCGTGATGGCGGCCAGCCGCAAGAAGGGCGGCGAGCACATTTCCGCCACGGAAGCGCGTTCGGCCTCGGTCTAGTCGGCGCTGATGCCGGCATCGGCGTCAGTCCGGCGCCGATGCTTCGCTCGCGTCCTCGCGGACCCGGCAGGCTTATTCGATCAGCACCCGCCGCACGGCGCGCGCGTGTCCGCGGAAAGGCCGGCCGTACACGGTCTGGATGCCGCTGGCGAAATTCTCGCCCCAGACCAGCTGCGAGCGGGTCTCGTGCGCTTCGGACGACCAGTACCATTCGCGCTCGAATTCCTCGCGCAGGTTGGCGAACAGCAGCGACAGTTCGCGCCGGCTCGGCAACTCGCCGCCCTGGGACGCGGCCCAGTCGAGCGCGCCCGGCCAGCCGACGTCGGCGGCCTCGCCTGGGAGCAGGATCAGGTGGTGGTCAGGCCCGCCATCCTTGCCCAGGATGACGCCTGCGTAATGTTCGCCGTCTTTCAGCGTTTCGCGTAATTGCATATAGATGCCCATCGGTGTCCTCGCACGTCGGTATGGTTGATCCGGTCATGCAGATTCGACACCGGCCTCGGCGCCTTAGTTGCCTGGCTAGGTAGACATAGATCAGAAGCTGTTCGATTTCAGCAGGATAAATTGTTTTTATCCTTTGTTTGTTTGGGTAAATTTATCTGTAGAAAGGCCGCGCTTGTCTCTTAAGGAAGACATAACATTCAAGACATATGATGTAACGCAAACACAACCCGCAACCAGCTCTTGAACAATCAAACTCTACGTGTAGAATCGATTGCTTCACGTTGCGGGTCGGGGCAGAGGTCCCGGTAGCGCGGGCCCTGTCAGTGCTCCCGGCAGCAGAATCGAAAACGGTAACCGGCATCATGTCACGCATCGCGCATCACGCATCCTCGAGTTTCGCTTTCTCCCGCGGTGAGGCCCCGGCCGGCACCGCCATCCCCGCCCGCGTTCCGCGGCATCCCGCCTGGCTTGCCTGAGCTCGGCCGGCGCCGCGCGCCGTGCCCGAGCTTTCCACCCAACGCCGCCGCGCCGCGGCCCCGAATGATGGTTCGGCTTCGCCCGGACCGTAACCAATGGACATGCAATGAACACGAAACAAGCACAGCAAGTATCCGCCGTCGATGGCGCTCGCCGTCCACGCCGCGACATCGCCAAGCAGATGGTCGAACGCGGCCAGCGCCTGCGCAGCCGCGCCGGCGTCCTGATCGGTCTGTCGCTGGGACTGGTGGCCCTGCTGACGGTGCTGGAATAAGAGCGCCTGACAAAACAGCCAGGGCTGCGTTGCAGCGCCTCGCCGTACCCTCGTACTGTCTTCGGCGCTGCGCCTTGCTTCGCTTGCTCCGGCCCCGCACTCGCAGCCCCTGACAGTCTTGTTAGGCGCTCTAAGGGAAGCGCCGCTTCCCGGCTGCTCACTCGGGCAGCGGCATCGCCATCTGCGGGCTGTCCGCGGTCGGCCGGTTCAGCTGCGGCGTGACCTTGAACCATTCGAAGGCGTCCGGCGGCAGGGCGGCGCGGCGCGCCAGTTCCAGGGCTTGCTCCGGGCTGATGGCGGGATCTAGCCAGAGCGCGGCGTCGGCCGCTTCCAGCACGACCGGGCGCCGGTCGTGGATGTCGAGCATGCCTTCGGCCGCGTCGTCGGTGACGAGCACGAAGCCGGCCTCGGCGCGGTGTTCGGTGAAGGGACCGAAATTGGCCAGCGCCAGCATGTAGAGCGGCGCGCGGTCCTTGCGGTGGATGTGCCAGGGCTGCTTCTTGCCCTTTTCGCCGGTCCATTCGTACCAGCCCTCGGCCGGGACGATGGCGCGGCCGTTCTTCATCAGCCGGCTCCAGTAGCGGTTGGTGAGCTTGTCGAGGCGGGCGTTGATCGAGATCGGCAGTTTGCCTTCCGCCCATTTCGCGCGATAACTCCAGAACACGTCGTCGACGCGGTGTTCCCCGTCCTGGATGTGCATGACGGGACGATAGGTCCCGGGCGGCACGTTATAGGCCGGCGTCGATTCGCTGTCGTACACGGCGTCGGCCCAGCCGAAGACGCTCGCGTAGTAGCGTGCCGTTTGGCTTTGGTCAAATCGTCCACACATGGCTTCCATGGTAGCGCAAAAGCGCGGCCGCACGATTGGTGCGCACTTCATCCCGGGCGCGCGGCGTCCGGACTGCGCCGATGCTATCCTGCATACTTGAGCGTAGAGGAGAACACGACATGGCGGGAGCCTGGCTGAAAGTATTGAAATCCGTTCCGTGGAGCGAGGTGCTCGCCGCGGCCCCCCAGGTGGCCAACGGCGCACGCCGGCTCTGGGACACCGTCGGCCGCAAGGGCGTGCCCGAGCCCGACATGCAGTTCGACGAGACCGTCACCGCGATGCCGGTCGACGACGGCATCGCCATGCTGGCCGCGCGCGTCGAGCAGCAGGACGTGGCGATCGCCCAGCTGCATGGCCAGGTGCGCGAAGCCTCGAAGCTGATCGCCGAACTGGCGGACCAGAACGCGCAATTGATCGCGCGCCTGGAAGCGGCGCGCGAACGCCTGACCCTGGTCGGTGTTGTTGCGGCCGGCTCGGGCGTCGTCGCCGTCATCGCGCTGATCCTGGTGCTGGTGCGCACCTGAGGATCGCTGGATGAAATTCGTCCTGGTCCTGTTTGCCAGCTTCATTTTCATTGCCATGCTGATGAACGCCGGGCGCAAGCGCGGCATGCTCAGCAAGGACGCCGACAAGGCGGTGGCCGGCCTGGCCACCGCGATGCGTTACTTTCTTTACGGCCTGCTCGCCATCGGCGCGGCAGCCTGCGCGGTCCTGCTCTACCAGGGCCGTTAGCGCGCTTTCAATCCGGCGCGGCCGTACGCAGGGGCCGCGTTGTCACTCTCGAATGCCATCCTTGCCACTCGGTGCCCAATCTGTGGCGCCGATGATGCAACACACAAAAAATCTCGTTTTCATCCTGGCATGAAAGCGTAGATCGGCCGCAAGACGCACATAAAATTCCGCTAGGAAATTTGCCTTACGGAATCTTTCAGCCCTCGACTTGCGCTGCGCGCCGACCTCCCACCATGACCATCTCTGTCCTGCGGCTGCTGCCGCTCGCCTGCCTGACCCTGTGCGCACTTCAGCCTGCGCACGCCGCCGAATTCAGCGCTGCCGACATCCCGCAAAAAGCCTGGACCGTGAGCGGCAATGCCGGCGTCGCGTCCCAATACGTCTCGCGCGGCTTTCGCCAGACCTGGGGCAAGCCCGCCCTGCAAGCCGGCGTCGACTTCGTGCACCGCAGCGGCTGGAGCGCCGGCAGCTGGGTCTCGAACGTCTCCGACCGCTACGTCGAAAACGGCAAGCTCGAATGGGACCTGTACGGCGGCTACAGCGGCAGCCTGGCCCAGGTCGGCTATAGCCTGACGGCCCTGTACTACCGCTATCCCGGCGCCGTGATCGGTGCGACCGGCACCCGCTACGACTACGCCGAGCTCTCGGCGGGCGTGAGCTACAAGTCGCTCTACGCCAAGTACAACTACACGCTCACGCGCGACTTCTTCGGCATCGCGAATGCGCGCGGCACCGGCTACTTCGACGGCGGCGCCAACATCGACCTCGGACACGCCACCACGCTCAACCTGCACGCGGGCGAAGGACGGGTGGCCGGCGCCGGCAACGACTACTGGAACTGGCGCGACGTCAAGGTCGGCCTGACGCGCACGCTGCCGGGCGGCTTCAGCGTCTCCGCCGCCTACACGCGCGCCTTCGGCGCCACCCATGCCTATGACCGCTACAGCACCGGGGTGCCGGACGCGCGCGGCCACATCGCGTATTCGAATCCGGCCAAGGGCAGTGTCGTCCTGAGCCTGACCCGCAGCTTCTGACCCGACCTTCGCTTTTCTACACTGCCATGAAGACTCCCGCTACTCCCCGCCGCGCGCGCCTTGCGCTCTCGCTCAATACCCGCATCACCGCGACCGCCACCGTGCTGGTCATCCTCAGCCTCGGCATCACCTCGGCCGTCATCGGCGTCAAGGGCAGCGCCGCATCCGAAGAAGCGGCCATGAAGCTGGCGCGCACGGCGGCGCGCGAAAGCGCGGCCACGCTGGAAGGGCGCATCAGCGCCAACCTGAAGGCCGTCTCGACCATCGCCGAGAGCGTCGGCGCCAGCAGCACGGCCGGCCAGGGCCTGGCCCGTCCCCAGGTCACGGCCCTGGCGCAATCGATGCTGCTTGGCTCGAGCGACCTGGCCGGCGCCTCGGTCACGATGGAACCGGATGCGCTCGACGGCAAGGACGCCGAGTATGCCGGCAAGAAGCCGGAATACGACGACAGCGGCCGCTACATGCCGTACTACACGCGCGGCGAGAACGGCACGGTGCGGGTCGAACCGATCGTGTTCACCACGACGCCCGGCGCGAACGACTGGTACGACGTGCCGAAAAGCACCGGCAAGCGCTTCCTCACCGAGCCGTATTCCTACCCGATCAACGGCAAGGACGAACTGATCGCCTCGCTGGTGGCGCCGGTCACGGTCAAGGGCCAGTTCAAGGGCGCGGCCACCGGCGACCTGATGGTCTCGAAATTGTCGGCCATCCTGGGCGCCATGAAGCCGATCGAGGGCGGCGTGCTGACCCTGGTGTCGCATGGCGGCCTGTACGCGAGCAATCCGGACGCGGCGCGCGCCGGCAAGAAGGCGGACGACATCCCGGCCGCCGGCCTGGAGGCGATCCGCCAGGGCAAGTCCTATGAATTCGTCGACGCCCAGGACAATGTGCGCCTGCTGGAGCCGCTGCGCCCGCATCCGGACATGGCGCCCTGGGCGGTCCAGCTGAGCTTCCCGAAAGCGGTGGCCACGGCATCGAGCCGCGAACTGGTGAAATACTCGCTGCTGGTCTCGGTGATGTGCGCGCTGATCGCCGGCGCCGTGATGGTGACCGTGCTCTCGCGCCTGATGCGTCCGCTGCGCGCGCTGGCCGCGACCATGACCGGCCTGGCCGGCGGCAATGCCGACCTGACGGCGCGCCTCGAGGTGCGCGGGAACGACGAGCTGGCCACGATCGCGAGCGGCTTCAATACGTTTGTGGCCCGGATCCAGGACGTGCTGGCCCGGGTGCGCCTGAGCTCGGACAGCGTGGCCGGCGCCAGCAACGAGATCCGCCAGGGCAACGCCAACCTGTCGGCACGTACCGAACAGCAGGCCAGCGCGCTGGAAGAAACGGCGGCCTCGATGGAAGAACTGACCTCGACCGTGCGCCAGAACGCGGACAATGCGCGCCAGGCCAACCAGATGGCGTCCTCGGCCTCGGAAGTGGCCGTGCGCGGCGGTGACGTGGTGGCCCAGGTGGTCGAGACCATGGCCTCGATCGACGCGTCCTCGCGCAAGGTGGTCGACATCATCTCGGTGATCGACGGCATCGCCTTCCAGACCAATATCCTGGCACTGAACGCGGCCGTCGAGGCGGCCCGCGCCGGCGAGCAGGGCCGCGGCTTCGCCGTGGTCGCCACCGAAGTGCGCAACCTGGCCCAGCGCAGCGCCGCCGCGGCCAAGGAAATCAAGGGCCTGATCGGCGACTCGGTCGACAAGGTCGGCATGGGTTCGATGCTGGTGGCGGAAGCGGGCCAGACCATGCAACAGGTGGTCGAGAGCGTGCGCCGCGTGACCGACATCGTCAGCGAGATCAGCGCGGCCAGCGCCGAGCAGAGCACCGGCATCGCCCAGGTCAACCAGGCGATCGTGCAGATGGACGATGCGACCCAGCAGAACGCGGCCCTGGTCGAACAGGCGGCAGCGGCCACCGAAAGCCTGCAGGAGCAGGCGGCCACCCTGGTGGCGCTGGTGGGCGAGTTCAAGCTCGAAAACGGCGCCGCCCCGGCTGCGGCCGCACAGCCCCGGCTGGCCCTGGCGGCGCCGCGATGAGCGCGCCGTCCTGCACCCGCGCGCGCAGCGCGTTGGCCCGCCGCAGCCGTCCGCCGCTGCGCCCCGCGGGTGCGGCCGCTGCGGCACGCGCCGCCTGGCGCGCCGCCGAAGCCGGCGCGGCCCACGACCGCGCGCGGCGCCAGCCGCCTTGCGGCAGCGAGTAACTCGGAGCAGGATCCTTCAGGCGGGCCGCGCCCGCCGCAAAACCAGCGCTTCCAGCACCAGCACCACGCCCGCCGAGACCGCGAGCAGGGGCAGCAGGGCGCACAGGGCCAGCGTGCCGAGTAGAGCCAGCGGCGAGGCGGCGCGCCAGGCGCCCGGCAGCAGCGCGGGCAGACCGAGTCCTTCGCTGCGCCTGCGCTTGAAGTACATCACCCAGCCCGACAGCAGGGAAAACAGGACGCTCGCGCCGAACAGGAAGAGCAGCGCCTGGTTCCACAGTCCGAATTCGCCGCGATGGAAGGGGATGCCGACGGCGGTCGCCTTGCCGAAGGCGGTTTGTTGATCCCAACCGGCGCGGTACAGCACGCGGCCGTCGTAGGCGTCGAACAGCAGGTCGATCCGGCGCGTCGGCGCGGCGCGGTCGGCGCTGGTGGCGCGCCAGACCCCGGCTGCATCAGCTGGCGGACTCAGGCTCAGCGCGACCGGCGGTGCGGCGGCACGCGCCGTGTTCCATGCCGCCTGCCAGTCGAGCGCCCGCGCGCCCGGACGTGGCGTCGAGCGCAGGCCACGCGGCGCGGCGGGCGACTGCTGGCCGGCCGCATCGCGCAGGGCGCGCACGTTCTCGCCGGCGTAGCGGCTCCAGGTAATCCCGGTCAGCACCATCACCAGGCTCAATATTCCCAGCGCTACGCCGGCAAAGGCATGCCACTGGCGCCATGCGGCGCGCCCCTGCCTGCCGGCGCGCGGCAGTCCGCTCTGGCCGGGACGCGGCCACCACAGGTACACGCCCGTCAGCAGCATCACCAGCAGCCAGCTCGCGCCCAGCTCGATCATCCAGCGCCAGCCCTCGCCCTGCAGCAGGCGCGAATGCAGGTTCTTCGACCAGTCGCTGAAGCGCCCGCCCGTGTCCTGCACGCCGAGCACGCGCGCGTCGTAGGGATTCACGAAGACCGTGACCGGACGCGCGTTTGCCATTGCCGGCGGCGCGCCGTGATGATGCGCATGGCCCTCGGGCGCGCGGACCGGCTCGAACAGGATCCGGACAGGGTCCTCCGCTTCATAGGGCGGCAGCACGGAGCGCAGGCTCAGCCCGGGCGGCGCGGCTGCCTGCGCGGCCGCCACCGAGCGGTCGAGCGCGAGCATGCTGCCGGATGGGCTCACGTGGTCGAGCCCGCGGTACAGGCGCGCCTCGATCTGCGGCACGAACACGTACAGCAGGCCGGTCAGCGTGGCGAGCAGGATAAAGAGAGAGGCGATCAGGGCCGCCCAGGCGTGCACGCGCAGGTACAGGCTGCGGCGCCGTGCCGCCAGGGCCGGCTGCCGGCCTGGCGCGATGTTCTCCCGATGCATGTGTCCTCTCGTCGAATGTTGCTGCCGGCCCGGCAGGAAAGTGCCGCCATCCCGTCATGGCCAGGCCAGTGTGGGCAGGTCGCAGAGGAGTATCCCAAAGGCGGACTTCACGCGCTTGCGCGCACGCACGCAGGCCGAACTTTAACGATAAGCCAGCTACCAGACCGAATCGTCGTTCGCTTCCTCGTAACCCCACTGCCAGTCTTCGTGCTCGACCGTTCCCGGCGGATAGGGATTGCGGGCGCCCGCGACGAAGAAGGCACTATAACCCTCATCGCAGGCCTTGGACAGGGGCGGGAAGGTCTCGGCCAGCCAGGCCTTGAACCTGTCACGCAGTGCAACGACGTCCGGAAGTGCGAACGGCAACAATACCGGGTATTCCCGTTTGAGTCCCATAAACCCCCCGATCAATATTGTTTTTCTACTTGGAGTCAAGAATACAATTTTGGCAACAAAGGGCGCGCACAGTTGCGTTGCGGGGACAGGAGAGGGGAGATGGGCGGTACGGAGGGAGAAAGCGCTGGTGCCCCGAGCCGGGATCGAACCGGCACGCCCTTGCGAGCACGGGATTTTAAGTCCCGGGTGTCTACCAGTTTCACCATCGGGGCAGCGCGGCAGGATTCTAGCACAGGCGTGTCGAAGGGAGGGTCGAAGTTGCAAGATTGCACGAATCAAAAGCGGCTCCGCCCTATGGTCGAGCGATCGAATGGCGTATCATGCACCCCGGCGCAAAACCCTTTCCTGCGCGCCTGAACGAGAAGTGCAAGGACCCCGACTTGAATATCACCATCCATGACCAACTGCGCGCCTTTGTCGATCCGCTGACCGAGATCGAACATGCCGCGCTCGAACGCAGCCTGCTGGCCGAGGGCTGCCGCGACGCCCTCGTGCTGTGGGGCGACATCCTGATCGACGGCCACAACCGCTACGAGATCTGCCGCCGCCACGGCATCGAATTCCGCACCGTCCAGAACGACAGCTTCGCCTCGATCGAGGACGTGATGCTGTGGATGATCGACAATCACCTGGCGCGGCGTAGCGTCTCGGACTTCCAGCGTGGCCTGCTGGCCCTGCGCAAGAAGGAAATCGTCACCGCCCGCATGGCGCAGCAGATGGCCGAGCAGCCGCCCGAGCCGAGCCCGGACGACATGGACTCGCGTCCGCCGCCGCCCTGGAACACGCGCGAGGAAGTCGCCAAGGCGGCGCGCGTGTCGAGCAATACCATCAGCCAGATCGAACGCATCCAGAAGGCGGCCGCGCCGCAGCTGGTCGAAGCCGTGCGTTCGGGCACCATTTCGATCAACGCCGCGGCGAACGTGGCCCAGCTGCCGCAGGAAGCCCAGATCGCGGCCGTGGCCGGCGGGCGCAAGGAGCTGCAGCAGGCCGCGCGCCAGGTGCGCGAGCAGAAAGCGGCCGGCAAGCCGAAAAAGCTGGGCCCGGACGGCGAGCCGGTCGACGAAAAGGCGGCATTGAAAGCCGAGATCGCCGCGCTGAAGGACCGCATGGCGACCCTGCTGACCGAGAACGAAATCCTCAAGCAGAAGCTCGCCAACAACGGGTAATTCCCGAAGAACGATAACAACAAGGAGACGTCCGCATGATCCTGTCCCGTTTTGCAGCAACGATGTTGGCCACGACGCTGGCCGCGAGCACGGTCCCGGCGCTGGCCGAACCCGCGGTCAAGGCCACCAAGGCAAGTGCCCGCAGCAGCGCAAGCACTGCGGAACTGGCGCGCTGGCAAAAGACCGCCAACGGGGTCACGATCATGCGCGACAAGTGGGGCATCCCCCACGTCTTCGGCAAACGCGACGCCGACGCCGTCTTCGGCATGATCTACGCCCAGGCCGAGGACGACTTCAACCGCGTCGAGCTCAACTACATCAATGCGATGGGACGCCTGGCCGAAGTCGAGGGAGAGAAGGAAATCTGGCGCGACCTGCGCATGAAGCTCTACATCCAGCCGGCCGACATGCAGGCCAAGTACGCGGCCAGCCCGGCCTGGCTGAAGGAGCTGATGAACGCCTGGGCCGACGGCCTGAATTTTTATCTGCACACGCATCCGGAGGTGAAGCCGAAGCTGCTGACCCGCTTCGAACCCTGGATGGCGCTCTCCTTCAGCGAGGGCAGCATCGGCGGCGACATCGAGGAAATCAGCCTGAAGGAACTCGAAGCCTTCTACGGTAAGACCCTGCAGCCCACGCTGGCCGACAATACCAATGCATTGGACGCCGAGCCGCGCGGCTCGAACGGCTTCGCCATCGCGCCGAAACTGTCCGCTTCGGGCCATCCGCTGCTGCTGATCAACCCGCACACCTCGTTCTACTTCCGCCCCGAAATCCACATGGTCAGCGAACAGGGGCTGAACGCCTACGGCGCCGTGACCTGGGGCCAGTTCTTCATCTACCAGGGTTTCAACGAGCGTGCCGGCTGGATGCATACCTCGGGCGGCGGCGACGTCATCGACGAGTACCTGGAAACCGTGATCGAACGCCAGGGCAAATATTTCTACAAATATGGCGGCGAGGAACGGGCGCTGCGCGCGGTGCCGCTCACGCTGCCGTTCAGGCAGCCCGACGGCAAGATGGGCAACCGCAAGATCACCGTCTACTTCAGCCACCACGGCCCGATCGTGCGCGGCCAGGACGGCAAATGGGTGGCGGTCAAGATGATGGACGAGCCGGTCAAGGCGCTCACCCAGTCCTGGTCGCGCACCAAGGCGAAGAATTACCAGGCCTTCTACCAGGCGATGGAACTGCGAACGAATTCCTCGAACAACACGGTATACGCCGACGCCGACGGCAACATCGCCTACTTCCACGGCAATTTCATCCCGAAGCGCGATCCGAAATTCGACTGGAGCAAGCCGGTCGACGGCAGCAACCCCGCCACCGAATGGCAGGGCCTGCACGCGATCCCGGAAACGATCACGCTCTTCAACCCGGCCAGCGGCTACATTTCGAACACGAACAACTGGCCGTTCAGCTCTTCCGGCGCGAACAGCCCGAAACGCGAGGCCTACCCGGCCTACATGTGGTCGCTGCCGGAAAACGCGCGCGGCCGCCACGCCGAGCGGGTGCTGAAGGATGCGAAGGGGCTGACTCTGGACAGCCTGATCGCCACGGCCTACGACAGCTACCTGACCGCCTTCGAGCCTCTGGTGCCGCAGTTGACGAAAGATTTCGACGCACTGCCCCCAAACGATGCGCGCAAGACGGCGCTGGCCGAACAGGTGGCGCTGCTGCGCGCCTGGGACCTGCGCTTCGCCGCCAATTCGGTGCCGACCTCGCTCGCCGTCTACTGGGGCCAGGAAATGGTCGCGGCGCACTCGGCGCGGGCGCGTGCGGCGGGCGTGCCGACGGTCGATTTCATCACCAGCAGCCTGAACCCGGATGAGCGCCTCGCCGCGCTGGAGAGTGCCGGCGCGAAACTGACGCGCGACTTCGGTACCTGGAAAACGCCCTGGGGCGAAATCAACCGCTTCCAGCGCATCAGCGGCGACATCAATCAGGAATACGATGACGGCAAACCGAGCTGGCCGGTCGCCTTCACCTCGGCCAACTGGGGCTCGCTCGCGTCCTTCGGCATGGTCGCCAAGCAAAAGACCAAGCGCATCTACGGCGACCGCGGCAACAGCTTCGTCGCCGTGGTCGAGTTCGGGCCGAAAGTGAAGGCGAAGAGCATCCTGGCCGGTGGCCAGAGCGGTAACCCGGCCTCGAAGCATTTCGCCGACCAGGCCGAAATGTACAGCCGCGGCGAATTCAAGGACGTGCTGTTCTACAAGCAGGACATCGAGAAACAGCTCGAGCGTAAATACCACCCGGGGCAATGATGGAACGCAGCGAGAAAGACAAGATGCTGGCAGGCGAGCTGTACCACCCCAGCGCGCCTGAGCTGCAAGTGGAACTGGAAGCCTGCGCGGCCTGGCTGGCGCGCTACAACGCGGCCATGGGCGAGCCGGCGCCAGTCTGGCACCGGCTGCTGCAGGAACGCCTGGGCGCGGTGGGCGAGCATGCGATGCTGCGTCCGCCGTTCTACTGCGACTACGGCTTCAACATCCGCGTCGGCGCCAATGTCTTCATGAACTACAACTGCGTGATCCTCGACACGGCGCTCGTGACCATCGGCGACGACACCCGCATCGGCCCGGCCGTGCAGATCTACACGGCCGACCATCCGCACGACCCGGCCCTGCGGCGCAGCGGCCTGGAGCAGGGCGTGGCCGTCACCATCGGCAAAAACGTGTGGATCGGCGGCGGCGCCATCGTGCTGCCGGGCGTGACCATCGGCGACGATGCCATCGTCGGCGCCGGCAGCGTCGTCACGCGCGACGTGCCGGCGGGCGCGACGGTGGTCGGCAATCCGGCCAAAGTAGTCAACGGCTGAGCTGGCGCGGCCCTTGCCTGCCTTGCTATAATTTCTCGATTCACATTGGCGTACGGGCAAGGCAGTGGCAAAACTCTATTTCAGGTATTCGGCGATGAACGCCGGCAAATCGACGGCGCTGCTGCAGGTGGCGCACAACTATGAAGAGCAGGGCCAGCAGGTCAAGCTCTACACGGCGGTGATCGACGACCGCTACGGCGTCGGCCTGATCACCTCGCGCCTGGGACCCCAGCGCCAGGTCGATACGTTCGACACCGGCACCAATTTCCTCGCGGCCGCGCCGAAAGTGGCCTGCGTGCTGGTCGACGAGGCCCAGTTCCTCACCAAGGAACAAGTACAGCAGCTGCACCAGCTGGCCCAGGTAAAGGGCGTGCCCGTGATCTGCTACGGCCTGCGCAGCGATTTCCGCGGCGATCCTTTCCCCGGTTCGGCTTATTTGCTGGCATTGGCCGACGACATCGAGGAAATCAAGAACATCTGCACCTGCGGCAAGAAGGCGACCATGAACGTGCGCGTCGACGAGCAAGGCCGCCGCATCCGCGAGGGCGAGCAGGTCAGCATCGGCGGCAACGAAAGCTACCGCCAGGCCTGCGGGCGCTGCTTCTACTCGCAATAAGAAGAGGCCGCGTGCCCGCGTGTAGCGCCTACCTGCCGGGCTTGCTGTGCAGCCATGGCGACATTTTGCTGTACCTGGTGCCGTCGATCGCGACGGCCTTCCTGTTCTGGATGCTGTCGGGCGCGCATCCCGCGTTCTTCCTTCTCACCGCACCCGGCACGCTGTGCCACGAGCTGGCGCACTTCGGCGTCGGCCTGCTCACCAATGCCGAGCCGACCAACATCAGCCTGTTCCCGCGCCGCAAGGGCAAGATCTGGGAACTCGGCTCCGTCACCTTCGCCAACCTGCGCTGGTACAACGCCGCCCCGGCCGCGCTGGCGCCGCTGCTGATCCTGCTGCTGCCGCTCGCCGTGGCGGCCTGGCGCACCGGGCCCGGCTGGCGCTTCGCGCCGCTGGACCTGTTGATCGCCGTGCTGCTGGCGCCCCAGTTCCTGTCCTTCTGGCCATCCCCGGTCGACTGGCGCCTGGCGGCACGTTCCTGGCCCTGGGTACTTGTGCTTGGCTTCGGTGGCGCCATCTACCTGTGGCACGACCTGTTGTTGCGACTAGTACATTGGCATTGATACGAGGCTGACCATGCCGGCTTAAGCCAACCTTAATCGATGGCGTATGCATGGCACAAGCCGACTCGACGCGGGCCGCCGTTCCTGTAGAATGGGTTCGCGCGCCGTCGATACTGCAAGTATCCGGCGCAAGG
Organism: Massilia suwonensis; assembly: GCF_042655665.1. Classification (NCBI taxonomy): domain Bacteria; kingdom Pseudomonadati; phylum Pseudomonadota; class Betaproteobacteria; order Burkholderiales; family Oxalobacteraceae; genus Massilia; species Massilia suwonensis. The sequence goes on from NZ_JBHSMR010000014.1 coordinate 683,489, forward strand.
CAGTCACTCGAATAGTTCACGTTCGGAGAACGAATACATGAAGAAGCAGATGTTGATCCTTGCCCTGGCTACAGCCTGTGCCGTGTCCACGCACGCCGTCACTGCCCAGCCGGAAAAAGTCGCGTCGACCCAGATGAAGCCCGTTGCCGCACAGACGCAAGCCGCGCTGTGGGCCTCGCGCGTGCTGGGCCGCTACCACTACAAGGCGACCCCGCTCGACGACGCCATGTCGGAAAAGATCTTCGACAACTACTTCGAAACCCTGGACAGCGAAAAGCTCTACTTCACCCAGGCCGACATCGACCGCTTCGCGCCCCTGCGCACCAAGCTCGACGATGCGATCAACAACGAAGACCTGAACCCGCCGTTCACGATCTACAACCTGTACCAGCAGCGCTTTGCCGACCGCATGAACTACGCGCGCAGCCTGCTCAAGACCAAACTCGACTTTACCGTCGACGAGACCCTGCAGCTCGACCGCGAAAAAGCCCCGTGGGCCAAGAGCGAGGACGAGATCCGCGATTTGTGGCGCAAGCGCGTCAAGAACGACTGGCTGCGCCTGAAACTGGCCGGCAAGGAAGAAAAGGCGATCCGCGAGACGCTCGACAAGCGCTACGAGAACTACATCGGGCGCATGAAGAAGCTGAACAACGAAGACGTGTTCCAGATGTTCATGAACGCGTACGCCACCGCGATCGAGCCGCACACCAACTACCTGGGCCCGCGCTCGGCCGACAACTTCGACATCGCGATGCGCCTCTCGCTCGAGGGCATCGGCGCCGTGCTGCAGTCGCGCGACGACTACACCGTGATCCGCGAAATCGTGCCGGGCAGCCCGGCCGACAAGTCCGGCAAACTGAAAGTGGGCGACCGCATCGTCGGCGTGGCGCAGGGCAGCGGTCCGTTCACCGACGTGCTCGGCTGGCGCATCGACGACGTCGTGCAGCTAGTGCGCGGCGAGAAGGGCTCGACCGTGCGCCTGGACGTGATCCCGGGCGACGCCGGCGTCGACGCCAAGCACGTGACCGTCTCGATGGTGCGCAAGAAAATCAGCATGGAAGAGCAGGCCGCCAAGAAGTCGATCATCCAGGTCAAGGATAACGGCGTGACGCGCCGCATCGGCGTGATCTCGCTGCCGACCTTCTACCAGGACTTCGAAGCGCGCCGCAAGGGCGACAAGGACTTCAAGAGCGCCACCCGCGACGTCGCCCGCATCCTGGGCGAGCTGAAGAAGGATAAAGTCGACAACGTCCTGATCGACCTGCGCAACAACGGCGGCGGCTCGCTGGTGGAAGCGGTCGAACTGACGGGCCTGTTCATCGACAAGGGCCCGGTGGTGCAGCAGCGCACCGCCGAAGGCCGCGTCGAAGTCGAAAACGACACGGTGCCGGGCCTGGCCTGGGACGGCCCGATGGGCGTGCTGATCAACCGCGGCTCGGCCTCGGCGTCCGAGATCTTCGCCGCCGCGATCCAGGATTACGGCCGCGGCCTCGTGATCGGCGAGCCGAGCTTCGGCAAGGGCACGGTCCAGACCCTGATCGACCTCGACCGTTTCTCGCAGTCGGACAAGGTGCGCTACGGCGAACTGAAGATGACGATCGCCCAGTTCTTCCGCATCAACGGCGGCACCACCCAGCTGCGCGGCGTCACGCCCGACATCAAGCTGCCGGTGACCACCGATCCGGACATGTTCGGCGAATCCTCGTTCGATAACGCGCTGCCCTGGGTCTCGATCAAGCCGGCCAACTACGTGCCTTCGGGCGACCTGAAGGAACTGGTGGCCCCGCTGCAGAAGCGCCACGAAGCGCGCATCGCCAAGGACCGCGACATCCAGGACCTGCGCGAAGACATCGCCGAAGTGGTCAAGCTGCGCAAGGAAAACGCGATCTCGCTGAACGAAGCCGTGCGCCGCAAGGAACGCGACGCCCAGGACGCGCGCGCCAAGATGCGCGAAGCGCGCCTGGCGGCAGGCAAGGGCGCGACCACCCCGGACGAACCGGCGGCAGCGCCAGGCGGCAAGGAAGCGCGCAGCAAGGTGCCGGAGCCGACCCGTCCGGCCAAGACCGTGGTCGCTTCGCGCAACTCGCTGCAGCGCGACGACGGCCTGCAGGCCGACGAGCGCGCGCTGTCGGCGGAGATCGCGGCCGAAAAGGCGGCCAAGGATGCGAAGGACGTGCTGCTGCAGGAGGCTGCGCATATCCTGGCGGACGAGGCCGGCATGCTGAAGACCGATACCCGCATGGCCTCGCGCACGATGCCGTACATGGTGCCGGGACGTGGCAACTGATCAGCCTTGCTCTACAAGAAAGCTCCTTCGGGAGCTTTTTTTTCGACCGACGAATCGTGAGGAGCGTAGGGTGGGCACTCCGTGCCCACGCGGACTCATCGCCCGATACCATGCGGCTCGCGCGAACACTGCTCACGTGCCGTACCGCGTGGGCACAGAGTGCCCACCCTACGATGCGCCGTGAATTGTAGGGTGGAGTCCTGACTCCACGCGTACGTGCCCATGCACACCGCAACGCTTGGAAGCAAGGTTTCGGCGTGCATGCGTCGTAAGCGCGTGGGCAGAGCCCGGTGAAGCCGTTGGTGAGGCCATTGGCCTCACCAACCCCTACATCCGTGGCTGTCCAAGCTACGTGATAACCGATTCGAATACCCCCCCCGCTTCGAGATATTTTATTTGCAAAACACTTCAGCTTTTCGGTTAGAATCATTGCAGAACGATCGTGCTTTTTCGCCCGGCGCGACGAATAACGAGGAGACCGAATGGACCTGAATTACACCGACGAAGACCTGGCATTTCGCGATGAAGTGCGGGCCTTCCTGGCCGAGGCCTTGCCTGCCGACCTGCAGCACAAGGTGCGCAGCCACCTGCGCCTCTCCAAGGAAGACAGCGTACGCTGGCACAAGATTCTGGCGGAGAAGGGCTGGGTCGCGCCCGGCTGGCCGGTCGAGTTCGGCGGCCCGGGCTGGACCCCGGTGCAGCGCCACATCTTCGACGAGGAATGCGCACGTGCCGGCACCCCCCAGATCATGCCCTTCGGCGTCAACATGGTCGCCCCCGTCATCATGGCCTTCGGCAACGCCGAGCAAAAAGCCTATTACCTGCCGCGCATCCTGTCCTGCGAGGACTGGTGGTGCCAGGGCTATTCGGAACCGGGCGCCGGCTCCGATCTCGCCTCGCTGAAGACCACCGCGGTCCGCGACGGCGACCACTACATCGTCAACGGCCAGAAGACCTGGACCACGCTGGCCCAGCACGCCGACATGATCTTCTGCCTGGTGCGCACCGATACCGGCGTACGCAAGCAGGAGGGCATCTCGTTCCTCTTGATCGACATGCACAGCCCCGGCATCACGGTGCGTCCGATCATCATGCTCGACGAAGACCACGAAGTGAACGAAGTCTTCTTCGACAACGTGCGCGTGCCGGTGGCGAACCTGATCGGCCAGGAAAACAAGGGCTGGACCTATGCCAAGTACCTGCTCGGCCACGAGCGCACCGGCATTGCCGCCGTCGGCCGCAGCAAACGCGAACTGGCCTTCCTGAAGGGCCTCGCCGCGCGCGAACGGAAGAACGGCAAGCCCCTGATCGAGGATCCGCTGTTCGGCGCCAAGCTGGCCGCGCTGGAAATCGAACTGATGGCGCTGGAGATGACCGTGCTGCGCGTGCTCTCGCGCGCCGACAAGGGACCGGGCCCGGAAGCCTCGGTGCTGAAGGTGCGCGGCACCGACATCCAGCAGCAGCTGTCCGAACTGATGGTGGAAGCCGTCGGCCCGATGGCCCTGCCTTTCGATCCGGCCTACCTGGAAGGCGAGCGCGAACACAGCCTGGTCGAGGACGACGATGCCGCGCCGCTGCTGTCGCACTACTTCAACTATCGCAAGACCTCCATCTACGGCGGCTCGAACGAGATCCAACGCAACATCATCACCCAGATGATCCTGGGCCTGTAAGGAGACGGCATGGACTTCAATTTCACTTCCGAGCAGCTCCAGTTCGCGGACGCGCTCAAGCGCTGGATCGGCCGCGACTACGGCTTCGAGGCGCGCCGCGCGATCATTCACTCCGATAGCGGAACGTCGGACGCGGCATGGGCCACGCTGGCCGAACTCGGCATGACGGCGCTGCCGGTGCCCGAGGAATCCGGCGGCTTCAGCGGCAATGCGGTCGACATGTTCGTCGTCATGCAGGAACTGGGCCGCGGCCTGGTCGTCGAACCCTATTTTGCCACCGTGCTCGGCGCCGAATTCCTGCGCCTGGCGGGCGGACGCGGCGAACTGCTCGAACAAGTCGCCAGCGGCGGCTTGAGGCTGGCCTGCGCCCTGGGCGAGCGCCAGTCGCGCCACGACATGTTCGACATCGCCACCCGCGCCGCAGCCAATGGCGACGGCTGGATTCTCAACGGCGAGAAGAAGGTCGTCAGCCACGGCGCCGAAGCGGGCATGCTGATCGTCTCGGCGCGCACCGGCGGCGAACAGCGCGGCCAGGACGGCGTGTCGCTGTTCGTTCTGCCTGTCGATACCGCGGGCATCAGCACGAACGGCTACCGCACCCTGGACGGCCAGCGCGCCGCGGATGTGCGTTTCGAGAACGTGCAGGTGCCGCGTGCGGCGCTGCTGGGTGAAGAAGGCAAGGGCGCGAGCATCCTCGACGCCGCCCTCGACTACGGCGCCGGCCTGCTGTGCGCCGAAGCGCTGGGCGCGATGGAAGCCATCTTCGAAGCGACCCTGGAATACCTGAAGACCCGCCAGCAGTTCGGCGCCCCGATCGGCAAGTTCCAGGCCCTGCAGCACCGCATGGCCGACATGTACATCCATTTGGAACAGGCGCGCTCGATGGCGCTGCTCGCGGCGGTGAAGCTGGCCTCGAACGATGCCAACGAACGCCGCCGCGCCGTCTCGGCCGCCAAGTACCGCATCAACCAGGCCGCACGCTACGTCGGCCAGCAGGCGGTGCAGCTGCACGGCGGCATGGGCGTGACCGACGAACTGCCGGCCGCCCACTACTTCAAGCGCCTGGCCACGATCGAACTGACCCTGGGCGACAGCGACCACCACCTGGCGCGCTTCATGGCCCAGCCGGGTTTTGCTGAAAGGGCCGCCGCATGAGGAAGCAATGGTATTTCGACGACTTCGTGCCGGGCCAGGAGATCGAGCTCGGTGAGCGTACCGTCAACGAGGACGAGATCATCGCCTTCGCGAAGCAGTTCGACCCCCAGCCCTTCCACGTCGATAAGGAGGCGGCCGCGAAGTCGATCTACGGCGGCGTGATCGCCAGCGGCTGGCACACCTGCGCCATGATGATGCGCATCGTCCTCGACGGCATGGGCTGCGAGGAAGCGAGCATGGGTTCGCCGGGCCTGGACGGCGTGCGCTGGCTGCAGCCGGTGCGCGCCGGCGACACCCTGAAGGTCCGCTACGTCACGAAGGAGGTCAAGCCGTCGAGTTCGAAGCCGGACCGCGGCGTGGTCTACTCGACCTGGGTCGCCACCAACCAGAAGGGCGACGAGGTCTGCACCATCGACGGCAAGGCGCTGTTCCGCCGCCGTCCGCAAGCCGCCGCATAAGCAAGCAAGGCCGCCGTCTCCCGGCCGCCGCGCCGGAGCGGCGGCCGCATCGAACACGCCTAGGAGACACCGCACCATGCAAGAGCGTCACGCCCAGTTCTGGCCGCGCGGCCTGCCGCGCCACCTGACCGTCCCCGATACCAACCTGTTCTACAACCTGGAAGTCTCGAGCGTCCGCTACCCGGACAAGCCGGCCCTGGTCTTCTACGATTCCCCCATCACCTACGCGGAACTCAAGCGCGAGGTCAAGCGCGTCGCCGGCTACCTCCAGCAGGAGTGCGGCGTGAAGCAGGGCGACCGCGTCCTGCTCTACATGCAGAACAGCCCCCAGTTCGTCATCGCCTACTACGCCATCCTGCGCGCGAACGCGGTGGTGGTGCCGGTCAATCCGATGAACCTGACCGAGGAGCTGCGCCACTACGTCAGCGACACCGGCGCCACGACCATCTTCGTGCCGCAGGACCTGTATCCGCAGGTGGCGCCGTTGATGAACGCCGGCCTTCGCCACGTGCTGGTGGCCGCGTATTCCGACTACCTGACAACGCCGACCGACCTCGCCGTCCCCGAGTTCGTGTCCGCGCCGCGCCGCCAGATCGAAGGCGAGGGCGTCGTCCTGTGGAGCGCCATGCTGGCGCGCGATGCCAGGCCCGGTCCCTTGACGGCCGGTCCGGCTGAGCTCTGCGTCATGCCCTACACCTCGGGCACCACGGGCCTGCCGAAAGGCTGCATGCACACCCACCGCAGCGTCATGTACAACGCGCTGGCCGGCATGCAGTGGTTCGGCTCGCAGCAGGATTCGATCGCGCTGAGCGTCCTGCCCCTGTTCCACGTGACCGGCATGCAGGGCGGGATGAACGGGCCCATCTTCGCCGGCGCCACCGTCGTGCTGATGGCGCGCTGGGACCGCGACATGGCAGCCGAATGCATCCGCCGCCACCGCGTCAACGCCACCCAGCTGATCTCGACGATGGTGATCGACCTGCTGTCGAGCCCACGCGTGATGGAATACGACCTGTCTTCCATCCGGCGCCTGAGCGGCGGAGGCGCCGCCATGCCCGAAGCCATCGCGCGCAAGATGCAGGAACTGCTCGGCATCGACTACATCGAGGGCTACGGCATGTCCGAGACCATCGCGCCGACCCACGTCAACCCGCCCGAACGCCCGAAGAAGCAGTGCCTCGGCATCCCGATCCAGGACGTCGACGCACGCGTGATCGATGCCGACACCTTTGCGACGCTTGGCGTGGACGAAGTCGGCGAGATCGTCGTGCACGGCCCGCAGGTGATGCTGGGCTACTGGAACAACGAGGACGCGACCCGCGACGCTTTCATCGAGATCGACGGCAAGCGTTTTCTCCGCACCGGCGACATCGGCAAGGTCGACGAGGACGGCTACTTCTTCATGACCGACCGCCTCAAACGCATGATCAACGCCTCGGGCTACAAGGTGTGGCCGGCGGAAGTGGAGGCGCTGATGTACCGCCATCCGGCGATCCGCGAAGTCTGCGTGGTATCGGGCGTGGATGCGCGGCGCGGCGAGACGGTCAAGGCGGTGGTGGTGCTGAAGGACGGCTTCCACGGCCAGGTGACGGAGCAGGACATCGTCGAGTGGTCGCATGCGAACATGGCGGCCTATAAAAGTCCGCGCATCGTCGAGTTTCGGGAAGCGCTGCCGAAGTCGGGGACAGGCAAGGTGCAGTGGCGGGCCTTGCAGGACGCGCGCGGCGAATGATGGATACCGGGGCTGGGACCTCGAGAGGCCCGGCCGGCTAGTCCCGACTACATCACGCAGGGAATATCGACGATCACCCCCTTGTCGAGTCCCTGCACGCAACCATTGACCTGCCGGACCGCCTCGCACACGCCCGGCGCCTTTTCGCCCGCGGGTTTCCACCCTTCCTTCGCATTCGGCCTGCACCAGCCGGACAGGCATCGCGCCGACGAGCTGCACTGCTTGCCGGCGTCGGGCGCGTTCAGCACACAGACTTCCCGGTCCTGGGGATCGCCCGGCATTCCCCGTTTTTCCCATACCCCGCCTTTTGCCAGACAAACTGCTTTGGTCCCGGGCAGCGTCCAGGTTTCAACTGCATGCGCCGCCGTGCCGAGTGCACAAGCGCTGAAGAGCATCGACAGGGCAAGGCTGATCTTCATGAGTTGCATTCTGATATGGGAATGCCGCGATTCTAGCGGAATGTTCCCCGATAGAACCATGTTGTCGCCGGGTTAGGTCAAGCCGGATAGTTGCTATTTCTGTTAAATGCTGAGTCGAGATTCTTTACACTCGATCGATGGATTGTGTCACGGGCGATTGTAACCGGTTGATTTTGAACACATTGCGTTTTCTGGAACGATGCTTGCTACTTAACGTAAGCAGCACCGAACAACCAATCAACGCAAGGATCGCCGATTTATGAAACTCCTCAAAAAACTGACCGCCGCGGCCGCTGTCGCGATGAGCATGGCAGGGGGCGCAAACGCTGCCACTGTCCTGAACAACTGGGTCTTCAACCCGACCGGCGGCGGCTTCGCCTCCGGCCAGGAAGTCAACGAATACCTCGACATCAACGGCAACTCGTTCATCCAGATCAACCCGACCGGCGCCACCAGCTTCTCGTTCACCGAGCACGGCGTGTTCAACATCGCGCAGGCCGATAGCAATGGCCGCCTGTTCCCGATTAACTTCCCGGGCGGGAACATTACGGCCACCTTCGAAGCGACCGGCACCGGTAATCTGGGCGGCACCTTCACTTTCGGCGGCGGCACGATCCGCATGTACCAGAACCCGACCAACGGCCAGTACGCGACCGCAGCCGGCACCTACGGCGCGGACCTCGGCAACCAGATCGCCGAGTTCAGCGTCCTGGCGGGCGGCGGCGGCCAGGTCGACGCGAGCGGTTCGCCGACCAACAATGGCCAGATCACGGTGCTGGCGCAGGCAAGCAACGGCAGCCTGGATGCGGGCTACTTCTTCCGCGAAAACGGCACCGACCTGTCGACCGAATCGATTCTTGCCTTCGCCTTCACCAATGCCAATACCGTCGGCGATCCGGAGGATCTGCTGGTCGACGAAGTGGCCTGCGATTTCGCCGGCTTCACCGGCAATGGCTGCAATGGCCAGGCCTACGCGAATACCCCGCGCAATTTCTTCGTTAGCAATAACGGGCAATTGAAGCTGGGTGAAGAAGACGAGGTCCCACCGGGCGAAGTGCCCGAGCCGGGTTCGCTGGCGCTGTTCGGCATCGCCCTGCTGGGCGCCGGCGTCGCCTGCCGCAAGCGCGGCAAACAGTCCTGATCCTTACGCGATGGACGGGGCAGGGCGGCCGAACGGCTGTTCCTGCCCGAGAGGCAGCAAACGCGAGTTGCTGGGCAAGCACTGGCGCACATAAGAGGCAGTGGCGGGCATTCGCAGCATGGCGAAACGGCGTGGACCATCGGTCGGCGCCGTTTTTTTTCGCCGGCGCAAACCGATGCGACATCAGGCCGGGGCCGCGCTTGGTCCTTGCCGCATGCGCAGCACCGCCACCAGCAATCCCAGCCCGGCCACGCCTGCGGCGATGCCCAGCGCCGTGCCGGCACCGCGCGTGCCGTACAGGTCGAGCATGACGGTCGCCAGCGCGGCGCCGCCGGTCATGCCGACCATGCGCGCCATCGTCATCAGGCCGCCGGCCGCGCCGCTGCGCTCGGGCGGCGCGGAGGTCAGCAGGAGCCGGTTGTTGGGCGTCTGGAACAGGCCGAAGCCGATCCCGCACAGGGTCACGCGCCAGACGATGTCCATATCCGACGGCGCCGCCGGCAGCAGGGCCAGCGTCGCCAGGCCGAGCGTGAACAGGGCCAGACCAAGCGCACCGATGCGCTCGGAGTCGAAACGGTCGGCCAGCTTGCCCGACAGCGGGGCGACGACCACGATCACCAGCGGCCAGGGCGTCATCAGGAGACCGGTCGCGGCGGCGCTCTTGCCCATTTCCGTGATTAGCAGGAAGGGCAGGGCCAGCAGGGCGACGGTCTGCGCCGTGTAGGAGGCGATCGAGGTGCCGGTCGACAGGCGCAGCACGGGGATGCGCAGCAGGTCGAGCGGCAGCAGCGGCGCCGCGCGGCCGCGCTGGTGGCGCACCAGCAGCAGCGCGCTGAGGCAGCCCAGCACCAGCAGCAGGGCTGCCAGGCCGCGCTGCGCGGCGTCGCCCAGCTCGCTGGCGCCGATGACGAACAGGGTCAGCGTGACGGCGTTCAGCACGGCGCCGCCGAGGTCGAAGCTGCGCGCCAGCGGCCTGCTGCGCGGCAGAATGCGGGCCGCGAGCACGATCGCGATCAGGGCCAGCGGCAGGTTCAGGCCGAACAACCAGCGCCAGCTGGCATGCGAGAGGACGGCGGCCGCGACGCTCGGGCCGATCGCGGCGGAGACCGCTACCGTCAGCGCCAGGTAGCCGATCCCGGCGCCGACCAGCCTGGGCGGGAACACGGCACGCAGCAGGGCCGGCACGATGGTCGAGACGCAGGCGCCGCCCAGGCCCTGCAGCACGCGCGCCGCCACCAGCGCCTCCAGGTTGGGCGCGACCGCGCACAGCAGCGAGGCCAGCGTGAAGACGAAGAGGCCCGCCATGAAGACGCGCTTGTAGCCGAACTTCTCGCCCACGGAAGCCAGCGGCAGCACGGCGACCACCATCGCCAGCTGGTAGGCATTCACCACCCAGATCGCCTGCGCGGCCTGCGCATGCAGGTCCTGCGCGATGCTCGGCAGGGCGACGTTCGCGATCGACACGCCGAGGTTGCCGACGAAAGTGCCGAGCAGGATGGCCAAGGTCGCCCAGCGCAGCGCCGCGGTCTCCAGGTCCTGGCCGGCGGCGTGCACGGCCGGTTCCGGTTTCATCATGGTTCGCTCACCTCATCAGTATTGAATAGTTTGTTTATGAATTATCTGCGGAAAGCGCCTTTCATGCTCGCCGGGGCGGCGTGCGTGGCGACACGGCCGCACACCGCTCTCTACAATTGGATCAACCCATCCAGACGAGAGAACACGATGAACACACCCAGCCTGCTTCCTTCCGCCCTGATCGGCGCCGTCGCCAGCGCGCGCTCGATGACGCCGATGGCCACCATCGCCGCCGCACGCCTCGCCAAACGCGACACGCCGGGCGAACTCTTCCTGCTCGACCGTCCGCTGTTCAAGTACGGCGCCCTGGCCATGGGCGCGGGCGAGCTGGCCGGCGACAAGATGAAGTCGGCGCCCGACCGCACCGTCTTCCTCGGCCTGCTGGCGCGTGTGCTGAGCGCCGGGATCGCCGGCGCCGCGCTGGCGCCGCGTGGCGAGGAAAAGGCGGGCGCCGCGGTCGCGGTGGCGACTGCCGTGCCGCTGGCTTACCTGACGCTGGCCGGCCGCAAGAAAGCCATGGCGAGCATGGGCCAGACCAAGAGCGGCCTGATCGAGGACGCGCTGGTCATGGCGGCGGGCGCCGCGGTCGTGGCGCTGGCCACCCGGCGCTGAAGAGCCGCTCCCGGGGGCAGGGCCGGATCGACTACAATCCTCGCATCCGGCCCGCAGTGGGCCTGCTTATGGAACGCCCACATGACACGCCGCTCCTGGTACTTCGGCTGGAACATCGTCGCCGCCGCCACTCTGCTCACTACGCTCACCGTCGGCATGCGGCTCGGGATCGGGCCCTTCTTCCTGCCCATTAGCGAGGATCTCGGCTTCAGCCGCAGTCTGCTGGCCTCGATCGTCGCCGTCGGCATGCTGTGCTACGGGCTGGCGATGCCGCTGGCGGGCTACCTGGTCGGGCGCTACGGCACGCGCTTCGTGCTGCTGCTCGGTACGGCCGTCGTCGTCGGCTCCGTAGTCTGGAGCGTGAATGCGCGTACGCCGCTCTCCTTCCTGCTCGCCTTTGGCGTGGCGATGTCGGTCGGTCTCGGCTTCACCAGCCCGGTCGCGCTCACGCCTGTGATCAGCCGCTGGTTCACGCGCCAGCGCGGCATGGCGCTGTTCTTCCTGTCGACCGGGTCGATGGCGGGGATGGCGGTGCTCACGCCCGTGCTCACCTGGGCCATCGGCGCAGTCGGCTGGCAGTCGACCCTGCTCGGCTTCGCGGCCCTGTTCACGGTGGTGACGGTGCCGGCCGCGCTGTTCGTCATGCGCGAGGAGGCGCCGGCGCACACCGACCTGCTGCCGGACCAGATCCGCGCGCAGGCGGCCGCGCCCAAGACGGCGCCCGCCAGCCTGCCGCTCGGCGCCGCGCTGCGCACTTCTCCGTTCTGGAAGATCGTCGCCGGCCTGTTCGCCTGCGGCTTCAGCATGAACCTGCTCGGCACCCACGGCGTGCCGATGCTGATGGACCACGGCTTCGATGCGATGACGAGTTCCTACGGCATCGGCCTGATCGGCCTGGTCGCCATCCTCGGCACCTTGGTGTTGGGCCGGCTGTCGGACAAGGTCCCGCGCCGCAACATCCTCGCCACGATCTATTTCGTGCGCGGCCTCGGCTTCTTCGCGTTGCTCGTCGTCGGCACCCATTGGGAGCTGTACGTCGCCGCGGCGATCGGCGGCATGGTCTGGGCCGGCAGCATCGCCACCTCGTCGGCGATGCTGGCCGATATCTACGGCGTGCGCCTGGTCGGCGTGATGTACGGCACCGCCTACCTCGGCCACCAGGTCGGCGCCATGCTCAGCTCCTGGCTGGGCGGCTGGGGCTTCGAGCACTTCGGCACCCACTGGGTCGCCTTCGGCAGCGCGGGCGTGCTGCTCCTGGCGGCGTCCGCCGTGTCGATGCAGCTGCCGCTGCGCGGGAGCGCCCTGATGCGGCCTGCCACGCAGTAGGCTTATCGGGCGACTACATTGAAAGTCGGCTCATAGCTCACGGGGAAATTGACGGATCGTGCAATGAAGCAGAAGTCATGCACTTTCTCATGAAGCTCAGTGGCAAGCTTCAAGTCCGCTCCTTCCTGCACCGAAATGCTCGGCCGGAGGACCGCGGAAAGAAATCGTCCCGCTCCGTTCGGCAGCGTCTCGCCGTGGCCGACCGGATCGTCCCGGTAGCCCGTCACGACGATCCCGGCATTGCTGGCAAGGTGCAAGTACCAGAGCATGTGGCAGGCGGACAAGGCCGAGATCAGCAGGTCTTCGGGATTCATCCTGGCCGGATCGCCGCCGAGCAGGGGATCGTTCGAACAGTGGACGACGTCCTTGCCGGGCAAGGCGATATCCCAGGTGCGATCGTAGCCTTTGTAGCTGCGGGTTCCTTCTCCGCGGTTTCCGGTCCAGACGATCGACGAAACGAAATCGTGGAGCTTTGCCATGTTTTGTCCTTTCGTTGGTAGCACTGGTTTCTGATTGATCGAACGTATGGCTCGGTTAAAACCATCAGGAAGGAGAAGCCGCCAAGCTGGCTGCGGCCTGACTGAACTTCGCTCAGGCTGGAAGCGAATAGCCATGCGCGCGCTTTCGATCCATAGCTGCCATGGATCGCCGGTCAACCTCCTGATTTACCGTGTCGGCTCTTCCCGGCAATGCAGGCCCGACCTGTCCCGCCAATATAAGGTCTGTTCGAACTGAAAACTGATGACGAATGAAGAGGGGCAAACCTGCGCGATTGATTTGGCGAGCTGCTCGATTTCGCCAAATGGGCAAGTTTCGCCAACTGTCGGCCCCTTGATACGGAGATGGCATAGCCTCCCTACTGAGAACGCCAAGCCTTTCGTATCCTCAGCGCAAAGCCTCCGGTCGCCGGGTTTGTCCACTGTCCACAACATCAGGCCGGACGCAAAACGGGCTGTCAGTTCGTTACCCTCGACCGTGACCTCGGAAGCACCTGCCATAGTCGCCGCCCGTTCCAGCTTCGAGAGTGTTAGTGAATCCTCTGCTTCGATATAGATGTCTAAGCCCACTTGATACCTGTTCGTGTCCAATCGTTGCGCCTTGCGGGGCTACAGCGGTATTGCTTGACGAAATGACCGTGCGCTTTTGGCAGATTGCAGACCTGTTGTAGCGTCTGCTTACGACCTATTGCGTTGAAAAACTCTTAGGCAAAAGCAGTCCTTGATGAAGTAACTGTACAGGAAAGATGCG
>NZ_JBHSMR010000015.1:0-253812 GCF_042655665.1 Massilia suwonensis
GCTGAACAAGTCAGCTGGCACCTTCATCAAACGCCCACACTTATCGACTGTTAATTGTTAAAGAACTTATTCGGTACTGCCTTGCTGCGTTCTGCGAATCGTTTTGTTCGTCAGCAGCAGAGGAAAAAGAGTATGAAGCATTTCGTGATTCTCGTCAACCTCTTTTTTGCTACACCGCAGAGTCTGCGGCTTCTCGTTGCTACTTCAACTACTTGATTTCGTTGTCGTTTTTGCGAGGAGGCGAACTATAGCAAACCAGACGAGAGTCGCGCAAGTGTTTTTGCGCGACCGTCTTTTTGAACAACACTCAGCCGCTTACATGCCTTCGAAGTTGGGCTTGCGCTTCTCCAGGAAGGCGGACATCCCCTCCTTCTGCGCCGGGGTGCCGAAGCCCGCGTGGAAGAAGCGGCGCTCGTAGCGCACGCCTTCGGTCAGCGTCGTCTCGAAGGCGCGGTTGACCGAATCCTTGATCGCCATCGCCACCGATACCGGCATCTCGGCAATGGTGTTCGCCACTTTCAGCGCTTCTTCCATCAGTGAGTCCGCCGGGAAGACGCGCGACACCAGACCGGTACGCTCGGCCTCGGCCGCATCGATCATGCGCGAGGTCAGCAGCATGTCCATGGCTTTCGACTTGCCGATCGCGCGCGGCAGACGCTGGGTGCCGCCCGCGCCCGGGGTCACGCCGACCTTGATTTCCGGCTGGCCGAATTTGGCACTGTCGGCGGCAACCAGGAAATCGCACATCATCGCCAGTTCGCAGCCGCCACCCAGCGCATAACCGGCGACGACGCCGATCACCGGCTTACGCACGTTCAGGATGTGCTCCCAGTTGCGGCCGATGTAATTGCCCGGATAGGTGTCCGCATAGGTGTAATTCGCCATGGCCGCGATGTCGGCGCCTGCCGCAAACACTTTTTCGCTGCCGGTCAGGACGATGACGTTGACGCTCGGATCCGCATCGAACTTGTACAGGGCGTCGCCCAGCTCGTTCATCATGTTGTCGTTCAGCGCGTTCATCGCCTTGGGACGGTTCAGGCGAATCACGACCACCTTGCCGTGGTTTTCGATCAGCAGGTCAGCGTATTCCATTGGACACCTCTATATAAGGGATTGATCAGTGCCGCGATTGTAGCGCCTCCACGGCCGGGAAAGGCGGTTATCATTGCGATTTAAGCAAGCCTATACGAGCAGACCATCGCTACCTTACGCACGACCTTGAATCGTCTGGCCGCGGACGGCCTGCTGCAGAGCAGCGACTTTCGCCGCCTCTGGCTGAGCAGCGCGCTGACCCAGTTCGGCTCCCAGATCACCTTGCTGGCCCTGCCCATCTGCGCGGTGCTGCTGATGCATGCGACGCCGAGCCAGATGGGAACCCTGGCCGCGCTCGAATCCCTGCCCTTCCTGTTGTTCGGCCTACCTTCCGGCGTCCTGCTCGACCGCAGCCGGCGCCTGCCGATCATGATGTGCAGCGACGTGATGGTTGCTACCGCGCTGGCGAGCGTGCCGCTGGCCTGGTGGCTGGGCATCCTGAGCATTCACTGGTTGTATGCGGTCGGCTTCGTGCTCGGCACCGGCCTCACCGTCGGCGGCAGCGCCGAGCAGGTCTTTTTGACCTTCGTCGTCGGGCGCGAACGCCTGGTCGACGCACATGCCAAGCTGGCCGGCACCGAATCGGCTGCGCGCCTGATCGGCCCCGGCATGGCCGGCGCCATGGTGCAGCTGCTGGGCGCGCCCTTCGCCATTCTCTGCAACGTCGGCGCCTTCATCGTCTCGCTGGCGAATTTGCGCCGCATCCGCGCGCGCGAACCGCAGCCGGCGCCGTCGACCACCCATCCCCTGCACGACATCCGCGACGGCCTGGCCTTCGTGTGGAAGCATCCGGTGCTGCGCACCCTGGCCTGGACCTCCGGCGCCTGGCATTTCCTGTTTTATGGCTACCTGGCCCTCCACGTCCTGTTCGCCACCCGCGTGCTCGGCATGGCGCCCGGCGTGATGGGAACGGCGCAGATGCTGGGCGGCGCCGGCATCCTGGCCGGCTCGATCCTCGTAAAACCGCTGTCGAACCGCTTCGGCAGCGGGCGCGCGATCCTGGTCGGCTTGTGCACCTGCGTCTGCGGCTTCGCGCTGATGCCGGCGATTCCCGTTGCCCTGCTGGGCAGCACGGCATTGACTGCCATCGCCTACGGCAGCGTCGTCTTCCTGCTCGACTGCGGCGCTACCCTGTTCTTCGTGCCCTACATCGCCCTGCGCCAGCGCGTGACGCCGGACGCGGTCCTCGGCCGGATGGTGGCGACGATGCGCTCGCTGACGGTGGCCAGCGCCCCGCTCGGCGCCCTGGCGGCCGGCGCCTTGGCCGAGCGCTTCAGCGTGCGCACCGGACTGGCCTGTGTCGCCGGTGGCGCGCTGATGCTCGCCATTGCCGCAGTGGCGGGCACCCGGCTGCGCCATGTGAACGACTGATCCTTATTTCGGCAGCAGCACCCAGACGTTCCCGCGCTGTTTCATGCGCCCCGCATACTCGGCCGCATTCCCGCCGAAACCGAAGAAGAAATCGGCCCGCACCGCGCCGCGGATCGCCCCGCCCGTATCCTGCGCCATCATCAGGCGCTGGATGGCCGCGCCGTCGGCCGGGTGCGTGGTCGACAGGAACAGCGGCGCACCGAGCGGCACGATCGACGGGTCGACCGCCACCGAACGCTCCGGCGTCAGAGGCACGCCCAGCGCCCCCTTCGGTCCGACGCCAGGATCCGGCAGGCGCTCTTCGCGGAAGAAGATATAGCTCGGATTGACGTTCAGGAGTTCCTGGCGCCGCGCCGGATTGGCCGTGATCCAGGCCTTGATGCTCTGCGCCGAGACGCCATCGGCCGGCAATTCGCCCTGCTCCACCAGCCAGCGCCCGATCACTTTATACGGATGGCCGTTCTGGTCGGCGAAGGCGATGCGCACCGTCTCGCCGGTCTCGTCGATCTGTACCCGCCCCGAACCCTGCACTTCGAGGAAGAAGGCCTCGACCGGATCGTCGACCCAGAGCAGCTCCTTGCCGCGCAAGGGCGCGCGCTCGATCTCGGCGCGGGTGCTGTACGGGACCACGGTCTTGCCGACCAGGCGGCCGCGCAGGCGCATGTTCTTCAAGCTCGGGTACGCGGAGGCCAAGTCGACCGTGATCAGGTCGTCCGGCACCCGGTACAGCGGCGTCTGGAAGGCGCCGCCGCGCTTGCGCGATCCGCGCAGCATCGGCTCGTAATAACCGGTGATCAGGCCGGTGTCGGCGCCGTCGGGCGTGCGCATCTGGTTCGGCACGAAGTAGGTCTCGAAATAGCGGCGGATGGCGGCGCTGTCGCCGGCGTCGACCGTGGCCGAAGCCGCGCAAGGCGCGCTCCATTGCGGCTTCTTCGCCAGCACCCGGCACGATGCCAGATAAGCCGGCCAGGCCTGGCGCAGGTCGTCCTGCTGCCAGCCGGGCAGCGACTCGAAGGACACCGGCGTCATCGGCGGCACGGGCGGCGGCGGAACCGGGGTTGGCGCGGGAATCGCAACCGGCCCGACCGGCGGCGGCATCACGATGTCGGGCTGCTTCGCCGGCGGCGTCGGCGTCGGCTTGACGGGCGCGGGCGGCGGCGTGCCGCAGGCGGCCAAAAGAAGGGCGACGAGGGCAAGCGAAGTAGGTACACTGCGGCGTATCGTTTGCATAAGGACAGTCTATGTGGATCTTGATGTTGGAAGCGGGCGTGGCGTTCTTCCTGCTCGTGTTTATCGTCTGGTGGACGATGTTCCATGGCCGGCCCGAAACCCGCAAGCGCCCGCTGCGCGAGGAGCGCGAATCAAAAAGCGAACCGCGCCAGGACTGATCAGTGCAGCATGCGCGGCAGCGAGAGCACGAATTCCGGAATCAGGGCTTCGAAACGGTGGCCGTCCTCGGCCACGCAGAAGTATTCGCCGCGCATCGTGCCCTGGGGTGTGGCCAGCGGCGTGCCGCTCGAGTATTCGAACTCTTCGCCGGGTTTCAGCAGCGGCTGGTGCCCGACCACGCCCAGGCCCGAGACTTCCTGCACCCGGTTGTTGGCGTCGGTGATTACCCAGTGCCGTGAAATCAGCTGGGCCGGCACGTCGCCGGTATTGCGGATCGTGATCGTATAGGAAAACAGATATTCGTCCTGCTCCGGCTTGCTTTGCTCGGCCAGGTATTTGGTGCGGACGTTGACGGTGAACTCGTAGGCAGCCATCGGCTTCCCTCTTTCTTATTGGTGGAGACGCAAGGTGCGCAAAGGCCCATGATACTCCGCCCCGCAAATCGAGGCTGCGCGCCTATGCGCCAGCTCGGCGTAAAATAGCGGCTTCAACCCAACCGCAACGTCCGCAGTTCCAACTTATCTATGGCCACCTACCGCATCGCTCCCAGCATCCTGTCCGCCGATTTCGCCCGCCTGGGCGAGGAAGTCCGCAACGTCGTCGAGGCAGGCGCCGACATCATCCACTTCGACGTAATGGACAACCATTACGTGCCGAACCTGACCATCGGCCCGCTGGTCTGCCAGGCGATCCGCCCGCACGTGCAGGTGCCGATCGACGTCCACCTGATGGTCAAACCGGTCGACCGCATCATCCCCGACTTCGCCAAAGCCGGCGCCAACATCATCACCTTCCACCCGGAAGCATCCGAACACATCGACCGCACCCTGCAGCTGATCCGCGACCACGGCTGCAAGGCCGGCCTGGTGTTCAACCCAGCCACGCCGATGCACTACCTCGAGCACGTGATGGACAAGATCGACATGATCCTGATTATGTCGGTCAATCCGGGCTTCGGCGGCCAGTCCTTCATCCCGGAAGCCCTGAAGAAGATCGCGATCGCGCGCCGCATGATCGACGAATCGGGCCGCGACATCATGCTCGAGGTCGATGGCGGCATCAAGGCCGAGAACATCGCCGCCGCAGCGGCCGCAGGCGCCGACACCTTCGTCGCCGGCTCGGCCATCTTCGGCAAGCCCGACTACAAGGCCGTGATCGACGCCATGCGCGCCGAACTGGCTAACGTCGGGAAGTAAGGGTGCGTCCCGGCGCCGCGGCCATCAGGGCCGCCATCATCGATCTCGACGGCACGATGCTCGACACCGTGCCCGACTTTGAACTGGCCCTGAACGGCATGCGCGCCGATTTTGGACTGGCTCCGATCACCCAGGCTGTCATTGAACCGATGGTCGGCAAGGGTTCCGAAAAGCTGATCCGCGACGTGCTCGCGCTCGACTACGACGCGGCGCGCATCGATGCCGTATTCGACGAGGCGATGGCCGCCTACCAGCGCCATTACCTCGCCATCAACGGCGAACGGAGCAGGCTGTACGAAGGCGTGATCGAAGGCCTGCAGGCCATGCGCGACATCGGCCTGCGCCTGGCCTGCGTGACCAACAAGCCGATCGCCTTCGCCACGCCACTGCTGGCGCAAAAGGGTTTGTCTCCCTATTTCGAGCTGGTCTACGGCGGCGATTCCCTGCCGAAAAAGAAGCCCGATCCAATGCCGCTGCTGCAGGTCTGCAGCGACTTCGACCTGGCGCCGCCGTCGGTGGTGGCGATCGGCGACTCCTCGAACGATGCCGAAGCGGCGCGCGCGGCGCGTTGCTATGTGCTCACAGTGCCATATGGTTATAACCACGGAAGGCCTGTGCAAAGCATCGATTCCGATGGTATAGTTAATTCGCTACTGGATGCCGCCGAGCTGATTCGTGCGCACAACAGCACTCAAAACTAACTCATCTATACATGTTCTTCACTAAAAAACACACCGTCAACCAGACCGGCGCCCCTGAGGCCTGGGTCTGGCGACGCTGGCAATCCTGGGCTAACTAACCCGTCTTGATTGCTGCCGGCTGCACGCGCACCCGGCAGGTTTTTTACACTACCGCCGCCCCTCCTCCACCTTGAACGCTGGCGGCCCGGAGAAGAACATGACCGAACTCGAATTCAAATCGCTGGCCAACCAGGGCTACAACCGCATTCCGCTGATCGCCGAGGCTTTCGCCGATCTCGAGACGCCGCTGTCGCTCTACCTGAAGCTGGCGCAGTCGCAGAACACCGGCAAGAACACCTTCCTGCTCGAATCGGTCGTCGGCGGCGAACGCTTCGGCCGCTATTCCTTCATCGGCCTGCCGGCCAAGACGCTGCTGCGCAGCAGCGGCAATCTCACCGAGATCGTCACCAACGGCGTTGTCGTCGAAACCCACGAGGGCAATCCGCTCGACTTCATCGAAGCCTATCAGTCGCGCTTCAAGGTCGCGCTGCGTCCGGGCATGCCGCGCTTCTGCGGCGGCCTGGCCGGCTACTTCGGCTATGACACGGTGCGCCACATCGAGCGCAAGCTGGCCGGCAAGGCGCCGCAGGACACGCTCGGCCTGCCCGACATCCAGCTGCTGGTGACCGAAGAGCTGGCCGTGATCGACAACCTGTCCGGCAAACTCTACCTGATCGTGTATGCCGACCCGTCGCAGCCGGAAGCCTTTGCGAAAGCGCGCCAGCGCCTCAAGGATCTGCGCGTGATGCTGCGCCGGAGCGTCGATGCGCCCGTCACGACCGCCTCGGTGCGTACCGAAGCCGTGCGCGACTTCAGCAAGGAAGACTACCTGAAGGCGGTGGCGAAGGCCCACGAATACGTGATGGCCGGCGACCTGATGCAGGTGCAGATCGGCCAGCGCATCCGCAAGCCGTATGTGGACTCGCCTTTGTCGCTGTACCGCTCGCTGCGTTCGCTGAATCCGTCGCCCTACATGTACTACTACAACTTCGGCGACATGCAGATCGTGGGCGCGTCGCCGGAGATCCTGGTCCGCAACGAGACCTCGCCTGCCGGCGAACGCAAGGTCACGCTGCGCCCGATCGCCGGCACCCGCCCGCGCGGCTCGACGCCCGAACGCGACGCCGAACTGGCCGCCGAACTGCTGGCCGACCCGAAAGAGATCGCCGAGCACGTGATGCTGATCGACCTGGCGCGCAACGACATCGGCCGCATCGCCGACATCGGCACCGTCAAGGTCACGGACCGCATGGTCATCGAAAAATACTCGCACGTGCAGCACATCGTCTCGAACGTCGAAGGCGCTTTGAAGGAAGGCATGTCGAACCTGGACGTGCTGCGCGCCACCTTCCCCGCCGGGACGCTGACCGGCGCACCGAAAGTGCGGGCGATGGAAATCATCGACGAACTCGAGCCCGTGAAACGCGGCATCTACGGCGGCGCCTGCGGTTATCTCTCCTTTGGCGGCGAGATGGACGTGGCGATCGCGATCCGCACCGGCGTGATCAAGGACGGCAACCTGTACGTGCAGGCTGCGGCCGGCATCGTCGCCGACTCGATCCCGGAGATGGAATGGCAGGAAACCGAAGCCAAGGCCCGCGCCGTTTTGCGCGCGGCTGAACAAGTACAAGACGGACTGGATGGGGAGTTCTGAACATGCTGCTGATGATCGACAACTACGATTCCTTCACCTACAACATCGTCCAGTACTTCGGCGAGCTGGGTGAAGACGTGCGCACGGTGCGCAACGACGAAGTCACGATTGCGCAGATCGCGGCCATGAAGCCCGACCGCATCTGCATCTCGCCGGGCCCGAAAGCACCAAGCGATGCCGGCGTCTCGGTCGACGTGATCAAGGAATTCGGCGGCAAGCTGCCGATCCTCGGCGTCTGTCTCGGCCACCAGGCCATCGGCGAAGCTTTTGGGGGCACGATCATCCGCGCCAAGCAGGTCATGCACGGCAAGACCTCGATGATCGCGCACACCGGAGAAGGTGTCTTCAAGGGGATCCCGAGCCCGTTCACCGTGATCCGCTACCACTCGCTGGCGATCGAGCGCGCCTCGCTGCCTTCCTGCCTCGAAGTGACCGCCTGGACCGACGATGGCGAGATCATGGGTGTGCGCCACAAGGAGTTCGACATCCAGGGCGTGCAGTTCCACCCCGAGTCGATTTTGTCCGAGCACGGCCACGCGTTGTTCAAGAATTTCCTGGAGGGATAATGAAAATCACCCCGCAAGAAGCGCTGCTGCGCTGTATCGAACACCGCGAGATCTTCCACGACGAGATGCTGCACCTGTTCCGCCAGATCATGTCGGGCGAGATGTCGCCGACCATGGTCGCGGCGCTGACCGTCGGCCTGCGCGTGAAGAAGGAAACCATCGGCGAGATCACCGCCGCGGCGCAAGTCATGCGCGAGTTCTCGACCAAGGTGCCGATGGCCGACACCACCCACCTGCTCGACATTGTCGGCACGGGCGGCGACGGCGCGAATACCTTCAATATCTCCAGCGCCTCGATGTTCGTGGCGGCTGCCGCCGGCGCGCGCGTGGCCAAGCATGGCGGACGCAGCGTCTCGTCCTCCTCGGGCAGCGCCGACCTGATCGAAGCGCTGGGCGCCCACATCGATTTGAAACCCGAGCAGATCGCGCAATCGATCGCGCAGACCGGCATCGGCTTCATGTTCGCGCCCAACCACCACGCGGCGATGAAGCACGTGGCGCCGGTGCGCCGCGAGCTGGGCGTGCGCAGCATTTTTAATATTCTCGGACCGCTGACCAATCCGGCCGGCGCGCCGAACATCCTGATGGGCGTGTTCCACCCGGACCTGGTCGGCATCCAGGTGCGCGTGCTGCAGCGCCTCGGCGCCCAGCATGCGCTGGTGGTCTGGGGCCGCGACAACATGGACGAAGTCTCGCTCGGCGCCGGCACCCTGGTCGGCGAACTGGTCGACGGCGAAATCCGCGAATACGAAATCCATCCGGAAGACTTCGGCATGTCGATGATTGCCAGCCGCAACCTGCGCGTGGCCGACACCGCCGAATCGAAGCTGCGCGTGATGGAAGCGCTGCGCGGCGAGCCGGGACCGGCCACCGACATCGTGGCGCTGAACGCCGGCACCGCCCTATATGCGGCCGGCGTCGCATCCTCGATCGAGGAAGGGCTGGCCAAGGCACGTGCGACCATCGCATCCGGCGCGGCCATGGCCAAGCTCGAACAATTCGTCGCCGTCACGCGCCAGCTGGGCGCCCAGTCCTAAGGAGCCAATATGTTCGGAATCCACGACCTGCCCCTGTTTGTGCTTTCCGGACTGCTCCTCAACATCATGCCCGGCCCCGATTCGCTGCTGATCATGACGCGCAGCGCGACCCAGGGCTGGCGCGCCGGCTGTGCGGCGGCGCTCGGCATCGGGAGCGGCACCCTGGTCCACATCTTCGCCGCGGCGCTGGGACTGTCGGCGGTGCTGGCCACCTCCGCCACCGCCTTCACCGTGGTGAAGCTGGTCGGCGCGGCCTACATCCTGTATATGGCGGTCGGCCTGCTGCGCAGCCGCAGGCGCGATGGCGAGACGGCGGCGCCGATGCTGCCGCCCCTGCCCTACCGCACCATCTTCGGCCAGGGTTTTCTGACCAATGTACTGAACCCGAAGGTCGCGATCTTCTT
Organism: Massilia suwonensis; assembly: GCF_042655665.1. NCBI lineage: Bacteria > Pseudomonadati > Pseudomonadota > Betaproteobacteria > Burkholderiales > Oxalobacteraceae > Massilia > Massilia suwonensis. The sequence continues at coordinate 9,450 of NZ_JBHSMR010000015.1, forward strand.
CCTCGCCTTCGTCCCGCAATTCATCAGCGCCGATGCGCCGAACAAGGCGCTGGCCTTCATCGTCCTGGGCTGCATCTTCAACGTCAACGGCATGCTCTGGTGCCTGGGACTGGCGGTCACGACCGCGAAGGCCAGCGCACGCATCAAGCTCAGCCCGACGGTCTCGCTCTGGCTCAACCGCGTTACCGGCGGCCTGTTCGTCTGGCTCGGCGTGAAGCTGGCGCTGTCCAAGTCCCACTAAGGTTTCATACACGTATGTCCGACATCCTGAACAAGATCCTGGCCGTCAAGGCCGATGAAGTGGCGGCCGCCAAACGGCACCGCGACCTGGCCAGCCTGCGCCGCGACGTCGAAACCGACACCGAACTGCGCGCCGGCATCCGCGGCTTCGAAGCGAGCCTGCGCAAGCACATCGCCGCGGGCCGCGCGGGCGTGATCGCCGAAGTGAAGAAGGCTTCGCCCTCGAAGGGCGTGCTGCGTCCGGACTTCCGGCCGGCGCAGATCGCCGAGAGCTATGCCAATGCTGGGGCTGCTTGCCTCTCGGTGCTGACGGACGTACAGTTCTTTCAGGGCTCGGTAGATTATTTGCGCCAGGCGCGTGCGGCCGTCGAGTTGCCCGTGATCCGCAAGGATTTTATCGTCGACATGTACCAGGTCTACGAAGCGCGCGCGATGGGGGCCGATGCGATCCTGTTGATCGTCTCCGCCCTCGATCACGGCCTGATGGCGGAATTGGAGGCCTGTGCCCAGGAACTTGGCATGGATGTGCTGGTCGAAGTACATGACGGTGATGAGCTGACCGCGGCTTTGAAGCTGAAAACGCCGCTCGTCGGCATCAACAACCGCAACCTGCGCACCTTCGAGGTCTCGCTGGACACGACCATCGGCCTGCTGCCGCGCATCGGCAGCGAGCGGCTGGTCGTGACCGAGTCGGGAATCATGGTGCCGGGCGATGTGCAGCGCATGCGCGAGGCAAACGTGCACGCGTTCCTGGTGGGCGAAGCGTTCATGCGCGCTTCCAACCCTGGCGCCGAACTACGACGATTATTCGACTGATCATGTTCACATTCATCCGCACCCGGGCCGCTCTCCTCCTTCTTCTTCTGGCAGCCCTGGGCGGATGCAGCACGGTCCAGCCCGTCGCCTCCACCGCCAAGCGCATCGTCGCCGCCATTCTTCCTGCTCCCAGGACCGACGCCCCCGTCCCGCCGCCCTCGCCCACGCTCGACGCCTACAAGGCCGAAGTTGCCCAGCACGTCATGCGCGCCAACAGCGGCCAGACCTTCAGCGGCCGCCTGCCGCCGATGCTGCCGGCGATCGTGGTGGTGAACATCACCGTGGGAGAAGATGGCGAGTTGCAGGATGTAGTCGTGCAGCGTTCGCGCGATCCGGATGCGTCGGAGGTGGCGCTGGCGTCGATGCGGCGGACCGGGCGCTTGCCGAGGCCGTCACATTTGTTGGCGGCGAATATGCGGAAGCTGACGTTTTCGGAGACGTTCTTGTTCGATCACCAGTATCGGTTTCAGTTGCGGTCGTTGGCCGGGCCGCAGTGATGGGGGGCGAATGCACAAGGTCGGGTATGTCGAGACACGAAAACCCGTGGAGTCGGGACTCCACGCGTTCGTACGGAAGATCAAACGCACAGCCGCGCGCACGCGGCCACGGCGAATTACCGCTTCATCACACTCAACACCGCCAGACTCATGGCCTGCGCGCCCGTCTTGATCGACGGCTCCGGCACCGGTGCATAAAACGGCGAATGATTGAACGCGATCGGCTTGCCGCCCTCGCGCGCCGCTTCCTCGACCATCTTCGGGTCATACACGCCGGTGAAGAAGAACATCCCCGGCACGCCCTGGTTCACGTACTGCGAAAAATCTTCGCTCGCCGTCATGGCCGGCATGCGCTGGGCCTTGGCGTCGCCGAAGGCGTCCTTGAACACGGGTTCCAGTTTCGTCACCAGCGCCTCGCTGTTGACGATGGCCGCGCCGCCGCTGATCAGCTGCACGTCCGGCGCCGGCGCGCCGGCCATTGCCGCCGAGGCGACGGCGACGCGGCGCACGCCGTCCAGCAGCTTGGCGCGCACGGCCGGGCTGTAGGAGCGGATCGTGCCGCGCACCTGCACGCTGTCCGGAATGATGTTGCCGACTGTGCCGCCCTGGATCGCGCCGATCGTCACCACGCCGAATTCCTTCGGGTCCTTCTCGCGGCTGACGATGGTCTGCACGTCGACCACGAAACGCGCCGCGATCGTGATCGGGGCCACCGATTTGTCGGGCGCGGAGCCGTGGCCGCCCCGGCCCTTGAAAACGATCTCCAACGCGTCCGAATTCGACGACACAGCGCCGGCGTTATAACCGACCGTGCCATAGGCCAGCGGCCAGGAATGCAGGGCGAAGGCATAGTCCGGTTTCGGGAAGCGTTTGAAGAGGCCGTCGTCCAGCATCGCCTTCGCGCCCGACACGGTCTCCTCGGCCGGCTGGCCGATGAATACCAGGGTGCCCTTCCACTGCGCTTTCATATCCACCAGCGTGCGCGCGGCGCCTAGCCAGCTGGCCATGTGGATGTCGTGGCCGCAGCTGTGTGTCACGAAACTCTCGCGCCCGTCGCTGGTCGCCTTGGCGCGGCTGGCGTAGGGCAAGCCGGTCTTTTCTTCCATCGGCAAGCCATCGAGCTCGGTACGCACCAGCACCGTCGGACCGGCGCCGTTCTTGTACACCGCGACGATGCCCGTCTTGCCGACCTTTTCCGTGACCTCGAAGCCGAGCTTGCGCATTTCGCCGGCCAGCTTGCCCGCGGTGCGCACTTCCTGGAAGGCGATCTCCGGATGCGCATGCAAGTCTTTATAGACCGTGTCCAGCCATGGGTACATGCCGTCGAGGCGCGTTTTGACTTGGTCCTTCAGCGGTGCGGGAGACTGGGCCAGCGCGAACGGCATGGCAAGAGCGAGAACGGCGGCTGCGATCGGCTTTTTCAACGGACACCTCATCAAATGGGAGAACAGGAAGCGGATAAGAAAAGGCCCGGCGCGGCGGCCGGGCCGGAAAATTACGCCGCGCTCGGCCGCGGCAGCGCCACCGACTTCTTGCCGGCGACGGCAGGCGCCAGGGTGATGCCCGGCACGCGGTCGCCCTGCAGCGTCACGTCGAAGGCCATCAATTCGTCGCGGCGGAAGGCATGCACGGTGACCGTATCGCCCACGCGGTAGCGCGACAGCAGCGCGTCCACGTTGGACGGGTTGCCGTTCACGCGCAGGCCGTCGATGGCGATCACGACGTCCAGCGCCGACAGGCCGGCCACGTGCGCCGCGCCGCCCTCGTGCACCTGGGTCAGCTTGGCGCCGAGTGGATCGCGGCCGATGCCGGCGTCCAGCGAGGGCTTGCCGCTCTTGCGTTCGTCGGTCAGCTTCATGCCGAAAGGCGTGAACAGTTTAGCGAGCGGCAAGTCGTCCGTGCCGCGCACGAACTTGTCGAACAGGGAGCGCAGTTTCAGGCCGCTGACTTCGTCGAACAGGGCCTCGACTTCGCCCTCGGTGACGCCGCGCCCGACGCTCGGATAGAAATCGCGGCCATAGCGCTGCCACAGCGCGCGCATGACGTCGTCGAGCGTCTTGGCGCCGCCTGTCCTGGCGCGGATGGTGAGATCGAAGGCCAGCGCGATCAGCGAACCCTTGCTGTAGTAGCTGATGATCGCGTTCGGCGAATTCTCGTCCTGGCGATAGTACTTGCTCCAGGCGTCGAAGCTGGAATCGGCCACGCTCTGCTTCAGGCGTCCGCTGCCGCGCAGCACGCTGCCAATGGTTTTACCGAGCAGCTTGAAATAAGTCGCTTCCTTGATGATCCCGGCGCGCACCAGCATCAGGTCGTCGTAGTAGCTGGTAAACCCTTCGAACAGCCACAAGAGCGGCGTGTAGTTCTCGACCTGTAAATCGTAGGGCGCGAACACGGCCGGCTTGATGCGCTTGACGTTCCAGGTGTGGAAGTACTCGTGGCTGCACAGGCCCAGGTATTTCAGGTAGCCGTCGGACGTGCCGTCCAACTTCGGCTCCCCGGTCTGCGGCGAGGCCGTGCTCGGCAGGTCGGCGCGGGCGCAGATCAGGGCGGTGGAGGCGCGGTGTTCCAGGCCGCCGTAACCATCGCCGACGGCCATCGTCATGAAGACGTAGCGATCGACCGGCGCCTTGTTGACGCCCGGTTCGAACAGCGCAATCTGCGCTTCGCAGATCGCCTTCAGGTCGGCCTGCAGGCGCGCCATGTCCAGGTTCGGCACGCGACCGGTGATGACGATGTCGTGCGGGATGCCGTGCGCCTTGAAGCTGGCGAGGGCAAAGTCGCCCATCTCGACCGGATGGTCGATCAGTTCGTCGTAGTCGGCGGCGACATAGCTGCCGAAGCCGTAGCGCTTGGCGCCCAGCTCCTTCATCGCGGTGGCGACGCGCCAGGTTTTCGCACGCGGGTCGCCCGGGCGCTGGATGTCGACTTCGTGCGCGCCGGCTTCCTGCCCGACCACGCGCAGGAACACGCTGGTGCCGTTGAAGAAGCCGTGGGTCTGGTCGAGGTGGGCAGCGCGCACCGACAGGTCCCAGGCATAGACTTCGTAGTGCAGGGTCAGGGGACCTGCGCAGGGGGCCGCCTGCCAGGAGTGCTTGTCGAGCTTGGTGAGCGCGACGGCGGCGCCGTTCGCTTCGGCGCGGATGCGCACGATGTTGCGCGCGAATTCGCGGATCATGTAGCTGCCCGGGATCCAGGCCGGCAGCGCGAACACCTGGCCCTCGGGATTCGGCACCGGCACGGTGACGCTGACGTTAAAGAGGTGGCCCGCCAGGTCTTTCGGGACGATGGTGTAGTGGATGGCGCTCTGCTTGCTCTGATTCTTACTTTGGGCTGTTTTTTTCATGATCACGTAGGGAACGGGCCGATTTCCCTTAGTGTAACGGATTCGGCAAAACCCGCGACGCAGCCGCGTTACAGATCGCCTGGTGTATCGATGTCGCGCAGGACGCCGGGGTCAAGCACCGCGACCTCGGTCACGCTCTCCATTTTCAGCAGCGCGCGGGCGCCGTGCTCGCCCTTTAAGGCCAGCAGCGCCGGCAAGTGCTGCGCGCCGAAAGCGACCGGATTGCCGCGCCGCCCTTCGAACACGGGCGCGGCAATGCCCGCCCCCTCCTCCAGCGCAGCCAGCAGTGCATGCAGGGTGCCTGGCGTCACATACGGCATGTCGCCCAGCGCCACCAGCCAGGCGTCGGCCTGGGGCAGCGAGTGCGCAATCGCGTGCACGAGCGAGGCCGCCATGCCGCTGTCGGCGTCGTCGCAGGTCGTGAGCTCGCAGCCGAGCGCGCGCAAGGCGTCGGCCACGCCGCCATCCTGCGGCGGCACGACGGCGATCACACGAGATAAAACGGAAAGGAGATGACGGGCGCTGGCGACGACGACGGCGTCGCCGCCGGGAAGCGGCTGCAGCAGCTTGTTGCGCACCCCTTCGGGATCGAAACGGCGCCCGCGCCCGGCCGCAAGCAGGATGCCGACCGGATTCACAAGCGCTTACGCGAGCGTGCCGGCCGCATCCTTGATCGCGGCGCGGATGCGCTGGTAGGTGCCGCAGCGGCAGATGTTGCCGCTCATCGCGCTGTCGATGTCGGCGTCGCTCGGCGTCTTGTTGGTGCGCAGCAGCGCGGCGGCGCTCATCACCTGGCCGCTCTGGCAGTAGCCGCACTGCGGCACGTCGTGGCGGATCCAGGCGGCCTGGATCGCCTTGCCGACCGGATCCTGGCCGACCGCCTCGATAGTCGTGAGCTTGTGGCCGACGGCGCTCGACACCGGCGTCACGCAGGAACGCACCGGCGCGCCGTCCAGGTGCACGGTGCAGGCGCCGCACAGGGCGGCGCCGCAGCCGAACTTGGTGCCGGTCAGGTTCAGGTTGTCGCGCAGTGCCCACAGGATGGGCGTGGCGGGATCGGCATCGATCTCGGTGTCGCGGCCGTTGACGTTCAGCTGCAACATGCTTATTTGATCGACTTGAGTTTCTCTTCCAGCCCCGCCAGGTCGACCGCGCCCGGAATGCGGGTGCCGTCGGTGAAGAAGATCGCCGGCGTGCCCTGGATTTTCAGCTTGTGGCCCAGTTCGACGATCTTGTCGTTCGGGGTCTCGCATTTCTCGGGCGCCGCCGGTGGCAGCTTGCCGTTGATCATCCAGTCATCCCAGGCCTTCACGCGGTCCGGCGCGCACCAGATGTTCTTCGACTTCACGAACGAATCCTCGGACAGGATGTTGTACATGAAGGTGTAGATGGTGACGTTGTCCAGGTCCTTCAGCGTGGTCTGGCGCAGGCGCTTGCAATAGCCGCAGTTCGGATCTTCGAACACGGCGATGGTGCGCTTGCCGTCGCCCTTCACCTGCTTCAGCGCCATGTTAAACGGCAGGTCGGAGAACTTGATCTTGGTGAGATCGTCGATGCGCGTCTTGGTCAGGTTTTTCGAGGTCTTGGCGTCGTAGACCTGGCCGATGAACAGGAACTCGCCCTTCTTGTCGGCGTACAGGATGTCGGTCCCGATGCGCAGTTCGTACAGGCCGCTGTAGGGCGTCGCCGTGATCGAATCGATTTTCGCTCCGCCCAGGCGCGGCTCGATGTTCTTGCGGATGCTCGCTTCCGTCGTATTCTCGGCACCCACGCACGAGGCCACCAGGCCCGTCATCGCCAGCACGGCCAGCTTGGTTTTCAACATCACTATCTTGTTCCTCAAGGTTTTACGACTGTCCGATGGCGTGCGCCATCAGGCGACGCTTGATGAAGGGCAACTTATCGAGCAAGTTTAATCCCAAATTGCGTGCAACGCGCAAGGGTTCGAGGTTGGCGCCGAACAAACGCTCGAGGCCGTCGGTCGCCAGTTGCATTAAAAGAACATCTTCCTTGCGTGCGCGTGCATAACGCGCCAGCACGCGCTCGTCGCCGATGCCGCGGTGTTCCTCGCGCTCGCGCACCACGCGCAGCAGGTCGACGATGTCGCCGAAGCCCAGGTTCATGCCGTGCCCGGCCAGCGGGTGGACGGCGTGCGCGGCGTCGCCGATCAGGGCCACGTGCGGTGCCGTCAAGGCATGCGGCCGCACCAGCGCCAGCGGCACCGACTTGAACGACTCCGGCTGCAGCGGCTTCAGGGCGCCCAGCGGCGCATCCGCATATTCGCACAGGCGCACGGCCAGCTCGCTCATCGATTCTTCCGCCAGGGTGGCGGCCAGGGTTTCCGGCGCCGACCACACGAGGGAAACGCGGTTTCCCGGCAGCGGCAGCAACGCGATGATGCCGTCGGCGCAGGTGAACCACTGGTGGGCTACGCCGTGGTGCGGCTTTTCGCAGGAAAAATTGGTGACGATCGCCTTCTGGTGGTAGGAGCGGTAGTCGATGCCGATGTCGCACTGCCCGCGCACCCAGGAATCGCGTCCGTCCGCGCCCAGCACGAGCTGGGCATCGATGCGGCGCCCGTCTTCCAGCTGCACGGCCGCGCCATCCGGACCGCAAGTCAGGCGCGTGCCGCAGCCTTTGAGGATTTCGACCTTGTGCGCGAACTTCAGCGCCGCATCCAGCGCCCCGTTCAGGTTGCTGTCCTCGACGATCCAGGCCAGCGCGCCGGTATGGGCGCCGAAGGCATCGAAGCCGAGGCTGCCGCTGTTCTTGCCGTCGCCGTTGACCGCCATCGCATCGACTGGCGCCACCCGGCCCGGCTCGAGCGCATCCCAGACTTTCAGGGACGACAGCAGGTCGCGCGCCGTGTGGTTCAGCGCGTAGACGCGCACGTCCCAGGGGCGCTCGCCGCTTGTCACGGCACTGTTCTCGCCCGGTGCGGTGCTGTTCGGCACCAGCAGCGTGACGCTGTGCCCGGCCTGGGCAAGACCGAGGGCCGCCGTCTTGGCGATGGCGCCATTGCCGACGATGCAGACGTCGCTGCGGGTGGATGCGGAGGAAGAAGTTGGGGTCGTCATGCCAGGCATTATAGCGGGATGTTCCCTGCGCACTTCAGGTGCGCCGGCCGCCTTGACCGAAGAAAGTTGCAACGAGGACTTGCGGAGCTGGAATCGGGTAGCTATAATCATGCCTCTCTTGGCCTGGTAGCTCAGTTGGTAGAGCAGAGGATTGAAAATCCTTGTGTCGGTGGTTCGATTCCGCCCCGGGCCACCAAGAATTTAAAGAACGCCACCTTCGGGTGGCGTTTTTGTTTCTACCCTTTCTACTTCCCTTCTTGCGCCTGCGCCATCTCGAGCGCCGGCAAGGTCACCGTCAGGAAAGACGACACCTGGCCGATCAGGTCGGCCGCCTGCTGGCGCACCTGCTCCATTTGCAGCATCGACAGCTCGGCCTGGCGCACCGCCTGCCCGATCAGGGTGCGGCGCTGCAGCAGCGCATCGCGGGTGACGTCCGACGCGCCGGCGGCCAGCGTCGACACGACGGCCAGCACCAGCCCGTGCAGATTCAGGTCCCTGGCCGACGCTTCCAGGTGGCGCACAGCTGTCTCGCTGTCCGCCATCAGCTGCAGCAGCTGCGCCCGGCTGGCCAGCAGTGCCGGTTTGTATTCGGCAGGCGGCATCGGGCGGCGGAACAGCTTGTCGAAGATGCCGGCCGGCGCCCGGGTGCTTTCCAGCGCGGTCTTCAGCAGCGCGGGCACGCCCATCTCCGAAAATTGCAGGACCAGCTCGGTGATCGGCTGCAGCAGCGCGGCCTGCTCCATCAAAGGCGCTTCCGCCCACTGCGTCACCAGCGCCAGCCTGACCGGCAGGATGCGCCTGAACAGGGCGGCCAAGCGCCCCTGCTCTTGCGCGAACACCTGCGGATGCTCGGCGTGTACGAGCGCCAGGGCGTCGCGCACCGCCGGATGGTCTTCGCTCTCGAACAGCGCCCGGGCCGGGGCTTTCGCGGTGAGCGGCGAAGATGCCGGCGCCGGCGGCAGGTCGTCGAAGGACAGCGCCTTGGGCGGACCGGCGGGGGTGGCCGGCGCGTCGGTGTCGCCGAAGTCGAAGGCGCGCGGCGCAGCCGAAGGAGGAGCCAAATCAGGAGCAGGCTCCGGCTCCGCGCCGAAATCGAATGCCTTGGGTGTCATCGGTCAGGCGGCATCAGGAACTGAAGCGCGGCATTCCTCAGACAGTGCCGCCGAGCTTGCGGATGAAGGTCGCCAGGTTCAGCTTGAAGCCGGCGCCGACGGCCTGGAAGCGCCATTCGCCGTCACGGCGGTACAGCGAGCCGAACTGCAGTGCGGTCTTGTCCGAGTAGTCCGCGTCCAGGTCGTATTCGGCGATCACTTCGCCGGTGTCGTCGTTGTACACCTTGACGTAGGCGTCGGTGACGCGCCCGAAGGTCTGCTTGCGCGCCTCGGCTTCGTGGATGGTCACCACGATTGGCATCTCCATGACTTCCGCCTCGACCCTGGCCAGGTCGACGGTGATGACTTCGTCGTCGCCATCCTTGTCACCCGTGCGGTTGTCGCCGGAGTGAATGACGGCGCCATCCGGCGAAGTCGTGTGGTTGTAATAGACGAAGTGGGCGTTGCTGATCATGACCGGATCGTCGTTCGCGTCCTTCCTGCACAGGAAGACCGACGAGTCGAGGTCGAAGGCCTGGCCCTCGGCCGCGTTGACCTTCCAGCCGAGGCCGATCCGGACACGCTTCAAGCCCGGGGCAGACTTTTCGAGGTTGATGCGGTGGCCGGTTTGCAGCGTCGTCGACATGGCTTGGCTTTCCTTGATAGTGAAAATGATATTTTAGGCTGCTGGCGCGGCCGAGGAGAAACGCGCGATCAGCTCGTGCTCCAGCTGCTGCAGTTTCGGCAGCTCGTCCTTGCGGCGCTGCTGGCCTTCGCGCGAGATCTGCTCGAGCTTGTCGAAGGCCGTCACCAGCTGCGTCTGCACGTGCTGGGCGGTTTCCAGGCTGACCAGGGAACGCTGCTTGGCGCGCGCCACCGTCTCGGTATTTTCCAGCAGCATGTCGGCCTGGGCGCGGAAGGCGGCGTCGGTGGCGTCGTAGGCGGCATTCGCCACGGCCGCGCTCTGCTTGGCTTCCAGCTGCAGCAGGTAGAGCGAGAACACGTTGCGCCAGGCCGGGATCGAGACGTTGACGATGTCCGTAAACGTGTCCGTCAGCGCGCGCGCATTGTCCTGCGACAGGCGGATCTGCGGCACCATCTGCGTGGCCATCAGCATGGCGCGCTTCAAATCGTCGATGCGCTTTTCGAGCCGCTCCAGACGGCGCTTGAGTTCGGTCGCCTGCTGCGCTTCGAAGGCATTGGCCGGCGCGGCCTGCTGCGCGACCGCCTGGCGCAGCCGCTCGGCCCAGGCTTCGCCCTTTTTGACGTCGGCGTCCAGGCCCTGGTAGTACATCTCCAGGCCCTTGTACATCTCGTCGAAATCCTGGATGCGGTTGCGGTGCACGTTGGCATGGCGCGTCATCTCCGACACCAGCGTGTCCATGCGCGACTCGACCACCTGGTATTGCGACAGCATCTTTTCCTTGACCGAGCCGAACATGTTCGTCACGCGCGACAGCAGGCCGCCCGAGCGCAGCTTGGCCGGGTCCAGGCCCTTGGAGGCGGCAATCAACTCGTTCAGCTGGGCGCCGAACACGTCCGCATCCGACGCGCGCACCGTGCCCAGCAGCTTGGCCGACACCTTGGCGACGCCGGCGCCGGTGGAGCCGCCCAGGGACTCGATGGCCTTGTCGTCGATGCCGGAGATATCGACGCGCACGACCGGCGCCGGGCTCGCATCCGACAGCGATGCCGGCAGCATGTCCGGCGAACGGGCCGGGTCCACCAGGGGTGGGAAAGCAGGCGCGGGCGTGGCGACAGGCGCGGCAGGCGCCGCGGCCTTCGCTTCGTCGTCGGAGGAGAACAGCGGTTTCATGGCATTCCTTCAGGTGAGAAGTGACAACATGAATAGCTTACCACCGGATACTCAGCCAGACCCGGAAATGCCTCCTCGGCGTAACGTTTTTGCTAAGCCTTGCTGAGCGCGTCCGGCTTATGCGCCGCTTCGGCGCCGGTCTTGTCGCTGACGACGAGATATTCCGGATTCTCCTTCGACGCCGCCACGTGGTGGCCCTTGATGTCGGTCGGCTCCGTCAGCTTCTTCTTGACCGTGCCGGTGACCATACCCTGGGAAGAATGCCACTGCACCTTGTCGCCTGCCTTGAACGCGTTCGCCATGATGGGTCCCTTTGAGTGATTGGGCCGCCTGTCGAGCTTGAAATCCCTGCGCCGCGCATTACGCTGGAAGGATGGACCATTTTTTATCAACTGCTTTGCCAGGAGGCTGACATGGACGCACAAGAAAACAAGCGGCTGGTCATGGAAGGCTACCAGATGTTCCAGAGCGGCGACATTCCGCAGCTTCTGGAGCGCTACCAGGACGATGCGCTCTGGATCGAACCCGAGGTAGAGAACGTTCCCTTCTCCGGCCTGCACAAGGGCAAGGCCGCGATTGCCCAGTTCTTCAAGGACCTGGACAATGCCGCGCAGGCGCTGCGTTTCGAACCGAAGGACATCATTGCCGAAGGCGACAAGGTCGTCGTCACCGGCGAGGCAACCTGGATGGTCCGGCAAACCGGACGCACCTACGACAGTCCCTGGGTGCACGTGTTCACGATACGCGACGGTAAAGTGGCGCGCTTCCAGGATTATCACGATACCGCGGCGGGCGAACGCGCCTACCGGCCCGGCCAGCCCGGCCAGGCAACGACCGGGGCATCGCTCCATCACTGAGTGCGTTGCAAGGAACGCGACACGACGCCACCCCGCGGTGGCGTTTTGTTTGTTTATTTGCCGACGACCTTCAGCTGCTTGACGTCGAAGCTCGATTCGCCAAAGGTTTCCTTGTCGAATTCGCCGGTCAGCTCGACCACCGTGTTCTGGTCGATGCTCACGCCGGCCGGGAAATGCTTGGCGTCGATTTCGACCGTGATCTTGCCGCTGGCGTCGGCGAATTCATACTCTTCCCCACCTTTGTGGCTGAGCAGCTTGCCCTGCAGGCGCGCGTACTGGTCGTCCTTGCCCTTGTCGAGCAAGTCCTTCGCCTTCATCAGGGGCACGCTGGTCGGCCCGGTGTAGCCGGCCGCGGCGGCGGGCTTGTTCGAGGGGCCCGTGTAGCCGGTCGGCTGGGCGATGGCGAAGGCCGAGGCGGCCAGCAGGGTCGTGATGGCGGACAGTTTGGCAATACGGTTCATGGTCGTTCCTTTGTCTGGTGAGTGGATACCTCATTAAACCGGCGCGACATTAACCCGATCTTAAGAAGGCCAATCGAGCGTGACGCCGAGTCCGCGCCCCTCCAGGCCGGGGCCGAAGGCAAGCGCGATGCCGTGCAGATCCGCGATACGCTTCACGATCGACAGGCCGAGTCCGCTGCCGCCCTCTTCCTGCCCCAGCACGCGGAAAAAACGTTCGGTCAGGCGCTGCCGGCTGGCGTCGTCGACGCCCGGACCGTCGTCGCGCACCGCGATCCGGTCGCGCCCCGCGTGACGGCGGGCCTCGATCTCGACCCGGCTGCCGGCCGGGCAATAGCGCAGCGCATTGTTCACAAGGTTGCGCAGCACGATGGCGAGCATCTGCGGATCCGCCTGCACCGATGCGATCCCGCAGCGCAGCGACAGGGCGATGCCGCGCCGGGCCGCGTCCCCGGCATGCTCGGCCTGCAGCTGTGCGAAGAGCGGCGCCAGCGCCACCGTTTGCCGTTCCAGCTGGGCGCGCGCCAGCGGATCGAGGCGGGCCAGCGTCAGGAGGCTGTCGACCAGTGCCGTCAGGCGGGCGATGTCCTGACGCAGCTTCCGGAAGGGCGCAGCCAGCTCGGGATGCTGGCGCTGCAGCAGCTGCACGTGCATGTGCAGGCCAGCCAGCGGGGTGCGCAATTCGTGGGCGGCGTCGGCGGTGAAGCGGCGCTCGGCCTGCAGCGCCGCGTCCAGGCGCGCGAGCACCTCGTTCAAGGCCCTGGTCATCGGCAGCAGTTCGCGCGGCTGCCCGTTCGTCTCTACCTGCGCCAGGTCGTCCGGGGTCTTGGCGCCGATCGCGGCGGCGGTGCGGCGCAATGGCTGCAGCACGCGCCCGGTCAGCCACCAGCACACCAGGGCCAGCAGCACAAGAAAACCCAGCACCGGCAGCCACAGGGCCTCGCCCAGCTCTTCCAGGATGTCGAGGCGTTTGTCGGCCTGCTGGCCGACCTGCACCTCGAAGCGGCGCGCCTCGTCGCGCACCACGAAGACGCGCCAGCGATCTCCGTCCATGGCGAGGTCGATGAAACCATGGTCGTCGTCGAAAGCGGCAACGAAGGGCGCCGCCGGCGCGCCGGCGCTGCGCTGCAGTACCCGGCCGTTGGCCACCACCTGGTATTGCATGTCGACCTTGCGCGCGTCGCGTCCCGGCGCCGGCAAGGGCGCCAGCAAGCCGCGCGCGTCGAGATCGGTGGTGGCGCCCATCAGCATGTATGCCGATTCCTCGAGCGCATCGTCGAACACGTCTGTCGTTTCCTGCCAGGCGATGGCGGTGACGGTGCCCAGGCTGGCCAGCCACAGTACCGTGCTGGCGGCCAGGATCGCGGCCAGCAGGCGCCGGCGCAAGGACCAGGGCGGCGCGCTAGGCATCGTCCCTCAGGCGATAGCCGAGGCCGCGCACGGTGACGATGCTGTCGCTGCCGAATTTCTTGCGCAGGTTGTGGATGTAGACCTCGATCGCATTGCTTTCGACCTCCTCGCCCCAGCCATATAAACTCTCTTCGATCTGGGCGCGGGTGACGATGCCGTTCTTGCGCAGCAGCAGCGCATACAGCACGTGGTATTCGCGGCTGGTGAGCGCGACCGGCCGGCCGTGCAGGCTGGCTTGCCGGGTCTCGGCATCGAGGGCGATGCCGGCGTGGGTCAGGGCGTTGCTGGCCTGGCTGGCGCCGCGCCGTGCCGCGGCCCGGATGCGCGCCGACAGTTCCTCGAGTTCGAAGGGTTTGACCAGGTAATCGTCGGCGCCCAGGTCCAGCCCTTCGACCCGGTCGGCCAGCGCATTGAAGGCGGTGATCAGGATCACCGGCACGGTATTCCCGGCCGTGCGCAGGGCGGCCAACAAGGCGTCGCCGGAGAGGCCCGGCAGGCCGCGGTCGAGCAGGACGCAATCGTAATGGTGCGTCAGTAAAGCAGTCTGGGCCGAATCGCCGCGCCGCACCCAGTCCACCGCATGCCCGTCCAGGCGCAGCCAGGCGAGGATGGTTTCACCAAGAGAGGTATCGTCTTCGACGAGGAGGATGCGCATGGAGTTTCCGGAGGAGGCGGTCAGGAACCGCCAGCGTAAACCGGCAACATGAAGCGCATCTTAAGAGCGCCCCTGGTTCACCACATCAGGTCATCTGGAATCTTGAAGTCCGCGTACGGATCGTCTTCCTCGGCCACGGCCTCGTTCTTCCTGACCCGCACCACCAGCGAGGCGTCGCGCTCGGCGATCTTGTCGGCGATCACGCGCGGCACCAGCTCGGTGCTGTCGCCCAGGCGCACGATCACGAGGCGGCCGGCCATCAGGTGCTGCTGCACCGCGTTCGAGACGTGGATGCGTTCGATCTTCGTGCCGTGAGTAAAATTGTAGGCGACGTCGCCATTGCCTTTGCTCTGGCGATTCTTCTGCACCAGGTCCATGATCTGCGCCATGATCGCCTTTTGCTGGGCGGCGGCGTCGCGCTGGGCATTCAGCTCGCGTGCGCGCTCGGCGTTCTTGCGCTGCAGCTCGGCGGCGGCCAGTTTCGACTCGTCGACGCTCTGCGTGCCGGTGCGGCGCTCGATCTTCTGCTGCTTGCTTTTATCCTGCTGAACTTGTTTTGCCTTGCCCTTGTTCACCAGGCCGGCTTTGAGAAATTGGTCCTGCAACGATGCCATGTCGGCGCTCCTAGTATTGATAGCCGCTAGCATAGCAAGGAGCGCCGCCGGCCACCAGCACCGGGCGCGGCCTTTGCCCTGTCAACCAGCCGACTGGGACAGGTTCGACGGCAGCGGCAAGCCATCCTGCACCGCCAGCGCCATCAGGGCGTCTTCCAGCACCACCCGCGCCTGCCCCGAGGCCAGTTCGAGCTGCTTATGTAGCCGGGCATCCTGCGGATTGCGGTTGGCGCACTGGGCGCTGTAGCGCTCGAAGCTGCCGACCAGCAGCAGCAAGTCGGTCAGGTGGCGCGGACATTCGCAGCTGAGGCGGTTGCCGGCGGCGGCGATGGCGGACAGCGCCTCCTCGCTGAAGCGCGGCGGCGTCACGGCGGCGGCGCTCGCCTCGATGGCGGGCAGGCGCTGTCCGGCCAGCGCCGAGCGGCACAGCAGCGCCAGTTCGCCGAGGTCGGCCGGCACGCGTGCGACCAGGTAGCCCTGGGCACGCAAGGCGCGAATCGTGGCGCTGGGGCAAAAGCGGTAGAGCACGACGGTGGCGGCGACGCCGGCCGCTTCGCGCGCGGCGGCCAGCAGCGGCATGGCGCTGTCGTCGAGCTCGGACAATTCGACCACCAGCACCTGGGCGCC
The DNA here is from genome assembly GCF_042655665.1 of Massilia suwonensis. Classification (NCBI taxonomy): domain Bacteria; kingdom Pseudomonadati; phylum Pseudomonadota; class Betaproteobacteria; order Burkholderiales; family Oxalobacteraceae; genus Massilia; species Massilia suwonensis. Next base: position 24,951 of record NZ_JBHSMR010000015.1, read on the forward strand.
GCTGCCATTGCCCAACTCGCCTACCTGGTCGAGACGGGTGCAGCTGGCGCGCACGTCGAGTCCGAGCGGCTGGCGCTCGGCCGCTACGCGCCGCGCCAGACTCGGGCCGGCCAGCATGATCGGCACGGGTCCTGTGCCCACGCGCGCATCGGCGGCGTTGGCGGCCAGCATCGCCTGCAGCTGTTCGCGCGCCAGCCCGGCCAGCACGCCGATCGCATGGCCCTGGTCGACCAGCTGCTTCAGCAGGCTCAGGCGCGCTACCTGCTCGGCCGAATACAGGCGCTGGCCATGCTCGGAGCGTTCGGCGTCCGACAGGCTGTAGCGGCGCTCCCAGATACGCAGCGTTTCCACCGGCAAGCCAGCCAGGCGGGCTGCGGCGCCGCTGCGGTACATGATGCGGTCTTGTTCAGTCTTTTGTGGTGAGTTCATCGTTATTGTCCCGAAGTTGTCCCGTTCGACGACCCATTATACGGCGCCCAGCCTTGGACACGCTTGGGGAAACGGCTAGATTGACAGGGCTTGCGTAAGGCGTGGACAGCTTTAGTTCCGGAAGCCAACTGAATCCGGACATGAAACGCTTCGGCATATACTTTTTCTTCACATCTCACTCACTACGCGAGGTTCGCATGCCCCATCTGGGCCTGGTCTGCATCACCAATTCAAAAGAGATTCGCTACCGCACGGTCACGCGCACGCGCCTGCATGCGCAGTCGCCCGATGCCCAGGCGAAGATTTTGGAAGACATTTATCGGGACAATCTGCAGACCTTCGACGCGGCCATGCGCTACTGCCAGCAGAACGGCATCTCGCTGTACCGCCTGCCCTCTTCGATCTTCCCCTTCGCCGATACGCCGGAAGGCCTCGCCATCCTGCAGACCTTGTCGGGGAGCCTGGCGCGCTCGGGCAAGCGCGCTTTCGAGGCCGGCATCCGCCTGGTGATGCATCCGGATCAGTTCGTCGTGCTCAGTTCCGATTCGCCCGACGTGGTCGCCAACAGCATCAAGATCCTGCAGATGCACGCCTACATCATGGATCTGCTGGCCCAGCCGCGCTCGCCCTGGGCGCTGCTGGAGATCCACGGCGGCAAGGCCAACCGCGCCGATGCACTGGTCAGGTGCATTGCCACGCTGCCCGACGCGATCCGTTGCCGGCTGGGCCTGGAGAACGACGAGTACGCCTACAGTGCCAGGGAGATCTACGACATTTGCATGCGCAGCGGCGTGCCGATGGTGTTCGATGCGCATCACCACATCGTCCATGAAGACCTGCCCAGCTACGACCACCCGAGCGTGGACGATATGCTGCGCAAGGCGCGCCAGACCTGGGCCGAGCCGGCGCACCAGCTGGTGCACATCTCGAACGGACGCAGCGGTTTCAACGACCGCCAGCACGCCGACCTGATCGAAACGATGCCGGCCTGTTACGCCGGCGCGCCCTGGATCGAGATCGAAGCGAAGTCCAAGGAAGAGGCGATCGACGGCTTGCGGCCCTGGCTGGCATCGCTCGCATAAATTGAGTGTATTGACAATAAGTTGCAATAAATGCACCATATTAGTGCAATTTGCAACAAAATGTCCCAATTTTGTCGAAAATTCTTACATTTCTTCATCAAATTTTTCGCTGAAAAAGTTTTCTCCTCAGAAAACAAAGACATAGTTTCTTGGCACGCTTAATGCATACCCTGTCGAGGTCGGCAGGGGGACCTAGCCGCGAAATTGTGGGGTAGCACCCATCGGCACTTCGGGAGCTGCCCCAAACGTCTAAAACTTTGGAGGCGCATCAGATGATGAAGAAAGCACTCGTTGCATTGGCAATCTCGGGCATGGCCATGTCCGCACAGGCCGGCGACATTATGATCAAAGAAGGCTTCGAGAACGTGTTCAGCCTGCCCGGCAAGGGCTGGGTGTTCAACAACGCCAGCACCCCAGGCGGCGCCACCAACGGCTGGACCCAGGGCACAACCGCCGAGTTCGAAGCCCACGAAGGCTCGCCAGCCAGCTTTGCCGGCGCTAACTTCGCCAGCGCTCCCGAAGGCGGCGAGCTCAACGCCTGGCTCATCTCGCCAGAGTTCATGACCACCTGGGGCAACACCGTGTCGTTCTGGCTGCGCGGCGCCGCTTCTGAAGATTACAGCGACCAGATCGCCTTCGGCCTGAGCCAAGGCGGCAGCGAGCTGATCGACTTCGCAATGAACCCTGCCTTCACCGTCAGCCAGGACGGCTGGACGCAGTACACCTTCGAGATCAAGGCCCGCGAAGGCAAGGCCCGCCTGGCGTTCCAGTACCTGGGCGCTGCCGATGCGTCGAACTACGTCGGCCTGGACAGCCTGGTCATCGCCGACATTCCTGAACCAGCAAGCGCGGCGATCCTGCTGGCCGGCGCGATGGGCATGGTCATGTCGCGCCGCCGCAAGCGCAGCTGATCGAGACACGCGTTTTCGCAAGACGGAGCGCACGGCGCTTCGCACACCCCAATACCAGGAGATAGTCATGTCCCAGAAACACCAGTCCGGCCAGCGCCTGCTGTGCGCCGCCGGCATCACCCTGGCCCTGCTGGGCCTCGGCAGCCAGTCCGCGTTTGCCCAGGAAGCCGCGCAAGACCAGGAAGTCCAGAGCATCCCGCTGCAATCGGTCGATTCGATGACCGTCGTGCGCGACCCTGTCACCGGCAAGGTGCGTCACGCTACCGCCGAAGAACAGGCAACGCTGCAGGCGCAGTCCGCAAAGCGGATGAGCCTGATGCGCGCGGCACCAAAGCCAACCCTGCAGAAGTTCCACCCGAACGGCGCCCGTGGTGTGCGCCTGACCGACGAGTTCGTCAGCTCGGTGCGCGCAGAACGCAAGGCAGACGGCAGCCTTTCGATCTACGAATCGCACAATGCAGACCCATCCGCGGCTGTTCCAGGTCACGTCCACACCAACAAGGTTGAAACGGAGTAAACATGCGCACCCCTCAATTCTCGCGTACCGCAGCGCGCTCGCTGATCGCCGCCGCCTGTGCCCTGACCTGCCTGGCTGCCGAAGCCGCCACCATCAAGATCCAGAGCCGCGACCCTGCCGGCTACGGCTTCAACGATCCGACGCCAGTCTCGCCGGTCGGCGGCAACATGGGCACGACCCTCGGCCAGCAGCGCATGAACGTCTATCGTTATGTCGCCGACATCTGGGAAAAGAACCTCAAGAGCGACGTCGAGATCACCGTCTCGGCCGGCTGGGAAAACCTGACCTGCTCCGCCACCTCGGCAACCCTGGGCAGCGCATCGGCCTGGAACCTGTGGCACGACTTCCCGGGCGGTAAGCCTGGCACCTGGTATCCGCAAGCCCTGGCCAACAAGCTCAGCGGCATGAACCTGAGCGAAGGCATGCCGGACGACGGCACCGGCTACGCCGGCGTCGACATCAAGACCCAGTTCAACGCCCGCCTCGGCGCATCGGACTGCCTGGCCGGCAGCCCGTTCTACCTGGGCCTGGACGGCAAGGCCGGCGACGCCGTCAACTTCGCCGCCACCCTGCTGCACGAACTCGGCCACGGCCTGGGCTTCTCGGTGATGAGCGTCTACACCCCGCTGGGCTACCGCATCAACGCCGAAGGCACCCTGTATGTCGCCAACGGCGGCCTGCCGAGCATCTGGGAAGGCTTCATGTACGACAACACGGCCGGCAAGACCTGGCTGGACATGACCTCGGCCGAGCGCGCCAAGTCGGCGGTCAACCCCCTGCAACTGGCCTGGACCGGCCCCAACTCGGTCGCCGGCGCCAAGACCATGCTGAGCCCGCTGCCAGTCGTGAAGTCGTCGAGCCCGGCCGGCGTCGTGCCGACCGCGCCGTACAGCGCGTCGCCGTTCGGCCCGGCCCTGTCGAGCACCGCCACCCTGGGCGCGCTGGCAAGCGTGGCCACCCAGGCCGGTGAGCTGGGCAATGGCTGCTCGCCGTTCAACGCAACGAACGCTGCCGCCGTCAAGGGCAAGGTCGCGATCATCGACCGCGGCGGTTGCAACTTCACCGTCAAGGTCATCAACGCGCAGAACGCCGGCGCCATCGCCGCCATCCTGGTGAACAACGTCGCCGGCACCTTCACCCCGGGCGGCGCGGACCCGGCGGTCAGGATTCCATCGGTCGGCATCATGCAAAGCGATGGCGTCGCACTGCGCGCAGCCGTCGCCGCCGCCAAGCCGTACGGCACGCGCAGCTCGCCAGGCGTCGTCACCGCGGTGCTCGCCATCGACCCGAACCGCAAGGCCGGCGCCGACCTGGCAGGCCGTCCGCTGCTGTACACGCCGAACCCGCTGGTTGGCGGTTCGTCGGTGTCGCACTGGGATGTTTCGGCGTTCCCGAACCTGCTGATGGAACCGAACATCAACGACGACCTGACCCTGCAAGTGGTGCCGCCGAAGGACCTGACGCTGCCACTGCTGAAGGACATCGGCTGGTAATCAGTGCTGAAAGCTGAGCAGTAATCTCAACCGGGCGGATGACGCAAGTCACCGCCCGGTTTTTCTTGATATTCCCCTCAAGCGCTGCGCTTGACGATCACCGCATCCAGGTACTCGGACGGCACCACCAGCGAGGCCCCATCGGCCGTATTGAAGCGCTCGAGCAGCTCGAGGATGTCGTGTTCCAGCAAGGCCTGGCCATGGCCGTCGAGCGCCCCGAAGGCCTTGTTCACGGGTCCGTAGAAATCGCGGAACACCTGCAGCCAGTGCGCCGCCGAGGTGTAGCGGAAATTGAAGTGGCGCCTGGCCGTGCGGATGTCGGCGGCGGCGTCCCCGAACAGTTCGCCGAGATAGGCTTCCGTCCCCCACAGCAGCGGCGACATCACCCCGGCCGGCGGCGGCACCGCCTTGCCGATCGCCTTGAACAGCTGACCGACGAAACTGTCCGGCGTCCAGCTCGACAGCGCGATGCGGCCGCCGTCGCGCACCACGCGCAGCAATTCGCTCGCGCTGCGGCCATGGTCGGGCGCGAACATCACGCCATAGGTCGAGATCGCCACGTCGAAGCTGCCGTTCGCGAAAGGCAGGTTCTCGGCGTCGGCTTCGCGAAAATCGATGCTCAGGCCCTCGGCAGCGGCGCGCGCCCTGCCCTTCTCGAGCAGGGCCGGCACATAGTCGGTCGAGGTGACGCGGGCGAAGCGGTGCGCCGCCGCCAGCGTCGCGTTGCCGTTGCCTGCCGCGACGTCGAGCACGCTCTCGCCGGCGCGGATATCGGCCATCTCGGCCAAGGTCTCGCCGACGATCTGCAAGGTCACGCCGACGACGGCGAAGTCGCCGCTGGCCCAGGCCGCCTGCTGGCGCGCCTTGATGGCGGCGTAGTCCGGCTGCGCCGCTCCGCGTCCGGGCGCTGCACCCGGGGCCGATTGCGTTGTTTTGTCCATGCTGGCATCCTTCCCATACATAATCGAGAAATCGAAGAAATCGAGAGATCGAATTTTCAGTATGGTGCGGGGACGCGCGGCCTGCTTGACCAGGCGTCGGCGCGGTTTGCCCGCCCGTCCTGGCGATCATGGAAACCGACACCCTTTCCGATGTACTGCGTTCGGTACGCCTGCGCGGCGCCGTCTTCTACCAGATCAGCTTTCCCGCGGCCTGGGCGGTGGAGGCGCCGCCGATGCGCGAACTGGGCCGCTTGCTGTTTCCCGACGCCGAACACGTGATGGAATACCACGTGCTGGCCAAGGGCGACGGCTGGGCCTGCGTGGCCGGCTTGTCTCCGGTGCGCCTGCGTCCGGGCGACGTCGTCATCCTGCCGCATGGCGACGGCCACGTGCTCTCGAACGATCCCGACCTGCAGCCGACCCGCATCGATCCCGGCTGGGTCGCGGCCACGCGCGACGCGCCGAAACCGATCCCGATCGTGTTTCACTCGCAGTACGAATTTTCCTGGGGCGAAGCGGCGAGTCCGGGCCCCACCGAACTGGTCTGCGGCTTCCTGTCCTGCGACCGCCATCCCTTCAATCCCCTGCTCGACGCCCTGCCGCGCCTGCTGCATCTGCCGGCCTCCAGCAGCGCCGCCGCGCACGCCGAACTGGGCCAGCTGGCCCTGCGCGCCGACCGCGGCCAGCCGGGCGCCGCCGCCCTGCTCGAACGCGCCAGCGAAACCATGTTCATCGACGCCCTGCGCCGCTACCTGGAATGCCTGCCGGCCGGCAGCACCGGCTGGCTGGCCGGCCTGCGCGACCACCAGGTCGGACGCGCGCTGGCGCTGATCCACCGCGCCCCGGCCCGGCCCTGGACCATCGACGACCTGGCGCGCGCCGCCGGCCTGTCGAGATCAAGCTTCTGCGCGCGCTTCCTGCGCCTGCTGGGACTGCCGCCGATGCAATACCTGGCGCGCTGGCGCATGGAAGCTGCCGCCGGCCTGTTGCGCGGCGGACGCGCCCCGGTCGCCGCGGTGGCGCTGGAAGTCGGCTACGAATCGGAGGCGGCGTTTGCGCGCGCCTTCAAACGCGAAACCGGCACCTCGCCGGCGCGCTGGCGGCGCATGCAGCATGCTGGTTGAGCGGCATGCGTCCCGAAAAATTATGGACGAGCCGGCACTTCGTGTTAGAATTCTCCGCCTTGGCCTGGTAGCTCAGTTGGTAGAGCAGAGGATTGAAAATCCTTGTGTCGGTGGTTCGATTCCGCCCCGGGCCACCAAGAATTCAGTAGTACAAACAATAACGCCGACCTGCGAAGGTCGGCGTTATTGTTTTCAGGACACCTGGCTACCCTGTTCAGGCAGCATCGAACCGGTAGCACCATAGCGCACATGCCACGACAAAGCCTGCTCCAGCACGTGCGGCGTGTGGCCACCCCTCCGGTTCGCTTCCGCCACATACTCGCGCAGCATCTGGCGGTAGGGTTCGGCCACGCAGTTTTCGATGATGGCCTGCGCGCGTTCGCGCGGCGCCAGGCCGCGCAGGTCGGCCAGGCCGATTTCGGTGACGATGATATCGACGTCGTGGTCATTGTGGTCGACGTGCGACACCATCGGCACGATGCTGGAAATCTTGCCGCCCTTGGCGACCGACTTGGTGGCGAACACGGCCAGGTAGGCATTGCGCGCGAAGTCCCCCGAGCCGCCGATGCCGTTCATCATGTGCGTGCCGCCCACGTGGGTCGAATTGACGTTGCCGTAAATGTCGGCCTCGAGCGCGGTGTTGATCGCGATGATGCCGAGCCGGCGCACCACCTCGGGATGGTTGCTCACTTCCTGGGGCCGCAGCACCAGGCGGTCCTTGTAGCGGCCGATGTCGCCGAACACTTGTTCGCCCTTGGCTGCCGACAGTGTGATCGAGGAGCCGGAAGCGAAATCGAGCTTGCCGGCATCGAACAGGTCGAAGGTGGAATCCTGCAGCACCTCGGAATACATGCTCAGGTGCCGGAACGGACTGTCGATGAAGCCCATCATCACCGCGTTGGCGATGGTGCCGATCCCCGCCTGGATCGGCAGCAGGCGCTCGGTCAGGCGCCCCAGCGCGACTTCGCGCTCGAAGAAGGCCACCAGGTGGGCGGCGATCGCGGCCGTGTCCTCGTCGGCCGGCAGGATGGTCGACGCACTGTCGCTGCGTTCGGTGATGACGATGGCGGCGATTTTTTCCGGAGGGATCATGATGGCGCTCGTGCCGATGCGGTCGCGCGGCGTCATCAGGGGAATCGGCTCGCGCTGCGGACGGTGTTTCGGGATGAAGATGTCGTGCAGCCCTTCCAGCGCCAACGGCTGCGCCAGGTTGATCTCGACGATCACTTTATCCGCCAGGATCGCGAAGCTGGCGCTGTTGCCCACCGAAGTGGTCGGGACGATGGCGCCGCTGTCGAGGATGGCGACGGCCTCGACGATGGCGACATCGATCGGCGCGATCTGGCCGGTGCGCAGCAGTTCGACGGTTTCGGACAGGTGCTGGTCCATGAACATCACGTCGCCGCGGTTGATCGCCGCGCGCAGCGTGGCATCGGACTGGAAAGGCATGCGGCGCGCCAGGACGCCGGCTTCCGTCAGGACCTTGTCGACGTCGCTGCCGAGCGAGGCGCCGGTCATCAGGGTAATCTGCAGCGGATCTTGGCGCGCCCGTTCGGCCAGCGCCAGCGGCACCGCCTTGGCGTCCCCGGCCCGCGTGAAGCCGCTCATGCCGACCGTCATTCCGTCTTCAATCAGCGCCGCTGCAGCGGCGGCGCTCTGGATGCGCTCGCGCAAGAGCGGGTGGCGAATGCGGTCCTGGTACTCGTGATACATGGCAAAACCTTTTCAAAGGCAAGAGTGGGAGTCCGATCCCCGCAGCGCGAAGAACCGATGGAGCCCAGGTGGCTGGTCGCCCAGCATCATGCTGTATCCTTCGTGTCAAAGTGGAACGGCGTTCATGCGTAATTCACTAGCATATGAGTGATTAAATCACTCGCATGTGAGTAAGTCAAGGCACGGCTATACGCCGCCTATCTGTTCCGATTCACCCGATCACGATCAGGAGTCACCGTGGCCAAGCGCTTCACCCATCGCAACTTGCCACAGCAGCTATTGCATGCGCGCGACGCGCTGATGGGGCATTTCCGTCCCATCCTCAACCACTACGGCCTGACGGAGCAGCAGTGGCGCATCCTGCGCGCACTCGATGAGCACGCGCAACTCGAGCCGCGAGAAATCTGCGCGCTCTGCCAGATCCTCAGCAGCAGCATGGCCGGCATCCTGGCGCGCATGGAAGAAATTGGACTGGTCCAGCGGGTGCGCGTCGAAGCCGACCAGCGCCGCGTGCTGGTCAGCCTGGCGCCGAAGGGGGATGCGCTGATCGACGACATGGCGCCGCTGATCGAACTGCAGTACCGCTACCTCGAGCAGGCCTTCGGCAAGCAGGCGCTGGAGTCGCTGTCGGCCGCGCTCGAAGGCTTCATCGCCGCCCAGGCCAAGCCGGTGCAGCGGGTGGCGCTGCCGCCGGTGGCATCGCCTGCCTCCGATGGCGTGCAGGCGCCCTCAGGGTCCCGGATGGGTATTGTCGGGTAAGGAAGGAATCGCACGCAGGTATTCATACATGGCGGTCAGCTCCAGTTCCGTTTTCTTGCCATAGACCGGCCAGGGCATGACCTGCACGATGGTGCCGGGCGGATCCTTGGGGTTGTGCCCGGTACGCATCATCTGGATGAACTCCCTGCGCGTCAGCCCTGCAGGCCGGCCCGCATTGTCGGGGGTGATATTGGCCGAGGTAATCGTCGGCCCGAACTGACGGCCGCCGGACAGGTATTCTTCGGCATTGAGCCGTTCCGGCTCGCCCCTGAACGGGTCGCCGCCGGGCGAATAGGTCGGATGACTGTGGCAGTCGACGCAGCCGCTCGTATTGACGACGTAGCTGCCCAGACCGACCAGTTGCCGATCCTTGTCCGCCAGATTCAGTACGACGCCGGCCGGGACGATGGCATAGCCGCGTTTGACGGGATTCTCGCTGTCGAGGAAATCCCGTAAAAAATTGGCTGCCGATACGGACACGGCTGCCGATCCGATCATCGCCGCAACGAGCCAGATGCGACGGCTTCTTCTCCAAGGCTTGTTCATATTCGCTCCCCCACACACTGGACAACGGCCGGCAAGCGCGACCGCACGGGCACGCACTTACCCTGGTTACTCAGTCTAGTCACCGCGACCGGCATCGCCGGTGCTTTGGGCCGAGGTTTGAGCTTTCTCAATCAAGCTGTCTGCAAGGATCCCTACCTATGAAACTTGGTGTCCCGGCCTATACTCCAATTGCGATATCCGCATCACCCCATCACGGCGACGATGCCGGGAGGGAAGCATCATGAAATTCGTATTCCTCGGCGCTGCAACGGCTGCAGCGTCCGTCCTGGCCACCGTGTCGTCCACGCAGGCGGAACGCGCACCCAAGCCTGCTTTCGATCCGCTGTTCGCCACCGGCGCCGCCTGCACACCGGCGCAGGCCGGCCGGCCGCCGCTGCTCGACAAGCTGGTACTGGCGCAAGCGGAAACCAGGCCGTTCCAGCCGAGCCAGCAGCCGCCCGCCAAGGCCCCGGAGGCCAAGGCCGGGCCGCCGCCACTGTATGAGGACCTCGGTACCCTGCACGTGCCGGTCACGACCAAAAGCCCGAAGGCGCAGGCCTTCTTCGACCAGGGCATGCGCCTGACCTTCGCCTTCAACCACGCCGAAGCGGCGCGCGCCTTCCGCGCCGCGCAGGCACTCGATGCCAATTGCGCCATGTGCTATTGGGGCGAGGCCCTGGTGCTGGGTCCCAACATCAACGCGCCGATGTTTCCCGAAGCAGTGACGCCGGCGGTCCAGGCCGCGTCCAGCGCGATGCGCCTGGCGAAGAACGCCACGCCTGCCGAGCAGGCCCTGATCAAGGCCGTCGCGCGCCGCTACAGCGCCGATCCACGCGCCGCTTCGGGCACAGCACGGGCCGCGCTCGACAAGGCCTATGCCGACGCCATGACCGAGGCGGCGCAGGCGCATCCCAACAACGACACCATCCAGGTGCTGTTCGCCGAAGCGCTGATGGACCTGGCGCCCTGGGATTACTGGGCCGCCGCCGGCACCCAGCCCAAGAACCGCACGGCCGAGATGATCGATGCGCTCGAACGCGTCCTCGAACGCAACCCCAGCCATCCCGGCGCCGCGCACTATTACATCCACGCGATGGAAGCCTCGTCCCAGCCCGACAAGGCCTTGCCTGCCGCGCGCGTGCTGGCGCGCCAGATCCCCGGCGCCGGGCACATCGTCCACATGCCGTCGCACATCTATTACCGGCTCGGCATGTACCGCGAAGCGCTGCAGTCGAACGTGGAAGCCGTCGCCATCGACGAACGGTATTTCTCGGCCTCGCCCAGCGATCCCGTCTACCGCGGCGCCTACTACCCGCACAACATCCACTTCGTAATGGTGTCGGCGCTGATGGGAGGTGACGGCAAGACGGCCCTCGATGCCGCCGGCAAGCTCGACAAGGCGGTCCCTGCCGATGCGGTCAAGGCCATCGGTGCGCTGCAACCGGTCAAGTCGGCGCCCTATTTCGCCCATGTTCAGTTCAGCAGCCCGGACACGCTGGTGTCCCTGCCCGACCCGGGGCCCGACTTCGTGCTCGTGAAGGCGATGTGGCACTACGCGCGCGCCGTCGGCTACGTGCGCAAAGGCGACCTGGACGCCGCCAACCGCGAAGTGGCCGCCATCGAGCACATCGAGCGCAGCGCCGACTTCAAGCCGCTTACCGACTGGGCCATCCCGGGGCGCGAAATCGTCCGGACCGCCAAGGCGGTGGCGCGCGGCCGCATCGCCGACCGGCAGGGCCGGCTGCCCGACGCCATCACCGCCTACGGCGAAGCCGTGGCGATCCAGGATGCCCTGCCCTACATGGAACCGCCCTACTGGTATTACCCGGTACGCCAGTCGCTCGGCATGGCGCTGCTGCGCGCCGGCCAGCTCGACAAGGCCGAGCAGGTCTTCCGCGGCTCGCTGGCACGCACCCCGAGCAACGGCTGGGCGCTGCGCGGGCTGATGGAGGTGTACCGCGTCCGCGGCGATAGCGCCGCGCTGGCGGCGGCCCGGCAGCGCTTTGCGACGACCTGGCTGGGCAAGCCGGATGGACCGGCCTTGTCGTCGCTGTAGGCCTTAGTCTTTGCGTTCCCTGAATTCACCGTCGATCACCATGTCGTCGCCGGTGCTTTTGGGAGCTTGTCGGCCAGCGAATGGGAAGACGGACGATACGACCCGATCGAACACCTTACGCCTCAACCAGGGATAGGTGAGCAGGAACGCCGTCGCGAAACCTGTAAACGCCGCGGGCACGTAGTCGCCGCGCGACAGGAAGTGCAGCAGGCAGAGCCCGAGCAAGCCGACGATGAGCGGCCGCCGTACAGGCTTGGGCAAGAGGCCGACAACGCGCAGCTTGCCCTGGCTTACCTTGGGAAATCGTGCGAAGAGAACGCCCAGCAGCAGCCCTGCCATGAACCGTCCCGTGCCGAGATACTCGGCCAGGACGCCGATGACAAGGTAACCGGTATAAGTCATGGTGCTGGCCAAGGCTGCCAGCACCAATAACACTGCAGCAATCGCCAACTTTGGCCGGCCCAGCGCCGCGCTGATAAGAAACCGTAGGATTTGTGTACTCCTGTTAATCGACATTGAATAGCGGTCGCAAATTTTAACAGCAGCTCTCGTGACAGGGCTGCCCCGTCATGCACGGCAAGCCTTGGCGCGAGCGATATGTTCATGTCGGCGCGCAAGAGCCACTGTCGAAAAATTTAACGACTCATCCATTTTTCATGTTTACTTTTCGTTAAAATTCAAGCAGCTAGCATAATTGGTACAGGATTTGCTCAGCGCCTCCTTGCGGCTGTCATACCGACGGTCGATCACAACTAGGGGGAACCATGGCTACGCAACGCTTTACCGCACTCCTGCATCGCGCACTTCCCGTTCTTGGCTTGTTGATGAGCGCCGGTGCGGTTCATGCCGCTCCGGTCTACTGGACCGACTGGACCGGCACCGACTCCGATCCGGGTCCCGGCTTCATCGGCCAGGGCACCATCACCACCTCGACCTCGACCGTCGGCGTCACCTACACCAATGCGGCGGGCGTCGGCTTCTATCAGACAAGTGGTGGCACCGACTACTGGATTCCACGTACGCCCGTGGGGAACTCGCCCTACACCAGCGCCCAGGTCGACAATCCGCCGCCTGACAGCGACATCATCGCCCTTCAGTTCGCAGGCAACCAGACCCTGACGTTCTCGCAGGCGATCGTCAATCCGGTCTTCGCTTTCGTCAGCCTGAACGGCAACGGCTATGCCTTCCTTAACCAGGACTTCGACATCCTCAGTTTCGGCGCAGGCCTCGGAGAACCCGCGCCCGGCAACAACAGCTGCGGCTACTGGGGCTGCGGCGGCGTGACCAAGGAGGTGGTCGATCTGGGCGGCGGCAACATCGAATACCGACTGATCGGCACCGGCGAACCGCACGGCTCTATTCGCTTCACCGGCACATTCGATACGCTGACCTGGCGCAGCCTGACCAACGAGTTCTGGAATGGGTTCACGGTCGGGGTGCAGGGAACGGCCGATGAGGAACCGCCGCCACCGAATGAGGTGCCGCTACCGGCGACTTGGCTGCTGTTCGCCGCCGGCAGCGCTGGCATGATGGCAGTGCGGCGCGCGCGCAGGATATCCGTGTAAAGCCGAGAACAGCGACGCAGAAACGCCAAGCCCACCCGGTTGGCGTTTCTGCCGGCAAGCCGGCCTTCGAGAAGTCCGGGCTACAATCTGCGCATGAAGATGCGCAAAAAATCCCAGCTCCCCACGAAGGCCTGCGCCCACTGCGCCCTGCCCTTCACCTGGCGCAAGAAGTGGGAGCGCGACTGGGAGCACGTCAAATACTGTTCGGAACGCTGCCGACGCGCCGCCAGGCCGGCGAGCGACAAGGACAAGGCCTGACCCCGGCTCAGGCCGACAACCTCACCTCCAGCCGCTCGATCACCTGCTGCAAATCTTCCGGCGGCACAGGCGGACTGAAGTAATACCCCTGCCCGATGTGGCAACCGTGCGCCAGCAGCCAGTTCATCTGCTCGCGCGTTTCCACGCCCTCCGCCACGATCTTCATTTTTAACGCGTTCCCCATCGCCACGATGGCCTGGGTCAGCTTTTCCGCGTTGTGGTCCTGCAGCATGCTGTGGGTAAAAGACTGGTCGATTTTGAGGCATTGCAGCGGCAGCTGGCGCAGGTAGCTGAGCGAGGAAAAGCCGGTGCCGAAGTCGTCGAGCGAAGTCGAAATGCCGCTGTCGTTCAGGGCGCGCAGCACGTTGCGGGTTTCGGCCAGCTGGCGCATGAAGCACGATTCCGTGACTTCGATTTCCAGCGCTTGCGGCGGCACCCCGTACTCCGCCAGCAGCCCGGTCAGATAAGGCACCAGGTTGGGCGAGAGGATGTCGGCGATCGACAGGTTGACCGCGATCGGCAGGCTGGGCAAGCCCTCGCTGTGGCGCTCGGCCTGCTTGGCGACGGCATTGCGCATGACCCAGCGGTCGATGCGGATGATCTGGTCGCTGTGCTCGGCGATCGGGATGAAGGCGCTCGGGCTGTTCTGGCCGCGGGTCGGATGATTCCAGCGCACCAGCGCTTCCAGGCCGACGGCCTTGCGGCTGATGAGGTCGACCTTGGGCTGGAACACGAGCGAGAGCTGGTCGCGTTCGATCGCTTCGTCGAGGTCGCGCTCGAGCAGATAATAATCGCGCTGGTCGGCGGCCATCGCCAGTTCGAACACGACGCTGCGGCTGCGTCCCAGGGACTTGGCCTGGTACAGGGCCAGGTCGGCGTGGCGCAGCAGTTCGCTCACGCTGCGGCCGTGGGCCGGCGGGATGGCAATGCCGATCGAGATCCCGAGCCGGAATTGCTGGCCCTTGACGTCGAAGGGCGCGGACACCGCCTGGTGCAGGCGCTCGGCGAAGGTCAGCGCGGTGGCCGCGTTCGGGTGCGGGATCTGCAGCAACAGCATGAACTCGTCGCCGCCCAGGCGCGCCAGCAAGTCGAACTCGCGCATCACCGCTTTCAGGCGCGAGCTCAATTGCTGCAGCACCAGGTCGCCCGTTTCGTGGCCGTAGGTGTCGTTGATCTTTTTAAAATGGTCGAGGTCGAGCAGCATCAGCGCCGTGTTGTAGTGGCCGTCTTCCAGGCGGCGCGCGACCTCGTCTTCCATGGCGCGCCGGTTGTACAAGCCGGTCAGGTGGTCGTGGTGGGCGCGCCAGTGCAGGGTTTCCTGCATCTTGCGGTTCACCTGCAGCTTGTTTACCTCGCTCAGGATGCGCAGCAGGTTCTGCAGCGCGTCGGCATCGGTCTGCTGCCAGGGCGCCGAGTGGCCGCGCACCGATTGCTGCCACTTGGTAAACGAGCGGCGCGGTTCCAGGCGCACCCGGCCGTCCGGCAGCGACACCGTGTGCTTGCGCGGCTCGCCGCCCCAGTGCACCTGCTGCACCACTTCCTCGCGCGTGAGAAAACAGAAGATGATGTCCTCGTCGTGGCGCTGCGCCAGCATCAGGCCGGCCGCCTCGGGCAGGCAGAGCAGCGAACGCCTGGGTGAAGTCAGCAGGTCGTCCCACATGCGCACGGCCGGGCCCTGGTCCTGCACGCCGAGCCGGGTGCCGACCTCGTCGAGGATCTGGTGGGTGGCCCCCTGGCGCTTCCCCGGTCCGCCGACACAGGCGAGCGTGCCGATGCTCACGCCCAGGGTGTTGGCATTGAATGCAGGCAGCAGCCGCGGCATCCAGAGCTCGAGCACGGTCGTGATGTCGCCATCCTGGATCAGGGCCTGGTGGAAGCCGTTCAGCAGGCGGTCCAGGCGCAGGCGGTGGCCGACCGCGTCCAGGTGCGACAGCGACTCGATGCGCATGTTGGCGATTTCGGCCAGCAGTTCGGCGATCTGGCGCATGCCGTCGCGGATCTGGTGCGGCGGCGTGCGCGGCGCGTGGTGGTGGCAGGCGATCAGGCCCCACAGCTTGCCCTCGCAGACGATCGAGAGGGTCAGGGTGGCGCGCACGCCCATGTTGCGCAGGTAGGCCAGGTGCACCTCGGACAGGCCGCGCAGCATGCAATGGCTCTGGTCGAGCGCTTCTCCGTTCGGCAGCAGCGGCGGCACCAGGGCGTCCATCGCGGCTTCGACGTCGGCCAGCACGCGCAAGGTATTGGTCAGATACAGCCGGCGCGCCTGGCTGGGAATGTCGGAGGCGGGAAAACGCAGGCCCAGGTATTTCTGCTGGTAGCCGGCTGCCGCGTGCTCGGCCACCACTTCCCCGCTGCCGTCGGGCAGGAAGCGGTAGATCATCACGCGGTCGAAGGCGCTGACGTCCTGGATCACCCTGACGCTGTCGCGAAAGAAGGCGTCGAGGTCTTCCGAGCGGCGCAGGCGGCCGATGACGCCGGCGAAATCGGCAAAGACCTGGTTCTGGCGCTGCTGCTCGTCCGGGGTGGCGATCATCGGCAGCCATTCGAGGATCGCCAGGTCGCCGCTGCGGTGGCCCAGGCATTCCCATTGCGAGGAGGGCGGGCCCTCGGGCTCGGGCTGCGGCGGACGGGTCTGCTCGAAGCGCGGACGCCAGGGCAGCGGCACGGGGCGTGCCGGCAGGGATGCGAGATCGAGTGCTTCGGAGTCGTCCGCGGCGGCGGCCCACTCCGACAGCGGCCTGGACAGCGGCGCCGCGGCATCATCGAGGCCGGGCCAATGGCGCACGATGCCGGCCGAGATCTGCACGATGCAGCCGCTGCTTATCTCCACCACCATCAGGAAGCCATAGGCTTGCACGGTGCCCAGCAGGTGGATCGGTTCCTGGGCACAGGTTTTTTCCAGTTCTGCCGGAATGGTGTCGTCACGCCCACCAGGGCTCATGCTGTTCTACTCCTCCGTCGTGGACGTGCGGATGCCGACGCCAATCCAGATTCAGACAAGTTGCATGCGTGTTGGTTCCAAAACGCGTTCGACGATGTAGCGACGCAACACCAAAACGGCAGGCTCAGGACAATGCCGTTCAATTAGGCTATAGTGATACATTGCAGCAATTTGTCGTTCTTATTGGCAATATCTTGCTGCGGCAATCCGGAAGCATTGCGTGGCACCCCTTACCGACATCGCGCACTGGCGCACCCACATTTTCTCCCGCCTGCTGACGATCGTGCTGGTCCTCGGCATCGGCACGGCCATTCCCAGCATCGCGCTCGCCTTCGAGCAGCGCCTGTGGTCGCTGATCACGGTCGACCTGGTCGCCATCGGCTGGCTGCTGGCGATCTGGCGCCTGCGCGGCTGGACGTACCACACCCGCGTCCTGCATTTCATCGTGATCGTGTTCCTCGTGTCGACCGGCATGATCGTCAACGTCGGCCCGGTCGCCCAGCTCTACCTGATCGCGCCGCCCGTGTTTGCCGCCGTCCTGCTCGGCCGGCGGCCGGCGCTGCTTGCGCTGAGCGCCAGCACCCTGCTGATCCTGGCCCTGAGCGTCACCGGCCACCTCAAGACGGGAGACGATGCCGCCGCCCGCGCGGCCCTGCTCCCGGCCTGGACCATCGCGCTGAATTTCCTGTTCATCGGCGCCCTGATCACGGTGTCGTGCAGCACGCTGCTGCAAAAGCTGGAATCTTCGCTCGGCCACCTGCACGGCGTGGCGCAGTCGCTGGAAGAAGGCAAGGACGCGCTGCACAGCCTGAATGCCGAACTGCGCCTCACCGCGGCCGCCGTCGCCCAGCTCAACGACATGGTGCTGATCGCGGGCACGGACGGCACGCTTGACGTGCCCTGGCCGATCATCTTCGCCAACGACGCTTTCGTGCGCCGCACCGGCTACGCGCGCGAGGCCGTGCTGGGACGCAGCATGCTGATGTTCAGCGGCGCCGGTTCCGACCCGGGCGTCGTGGCCGGCCTGGTCGAGGCCATGAACCGCGGCGAACCGGCCAACGCCGAGGTCGTGACCTATACCGCCAGCGGCACGCCTTCCTGGACCGAAATCGAAATCGTGCCTTTCCGGGACGAGAACGGCGTGCACACGCACTGGGTCGTCGTCGCGCGCGACATCGGCGAGCGCAAGAAGGCGGCCAGCGCCATCCACCGCCTCGCCTACTACGACGTGCTGACCGAGCTGCCGAACCGGCGGTTCCTGCTCGAGCGCCTCGATGCACTGCTGCTGGAAGCGCAGGCCGGCCAGGGCTGGGGCGCCGTCGTCTTCATCGACCTCGACCATTTTAAATACGTCAACGACGCGCGCGGCCACGCCACCGGCGACGCCCTGTTGCGCACCGTGGCGGCGCGCCTGTCGGCCATGATGCGCGAGGGAGACACGGTCGCCCGCATCGGCGGCGACGAATTCGTCGTCCTGCTGCCGCGCATCGGCCACGACCACGAGAGCGCGCGGCAAGCCGCCCTGCTGCATGCCGAGCGCCTGCGCGACGCCTTGTCGAGCGCGGTCGAGGTGGACGGCAACCGCTACAACGCCTCGGCCAGCCTGGGCGTGAGCCTGCTGCCGCATCCGGGCCAGAGCGCCGCCGACCTGCTGCGCGAAGCCGACACCGCCATGTACCATGCCAAGGCGCGCGGCCGCAACGGCGTGGCCCTGTTCGAAACGGCAATGCGCACCGAATCCGAACAGCGGCTCACCCTCGAGCGCGACCTGGCCGGCGCCATCGAACGCGGCGAATTACAAATGCACCTGCAGCTGCAGTGCGATGCCGGCGGCACGGCGAGCGGCGCCGAAATGCTGATGCGCTGGCAGCGCGCCGACGGCCGCTTCGTGCCGCCGGACGTGTTCATTCCGATCGCCGAAGCGAGCGGCCTGATCGTGCCGCTGGGCCAGTGGGCCCTGCACCAGGCCTGCCTGTCCTGGCTGCGCCTGAACGAAGCCGGCTACCCGCTGCCGCTGTCGGTGAACGTCAGTCCGATGCAGTTCGGCCAATCGGACTTCGTGGAGCAGGTGCGCACCATGCTGGCGCAGACCGGTGTACCGGCCGATCAGCTGATCCTGGAACTGACCGAAGGCCTCTTGATCAAGGACCGCGACGCCACCATTGCCCGCATGCACGCGCTGGCCGCGATCGGCATCCGTTTTTCGATCGACGACTTCGGCACCGGCTACTCGAACCTCGGCTACCTGAAGCGCATGCCGCTCTACGAGCTGAAGATCGACAAGAGTTTTATCCGCGACACGCCGGACGACGCCGACGGCGACGCCATCGTGCGCTCCATTCTCGCCATGGCCGCCCACCTGCGCCTGCGCGTGGTGGCCGAGGGCGTCGAGACGCGCACGCAAGCCGACTTCCTCAGCGCCAACGGCTGCCCGACCATGCAGGGCTACCTGTTTGCGCGGCCGCAGCCTTTGGCGCAGGTGCTGGCCAGCCTGCAAGAGGCCACCGCAACACACCAGGCTTGAACATCGGCGCATCTGGCACATACTGAACGTTCTATCCCTCACTGGAGCCGATCATGAACGCGCAGCAGAATGAGCAGAATATCGAGCTGGTCCGGCAAGCCTACGCCGCCTACGGGCGCGGCGACGTCGCCGCCGTGCTGGCCTGCATGTCGCCAGACGTCGAGTGGGAAATCCCCGACGTACCCGCCCTCCCCTTTACCGGCAAGCGCCACGGCACCGGCCAGGTTGCCGAGTACTTCCGGCTGGCTTCCGAACTGATGGGGGTACGCTCCTTCGTCCCGCAAGAGTTTATCGCCCAGGGCGACAAGGTCCTAGTGCTCGGCCACGGCGCCTGGACCGCCCTGGCGACCGGCCAGGATTTCGAGAGCGACTGGGTGGACGTGTTCACGGTCCGCGACGGGCGTATTGCCGCCTTCCGCGAATTCTTGGATGCGCACGTCGCCGTGGAGGCCTTCCAGTGCTATCCGCTGGGAGCAGGATCGAAAGCCACGGCCGATCCGGTACCGCACTGAACCTAGCGCAGCACCTGCAGCTTGGTCTTCTGCCCCTTGCGATAGGTGTAGAGCGTCAGCGCCGCATTTTTCAGATCGCCCTTCGGATCGAAGGCGATGTGGCCGGTGACGCCGTCGTACTCGATGCCAGCCAGCGCCGGCAGGAATTTCGCCGGCTCGCTCGAGTTCGCCGTCTGCATGGCTTTGGCGAACACCATCACCGCGTCATACGCATAGGGCGCATAGGTCTGCAGCGGGATCTTGTAGCGCTGCTGGTAGCGCTGGGTAAAAGCCTGCATGCCCGCTTCCTGCGGCCCGCTGACGCCGCCCGCCACCACGCAGAACACCTTGTCGTCGACCAGGGCATCGCCCGCCAGCTGCGGCATTTTCTCGGAACAGACGCCGTCGCCCGACACGAGCTTCGCGCGCAGGCCGAGCGCCTTCATCTGTTTCAGCATCGGGCCGGCCACCGCGTCCATGCCGCCATAAAAAATCACGTCCGGATCGCGCGCGCGGATCTGGGTCAGGATGGCGTTGAAATCGGTTGCCTTGTCGTTGGTGAACTGGCGGCTGACGACGCTCGCCCCGCCTTTACTAGCCTTCACCCCCTTCACGAATTCATCGGCCAGCCCTTGGCCGAAGGCGGTGCGGTCGTCGATCACGGCAATCTTCTTCGCCTTCAGCGTGTTCACCGAATAGCTCGCCAGCGTGCGCCCGACCAGGTTGTCGTTGGCCACCACGCGGAACGCCGTCTTGAAACCCTGGTGGGTGTAGAGCGGCGTGGTGGCGGCCGGAGAAATCTGCGGGATACCGGCGTTGGCGTAGATTTTTGACGCCGGCACCGTCGTACCCGAATTCAGGTGGCCGACCACGGCGGCGACTTTCGCATCGACCAGCTTCTGGGCGACGGCGGCGCCGGTCTTCGGATCGGCCGCGTCGTCTTCCGGCTGCAAGACCCACTGCAGCTTGCGGCCGCCGAGCACGATGCCCTTGGCGTTCAGTTCGTCGATCGCCATGCGGGCGCCATTCTCGATGTCCTTGCCCTGGTGGGCGCCGGTACCGGACAAAGGGGACGCCGTGCCGATTTTCACTTGCAGGGGCTTGGCTGGCGCTTGGGCGTGGGAGGGTGCCGCGGCGAGCACGAGGGCGGCGGCAAGAATGGCAGGGCTATGCATGGCGGATGTTTTCGTGGACGGTGCGCTCGATTGTACTGCCGAGCCGGCCAACGGCCGATTCGTTAATCCGAAGCAAACACCCGCGTATGAGGATCGGGCTGGCCCGCCAGCCCGACAGGCCACATCATCCCTTGGGCGCCATCCAGACCAGGTTCCACAGGTGCCCATCCAGGTCTTCGAAGCCCTGGTCGTACATGAAACCGTGATCCTCCGGCGGATGCGGAATGCGCCCGCCCGCGGCGAGGGCCTTGGCGATCAGGCTGTCCACTTCATCCCGGCTTTCGCAGCTCAGGCAGATGACGACCTCGTTGGCTTCCTTGGCCTGGACGACGGGCTTGTTGATCAGGGACTTGAAGAAGGGCTCGGTCGTCAGCATGGCATAGATGCTGTCTTCCAGGACGACGATGCACGCTGCTTGCTCGTTGCTGAAATCCGGATTGAAACCGAAGCCGAGCGCGGAAAAGAAGGCTTTGGATTTTTCCAGGTCTTTGACTGGAAGATTGAAGATGACTTGCTTGTTCATGCGGTCCTCGTCTGTAAGGTGAAATGGAGTTGCTCTGCATTTTGACGACGAACGATGATGCCCGAAATCGACAACTTGTTGAAAATAAAAAAGCCAACCCGAAGGTTGGCTTTTGCTTTGCTACCGCTCAGGCAATCAGGCCGCCTGCTCCAGCGTCGGATAATCGATGTAGCCCGCTTCGCCCGGCACATAGAAAGTCTGCGGATTCGGGGTATTCAGCGGCGCGTTCAGTTTCAGGCGCTGCACCAGGTCCGGGTTGGCGATGTAGGCACGGCCAAAGGCCACCGCATCCGCCGCGCCCGATTCCACCGCGTCGATCGCCATCTCGCGGGTATAGCCGTTGTTCGCGATATACGTGCCCTTGAAGGTTTTACGGGCCCAGGCGAAATCGAAGCCGGGAACGTCGCGCGGACCGCCGGTGGCGCCTTCGATGAAGTGAATGAAAGCGATGTTGCGCTTGTTCAGTTCCTCGATCAGGTAGCCGAACACGGCTTGCGGATTGCTGTCGGCCAGGTCGTTGGCCGGCGTCACCGGAGACAGGCGAATGCCGACGCGGCCGGCGCCGATCTCGGCGACCACGGCGTCCACGACTTCCAGCGCGAAGCGGGCCCGGTTCTCGATCGAGCCGCCGTATTCGTCGGTACGCTTGTTGGCGCCGTCACGCAGGAACTGGTCGATCAGGTAGCCGTTGGCGCCGTGCAGTTCGATGCCGTCGAAACCGGCGCGGATCGCGTTGGCTGCGCCCCGGCGGTATTCCTCAACAATATCCTTGATCTCGTCGATCGCCAGGGCGCGCGGTTCCGGCGCCTCGACCTTGCCTTCGTGGGTGTAAGCGACCACCTTCGCCGTCACCGCCGAAGGCGCGATCGGCTGCACGCCGCCGGTGAGGCTCTGGTGGGTCACGCGGCCGACGTGCCAGATCTGGGCCACGATCTTCGAGCCGGCATCGTGCACGGCCTGGGTGATGGGCTTCCAGCCTTCGACTTGCGCATCCGAATAGATGCCGGGCGTGGCCATGTAGCCCTTGCCGACCGGCGAGACTTGCGTGCCTTCGCTGATGATCAGGCCGGCATTGCTGCGCTGGCGGTAGTACTCGATGTTCATCGGGCTGCCCGGCACGTCGCCGGCGGCCTCGTCGGCACGGCTGCGGGTCAGCGGCGCCATCACGACACGGTTGGCAACCTCGATGTCGCCGATACGGGCAGGCTGAAACAACTTTTGGCTCATGTGTGGTCCTCGTCAGATAGTGGAAATAACCGGACCGCCGGTCGCTGCACTGTCGGGAGCGGGCGCCGGCGGTCACTACACTAGCCAGTATGCGTATTCCGCGCACGCGTGGGTAGGCCGCACGAATGATAAGATCTATTCCAACCAGGAATAGATGGAGACATAAAATGGACCGGCTGCGTTTGATGGAAACCTTTGTCCGGGTGGTCGAGACCGGCAACTTCTCGGCTGTCGCGCGCGAGGAGCGCGCGACACAGTCGAGCATCAGCAAGCAGATCCAGGCGCTGGAAACCCTGCTCGGCGCCAAGCTGCTGGTGCGCTCGACGCGCAGCCACGCGCTCACCGAAGCGGGCAAACGTTATTACGAGCGCTGCCGCCAGGTGCTCGACACGCTGGAAGAAGCACGGGTCGAAGTCCAGCGCACCGAGAACGACATCGCCGGCGTGCTGCGCGTGGCGGCGCCGGTTTCCTTCGGCCGCCTGCACATCGTGCCGCGCCTACCCGCCTTTTTCGAACGCTACCCGCAGCTGAAAGTCGACCTGCAGCTCGACGACGGCTTCGTCGACCTGGTCGTGGGCGGGATCGACGTCGCCTTCCGCGTCGGCGAATTGAAGGACAGCCGCCTGATCGCGCGCCGCATCGGCACCGCGCACCGCGCCGCGCTGGCCTCCCCCGCCTATCTCGCGCGCCATGGCGAACCGCAGCATCCGCGCGAGCTGCGCGAGCATCAATGCATCGTCTACACGGGCCTGGCGACGATGAACGAATGGAGCTTCCAGGACGAGGAAGGCGCGCAGCATTCGGTGCGCGTCAACGGCCACCTGCAGTCGAACAGTTCGGAAGCGATCCGCCAGGCCGTGGTCGAGGGCCTCGGCATCTGCTACACGCCGCAATGGGTCTACGGCGACGACATCCGTGCGGGGCGCGTCAAACCGATCCTGACGCGCTACCGGCTGCCGCCGCTGCCGCTGAACGTCGTGTTCCAGCCGGCGCGCCGGCCCTCGCTGAAGATCAGCCACTTCGTCTCGTTTTTCGCGGAAGCCTTCGCGCGCGATCCGGACATCTCGCCGATGCTGGCGAGCGAGGACGCGCCGCACGATGCACTGGGCAGGCTGGGCGGCTTCACGGCGCGATGAAAACGCCACGTCCGGCGGCGCACGGGTATGCTGGAACGATGATCCGTACGCTTATCCTATTCGCAGCGCTGCTGGCCGGCGGCGCCCAGGCCCAGAACGATACGCGCCTGATCTCGCTGATCAACGCCTACCGCGCCGCGCCCGGCGAATGCGGCGGCGCCCGCCCCGCGCCGGCACCCGGTTTGAAAAACGACCCGCAGCTGGCGCGCGTGCGCATGGGCGCCGGTTCCTTTCCCGAGTACGAACTCGAACGCGTCGGCTACCATGCGGCCCAGGTCGAGGCGATTTTCGCGCGCGGCGCGCAGGATGCGAAGGGCGTAATGGACCTGATCCGCACGCCCTACTGCCGCGTGCTGCTCGATCCCGCCTACCGCGACATCGGCGCGACGCGCCAGGGCAGCGAATGGACGATCGTGCTGGCCCGCCCCCTGCTGCCGATCGACCTGCCTGCGCAGGAGGTGGTGGGTCGCGAAATCCTGGACGCCGTGAACGCCGCGCGCGCCGTGCCGCGCAATTGCGGCGAGCGTGCCTTCGGCGCGGCCGCGCCGCTTGCATGGAACGATGCGCTGGCCACGGCCGCGCTGGCGCACAGCCGCGACATGGCAGCGCGCCGCCACTTCGGACACCAGGGATCGGACGGCAGCATGGTCGCCGCGCGCGCCACCCGCGCCGGCTACCGCTGGCGCCTCGTCGGAGAAAACATCGCGGCCGGGCAAACCTCGGCCGCCGAAGCGGTGGCCGGCTGGATCGAGAGCCCGGGTCACTGCGCCAACCTGATGAATCCCCTGTTTACCGAGATGGGCGCGGGCTACGAGATCAGTCGCGCAAAATTACCCGGCTTCGTCTACTGGACCCAGGTGTTCGGGGTGCGCTAGCGCCCCTGTGTCTGCTGTACGGCCCAGTTGCCGATCAGCGCCAGTGCGCGCGGCGACATGGTTTCCTCGATGCCGGCCACCTCCGACAGCGCACCGGTGGGCGCGGTCTGGAAGAAGTGGTTCAGGCCGGGCAGGCGCTCGACCCGCGCGCGCGGATTGGCGGCCAGCGCCTGGCGCAAGGCCGGGATGTTGTCCGCCGCCGTCACGACTTCGTCCTTGTCCCCTACCAAAGCCAGCACCGGGCAGGCGGCCTGGCGCAGCAGGGCTTGCGGATCGATCTTCAGCAGCGTGTGCATCCAGGGCGTCAGAAAGGGCGCGAGTTCGTCTTCCGAGTAAGGGCGTCCGTATTGGCTGGACGCGCTGCGGTAGAGCGCGCGCACCTTGGCCGCGCGCCCGGCTTCGCTGCCCGGCGCCGTCGCCGCGGCAAACACCGCCTTCTGCAAAGCCAGTTCGCGCGCCAGGTACGCGGCGGGTTCCTGCGCCAGCTGGCGCCGGGTGCGCGCCAGCAGCATCTCGTCGGCCGGCACGCCGTTCCCCGCCATCAGCACCAGGAAGGCGATGCCCGGCGCCTTGGCCGCGACGATGCTGCCAACTAAGCCTCCTTCGCTATGGCCGATCAGCCCGATGCGCTCGGGATCGATGTCCGGGCGGCCGCGCAGGAAGGCCAGGCCGGCCTGGATGTCGGAAGCGAAGTCCAGGCTGGTGGCGCGCGCGAACTCGCCGCGCGAGCGGCCGATGCCGCGCTTGTCGCTCCTGAGCACCGCGAAGCCGCGCCGCGTCAGGTCATCGGCCAACACCGCATAGAACTGGTGGCCGAACAGGGAACCGTCGCGGTCCACTTCGCCCGAACCGGGAATCAGCACCACCGCCGGATGGGGGCCGGGCGTGCGCGGCACGGTCAGCGTACCTTCGAGTCCGATGCTGTCGTTGTCGTACTCGACCTGCTGCACCGCATACGGCAGCGGCCCGCTTGGGGTTTGCGGATGCGCAGGCAGCTGCAGGCGGGCGTAGGCAAACCAGGCGGCCGCAACGAGGACCAGGAAGCAGGCCAGGCGCAGCAAATGAAGGGAGCGCGTCTTCATGCGTGTCGGCGGACAATCGAAACGTCCACTCTAGCATTCGCATGCCGCCTGAATTTACGCGCAATGTCACAATTGGCGTAAAAGTGTGTAATGGTTTGTATCCGGCGCAGACATTTGCCGGCGCCGGATACTGCGGGGTCTTACCAGAAGATGACGCGCTGTTCCGGCGCCAGGTACATCTTGTCGCCCGGTTTCACGTCGAAGGCTTCATAAAAGCCCGGGTGGTTGCGCATGCTGCCGTTGACGCGGAATTCCGACGGCGAGTGCGGGTCCGATTTCACCTGCGAGATCAGGGCCGCATCGCGCGCCTTGCCGCGCCGTGCCTGGGCCAGGCCCATGAACAGGCGCTGCTCGGCCGTGAAGCCGTCGATGGTCGGCGCCGGTTTGCCGTTCAGGTAGATTTTATAAGCGCGGCTGGCCATGATGGCGCCCGCGTTGTCGGCGATGTTCTCGCCCAGCGTCAGCTCGCCGTTCAGGTTATAGCCCGGCAGCGGGCTGTAGGCGCCGTACTGGGCCACCAGCACTTTGCCGCGCGCGGCGAATTTTTCGGCGTCCGACTTGGTCCACCAGTTGCGCAGGTTGCCGTCGCCGTCGAACTGCGAACCCTGGTCGTCGAACGCATGGCTGATTTCGTGGCCGATCGAGATGCCGACCGCGCCGTAGTTGATCGCCGGTTCCGCGTCGGCGTCATACAGCGGATACTGCAGGCGCGCGGCCGGGAACACGACTTCGTTCAGCTCGGGGCTGTAGTAGGCGTTCACCGTCTGCGGCGACATGTGCCAGGCGGCGCGGTCGACCGGCTTGCCCAGCTTGTCGATGCCGTACTGGTGGGCGAATTCGCGCGAACGCATCACGTTGCCGACCAGGTCATTGCGGGCGATGTTCAAGGACGAGTAATCGCGCCACTTGTCCGGGTAGCCGATCTTGGCCTTCATCTTCGAGAGCTTCAACTGCGCCTGCTTCTTGGTCTCGTCGGTCATCCAGTCCAGCGTCTGGATGCCTTCGCGGAAGGCGATGATGAAATTCTTGACCATCGCTTCGACCTGCTGCTTGCGCTCGGCCGGGAAGTGCGCCTCGACATAGGCCTTGCCCACCACTTCGCTCAGGTCGCGGTTGACCTGGGCGATCGCGCGCTTTTCCAGCGGACGGTTCACCTTCGCACCCGACAGCACACTGCCGCGGAAAGCGAAGCTCTCGTCCACGAAAGGCTGCGACAGGTAAGGCGCGTAGGCGCTCAGCAGGCGGAAGGTGAAATACGCGCGCCAGGTGTCCAGCGGGGTGGCGACGATGATCTTGTCCAGGCCAGCCAGGTAGGTCGGCTGGCTGACGATCAGCGAATCGACCTTGCCGTTCACGCCCACACCCTTGGCCCATGCGCTCCAGTCGAAGTGCGGCGTCAGTGTCTTCAACTGGGCGAACGTCATCTTGTTGTAGCCCTTGACCGGATCGCGGTTCTCGACGGCGCTCCACTGCACGCGCGCGATCTCGGTTTCCAGTGCCAGGATCTGGGCCGCTTCCTGCGCCGCGTCGGCGTGGCCGGCCAGCGCCAGCATCTTCTCGACGTGGGCCTGGTATTTGCTGCGGATATCCTTCAGGCGCGCTTCGTCCTGCAGGTAGTAGTCGCGGTTCGGCATGCCCAGGCCCGACTGGCCGACGTCGACGATCATGCGCGTCGAGTCCTTGTTGTCCTGGTGGACGTACATGTCGAGCGGCGCGCCGGCGTCCAGGCGCGAGAAGCGCGCCGACAGGGCCGCGATGCCGCGCTTGTCCTTCAGGGCCGCCACGCGCGCCAGCTCGCCCTTCAGGGGCGTGAGTCCGAGTTCGTTGCGGCGCGCTTCGTCGATGAAGCTGGCGTAGTAGTCGCCCATCTTCTGCGCAGCCGACCCTTTGCGGGCTTCCTTGTCGAGTGCGGCCTGTTCGATGATGCTGCGCACCTGGCCCTCGACCTTGTCCTGGGCGACGTTGAAGGCGCCCCAGCTCGAGCGGTCCGACGGGATCTCGACGTCCTTGAGCCACTTCCCTTGGCTGTAGCGGAAGAAGTCGTCCTGTGCCCGCACGCCGGCATCGATGGCGCCGGTGTCGACGCCGGAACCGGCGCTGGCCGCCGCGGCCGTGGGTGCCGCCGTGGCGGTGGCGTCGTGGGCGCCGGCGTGGACGCCGATGTGGGCACCAGCGGCGAACAGGCCCGCGATCAGGCTGCTGCACAGGGTACGCTTCATGTTTTCTCCGTCAATGAATGAATGTTGTAATCGGGCGATCCTAATGGATGTGCCAGGCGATGGGAAGACCAATCGCATATGCATGCCGCCTTTGCACAACGCCTGTCAGTACGGGCGCTATTGCAAACAACACACATGTATTGACAAGAGGTTCGCCAAGGGACGGGACTTCAGCCATAATGAGGTCAACTTAGTTCGAGATGCCGTCGATGCCGCGTTCAAGATCAGCCGTTGCGCCCCATTGTTCCCGCGCCGGGGAGGCACGGTGAAACCGACTTCGCGCGTCTCGCGTTTGTACGAAGTGATGGACCTGATGCTCGACTCGGTGGGCGATCCGCTGGCGCTGAAGAACCTGGCCGCCTCGGCCAGCTACTCCTCCTTCCACTTCGACCGCATCTTCCGCGAGCTGACCGGCTTCTCGGCAGTCGAATACCAGAGAAAGCGCCGCCTGCGCCGCGCCGCCCACCTGCTGCGCCACGAGCCCGACGTGTCGGTCCTGCGCATCGCCCAGGATTGCGGCTTTCCCTCGAACGCGGCCTTTGCAAAGGCCTTCAAACAGCAGTTCGCGATGTCGGCCAAGGCCTGGCGCGAAGGCGGCTGGCGCAGCTACATGGACCAGCAGGTCGGGCGCGAGAGCGACGTCAGCTTCTTTGTCGCCGAGCCGAACAACCTGGCCGTGATCCTGGCGCCCTACTGCCCGCCCGAACCGGGCAGCGTGGCCGCGCGCATCCGCGTGCAGGCGCTGCCGGCGATCCACCTGCGCTACCAGCGCTTCTTCGGCCAGTCGGGCGCGGCCCTGTCGATCGCCTGCAACGATTTCATCTGCGAACGCGAACGGCGCGGCGACACCGCACCCGGCACGCCCTGGTACGGCGTGTTCGACGAGGATCCCGGCTTCACGGGCGAGCGCGAATACTGCTACGACTTCGGCTTCGCCGGCGACAGCCGCCCCGACCCCAGCCTGGGCACGCGCACCCTGCCGGCCGGCAGCTACGCCTGCCTCGACTTTGCGGGCGAGTGGCCGCGCTTTCGCTCGATGTACGAAGACTGGCTGGACCGCCAGGAATTCTGGCGCCTGGACAGCACGCGTCCGCACATCCAGAAGGTCGAACGCGGCCTGGACGGCGCCTGGCGCGGCTGGCTGGCGCTGCCCGTCAAGAAGCGCTGACGCCCTTCTCCGACTCTCGGGCCGGCGCTTCAAGTCGGATCACGCAGCTCAGCACCAGCACCGGCAGCGCGCAGGCCAGCACCCACAGGAAGAAGGAGCGGTAGCCGAGCGCCTGCTGGATGTCGCCGCTGATCACCTTGAACAGCACGAAGCCGAGCTGCATGAAGCCGGTGCCGAGCGCATAGTGGGCGGTCTGGTACTTGCCGCTGGCGACCACCTGCATGATGAACAGGATGATCCCGACGAAGCCGAAGCCGTAGCCGAACATCTCGGCGCCCAGCGCCACCGCGATGACCGGCAGCGCATCGGGTTGCGCCGTGCTCAGGTAGTAAAAGACGAAGTTCGGCAGGTTCATCGCCAGGATCAGGAAAGGCATCGCGCGCCTCAAACCGATCCAGGCCGTGAAGTAGCCGCCGGCGATCGAGCCGACCAGGAAGGCCACCGTGCCGGCGGTGCCGTAGACGGCGCCGACTTCGGCCGTGCTGAGGCCGAGACCGCCGACGGCGCGCGCATCGCGCAGGAACAGCGGGCCGATGGTCTGGATCTGGCCTTCGGCCGCGCGGAACAGCACGATGAACAGGATCGCCATCCAGATGCCGTCCTTGGCGAAGAAGGCCTTGACGACGTCGACCAGGGTGCGCGCGACGGCGCGTGCCGAGCCGGCGTTCGAGGGCGCATTGAGCGTCCCCGGCAGCGCCCAGCCGTGGTACAGGCCGAGGCTTGCCAGGCCCGCGCCGAGCAGGCAGAACACCACCGTCCACGCCGCGCTGGTGCTGATGCGCGCTTCCAGGTAGCCGGCCAGGATCACCAGTCCACCCAGGGACAGGAATTTCGCGGCATTGAAGAAGGCGCCCTGCCAGCCGGCGTAGGCCGCCTGCTGGCGCGCGCTCAGGCTGGCGATGTACAGGCCGTCGGCCGCGATGTCGTGCGAGGCCGAAGCCAGCGACACCACGGCCAGCAGCGCGATCGTGATGCCGAACCAGCCAGGCAGCTGCAGGGCCAGCGCCAGCGCAGCGAGGGCGGCGCCGCCGAGCAGCTGGAAGGCCACCACGAGTCTCTTCTTGCTGCGTGCCAGTTCCATGAATGGACTCCACAGTGCCTTGAACACCCAGGCCAGGCCCAGCACGCCGGTCCAGCGCGCGATCTGCTCGTTCGGCACGCCCATGCTCTTGAACATCAGCCCCGCCACCAGCGCCACCGCGTAGAAGGGCAAGCCCTGCGCCAGGTACAGGGTCGGTACCCAGGCCAGCGGGTGGCGGATAGGCGCGGCCGGCGCGGCGGCGATCGGGACGTCAGGCATCGGTACGGTCTTTCAGTTCAAGAGTGAGCACGCGGCTGCTGCGTGCGCGCGTGTCGAAGCTGGCGATCTTCAACACGGCATCCGGCGGCACGGCCACCGGCTCGCGGTAGCGCGCACTGGCGGCATCGGGCTCGGTGCCATCGAGAGTGTAGCGCAGCGCCAGGCCCGGGAAGGCGGTGTTCGCATGCACCCATCCACCCTCATGAACGGCGCCGGGCGGCGGCAGGCGGTAGCCGTAGGCCAGCGCACGATCGAGGAAGGGCAGCGCGCGTTGGCCGAGGCGGTTGGCGAACTCGTTCCAGGCGTCGTCGATGCGGCGCGCGCGCTCGGCCTCGTCGGCAACATCGTGCCAGCCGGGGTCCGGGCTCCAGGCCCGTTCGGCCAATGCCAGCAGGCGCGGCGCAGCCAGGTATTCGATGCGTTCGCGCGAGTGGGCATTTTCTCCCCACAGCTGGCCCTGCAGACCGAGCACGCGGCCGGGCTGCGCCAGCCGCACCAGGCGCGCGCGGGCTTCGGGGCTGAGCGCGCGCCCCATCTGGTCGGCGCCGGGCAACGCGTTCAAATCGAGCGGACAGAAAGCAAAGGCGCTGCGGGTATCGACGAAACCGGCCCAGTAATAGCCCGGCTCCTGCGGATCCTTGGCATAGGCGAGGTCGAAGTACAGGTGCGAGGCGTTCGCCAGCACCACTTCGTAGCCGGCGTTGGCCAGCTTCCAGGCGCAGTCTTCCTGGCCCGAGCCGCTGGCATTGTTCCAGACATAGACTTCGAAGCCCGGCCCGGCGAAGCGCGGATCGGCCGCCACGCCCTCCCCGGTCGCGACGAGGGCCGTATCGTCCCAGCCGGCGAAGGCGACACCGTGGCGCGCGAGGATGGCGCGGCAGCGGGCGACGAAATCGGCGCGCAGTTCGGCGACCTCATTCCAGCCCTGCTCTTGCATGCGCTGGCGGCACAGGGGCGAGCCGAGCCAGGCGCCGTGCGGCACCTCGTCGCCGCCGGTGTGGATCGCGCGCAGCGGCACGCCGGCCTGGCGGAACAGGCGCGCCACTTCCGCCACCACGGTATCGATGAAGCGGTCGACGGAGGGACGTGCGATGCAGATCACGTTGTCGTGCCAGAGCTGCACCGATTCGTAGACGGAGGCATCGTCCGGATCGTCGAGCCGATAGGCATTGGCGCCTTCGACGTCGCCTGCCGCCAGCAGACGGTCGTGGCGCACGCGCATGGCCTGCACCGCGGCGCGCGCATGACCAGGCATGTTGAACTCGGGGATCACCTCGATGTGGCGCGCATGGGCGTAGCGCAGGATCGCGATGAATTCGTCGTGCGTGTAGTGGCCGCTGCCGGCGGACGCATCGACGCGCGCGCCGGAGCCGAAGGAAGGCTGCAGGCAGGGACGGCCGTCGCTGCTGACGCCGCGCCGCGCGCCGACTTCCGTCAACTCCGGCAGGGCTGTAATGGGCAGACGCCAGCCTTCGTCGTCGGTGAGGTGAAAATGAAAGCGGTTCAGTTTATACAGGGCCATGCAGTCGAGCAGGCGCAGCACCGTGTCGACATCGGCGAAATGGCGGGCGACGTCGAGCATCATGCCGCGATGGGCGAAACGCGGCGCATCGAGGACGCGCCCATACGGCAAACTGCCATCCACACCGGCCAGCTGGCGCAGGGTCTGCACGCCGTTGAAGACGCCGTGGGCGCTCGCTCCGCGCAGGTGCACCCGGTTCGCCTCGATCTCCAGCAGGTAGGCCTCGTCGGGCGCCGGCGTAGCGGCATCGACCGGGCCGGTCTCGAGCACGATGACGGCGTTCGACCGGGCCGGCGGCAAGCCGGCCAGGATCGCGCGCAGGAACAGGGCTTCGTTTTCCAGCCCCGGCTGGCAGCGCACGACGGTGTCGCGCCCGACGTGGCTGGTTCCTTCCGAAAAACTCGCGGACACGGGCTGCGGCGTGATGCGTCCGACTGTCTCGATCGGTAGCAGCGACACGGCGCCGTTGACGCCGAAACGCCGCGCCGCATCCATCGGCGGCACGACGTCGCCAGCACTGCGCCGCAGCTGCTCCGGCCGCGTGAACGGCGCAATGTCAGGATCGCCCAGGTCGATGACTTCTCCGCCCACCGTGACCAGATAAAACCCGAGCGGCGCATCGGTGCGGCTGATCGCCCAGAAGCGCGCCTGGTAGCCGACCTCGAAAGCGCCGCCGGGCAGCCAGGAACCCGTATCGAGCGCACGCAGGCGGAACAGGTCGCCGTTCACATGATCGATCCTGAAGCCCGTACTCACCGTTTCGGGAAGCAGCTTGCGGCAGGTGTTGAAGTAGAGCTGCCAGCCCGGTGCGATCGGCCGCGTGGAAGCGTTACGCAGCGTCAGCCGCGCGGCAAAACGGTCGCCGTCGACACCGTTCGCCACACACTCCCAGCCGATCGCCACCGGGGCGCCGCCGCATGGCGGGCCCGGATGTGTCGTCGGCATCGGATCAGAGCTTGCCGCGCAGGCCGACGTAGAAGGTGCGGCCGTTCGAGTAGAAGGCCCGCGGGCGGTCCTTGTTCTCGGCGTACATCTTGATGGTCTCGTTGGTCAGATTGAGCGCATCGAAGGTCAGCGTCAGCTGCTCGGTGAGCTTGACGTTGACGGAGGCCGCCAGCGAAGGCATGTCGTCCACGTGCTGGCTGGCGCCGCGGTCCACGCCGGCTTTATACGCCGAGCGGAAGTTGTAGGCCAGGCGCGCGCTGAAGCGCTCGTTCTCGAAGTAGCCGGTCAGGTTCCAGGTGCGCTTCGAGGAGTTCAGCAGCTCGCCGCCGTCATCGAGTTCGCCGTCGGCGAAAGTGTAGTTGGCGAGGAAGCCGAAGTTGTTCCATAGGGGCTGCTGCCAGCTCAACTCGACGCCCTTGTTGGTGCCGGTGGTGTTGAAGGGAGAGGTGATCTGGTACTCGGCCGGGCTGCTGCGCTTGTTGTTGTAGTAGGTGCCGGTGCTGGTGCCCTGGGCCACGATCGAGCGCAGGTCCATGTAGAACAGGCCGGCCGAGAGCAGCGCTTTCGGAGCGAAATACCATTCGGCCGAGAGGTCGAAATTGGTCGAACGAACCGGGTCGAGATTGACGTTGCCGCCGCTGCCGCTCAGGGCGTCGTCGTTCAGCGAGACCGAGCCGCCCAGCGCCGAATAATCCGGACGGGCGATGGTCTTGGCCACGGCCGCGCGCAGCACCAGGTCGTCGCGCGCATCGAATTTGAGGTTCACGCTCGGCAGGTAGTCGCGGTAGGTGCGTTTGAACGTGGTCGGCGTGTAGGGGCCGAAGGCCGAGCCCGTGATCGGGTTCGGGCCGCCCGGCAGGTTGACGACCGTGGTCTGGCGCGTCTCGACGGCGCGCAGACCGAGGTTGCCGCTCCAGCGGTCGACACCGAATTCCGCCATGCCGTACAGGGCCGAAGTCTTCTCGCCGACCTGGAATTCGTCCATCCAGTTGTGGCGCACGGTGTAGTCGAGCAGGCGGTTGCCCGGCACCGCACCCCAGGCGCCGAGGGCCGCGCCGTCGTACTTGAAATAGTTCGAGGACAGGTTGCCGCCCAGGTCGTTCGCGAAGTCGGACGGGTACATCTGGCCGTTCCAGGCCGGGCCGGGATTGGTGAAGCCGAGCGGTCCCGGACGCGTTTCCAGCGGGTGTTCGGCGGTGCGGTGGTGGTCGGTAAAGCGCGCACCAAAACGCAGGTTGGTCACCAGCGAATCGCGTACGCGCCAGTCGGCATCGAGCTGCGCATACTTTTCCTGGTCCACCGATTGCGCTTCGCCGCCGCCGGCCCAGGCCGTGCTGCCCGGCGAGGTGGTGTTCCCGCCCGGGTAGCTGACGCTTGCCGGCGACAGGCCGTTCAGCGCATACACCATGCCGCCGTCGACGTTGTTCTGGTAGAAGACGTCGTCGCGGTCGTAGCCGACGCCGTGCGTCTTGCCGAGCTTGCCGGAGACGGTCAAATCGTCGTTGACCTTGTACTTGCCGTTGAAGTCGAGGTACCAGGATTCGCCGCCGGCGTTCGGGCGGTAGATGTTGTCGACTTCGCCGTTGTTGACGGCAAAGCCGGCGCCGACCAGGGTGTTATTGCGCACAACCGGATTTTGCGGGATCTGGTTGGCGCTGTTGATCGAATTGGCTGGAGCGGCCAGCCAGTTGGTGTTCTGGTGCGGGGCCTTCAGCTCGGAATAGAAGCCGTTCAGGTCGAGGCTCAGGCCGCGCATCGGGCGCGTCTCGACGTCGAAGGCGCCGCCGCTGCGCTTTTTCGTCTGCTCGAACAGGGTCGCGCCGATGAAGGTCGGCACCAGCACGCCGGCCAGGCGTGGATCGGCCACCGCCGCCGCGCTGGTCGCAGCGATCGGCGTGTAGCCGAGGATTTCCTGGCCATCGCGGCGCACGGCCGCCTTTTCGCTGAAGCCCTGCAGCAGGAAGCCGACGGTATTGTCCGCATTCTTCCAGGCGACGAGGCCCGAGAGGTGCGGCTCGGCCTTGCCCGACAAATCGTTGTAGTTGGCCTGGATCGAGCCCTCCACCGTGAGCGGCTGGCGGAAGTCGAGCGGACGGCGGGTGATGACGTTGATGGCGCCGGAGACGCCGCCTTCGACCAGGTCGGCGCTGGCGCTCTTTTGCACGACGATGGAGCCGACCAGTTCCGAGGGCAGCAGGGAGAAGCTGCTGGAACGGCCGACGTTGCCGCCGATCTGGTTCAGCAGGAACCAGTCGCCGGTGCTGATGGCGTGGCCGTTGAACAGGGTTTGTTGCAGGCTCGGGCTGGTGCCGCGCAGGCTGACGCGGTCGTTCTCGCCGAAGCCGCCTTCGCCGCCGGCCGAGGACTGCGTGTTCACGCCCGGCAGGCGCTGGATCGCATCGGCGACGTTTTTATCCGGCATCTTGCCGATGTCCTCGGCGGTGACGACTTCGACGACGCCGTCGGCGTTGCGCTTCTGGCGCAGCGACTGCTCGAGCGCGGCGCGCACGCCGGTGACGACGACTTGCTGCATGCCGGCCTCGCCCTCAGCCTGCTGAGCGCGCGCCTGCTGCGCCGCGCTCAGCGCCAACACCATCACCGCCGCGGCGATCGCCGTGACCTTGTACTCCTGCCGTGCCATCAACTGGTTCATGTTCTCTCCAAAACATTCGTTCGATTGTCGTGCAAACCCGTATCGAATCCGTCGGGCGCTTTAGAGCGCCTAACAAAACCGTCATGGCCGCGTTGCAGCGCCTCGCCGTACCCTCGTACTGTCTTCGGCGCTGCGCCTTGCCCTGACGGTTTTGTTAGGCGCTCTTAGGTGGGCGCCTCTCTCTTCGTATGGAGCGCATTGTGTTGTCATTTCGAGCGCCATGTTTGTCAAATCTTGCTGAGCGTATGGCTGTGTCATATTTCGGACATGCGCGTATGGCAAGCGTATGCGCGAAAAAAAACGCCACCCGGAGGTGGCGTCGTGTCGTGCGCGGAGCCGGTCAGCGCAGGTTGATGGCGACCTGCTTGCCGTTCGTCCCGAAGATGTACAGCACGCCGCGATCGGAAATGGCCAGCTCGCCGCCGAGCGGATAGCTCCACACGACCTGGCGGGTAGCCAGGTCGAGCGCCACCGTCGCGTTCGGCGCGCTGACGAACAGCAGGTTCGACGTCACCACCATGCGCTCGAAGGGAGTGTAGAGCGACCAGTTGGTCAGGCCGACCGACTTCCACTGCAGGGCGCCGGTCGCCGCTGCGCGCGCTTCGACGGCATTGCCATCCTCCGCCAGGGAATAAACGATCCCGTTTGCCACGACTGCTTGTCCGACCGGTTTGCCTTCGATGACCCATGCACGCGTCCGCGCACGCAGGTCGAATCCGAGCAGGCGATTGTGGTCGATGACAAAACCCATGCCGTCGCCCAGCACCATCTGGGTAGCCACCGGAACGGTAAGCGGCGCGCCCTGGTCGGCGATCGTGTACGCAGTGCTGCCATCGGCGGTATTGAGCGCACGGACCTGGTTGGAAGTGTAGACATATGCCAGGGCGCCGTCGACCGCCGGCGCGCAGACAATCGTCGTGTCCAGGGCATTGTCCCAGGCAACGGCTCTTGGTGCCGGGTCATACTTCGAGACGCGGTCGAAGGAACTATAGACCATGCCGTCTGCAACGGTCAGCGAGGAACGGCATTCCGAGATGAAGCGGTTCATTCTCGTGCTGAGCAGGATGTTCAGTGCCTGGTCGAACATTGAGAAGGACAACACGCTCCGGGGCGATGTCACAAACACCCTGCCGTTCGCAACAGCGGGCGGGTTGACGGCGCCTGCGGCGCCCAGGTCGGAACGCCACAGGACGTTGCCGCTTCCTTCGTCGATGGCGATCAGTTCGCGGGTTGCATACGCGGTACTGGCGACCGTAAACAGCTTGCCGTTCTCGATTGCCGGCGCGGTGATGATACCGAGCTCGGTATCGGGCTTGCTCCAGCGGCGCGTGAAGCGTGCCGGATCGAAGCTGGCGGGGACGTAGGCGTTATGCGCGGCATTGCCGTCGGCATTGCTCCACGGCGCCAGACCGGGAATGGCTGCCAGCGTCGTCAGGTTCGTGCCTGCCTTGACCGCCACCTTCACCGGCACGCGCCATGGCGAGCCGACCACCGGATTCTTGCATTCGCTTGCATTGTCGTAGCACAGGCGTACCTCGAGCGAAGCCGTATAGTCGCCTTGCGCCAGGGAGGCAAGCGTAGTCAGCTTGGCCCGGTACTGTGTGCGGCTTTCCTGGGTGACCGTGATCCCCGGTGCGAGTACGCCGGTGCCGCCGGATACGCCCACGGAAACCGGCACGTCGAAGGTGGAATTGACTGTGATCCCGAGCTGCATCGACATCGGCTCGCCCTCGTAGGCGACCAGGTCGGGCGCCGCCGGCGTGAACGTCATGCGCTCCTGGGCTTGCGCGGCCGCGGCGACGTCTACCGTCAGCGGCACCGACCAGGGCGAACCTGGCAAGGGCTTGGCGCAGACTTTGGGATCGTCTTCGCACAGGCGGACCTGGAGCCTGGTCGTATGGGTGCCCGCTGCCAGCATGGCCGTCTGCAAGCCGACGATGTAGTCGAGGTCGGATTGCTTGCTGATCGATATCTGGGGCGAGACCAGGCCCTTGTCGTCGATGACCGCGACGTTGAATGGCTTGTCGAAGGTCTTGCTCGACGTGGCCCTGACGGTGAAGTGGACCGTTTCGCCCTGATAGGTCTTGAGCGACACGGTTCCCGGTGTCAGCGTCAGCCACGATCCATCCGCGACGACGGGTGTCGTCGTCGTTCCGGACGTTCCGCCGGACGGACTGCCCGGTCCTGCGCTACCACCACCGCCGCCGCCGCAGCCCGCGACGAACACCGCAACGAGCATCCCGGCTATCGCCGATTTTCCGAAACCCATGTTCTCCGCCCTGTTATTTTGTTATTAAAAATAAGAAACAAAATTATACGAGCGAAGTTTTCTTTTAAATAACAATTATTTCACAATGACGTATGGAAGAGACAGTGTCATCTTCAGCGCCGGAAAATCCAGAGAATGACCGAGATGACGATCGAGACGACGATGCAGGTCACGATCGGAAAGTGAAAGCTGAAGCCGTCCCGGACGACGTGGATGTCGCCCGGCAGTCGGCCGAAGGGGAGCCGGCGCAGCCAGGGCCAGGCCAGGCCGATGGCGGCGATGACGATGCCGAGGACGATCAGGGTGCGCTGCATGGGCGGTTCCAGGATGGTGGACAGGAGCTCCTTACGCTCTCATTGTGCCCCTGCCGGGAGCCGCGGCGGCGCGCGCCAGGGGATGCATCGTGGTGTGCGTCGGACAGGAAACCCCGGTGCTACACTGAATTAACACGACGATCGGATGCAGTGATCCCGGTCGCGCGGATCGGGCGCCGGCCATCCAGCTGGCTCGGCCCATCCGTGCTCCGCCCACCGTCACGGCGGTCGGTCGGCCGATGTGTGTGCGCAGTGCCCATGCCGGGTGTGCGCAGGCATCGGCGGACCCTGACGGGGCGCATCTGCATGCGGTCGCCGGTCTTTCGCGTTTGCACCCGGTCCGGCATCGGCCGGCCACGGGATCGAACATCATTCACGCTTCATTACTGACAGGGGGTAGCATGCCAACAACCTGGATTATCACGGCCAATGCGGGCCGAGCAAGGTTCTTCTCCGAGGACGGTCCAGCAGAACCACTGCAAGAAATGCAAGACATGGTCAACAATGGCGCGCGCCTGCGCGCCCAGGAAGCCGAAACCGACCGGCTCGGAACGCTGGCAGCAGGCAAGACCGGCCACAACATCGGCGGCGCACAGGGCGGCCCGTCGCAGCACAATGCCGCCGCCGGAGCGCCGAACAGCCAGTACGAACCGAACCAGACGCCGGCCGAGCACGAAACCGAATTGTTCGCGAAGGACCTCGCGCAATACCTGCTGAAAGCCCAGCAGGAGGGCCGCTACCAGCATCTGGTGCTGTCGGCGTCGCCGCAATTCCTCGGTACCCTGCGTAACAATCTCGATCCGCACGTCCGGGCTGCGATCAAGCAGGAATTCAACAAGGACTACACGCAAGTGCCTGTCCACCAGTTGCGCGAGCAGCTGCACGCGGCCCAGGCCAAGTCCGCAGGTTAAGCACCCTGCACACCCATGCGTCACCGGCCCTTGCGGCCGGTTTTTTTATTCGTGCGGCCGGGTTCGCCGTTGCGCCCTACCATGGCGGTATCGAAGAACGAGGATCCATCCATGAATAAGCGACTGACGCCGGCCCTGGTCAAGGGCACGCTGCTGGCTTCCGTGGTCCTGCTCGGCATGAAGGCCTGGGCCGCCAGCAAGGAAGCCAATCCGCGCAGCGACCTGGCGACCATTCCCGCGCTCGACCTGCCGCGCTACCTCGGCCAGTGGTACGAGATCGCGAAGTTCCCGAACCGCTTCCAGAGAAAATGCGCCGGCTTCACGACGGCGACCTATACCGCCCTGCCCGACGGCCGGGTGCAGGTCGAGAACCGCTGCCGCCAGGCCGATGGCAGCACCGATGTGGCCGTCGGGGTGGCGCGCCAGGTCGGCGGCCCGGACTCGCCGCGCCTGAAGGTGCGCTTCGCGCCGGCCCTGCTGTCTTTCATCCCCCAAGTCTGGGGAGATTACTGGATCATCGACCTCGACCGCGATTACGGCCTGGCCGCGGTGAGCGAGCCGGGACGCGACTACCTGTGGATCCTGTCGCGCACGCCGACCGTCGGCAAGCCGGCCTACGATGCGCTGGTGGCGCGCCTTTCCGGTCAGGGGCTCGACGTGCGCAAGCTGGTACGCACGCCCCAGGAGTAAGGAGTATTTACGCGGGTGTTAATCCAGCGGCAAGCATTCACGCTATCAATATCAGGAATCGGGAATGTGAATTGGGCAAGATCGCGCCGGGCAGCGAGAATGGCCTCCCGTTTTTTGCCGCGCCGGCCATTTGCCGGTCTGGCTTAGTTCGTTCACTCCTCCGGAAATCCAGCATGAGCCACCCGATCGCCAGCGTCTCCGCCCTACTTTGCGGAGGTGCGCCATGATCGTGCGTGAACGTCCAAACGGCCTGCGTCTCTTTCTCACCATGCGCGGCTCGGTCCTGCCGAGCATCTGGAAAAGCCTGGCGATCACGACCTTGCTGGCGGTGTTCGTCACCCTCAGCCACGGCCGCCTGTGGGACCACAAGATCCAGCTCACCGTCGTTCCGTTTACCCTGATGGGCTTGCCGCTGGCGATCTTCCTCGGCTTTCGCAACAATTCGGCCTACGACCGCTACTGGGAAGGCCGCAAGCTGTGGGGAGAACTGGTGCTGCGCAGCCGCAATTTCGCGCGCCAGTGCCTGAGCCTGATCGATGAAGATGGAGAGGCACCCGCCTTGCGCGAGCGCATGATCCGGCGCGCCATTGCTTACGCCCACGCCCTGCGGCACCAACTGCGTTGCAGCGATCCCGCGCCCGACGTGGCGCCGCACCTGCTGCCGGCCGAATGGACGGCGCTGCGCGGCCGCGTCAACCTGAGCCAGGCGCTGATGCTGGAAATGGGCGCCGACCTGGCGCGCTGCCGCCGTGCCGGCATGCTCGACAGCGTGCGCGCCGCCGCGCTCGACGCGACCGTGTCGAGCATGGTCGCCACCGCCGCTTCCTGCGAGCGCATCAAGAACACGCCCGTCCCGTTTTCCTACACGCTGCTGCTGCACCGCACCGCCTACCTCTACTGCTACCTGTTGCCCTTCGGCCTGGTCGATTCGATCGGCTACCTGACGCCGCTGGTGGTCGCCATCGTCGCCTATACCTTCTACGGCCTGGACGCGCTGGGCGACGAGATCGAGGAACCCTTCGGCCTGTCGCCCAACGACCTGCCGCTGGACGCCATCTGCCGCACGATCGAGATCGACCTGCGCGATGCCCTCGGCGAGACCGAATTGCCGCCGCCGCTGCTGCCGGTCAATTACTGGCTGCGCTGAGCCACCGGCGCGCAGGGCGTACCGATAACCGGCAGTAATCATTTCGTTGCCTTGTGGCTACATAAAGGCGCAATTTCGTCGTCGTGTCCGGAATTTAAAGACGAAATCGGCAAAAAGTGCAAAGATGATTCTGATTTCCATCAGGAAATCAGAAGAATTTAACATTTTGCCATGTCTGGCTGCACGGTAAGGCGTCCCATGAAACTCGCTGATTTCAAGATTCGTACCCTCCTCCTGGCCGGCTTCGGCACGGTCCTGTCCCTGATGCTGCTGCTGGCCGCGATCGGCATCCTCCAGATCGACAAGGCCAATACCCTCACCACCCACCTGACGGCCGACAGCATGCAGCGCGCCGACGAACTGCAGGAGTGGCTGGGGATCGTCGAAACCAATGCGGCGCGCACCCTGGCGGTCGCCAAGCTGGCCGACCCGGCCGCCGAAAAATTCTTCCTCGACGCCATGGCTGCCTCCTCCAAGCGCGCCGACGAATTGCAGAAGGCGGTCAAGGAAGGCGTGGCGGACGATCCGGCCGCGCTGGCGCTGCTCGACGAACTTGGCACGGCACGCAAGCAGTATGTCGACGCGCGCAAGACCGCGTTCAAGCACAAGGCCGACGGCGAACTCGAGGCGGCCGCGAAGTTTTTCGAGAGCGACATGGTGCCAAAGGTGCAGGCCTATGTCGGCGCCCTGCGCAAGCTGCTGGCGCACGAACAGCAGGCAGTCGCCGCCGACAGCGCGCGCATTGCCGACGGTTTCGTATCGGGACGCCGCATGCTGCTGGCGCTGGCCGCCGTGGCCCTCGCTGCCGGCATCGGCTTCGCCTTCTTCATCAGCCGTGCGATCGCGGTCCCCCTGCGCGCCGCCCTCGATGTGGCGCGCACCGTGGCTGAAGGCGACCTGAGCAGCAGAATCGTGCCGCAGGGACACGGCGAAACCGGCGCTCTGATGGGTGCGCTGAAGGACATGAACGCCAACCTGGTCGGCATCGTAAGTCAAGTCCGCAGCGGCACGGCGACGATCGCCGAGGCCGCCGACCAGATCACGGCCGGCAACCTGGAACTGTCCTCGCGCACCGAGCAGCAGGCCAGCGCGCTGGAAGAGACCGCCTCCTCGATGGAAGAACTGACCTCGACCGTGCGCCAGAACGCGGACAATGCGCGCGAAGCGAACGTGCTGGCGCAGTCGGCCTCGGACGTGGCCGGACGCGGCGGCGTCACGGTCGGCCG
Organism: Massilia suwonensis; assembly: GCF_042655665.1. Taxonomy (NCBI): domain Bacteria; kingdom Pseudomonadati; phylum Pseudomonadota; class Betaproteobacteria; order Burkholderiales; family Oxalobacteraceae; genus Massilia; species Massilia suwonensis. The sequence continues at coordinate 66,683 of NZ_JBHSMR010000015.1, forward strand.
CGTGGTCGAGACCATGGACGCGATCACGGAAGCGTCGAAAAAGATCGTCGACATCATCGGCGTCATCGACGGCATCGCCTTCCAGACCAATATCCTGGCCCTGAACGCCGCGGTGGAAGCGGCGCGCGCCGGCGAGCAGGGACGTGGCTTTGCCGTCGTCGCCTCGGAAGTGCGGGTACTGGCCCAGCGTTCGGCCGGCGCCGCCAAGGAAATCAAGGCCCTGATCGGCGACTCGGCCGGCAAGGTCGAGGAAGGCAGCCGCCTGGTGGCCGACGCCGGCGCCACGATGCAGGAGATCGTCGACAGCATCGGCCGCGTCACCGCGATCATGTCGGGCATCGCCATGGCCAGCCAGGAGCAGTCGCTCGGCATCGAGCAGGTGAACACGGCCATTGCGCAGATGGACCAGGTGACCCAGCAGAACGCGGCCCTGGTCGAGGAAGCGGCGGCCGCCTCGGAAGCCTTGCGCGGACAGTCGCGCACGCTGTCGGAACTGGTGTCGACCTTCCGCTTCGACGATGGCGGCGCGCGCGCCGCGGCGCCGACGCGCACGGCACGGCGCGCGCCGGCACTGGCGCTGCGCCACGCTTGATCATGGCCGGGGCGATATACTCGCCCCTTTCTCCTTTTGCCTTGACCTATGAGCGCCCTGCCTCCCTGCCCCAGCTGCCAGTCCACTTATACCTACGAGGATGGCGCCAACCTGGCCTGTCCCGAATGCGGCCATGAATGGCAGCCCGGCGCCGCCACGTCGGCGGAGACGGCCCGCGTCTACCGCGATGCAGCCGGCAACATCCTGCAGGACGGCGACACGGTCACCGTCATCAAGGACCTGAAACCGAAGGGTTCGGGCGGCGTCATCAAGCAGGGCACCAAGGTCAAGAACATCCGCCTGGTCGACAGCGACCACGACATCGACTGCAAGATCGACGGTTTCGGTGCGATGAGCCTGAAAACGGAATTCGTGCGCAAGGTGTAGCGTTCAGCTGCCCCTGATACGACAACACCAGCCCGCAGGCTGGTGTTTTTTTATGCGCCGGAGAAATTAGCGTCCGGTGCCGGTCGTGGTGGTGCCGGTGCCGGTGCTGTTCGTACCCGAGGTGCCGGTCGTGCCCGAGGTGCCCGAGGTACCGCTGGTGCCCATCGAGCCGGACGTGCCCATCGAACCCGACGTGCCGCTGGTGCCCGAGGTGCCCATCGAGCCGGAGGTGCCGGTGCCGGTCGAGCCGCTCATGCCGCTGCTGCCGCTGGTACCGGTGCCCATCGAACCGCTGGTGCCGCTGGCGCCGCTGCCCATCGAGCCGCTGGTGCCGGTCGCGCCGGTGGTGCCGCTGGTGCCGCTGGTGCCGCTGTCCATCGAACCGCTGGTGCCCGAGGTGCCGGACGTGCCGCTGGTACCCGAGGTGCCGCTCGTGCCGGACGTGCCGCTGGAGCCGCCCGTGGTGCCGCTGCCGCTGGTGCCGCTGGCGCTGCCGCTACCGCTGGTGCCCATCGAACCGCTGCTCGATGCGCCGCTCGAGCCGGTGGTGCCGCTGCTGCTCGAGCCGCTGCTGCTGCTCGACTTGCTCTTTTGCTTCTTGTGCTTCTTGGTCGACGATTTCTTGTGGTCGTCAGACTGGGCGCTCGTGGTCTGCGAGCCCGATGCGCTGCTGCCGCTCTGGCCTTCGGTGGTGCTCGTTTGTGCGCTTGCATTGAACGAGGTCGCCATCGCGGCGGTGATCGAGGCGGCCAGCAGGCCTTTCAACAGTTTATGCATTGTCATGTTTATCTCCTAATGATTCGGGCTTGAGGAAAGCTCAACAATATCAATGGCATACAACATTGATTGAGCAGGTGGCCGAGTTTAGAGAGGTCATTTGGAGAGCAGCGCACGTTAGCCGATTGGAAAGATACGCGACACGCATCAGTGCGCGTTTTTTAGCCCCGCGGCACGTGCCGCCAGGGTGGCGATCTCGGTGTACAGCGGCAACACATTCGCCTTGTCGTCCGGATAGACGCGATTCGACAGGAAGACATAGAAGCTGCGCGAACCGGGATCGATCCAGAGCACGCAGCCCGTGAAGCCGGTGTGGCCGAAACTGCCGATCGGAAACAGCGTGCCGCGCGGGCGCTGGGCAAAGGGCGAATCGATGTCCATGCCGAGCCCGCGCAGGGCCGCGATGCCAGGCGGGCTCTGCACGGTGCTCAGGAGACGCACGCTTTCCGGAGAAAGCACCCGCACGCCCTCGAGTTCGCCGCCATTCAGGAGCATGCGCGCATAGCGGGCGATGTCGCCCACGGTGCCGAATACGCCGGCCGAGCCGGCCACGCCGCCGATGCGGCGCACCGTCGGGTCGTGGACCACGCCCTGCAGCAGCGTACCCGCGCCGACGTCGCCGTGCAGCGCAGTGGCCTCCCCTGCCTTGTGGGTCGGCGCGATGCCGGCGACACGCATGCGGCGCAGCGGCAGGTAGCCGGTATGCGTCATGCGCAGCGGCCCGAACAGGCGCTGCTGCGCGAAGGCATCGAGTTCCATGCCGGACAGTTTTCTCACCAACTGTCCCAGCAGGATGTAGTTGATGTCGGAATAGCGGAAATAGGTGCCCGGCACATGCGTGACCGTCTGCGCGCAGGCCATGGCGTGGGCCGTGGCGTCGCCCTGCCAGGCCGGCTTGCCCGGCAGCCCCGCCGCCAGGCCCGAGGTGTGGGTCAGCAGGTGGCGGATCGTGATCGCGTCCTTGCCGCCGCTCCTGCACTCCGGAAAATAATCGACGAGCTTCGCGTCCAGGTCGAGCTTGCCGTCCTCCGCGAGCAGCAGGATCGAGGGCGCCGTCGCCAGCACCTTGGTGAGCGAGGCGGCATCGAACACGGTGTCGGGCGTGACCGGCGCCGCATCCGGTTCGTAGCTGAGGCGGCCGTAGGCGCGTTCGTGGACGGCGCCGTCGCGCTCCAGGTGGAAGACCGCGCCCGGCATGCGGCGCTCGGCGATGGCCTGTTCGATCGCAGCGTCGATGCGGGCGAATTGTGTGCGGTCGAGCCGGTCCGCTGGCGGCGTATGGGCGCAGCCGGCAGTCAGTACGGCGAAGCAGGCGGCGGCCAGCGCGCGCCTGTGCTGGAACAGGCGGCGGAAGGAAAACGTGTGCATGGAAAACCCGGGCAGAAGGAGGTGGCGGACGTGACGTGGACGCCGATGATAGGTAGGCAAGTTCTGCCGGTCAATCTTTACGCCGAGATCTTGCCGCGCCGCATTTTCCGGGCTCGTCCAGCGCGAAAAAATCCTTCGGCGTATCATGGACCGCATGATTCCTTTCTCGATACTCGACCTGTCGCCGATTGCCGAAGGCAGCGACGCACGCACTTCTTTCCACCATTCCCTCGACCTCGCCCAGCATGGCGAACGCTGGGGCTACAACCGCTTCTGGCTGGCCGAACACCACGGCATGCCGGGCATCGCCAGCGCCGCCACCTCGGTGCTGATGGGCTATGTGGCAGCCGGTACCTCGACGATCCGCGTCGGCGCCGGCGGCATCATGTTGCCGAACCATTCGCCGCTCGTCATTGCGGAACAGTTCGGCACCTTGGAGTCCCTGTTCCCGGGCCGCATCGACCTGGGCCTGGGCCGCGCGCCCGGTTCCGACCACACAACCGCGCGCGCCCTGCGCCGCAACCTGGCCTCGGATGCCGACGAATTCCCGCAGGACGTACTGGAACTGCAGGATTATTTTGCCGACTCGCCGCGCCGCCAGGTGCGCGCCGTGCCCGGCGCCGGCCTCAACGTGCCGCTGTGGATCCTTGGCTCCAGCCTGTTCGGCGCCCAGCTGGCCGCCCATCTGGGCCTGCCCTATGCGTTCGCTTCGCACTTCGCGCCGCAGATGATGATGCAGGCAATCGAACTGTACCGCGCCAACTTCAAGCCGTCGGCACAATTGGACAAGCCTTACGTCATGCTCGGCTTTAACGTGTTCGCGGCGGACACCGACGACGAGGCGCAGTTCCGCGCCACCTCGATGCAGCAGGCCTTCGTGAACCTGCGCAGCGGCCGCCCGACGCGCCTGCAGCCGCCGGTGCGCGGCTACCTGGAAGCGCTGGGGCCGTCGGAACGCATGATGCTCGACGCGGTGCTGTCGTGCTCGGCGATCGGTTCGCCGGAGACGGTGGCGCAGCAGTTGAAAGCGTTTATTGCCTATACCAAGGCGGATGAGTTGATGATTACCTCGCAGATCTTCGATCACGCGGCACGCTTGCGTTCGTACGAGATTACGGCGCAGGTGCACGAAGGGGCGTAAGCGATATCGTTTGCCGGTACGCCCGTGGTGCGCACCGGCACGTACGCGTGGGCATGCCCACCCTACGTTATGCATCGGCCACGGGCTCCGGCGTAACGTAGGGCGGGCATGCCCGCGCGTTTGCGCCGTGTGAACACACGCGCCGTCAATTCATTGACGCGCCTATGCCTCCCCGGTCCCCGCCTGCAACGCGTCGATCAACTCGGCGGTCGTCCTCACCTTCCCCATCATCCTGAACATGTTCTTGCACGCAAACTCGTGCGCCTCCGCCGTGATGCCGCTCATCGCATCCTCGGCAAACACGAGGCTGTAGCCGCGGTCGTAGGCCGCCCGTGCGGTCGACTCGACGCCGATGTTCGTCACGATCCCGGCCAGGATCAGCGTCTTGACGTGCCTCCGCCGCAGCAACTGGTCGAGCTCGGTGCCATAGAAGGCGCCCCACTGCCGCTTGGTGATCACGATATCGGTCGCCTCCACACCCGCCTCCGGCGCGAAGTGCGAGGCGTCGGGCGGGGGCGGCGGCGAGCCGGGCGCGCGCAGGGGCGCGTCGGCGGGCGGCGATTGCAGCTCGTTCATCAGCACCCGTACGAACACTACCATGCCACCGCGATTGCGCATCTCTTGCGCCAGCAGCACGCAGTTGCCGAGCACGGCTTGCGCCGAATACGGCGCCAGTTCGCGCGCCATGTTTCCGTTTTGCAGGTCAATCAGCACCAGGGCCGTGCCGGCCAGATCGATCGATAAGTCGTCCATCGCTTCCTCCTTGTCGCCAGTATCGGCCAAACGGTCCGGTCACGGCGCACGCAGGTCAGGACTTGTCGGGCACGATGCGCAGCAGCTGCGAACGATCCTCGTCGGTCAGCACGTACAGCTGCCCATCCGGCCCCTGCCGCACGTCGCGCACGCGCTTGCCGATGTCCAGCTTTTCCTGGCGCACGACTTTACCGTTACTGTCGAAGACGATGCGGCGCAGGTCCATCCCGGCCAGGCTGCCGCTGAACAGGCTGCCGCGCCACTGCGGGAAAGCCGCGCCCGTGTACCACGCCAGGCCCGAGGGCGCCGGCGACGGCACCCAGGCCACCAGCGGGTCGACCATGCCGGGCACGCTGGTCTTGCCGATCGGCTCGCGCGAGCTGTAGTCGGCGCCGAAGGATTGCAGCGGCCAGCCGTAGTTCTTGCCGCCTTCGATGCGGTTGATCTCGTCGCCGCCGCGCGGGCCGTGCTCGCTGGCATACACGCGTCCGCTCGCAACATCGACCGTCAAGCCCTGGATGTTGCGGTGGCCGTAAGACCAGATTTCCGGCAGCGCGCCTGCACGCGCGGCCAGCGGATTGCCCGGCGCCGGCTTGCCCTCGGCCGTCAGGCGCAGCAAGGAACCGTTGTGGCTGCCCAGGTTCTGGGCCTGGTCGCGCGCCAGCATGTTGCCGACGCGCTGGGGCGGATTGCCGCCGTCGCCGATGCTCATCAACAAGGTGCCGTCCGCCAGCCAGGCCAGGCGCGAGCCGAAGTGCTGGCCGCCGCTTTTCGAGGGCGACGCCGTGAACAGGGTCTTGATGCCGCCGACCTTTTTACCGTCGAACATGCCCTGCACCAGGATGGTCCGGTTCTCGCTGCTGCTACCGTTGGCCATCGTCATGTAGACGCGGATGTTCGGCCCCTTGTCCGCTGGGTGAATGGCGATGTCGAGCAGGCCGCCTTGGCCGCTGGACATCAATTTCGGCAGACCTTCCATCGCCACCTCCTGCACCTTGCCCCCGGCAACCAGGTGCAGCGTTCCTTCTTTACCGGTCACGAGCATGCGGCCGTCGGGCAGCCAGGCCATGGCCCAGGCTTGCGGCAGGGCGCTTGTGACGGTCTCGGCCCGCCAGCCCTTGATCGCCGGCGGTTCGCCGCTGGCCTGGACCTGGGCCCATGCGCCCGGCATGAGGCCGGCCAGGCACGCAAGAGTTAACGTTCGGCACTTGAGTTGACTGATTTGCATGCAAAACTCCGTTAAAAGTTGTTATCTAACCGTCATCGTGGTACAAAAACCGCGAATCCGCTGCACAGGGAGCGAAATCGGAGTATCATCTTTGTTTCTGAACTTGCGTAAGGATGTTCAATGAACCAGCGACGCTCTTTCCTCAAAAGCTCTGTTGTGCTCGCATCCGCCATCGGCATGCCGGCCCTGGCCAAAGCTGCCCAGCCCGCTCCTGCCGAACGCGTCCTGCGTCTGTACAACACCCACACTGGTGAAAGCCTGCGTAGTGTTTTCTGGGCCGAAGGCCAGTTCATTCCCGACGCACTGAAAGACATCAACAAACTGCTGCGCGACCATCGCAACGACAAGATCGCCGAGATGGACCCGAAGCTGATCGTCCTGCTTAACGACGTCAGCGACAAATTTGGCGACAACCAGGTCTTGCACATCATCTCGGGCTACCGTTCGCCCGAATCGAACGCCAAGCTGGCGGCCGCTTCCAATGGCGTGGCCAAGCACAGCATGCACATGGACGGCAAGGCGATCGACATCCGCATGCCGGGCAAGAACCTGGCCCAGCTGCACAAGGCTGCCATGTCGATGAAAGCCGGCGGCGTCGGTTACTACCCCGATTCGCAATTCGTCCACATGGATACCGGCCGGGTGCGTTACTGGTAAGCTAGCGCATGCGCCCGCTCCTGCCCACCTTCCTCCTCGTTCTTGCCGTTTCGGCGGCGGGAGGCAGTGCGGCGCAGGAGCCTGTTGCGAAGGTCAATGTTTCTACGACACGTGACCCGGTCGACAAATCCTACCGCAAGATGATCAAAGGCATGGAACGCTTCGAGCGCGAGCATGCCTTCGCCCCCAACGCGCCGCTGCATTTCCAGCTGCTGCCGCGTACCCCCGACGTCAGGATGGACGGCATCACGCTGCGCGTGGCCGGCGACACGGTTTCGGTGCCGGTGCCGGTCGGGCCCGATAACAGTTTCATCCTTCCCCGCAACGAGCAGGCCCTGCGCGAAGACGCGGCCGTGCTCGCCAACCGCAAGACGGTCAGCATGACCTGGCGCGCCCTGATCCGCACGCCCGGCCTGCCGCCCGATACGCGCCGCTTGGGCGACCTGCGCCTGGAATGCCGCGTCGGCACCGAAGCCGGGCTGGTATCGAATAATTCCCAGCTGTTCGCCTGGCTGTCGAATGCGCTGCTCAGCGCCGATCACGTCTGCAACAGCCCCGAAGGCAATTACCTGTTCTTCGCCGACCGCCCCCTGTTCGGCGTACGCCTGCGCGCCGGCGACCGGGTCGAAGACCTGCCCTTCAAGATGCTCTACGCCGGCGGCGACCAGACGCCGGAAATGCTGCGTTTCTGCGATTGCCAGGTTTTATTGGACCGCACTTATTACGCGCCGCTCTGGGACCGCAGCTGGCCCGACGACACCCTGGTCGAATTCGATTACATGACGCCGGCCGAATCCGCGCCGGCGCCGGAGGTGCGGCAATGAAGGCCGCCGCCCTCCTGATAAGCCTCGTGCTGGCCGGCTGCGCCACCGGCCAGGCCACCATCGGCACCCAGGTGCCGGCCGAGCGATTGAGCTCTTCGATCGTGCCGGGCCGCACCACCAAGGCCGAACTGCTGGCCGCCTTTGGCAAGACCAAGGCTGTCGTCTTCGACAGCGGCTATGAAAGCTGGCTGTATCAGTCGCCTGCGGGCGGCGGGCGCTTTGCCGAATTCGTCGTCCTGATCGATCCGCAAGGCATCGTCGTCCGCACCCGTCAGCGCGCACCCGCAGCACCATAGAGCCTGCGCGCTGGCGTGCGCGCCAGCTTGCCTGATACTGGCAGAATCTGCCTCACAGCTGTTCCAGATGTTCCGTTCACTGTGGGGGCCATCATGCTGGTCGATCGCGTACGGATGTTCATCCTGTCCCTGCCGCTCATGTTCCTGCTGCTGCTCGCCGGCTGCGGCGGTGGCGGCGGCGATCCCGGCACGCCCCCTACTGCTCCGCCGGCGGCGATTACCGGTTCGCTGCAGGTGTCGATCACGGCCCTGCCGGCCGGCGTCAACGGGGCCGTGCGCGTCACCGGTCCGAATAACTTCTCGCAAGACCTGACCTCCACCCAGCTGCTGGCCAACCTCGCGCCCGGCAGCTACAGCGTGGCCGCGTCCACCGTTACGCTCGGCAACGCCACCTATACGCCCACGCCCGCCACCCAGAGCGTGGTCGTGGCCGCCGGCGCCACCGCCACGGCGACGGTGGCCTATGCCGGCGCCAACCTGAGTCTGGCCCTGTCCGATATCGGGCCTACCTTCACCAGTCCCACCTTCGTTACCGCCCCGGCGGGCGACGACCGCCTGTTCGTGGTCGAGCGGCGCGGCGTGATCCGCGTCGTGCGCAACGGCGCCGTGCTGGCCCAGGCCTGGCTCGACATCAGCGCCAACGTCTTCACCGGCGGCGAAGGCGGGCTGCTGTCGATGGCCTTCGACCCGAATTTCGCCAGCAACGGTTATTTCTATGTGTACTACACCGACCTGGCCCAGAACATCGTCGTCGAACGCTACGGCAGCTCGCCCACGCCCAACGTCGCCGATCCGACCTCCGCACTGACCATCCTGCGCGTGGCCCATCCGCAGTTCAACAACCATTTCGGCGGCCTGGTCGCCTTCGGGCCGGACGGCATGCTGTATGCGGGGCTGGGCGACGGCGGCGGCGCCGGCGACCCGTTCGGAAATGCGCAAAACCTGAACGTCCTGCTCGGCAAGCTGCTGCGCGTGGACGTGCGCACGGCCACCAGCGGCCAGCCCTACACGATTCCATCGACCAATCCCTACCTAACCCAGGCCGGACGCCGGCCCGAGATCTGGGCCGCCGGCCTGCGCAATCCATGGCGCTACGCCTTCGACGGCGAGCAGCTGTATATCGCCGACGTCGGCCAGGCTGCGCGCGAGGAGGTCAACCTCGCCAGCAGCTCGCAAGCCGGCCTCAACTACGGCTGGGACATCCTCGAGGGCACGGCCTGCTATGAGGCCAGCACCTGCGACCGCAGCGGCCTCACGCTGCCCGTGTTCGAATACGAGCATGGCGCCAACGACGTGAACGGCTGCTCCATCACCGGCGGCTATGTCTATCGGGGAACGGCGATTCCCGAGCTCGCCGGCCGTTACTTCTATTCCGATTACTGCCGCGGCTACATCAAAAGCTTCTTCGCCAGCGGCGCCGGCATCGTCGAGCAGCGCGACTGGAACCTGACGGGCGCCGGCCAGGTCGTCTCCTTCGGACGCGACGGCGCGGGCGAGCTGTACGTGGTCAGCGCCGGCGGGCGCGTCTTCAAGCTGGTGCGGGGCAGCGGAGGATGAGAGCGCCTAACAGAACCGTCAGGGCAAGGCGCTGCAACGCAGCCATGGCGGCGCGCGCGTAGCGGGCGTCGGGGTGGTTTGTTAGGCGCTCCAAGCAATGTAGAATGAAGCGATGGCACGCTTACATCTCCACTTCCCCGAAGACCAGTACTACTATTCCACGCCGCTGACCGTCCGGGTTACCGACATCAACGGCGCCAACCACCTCGGCAACGACTCGATGATCTCGATGATCTCCGAGGCGCGCGCCCGCTTCCTGTTCGAGTTCGGCGTTCCCGAAACCGAGCGCGACGGCACCGGCATCATCGTCACCGACCTGGCCACGACCTACCGCGCCGAAGCCCATGCGCGCGACCAGCTGCTGTTCGAAGTCGGCGTCATGGATTTCAATAAATACGGCGGCGACATCACCTTCCGCATCACCCGCCCGAAGGACAAGGCCCTGGTCGCGATGGCCAAGTCCGGCTTCGTTTTTTATAACTACAAGACCAGCCAGGTCGTGGCGATGTCGGATGAGTTCCGCGCCAAGTTCGATCGCGTAAACTGGGTCGACTAAGGACCAGGTCCCTGATCGAAAAATAGTTGGAACTTTTCGGCGTCTCTGCCGGAATATGGGTGAGAGACGACCATGACGATCACCCCGACCACTTCCGACGACGAGCTGCTGCGCCGCATGCGCAGTGGCGATGCACCGGCCTTTGCCGCGCTCTACCGGCGCCACCAGGGCCCGGTCTACCGCTTCGCCCTGCTGCGCTGCGGCTCCGGCGACACCGCCGCCGATGTCGTCCAGGAAGCCTTCATGGGCCTGCTGAGCGGCCGCCTCGCCTTCGACCCGCTGCGCGGTTCGCTGCCCAACTTCCTGTTCGGCGTGGCGCGCCTCCTGATCCTGAAGCACGAAGAGCCGCGCCGGCGCGAGTCGCCCCTGCCTGAACCAGATGACGACGAGGCCGAGCCGGTTCTGGAAGAGGCCTGCCCCTTGACCCGCGTGCTCGCCAGCGAAGCGGCCGAGGAAGTGCGGCGCGCCCTGGCCCGGCTGGCGCCGCATTACCGCGACGCCGTCATCCTCTACGAAATGCACGGCCTCTCCTACGGCGAGATCGCCACGATCTGCGCCATCGACATCGGCACCGTGCGCTCGCGCCTGGCGCGCGGCCGCGCCGCCCTGGCCAAGGCCCTGCGCCTGCATGCGCTGGGCGCTACCTGAATGGACACCATCATGCACGACGACGATTTCCCCGAACTCGACACCCGCCTGGCCCAGTTGCGCGGCGCGCTGGCCCAGGTCGACGCCCCACGCTGCGTGGAAAAGGAATTGATGCAAGCCTTCGCCAGCCAGTCGGCCCGCGCGCGGCCCTGGTACCGACGCCTCGGCATGCTCGAATGGAGCGCGGCCGTGGCCTGTGCGCTGGTCTGCGTCGCCGTGGTCGGCCTGCTGTCGCTGCCGCCACGGCTGGCGGATGGCTTCGACGACAGCCCGCTGGTGCGCATCGACAACGGCGGCGCCTTCATCGCCCTCGATTCCGTCGAGCGCATCGAGGCCGACCCGGCGCCGCGCCTGATCGAGACCGAAGTGTCGCGCACCATGCTGGCCGCGCTCGGCCTGCCGGTCACGCCCGAAAACGCGGGCGAGGCCGTGCGCGCCGAAATGCTGGTCGGCGCCGCCGGCGAACCGCTGGCCCTGCGCCTGACTTCGATCGACTGACCGCGTCTGTTACCACTTCCCTAATTCACACGAGGACACCATGAACACGAACCGTCTGCTGCTCGCCGCCCTGCTTGCCTGTCTTGCCCTGCCTGCCCTGGCCGAGGAAGTCGCGCCCGCGCCTGCCGTCCCCGCGCAGGGCGATTTCGGTCATCCCGATGAGGCCCTGCGCGCGTTCCACCGCGGCCAGACGATCAAGAACGCGCCCTACAGCGCCCAGGCGGTCTCCGAACGGCTGCAGCAACTACCCGACGGCAACCAGATCGAACGCCGCACGCGTTCGGCCAGCTACCGCGACAGCGCCGGCCGCACGCGCCATGAGGTGCGCAACGAGAAGGGAGAACTGCGCAACGTGACCATCAACGACCCGGTTGCAGGCGTGACCTGGATCCTGAATCCGCAGAGCCGCAGCGCCCAGCGCCTGCCCTCGCGGGTCGAGATCGAACGCATCGCCCGCGACGCGCGCGAGAAGGCACGCGCCCAGGTCGAGCGCATGCGCCGCGAAGGCCGTTTGCCGGCACTCGAGCGCCGCGAGAACGAGGACAGGGTCGCAGTCAGGGTCGAACGCAGGACCGATGACGAGCGCGACAGCCGCCGCGAAACGGTCCGCGTGATCCGGATGGCGCCGGGCCCGGCCTTCGACGCCGCCGCGATCGGGCCGCGCATCGGCCCGATGATCGCCGGCGCGGTGACGGGCGCGCTGGCCGACCACAAGTGGGCAGCGAAGGCGAGCAGCCGCGATCTCGGCACGCGTGACTTCGACGGCATCAAGGCCGAAGGCAAACAGCGCAGCTACGAGATCCCGGCCGGAGAGGTGGGCAACCGCAATCCGATCGTGGTCAGCGACGAAACCTGGTATGCGCCGGACCTGCAGGTAACGGTGTATTCGAAGCACAGCGACCCGCGCAGCGGCGAGTACGTGTATCGGCTCGAAGGTCTCAAGCGCGGCGAGCCCGATGCGTCGCTGTTCGCGGTTCCGTCGGATTACCAGGTACGCGAACCCGGCAAGCGCGCTACGGAAAAAGGCGGGGAATAAAAACAAATATGCCGGCGCGAGCCGGCATGAGCACAAGGGAGCCGCGGAAAACGCTTAACGGCTTGCAGTGCGTTCGCGGGGCGCCACGGCCGTATAAAACCATTCGTTGATCATCGGCTTTTCGAAGCGGAGCGGATCGCCGTCGAAATAGCGCTGGGTACGGGAGAGATAGGCCATGTCGCGCAGGGCCACTTTACCGCTGCGCACGATTTGCCCATTGCTTTCGACTTCATACTCGAGCTCGATACGCGGCCAGTCCACCGCGGAATGAAACATGCGCTCTTCGCGCGTTCCGGTCGTCGGCAGCCTGCGGCCGGCGAGGTCGATATCGTCGACATCGATACGCAGGGTCTGCCCGGCAGGCAGGTCCGCGCCCAGTTTGGTGAGGTGTTTGGTCAGCTCGGCCAACACCTGCTCGCGCTCTTGCTGCATCCTGGGCAAATCCGTGAAACGATCGGACTGGACATAATTGACGACCACTTCCGCCGAGGCGCTGCCCACTACCAGCGCCCATAAACCGCCTGCTGCCAGCATACGAATGACGTTTTTCATAACGGCTCCTTATTTTCGCATTGCAGAAATAACATACCTGGTGACTGCGACTTGAATATACCCTTGCTTATGTCCAGAAATGTGACAGCTTGTAAATTGCGACCGATTCAGCACAAAAAAACGCGCCCCTTTACCGCGGGCGCGTATTTTTATGCAAGCTGCCTGGAATGCATCGGTTTACCGCATCGTCGAAAACACATCAGCGCCGCGCCGAGCGCTCGCGCGGCATGATCGTCTCGTAGAACCAGTCGTCGATCATGCGCCGTTCGTAGCGCAGGTTGTCGCCATCGGAATACCGGCTGATGCGGTCCATGAAGGCCATGTCGCGCAACTGCGCATCGCCGCTGCGCAAGACCTGGCCATTGCTTTCGATCGTGTAATGCAGGTCGATGCGCGGCCATTCGGCGCCGTTGCTGCGAATAATGCGCAGGTCGCGTGCGCCGCGGCCTGGAATTTCGCGGCCGGCCAGGTCGACGTCCGTCACGTCGATGCGCAGGTTCTGGTCGGGCGGCAGTTTGGCGCCGAGCTTGGCGAAATGATCGGTCAGGTCCTTCAATACTTCCTCGCGATCCCAGTTCGAAAACGGCAGGTCGGAGAAGCGTTCGGGCTGGATATAGTTGACGGTCACGTTCCCCGCCGAGGCCGCCCCCGCGGCCAATGCCAGCAGGCCGCTAGCGGCCAGTGTTCGAATCACGTTCTTCATGGCGATTCCTCTCTTGGATGTCCTGGTTTTTACTGTATCAATATACGCTTCTTTGCCAGGAAGCGAAGTCTACGCCAGGTAAATTCTGTATCCGATTGTTAGAGCGCGCTCTTAGTGTCCCGGATGCGCGGTTTTGTTAGTCCTCGCACAGCCGGCCTCTCCCGTCCGGCGCATCCTGACAGGCAAGGAGGAATGCCCGTGCCAGAAGGACCATCGCTCGTCATCCTGAAAGAAGAAACCGCCCGTTTCGTCGGCCAGCAGATCGTGGACGCCGGCGGCAACATGCGCGCCATCGATCCCGCGCGCCTGCGTGGCCAGACCATCGTCTCGCTGCGCACCTGGGGCAAGCATTTCCTCATCGAATTGCCGACCATGGCGATCCGCGTCCACTTCCTGCTGTTCGGCACCTATCGCGTGAACGAAGAGCGCGAAGGCAAGGTGCCGCGCCTCTGGCTGCGTACCGCCGAGGGCGACCTGCTGAATCTGTATGCCTGCGCGATCCGCGAAATCGATACCGACCTCGACAGCCAGTACGACTGGAGCGCCGACGTGATGAGCGACGCCTGGGACCCGAAAGGGGCCCGCAAGAAGCTGCGCGCCTGTCCCGACATGCTGGCCTGCGACGCCCTGCTCGACCAGGACATCTTTTCCGGCGTCGGCAACATCATCAAGAACGAGGTGCTGTTTCGCATCCGGGTGCACCCCGCCTCGACCGTGGGCGCCCTGCCCGCCCCCAAGCTGCGCGCCCTGGTCGAGGAAGCGCGTCAATACAGCTTCGACTTCCTGGGCTGGAAAAAGCAGTACGTCCTCAAGCAGCACTGGCTCGCCCACGCCAAGAAAATCTGTCCGCGCTGCGACATTCCCTTCAAAAAGGCCCACCTCGGGCGTACCAACCGCCGCAGCTTCTTTTGCGAGAACTGCCAAAAACGGTATAACTGACGGTTATTGACTCATCCTTCCAACACTCCGTATTCATTGCATTCCATCCCATTATATTGCCTGTTGTTAATGCCGCGTAGCCGTACTACAATCGATTCGACCCGCATTTCACCTTTGTTTCGTTCGTATCGACTAATTACGGTATCGGAAACACCATGTCTTTTTTGTCTGCCGCCACGCCCAAGCTCGCGCCCTGGAAGGTTTTGCTCGTCGACGACGAGCCGGATATCCACGACATCACCAAGCTCACGCTGAACCGCTTCCGCCTGGACGGCCGTGCGCTCAGCTTCCTGCACGCCTATAGCGGCGCCGAGGCCAAGGAAATCCTGGCGCGCGAAAAGGACATCGCGCTGGTCTTCCTCGACGTGGTGATGGAGCGCGAAGACAGCGGGTTGGAGGTGGCGCGCTGGATGCGGCAAGACCTGGACAACCAGTTCAGCCGCATCGTGCTGCGCACCGGCCAGCCGGGCCAGGCGCCGGAAGAGCGCGTGATCGTCGACTACGACATCAACGACTACAAGGAAAAGACGGAACTCGACCGGACAAAACTGTTCACCACCACCTTCGCGGCCCTGC
Source organism: Massilia suwonensis (assembly GCF_042655665.1). Taxonomy (NCBI): domain Bacteria; kingdom Pseudomonadati; phylum Pseudomonadota; class Betaproteobacteria; order Burkholderiales; family Oxalobacteraceae; genus Massilia; species Massilia suwonensis. The sequence goes on from NZ_JBHSMR010000015.1 coordinate 81,771, forward strand.
GCGCCTACCGCGACATCATGAAGGTGGAAGACGCCCGCCGCGTGCAGCAGAGCTACCGCGAAGGCCTCGAGCGCGTACTGGCCGCCTCCTCGCACATTTTCAAGCAGCGCAATTTGAAGGACTTCGCAGGCGGCCTGCTGCAGCAGGTCGTCGCCCTGCTGCGCCTGGAGCAAAGCATGCTGCTTCGTTTGAAAGGCGCGAGCATGATCACGGGCGAGAGCCAGTATGAGGTGCTGGCCAAGATCGGCGAGTTCGGCGACGGCATCGACCCGGCCCTGCTGGCCCAGCTCGACGAGGCGCGGCATAACCGCATCTCGAAACTACATGGCGACACCTATGTCGGCTACTTCCCGAATAACAGCGGCAAGGCATCCTTGCTGGTGCTGCAGGGCGTTGAGGAAATCTCGGACATCGACGCGCAATTGCTCGAAGTGTTTTGCTCGGGCGTGGCCATCGCCTTCGATAACATCCTGCTGAACCAGGAAATCACCGACACGCAAGCCGAACTGATCCTGCGCCTGGGCGACGTGGTCGAATCGCGCTCGAACGAAGCCGGCAACCACGTGCGCCGCATGGCGCAAGTCTGCCACCTGCTGGCGCAAGCCTCGGGCCTGCCCGAAGACGAGACGGCCGTGCTGATGCACGCCGCGCCGATGCACGACATCGGCAAGATCGCGACGCCCGACGCCGTGCTGCTGAAACCGGGCCGCCTGACGCCGGAAGAATGGGAAGTCATGAAGCAGCACCCGACCGTGGGCCTGCAGATCCTGGACGGCTCGAGCCGCCCGATCCTGAAAGCCGCCGCCGTGATCGCGCACCAGCACCACGAGAAATACGACGGCAGCGGCTATCCGCAGGGTTTGAAGGGCGAAGACATCCACCCGTATGCGCGCATCGTCGCAGTCGCCGACGTGTTCGACGCCCTCAGCCACGAGCGCGTGTACAAGCCGGCCTGGCCGGCCGAGCAGGTGACCGACTACCTGCGCGAAGTCGCCGGCAAGCATCTCGATCCGCACTATGTCGATCTGCTCATCAAGAATATGGACAAGGCGGTCGAGATCAACCAGCAGTGGCCGGATTGATCTCGCTACGTGCTCGACGATCTTTGAAAACGCGCGACGCATACGTGCGTTGAACGCGTGGGCGGCGTTATACGCCGCGTCGATGCGCCTTGCGAGGTGGAGCCGCCCACCTTACATCTTGCTTATTACGCTGTAAGGTGGGCGGGTCCCCCGCCCACGCGTCCAACGCCATCAAGCCGCCAGTTTTTGCTCGCGCCGGCTACGCGGGAAACTCAACTCATACCGCAATCCATCCCCCGGCGCGCTGTACGCCTGCACGCTGCCGCCGAGCGGGCCCGTCACCAGGTTGTACAGGATGTGCGCCCCGAGCCCGCTGCCGCCATTGCCGCGCTTGGTCGTGAAGAACGGATCGAACAATTTATCCAGCGTGTCCTGGTCCATGCCGGCGCCGTCGTCGGCATAGGTCAGCGAGACGACATCGTTCTCCACTGCAGCGCGGATCGCGATCGCCCCCTTCTGGTCGTGCTCGAAGCCGTGCACCAGCGAATTCATCAGCATGTTGGTGACGATCTGCGAGACGGCGCCCGGATAGCTTTCCAGCACCAGGTCGGCCGGGCACTCGACCTCGACCTTCACCGGCCGGCCCTTCAGCTTCGGCTGCAGCGAGAGCAGCACTTCGTTCAGGTAATTACGCAAATTGAAACTGCGGATGTCGTCCGAGGACTGGTCCACCGCCACCTGTTTAAAGCTGCGCACCAGGCTGGCTGCGCGCTGGGTGTTGGTGGTCATGATGCGCAGCGACTGGTCGACGATGTCGAGGAAGCTGTTCAGGCTGTCTTCGGTCATCTCGCCGGCGCCGAGTTCCTCGCGCGTCAGGCGCAATTCCTCGACGAGGTGACTCGTTGCCGTCACGCAGATGCCCAAGGGCGTGTTGATTTCGTGCGCGACGCCGGCTACCAGGCGCCCCAGCGAGGCCAGCTTTTCCTGGCGCACCAGTTCGCCCTGGGCTTGCTGGAGTTGCGTCAGCGCCGCGTTCAGCGCGGCGTTCTTTTCTTCCAGGCGCGCGGTGCGTTCGTGCACGGCGCGTTCCAGGCGGTCCATGCTCTGCAGGCTTTGCAGCGCGACCGAGACGTGATTGGCGATCACGCCGAACAGGGCCTGGTCCTCAATGCTGTAGGTGTGGTCCGGGGTATAGCTCTGGATCACGATCGCGCCCAGCGGCAGGTGCTGCTGGTCGAGCAGTGGGCAGCCCATCCAGTGCTCGGCCGCGCTGCCGGCGCCGAAGTTCAGGCGCGCCTTGAAATCTTCCGCGGTCACGACCAGGGTCTGGCGGTTCAGGATGACCCAGGCGGTGGGCGATTCGTCCGGCGAGGCCAGCTTGACGGGGTGATTCAGCGGCGGGCCTTCGTCGGATTCATCGACAAAATAAACGAAGCGCACAGTGCCCTCGTCACGGTCGGACAGGGCAACATAGAAGTTGGCCGCATACATGATGCGGCCCAGCGCGCGATGCACGGCGCGGATGAATTCGGTGATGTCGCTGCAGCTGGTCGAGGTCTGCCCGATTTCGAGCAACATCGACTGGACCGCTTCGAGCCGGGCTAGACGTTCCATGGATTCCCTTGAAGAATTAATTCTCAAGGGAAATATTAGCAGCGGGCGCGCCGGAACGCACGCTTCGTGAGCGAAACTGTGGTGCGGCGGTCGTAGGGTGGGCGCCCTGTGCCCACCAAATCGATGCGTCACGTTTCGGTGGGCACGGCGCGCCCACCCTACAAAAGCAATTAGCGCGGGGCTTTGTAGCCGTTCTCGATCCAGGCTTGCGCCGAAGACGGCGTCAGCTTGAAGCTCGCCGCCACGCGCACCTGCGCCAGCTGCTCGCCCATCTCGTCGATCGCCGTCAGCAAGGCGTACGGATCGTCGTCGTCCGGCTTGATGTCGAGCGTGACCTTCAGCTCGCTGCCTTCCCACCACACGACGGTGCTTTTATGCAACATCGCATGCAGGTGCTGCTCGTGGCGGCGGATGACTTCCGAAGCCGTCTTGATCAGCGTATTGAAGGCATTGACGTCGAGCGGCTTCGGGTTTTTCTTGTCGCGGCCCATGGTCCATGGACCGACCAATGCCGGCTCCGGTTCGCCATCCTTGTACATGGCGACGGCCCAGCCCTCGTCATCTTCGTTCTTGATCACACGTGCGGTCCAGCCATTGCCTTGCCACAGGCGCGCTTCCTGCACCGGCGCGTCGTTTTCGCCCGATTCCAGGTCGGTTACGTCGTCGTTCATCGCTCGCTGTTTCCTTCTGAAAGGCTATCGCCCAAAGGTAAGATTTTAGAGGAACAGCAGGTGCGAAGCGATAGCAAACGCACAAGACCAGCGGATTGATTTGTACAAATATGTTGCAGGCTGGCGCAGAGCCTACATACGCATGCCGGGCAAGCCGGGCGGACGCACCGGCGGCGGTGGCGGCGTGCGGAACGGGTCGATGATGCGCTCTTTCGGCGCTTCCCGATTGAACGGGTTGATGATGATGGGCGGGATGGTAGGCGGAGCCGATGGCGGCCCCTTCGGTCCTCCACCCAGCCAGACTGGCGGCGGCGCGCTGCGGTGCGCCTTCATCGTTGAACTGACGACAGGCATGGGGTCCCTCCTACAACAGAGCAGGCTGTCAGTATAGGCGGCGATCTGCGCATTACAAGGTCGAAAAACGGGTCATTCGTCGGCCCTGGCTGCGCTCCGGCCCGCCGAAAGCGCCGCTCGTCGCAGACGGCTCGCCCCCGATCCCGTTCATGCCTACAGTAAAGCCAATCCCACTCCAGCATCTCCACTCCTTCGAGGAAAACGCCATGAAAAAGATCGTCCCCTATCTCGTCCTGTTCCTGTGCGCGCTGCTGCTGTGGGACCTGCTGTTCACCTTCGGCGACGCGACTTTCCATATCGACGGCGAGGAAGTCGGCGGCCCGCTGGGCGCGGCGCTCGGCATCCTGTTCGCGGGCGGCGGCACGCTGATCGGCCTGTTCGTGGCGCTGGTGGTGGGCGCGGTGCTGGCGGTGGTGTTTGCCGGCGTCGGCATCGTCGTCATCGGCGCGCTGGCGATTGCCGGCCTGGCCGTGGCGGCCGCGATCGTGCCCTTCCTGCTGCCCCTGCTGCTGCCGCTGGCCCTGATCTGGTACCTCGTCAGCCGGGCGCGCCGCAACCGCGCCGTCGAGAAGGTGGCGGTTTAAGAAGTTTTCTCTGCGGCGAACTGCGCATAGCCCCTTGCGCGCAGTTCGCAGGCTGGGCAGGTGCCGCAACCATAACCCCAGTCGTGGCGCGCGCCGCGCTCGCCGAGATAGCAGGTGTGGGTCTCGAAACGCACCAGGTCCACCAGCGCTTGTCCCCCGGCCTGCTCGGCCAGTTCCCAGGTCTGCTTCTTGTCGATCCACATCAGCGGCGTCTCGACTTTCAGTCTCGTCGCCATGCCCAGGTTCAGGGCCACCTGCAGCGCCTTCATCGTGTCGTCGCGGCAGTCCGGATACCCGGAAAAATCCGTCTCGCACATCCCGCCCACCAGCACCGTCAGGCCGCGCCGGTAGGCGACGGTGGCCGCCACCGTCATGAACAGCAGGTTGCGGCCAGGAACAAAAGTATTCGGCAAGCCGTTGGCCTGCATTTCGATGGCGACATTGCTGGTCAGCGCGGTATCGGAAATATGCGAGATCAGCGACAGGTCGATCATGTGATCTTCGCCCAGGCGCGCATTCCACTCGGGCGACAACTCACGCATCCTGGCGAGCACGGTCGGCCGCACTTCCAGCTCGATCGCATGGCGCTGGCCATAATCGAAACCGATGGTTTCAACGCGTGGATAACGCTGCAGGGCCCAGGCCAGGCAGGTAGTCGAATCCTGTCCTCCACTGAAGAGAACGAGCGCGGTATCGGGAGCGTGCATGTGTCGTATTTTTGGTAGTTAATCGTTCGCCGTCAATTTTGCAATTCCGCTAAGATGCGCTCAGCATTGATACTGAATACTGAGACGGAGACACATGGTTCCCGCAACATCCCACCGGACCGCACAGGCGGGGCCAAGGCAATCACGGATTTTGGCACAAATCATGCTGTCCGTGTATGCCGTACTGGGCGCGCAATCCGCGTATGCCCAGGGCATCAATTACACCGTGCGCATCGACGCGCCCGGCAAACTCGACGACCTGCTCGAGGATAACCTCGACCTGCTGCGCTGGCGCGGCAACCCGCGCGTCGACCTCGAACAATTGCAGCGCCTCGTGAAAGCCGTGCCCGAGGAAGCGAAAACCCTGATCGCCACCGAAGGCTATTATTCGCCCAAGATCAGCGCCGGCCTCGATACCAGCGGCGGCACGCCGGTGGCGCGCATCGTCGTCGATCCGGGCCAGCCGGTGCTGGTCAGCGACCTCGACCTGGTGTTGCAGGGCTTCGTCTCCTTCGACCAGGGCGGCGCGCCCTACGACGCGGCGGCCCTGCGCAACCGCTGGTCGCTGCCGGTAGGCGCCCGCTTCGTCCAGGGCGACTGGGAAGCGGCCAAGCGCGATCTGCTGCGCGAAGTGATGCAGTCGCGCTTCCCGCGCGCCCAGCTGGTCGAAACCAGCGCCACCGTCGACCCCGATGCCTATAAAGCCTCGCTGCGCGTGGTGATCGACAGCGGCCCGGAAATGCGCTTCGGAGAATTGCGCATCCGCGGCCTGAAGCGCTATCCGCGCGAGGTCATCACCAACCTGAACAAGATCAAGCCGGGCGACATCTACAGCGAGGCGGCGCTGCAGGCTTTACAGGCCCGCCTGCAGGAAACGGGATATTTTGCCACCGTCGAGGTGAGCGCCGACATGCGCGCGGTGCTCAACGCCGAGATCAAGGAACTCAAAGAAGACGACGATGGCACCGGCCAGGCTGCGGCCCAGGCCGCACCCGAGGTGCCCGGCCAGGCCACCACCGGCGTCAAGCCGCCCACCGCGGCCGGCCCGACCATGCTGCCGGTGCTGGTGCGCGTCACCGAGAACAAGCAGAAGAACCTCGAGGTCGGCCTCGGCTTCTCGACCAACACGGGCGGGCGCGCCTCGCTCGGCTACGACGACCTGAACGTGTTCGGCAAGCGCATGAAGAGCGACCTGATCTACGAACAGAAGCACCAGCTGGCACGCGCCGATTTCTATTGGCCGACGAAGCCGAACGGCTACAACGACAGCGCCGGCGGCGGCTTCGAACGCACCGACCTGCGCGGCGAGATCACCACCACCGCCAGCATCAGCGCGCGCCGCGCCTGGGGCACGCCGGAACTCGAACGCAGCCTGGGCATCGAGCTGCTGGCCGAAAAGCGCGAGGTCGAGGGCGCGGGCATCGATACCGAATACAGCAAGAGCATTCCGGTCACCTACAGCGTCACGCGCCGTAAGCTCGACAACCTGCTGCAGCCGACGCGCGGCTACGCGCTCAACTGGCAGGTCGGCATCGCGCCGCTGCCGATCTTCACCGACGAAAAATTCATCCGCGGCTATACGCGCGGCGTGTACTACAAGCCGGTCGGCACCAGCGGCGCCCTGATCCTGAAGGGCGAAGCCGGCGCCGTCTTCTCGAAGGACAAGGTCGGCGTGCCGAGCACCTTCCTGTTCCGTGCCGGCGGCGACCAGTCGGTGCGCGGCTACGGCTACCAGCAGCTGGGCGTGCGCGAAGGCGACGCCGTCGTCGGCGGGCGCTACCTGCTCACCGGCGGCGCCGAGTACCAGTACTGGTTCCGTCCACCATGGGGCGTGGCCTTCTTCGTCGACGCCGGTAACGCCGCCGACAAGTTCAAGGACCTGAAACCCGAATACGGCTACGGCGTCGGCGCGCGCTGGCGCAGCCCGGTCGGCCCGATCAACGTCGACATCGCCTACGGCCAGGCGGTGAAAAAAGCGCGCCTGCACTTCTCACTTGGATTCACGTTCTGATGGACGACCACAACACCACCCCTCCCACGCCGGCCAAGGCGCCGGCGCCCAAGGCCCGACGCTGGCCGCGCCGCGTCGCCATCGGCCTCGTGGCCACCGGCGTGGTCGTCGGCGGCGCCCTCTGGTACCTGGGCCGCGAAACGACGCTGCAGATGATCGCCGAACGCGCCGCGCGCGCGACCGACGGCAAACTCACGATGACCGGCGTGCGCGGCTCGATCTACGGCGACATGCACATCGACCGCATCGTCTGGCGCACCGAGACCCAGCTGGCCACCGTCACCAACATCGACCTGTCCTGGTCGCCGCGCCAGCTGCTCTCGAAAGGCATCGAGATCAACAAGCTGCATGCGGCCGACCTGCGCATGGAGACGCTGAAGGAAAGCGACGAACCGGCCACGATGCCGAACTCGCTCGCCGCCCCTTTCCGCATCGCGCTCGACGACGCGCGCCTGGCGAAAGCGACTTTCGTCAACAAGGGCGCCAGCACCGTAATTACCGACGTGCGCATGCGCCTGCATGGCGATAAGGTGCAATGGCAGCTGAACGACGCGGTCGCGACCACGCCCTGGGGCAAGGTGGCGGCCGACGGCAAGATCGCGGCGACGAAGCCGTTCAAACTCGACGCGAATGCCAGCCTGTCGCAAGCAACAGTCGGCCCCGGTGCCACGCCGGCAGCACTGAAACTGCGTGCCGGCGGCGACCTGAATCTGACGACCCTGGACGCCACCGGCAATGCCGGCCGCGCCGGCGGCGACGCGCGCCTGACCCTGTCGCCCTTTGCCGAGATCCCGCTGCGCACGATGGACCTCAAGGCGCACAACATCGATCCGGGCTTCTTCAATCCCTCGCTACCCACCGCTGACCTGAGCCTGACGATCGCGGCGAAGCTAGACGACAAGCGCGCCATCTCCGGCAGCGTCAACCTGGTCAACGAGGGCCCCGAAGGCACGATCGACCAGCAGCGCCTGCCGCTGCGCGCCTTCCGCGGCCAGCTGGGCGGCAACCTGGAAGCCATGCGCCTGTCCGACGTGCTGCTCGACTTCGGCGCCGCCGGCCGCTTCACGGGCAGCGGCAGCGTGCAGCGCGGCGAAGACACCGAGGGCCTCGGCACCGCCAACTTCGCCCTGCACACCGACCGCTTCGATTTGAAGGGCATCCACGGCAGCATGAAGCCGACCAAGATCGCCGGCGACATCGCGGTGGCCAACGTCGGCCAGGTGCAGTCGCTCGACGTGCGCCTGGTCGAGAGCGGCCTGCGCCTGACGGCCAAGGCGAAGCTCGAGAACAACGTGGTCGACGTCTCCGAGGCGCGCCTGCTGGCCGGCAGCGGCAGCGTCGCCCTGACCGGCAACATGAAGCTGGGCGAGGATAAAGCCTTCAAGGTCAACGCCAACGCCAGCCGCTTCAATCCGGCCGCGCTGGGCGACTATCCGCAGGCCGACATCAATGCCGCTGTCAACGCCAGCGGCGTGTTGGCGCCGGCATGGAAGGTCAACACCGACTTCGCCTTGCGTCCGAGTCGGCTGTTCGACCAGCCGCTGTCGGGTAAAGGCAAGCTGACCGCCGATGCGAAACACGTGAGCGGCGTCGATGCCAATCTGGCGCTGGGCCAGAACACGGTCAACCTGAACGGCGCCTTCGGCGCGCCGGGCGAACGCCTGGCCTGGCGCGTGGAAGGCCGCAACCTGGCCACCCTGCGCGCCGACCTGTACGGCGCGGTGAATGCCAACGGCGTCATCACCGGCACCATGAGCAATCCGCGCACCACCTTCGTCGCCGATGCGAATGGACTCGGCTGGGTCGCTGCCCAGCGCAAGGCCAACAACAGCAAGCTGCACGTCAGCGGCGAAGCCTGGCTCGCAGGTGGCGAAGGCGCGCGCTTCGTCGAGGCCAAGGGCAGCGGCAACATGGCGCGCTTCAATCCGGCCGCCTTCGGCAGCCCGCTGCCCGGTTCGATCAACGGCAGCTTTGACGCCAGCGGCCGCTCCGGCGCCGACTGGCGCGGCGCACTAAACCTGAAGCTCGAGGAATCGACGCTGGCGAAATCGCCGCTGTGGGGCTATGCGCGCCTGGCGGCGGATAAACGCCACGTGTCGGGTGCGGACGTCGACCTGCACGTGGGCGCCAACGTGATCGCGGCCAAGGGCAGCTTCGGCGCCGGCGGCGACCGCCTCGACTGGCGCATCGACGCGCCGCAACTGGGCGCCCTCGGTCCCGACTACGCGGGCCTGCTGCGCGGCGCCGGTACCGTTAGCGGCACGATGGACACGCCGTCGCTGACTGCAAATCTCGAAGGCCAGAACCTGCGCCTGCTCGGCAAACACAGCCTGAAGTCGCTGCGCGCCAGCGCCAATCTCGGCGCGGGCCGCGGCGGCGCCGATCCGCTGGTCAGCGACATCCAGATCGTGGAATTCGCCAGTGGGGAAACGCGCATTGCCGCCGCCAGCCTGCAAACGAACGGCACGCGCGCCGCCCATACCCTGCGCGCGGCCGCCCGCGGCGACGACTTCGACGCCTCCACCGAGGTGCGCGGCGGCTGGAGCGGCAATGCCTGGGCCGGCACGCTGGCCGCCTTGCAGAACAAGGGCCGCTATGCGATGACGCTGGCGCAGCCGGTCCCGCTGCGCATCGGCGTCGCGCCCGGAGCCGGCGTGGCGGGCCTGGCGAAGCCGGAATCGCTGGCCTTCAACGGCGCCGTGATCCGCCTGCCGGCGGGCACGGTCCGGATCGACCAGCTGACCAAGACGGGCGCGCGCTGGAACAGCCGTGGCGCAGCTGCCGGCGTGCCTTTGAACTATCTCGGCCAGTTCTCGGAAGCGCTGCGCGAAAACGTGCAGGGCAATCTGACCATCGGCGCCGACTGGGCGCTCGACCTGCGCACCGCCACCGCCACCGGCGGTGCCCCGGCGCTGGCCGGCAGCGTGCACGTGTTCCGCGAAGGCGGCGACGCCCTGGTCGGTTCGGGCACCCCGGTCGCGCTGGGTCTGCGCACCTTCGACGCGCGCGCCGACGTGCAGGGCAGCTCGCTGCGCACCCAGCTGAGCATCGACGGCGCCCGCACCGGCACCGCGCGCGTGGACGGCACGGTGCAGATGATCGGCGGGCGCGTCAACCGCGACAGCCCGCTGCGCATGACGGCGAACGCCGACATGGCCTCGATCGCCTGGCTCGCGCCCTTCGCCGGCCAGCGCGACCTCGACCTGGACGGCAGCCTGAAACTCGCCGTCACCGGCGCCGGCACCATCGGCACCCCGATCCTGAACGGCACCGTGAATGGCGATGCCTTGTCGGTGCGCTGGCCGGAACAGGGCGTTCGCCTGCAGAACGGCCAATTGCGCGCCCAGCTCGCGGGCGACCGCCTGGTACTGCAAAGGCTTTACTTGCAGGGCCTGTCGGGCAGCGCCACCGCCGACGGTTCGATCCGCTTCGGTGCGGGCGATCCGGCGATGCAGCTCAATCTCGTCGCCGACAAGCTGGAAGCCCTGTCGCGTCCGGACCGCACCGTGATCGTCTCGGGCAATGCGGCGCTGGTGCGCGATGCGACCCGCTTCGCGCTGGAAGGCCGCGTCAACGTCGACCGCGCGCTGATCGAGTTCGCGCCGCAAGGACGGCCGACGATGTCGGATGACGTCATCGTGCTGGGCCGCGGCAAACCGATGTCGCCGCCGAAGAAGGAAGCGGAAGTGCCGCTGGTGGTGGACCTGCGCGCCGACCTGGGCGACAACTTCCACCTGCGCGGCCTCGGCATCGACGCCATGCTGGAAGGCAGTGCCCGGGTGCGCATGACGGGCAGCGGCGCGCCGCGCGTGAACGGCACCATCCGCGTCGCCAGCGGCAATTACGCGGCCTATGGCCAGAAGCTGGCGATCGAGCGCGGCGTGATCACCTTCAGCGGCCCCTACGACAACCCGGCGCTCGACGTGCTCGCACTGCGCAAGCAGCCCGAGGGCACGCAGCTGAGCGAGACCAATGTCGAAGCCGGCGTGCAGGTGCGCGGCACGGCGCGCTCGCCACAAGCGAAACTGGTGTCGACGCCGAACGTGCCCGACAGCGAAAAACTGTCCTGGCTGGTGCTGGGCCACGGCATGGAGGGCACCAGCGGCAACGAGAAGGACGTGCTGAGCGCCGCGGCCGGCGCCCTGCTGGGCGGCAAAGGCGGCACCGGCGGCATCCAGTCCAAGCTGGCGAACTCGCTGGGCGTGGACGAACTCGGCATCGGCCAGGGCCGCAACGGCGAGGCCGAAGGGCTGGCGAACACGGTCGTTACGGTGGGCAAGCGCATTTCCTCGCGCGCCTACATCAGCTTCGAGCAGGGTGCGACGACGGCCTCGAGCCTGGTGCGCCTGCGCTATAAACTGACGCCGAAGTTCACGCTGCAGTTCCAGGCGGGGACGAATACGGCGCTCGATGTCTTGTATGCCTGGGCCTTCGATTAAGCTGGCCTGAAAAGAGAGAGGTCCCCGCGGGGACCTCTTTTCAATGCAGGCTCGGTTTTGGGTCCGGCACCGGTTCCTCGTTGGCCGGCGTATGCGCCGGCGCGTGGTGCGGATGATGAGGCGCGTCGAAGGGCTCCGGCGCCGGCTCGTCGGCCGGGACGGGATCGGGGGCGCGGTGCAGGCGCACCGGGATGGGGATGGCTGCAAACATGGGTCGGCTCTCCTGAAAACGGTGTTGTCACCTTACCATGACGCGCTTCCATCCGACGCCCGGTTACAATGCCAGTCTCAACGCAACAGCGCGACTCAACCAGTAATCCTGAACCATCCGATGACCATCACCACGCTCGCCCTGCTCCTGCTGACGCCGATCCTCGTCTGGCGCATCTATTCGCGCCTCAAAACGCAGATGGCGCGCCAGCGCTCGATCGTCTCGCGCCATTACACGGGCGTGCTGGTGTTCGCCGGGATGATCCTGGTGTCGCTGTCGGAAGTGCTGACGCGGCCGTATGCGCTCGGTGCGCTGGCGGCCGGCACGGCGCTGGGCGTGTTCTGGGGCGTGTTCGCCCTGAAGCGCACGGTGTATGAAGATACCGAAGGCGGCTACTTCTTCACGCCGCCGATGCGCCTGGGGATCGTGATGGCCATGATCCTGGTGGCGCGCGTGCTCTATCTCGGGGTCGAGATCTATGCGAGCCAGCAGGGCAACGTGCCGGCGCCGCGCTTCACGGACAGCCCGCTGACCATGCTGTGCGTCGGGCTGACCGGCGCCTACTTCGCGGCCTATTCGGTAGGCCTGCTGCTGTGGCGCCGCAAGCTGCGTCAGGCGATCGAACGGGCCTGAGGCCCGCGTTCACGCCCGGGGCAGCATGAACCCCGCGAAGAAATCGGCCAGGGCCTGGTGCGCATCGAGCGGCAACACCTGCGCCACGTACTGGTCGGGACGCACCACCACCAGCGCGCCCTGCTCGCGGTCCACGCCGCGCAGGTCGAAGATGTCCGGCCCGTGCTTGAGCCTTGAACTGAACACCTTTTCGTAGTCGTGCAGGCCGTAACGGCCCTTGCGCGGCCAGAGCAGCGCGGGCATGGTCCCGATCTCCAGCTCGGCGTGCGCTTGCTGGAACACGGCGCGCAGGTCGAACACGGCGTCCGGATCCTGGCCCGCGGCCGTGTACCTGCGCACCGGCGAATCGGGCGACTCCTCGAGAAAGCGGCACAGCGCGCGTACGTCCTCGTCGTCCCTTCCGGCGAAGGCATACAGGCGCCAGCGTCCGTCGGCCTTGCCCGCATGTCCCAATTGAACCACTTTTGCGTCGCTGATGCGCAGCACCTCGGCCGAGTGAAAACGCGTGCCGACAGCGAAGCCGGTAGCAAGCCCTTGATGCTGGTCGTCGCCGCACAGTAGCGAAGGACGGTACTGGGTGCCCACGCCCGCCGTGTAGCGCAGGTGCTGCTCGAAGTAGCGCTGGAACTCCTTCGGGTCCAGGCCAGCTCCTCCACCGTCCGCCGGCTTTTCGCTGATCATCCGCGACCATTCGCTGTCGAAGTCGATCAGCTGCTTGCCCACGGCCTGGCGCTCGGCGTTATAGCTGTGCAGCAGCGCGGGCGGGCACTGTCCGCGCAGGACGGCGGCCAGCTTCCAGCCCAGGTTGAAGGCGTCCTGCATCGAGCAGTTCATGCCCTGCCCGGCCTTCGGGCTGTGCGTGTGGCAGGCGTCGCCGGCGATGAAGACGCGCGGCGGCCGGCTGCCCTCTTCACCCGCGATCACGTCGTCGTACTTGTCGCAGATACGCTGGCCGATCTCGTACACCGACCACCAGGCCACTTCCTTCACGTCGAGCTGGTAGGGATAAAAGATGCGCTGCGCCGCCGCGATCAGCTGCTCGGCCGTGATCTGGCGCTGCGCCACCCGCTCGTCCTCGCCCAGCTTGTCCATCTCGACGTAGAGCCGGGTGAGATAGCCGCCCTCGCGCGGAATGATCAAAATACTGCCCGCTTCGGACTGGATGGCGACCTTGTAGCGGATGTCGGGGAAATCCGTCACCGCCAGCACGTCCATCACGCCCCAGGCCTGGTGCGCGGCTTCTCCCTTCAACTCGCGCCCGATGGCGGCGCGCGTGGCGCTGCGGGCGCCGTCGCAGCCGACCACGTAGCGCGCACGCACGCTCTCGCGGCGGCCGGCGTGCTCCAGGGTCACCGTCACCGGATAGTCGGCAGCCGTCTCGTCCACCTCCACGCCGATCAGCTTGCGCGCGTAATGGGGTTCCAGACGGCTGGGCGAATTGCGCATCGTCTCGAGATAAAAATCGTGGACCCGGGCCTGGTTCAGCACCACGTGCGGGAACTCGGACAGGCCGTCTTCTGTGTCCTGCACGCGGCCGTGGCGCGTGATGTTCTGCGGGTTTTGCTCGTCCGGCTTCCAGAAGGTCACCTCGTTGATCCAGCACGATTCCTGCAGCACGCGTCCGGCGAAATCGAAGGCCTCGAACATTTCCATCGTGCGGCAGGCGATGCCGTCGGCCTGCCCTTTCTCCAGCGGGCCCGCCTTCTGCTCGACGATCGCCGTGCGAATCTCCGGGAAGGCGGCCAGCTGCGCCGCCAGCGTCAGGCCGGCCGGGCCGCAGCCGACGATGAGCACGTCGACCTGCGCCGGCACGGCATCGCCGTGCGGCAGGGCCAGCGGCGAAACGGGGTGGCGCTGCGGGTCGCCGGGACGAAATCCGTCGAGATGGAATTGCATGATGGCCTCCTGAAAGCTGCTGTTATGTGGCTACTGTGACGCAAAAGGAGTATGTTGAAAACGGATGGTTCTTGATTGCTATAATCAGGAATCCACATATTGGGCTGGCCATGAAGCGCTTCGACCTGGAACTGCTGCTGGTGTTCGACGAGATTTTCAAGACGGGCAACGTGACCCGGGCCGCGCACAACCTCGGCCTGCCGCAGTCGAGCGTCAGCCTGGCCCTGGCCAAGCTGCGTGAGCATTTCAATGACCAGCTGTTCAGCCGTACGGCGAAAGGCATGGTGCCGACGCCGCGCGCGCAGAACGCGATCGAGGACGTGCGCCGTGCGATCGCGGCCCTGCAGCATGCGCTGGCCGACCAGCCCGTGTTCGATCCCGCCGCCAGCACGCGCCGCTTTCGCATCTGCATGACCGACATCAGCGAGATCGTACTGCTGCCGCGCATCCTCAACCACCTGCGCAGTGTCGCACCGGGCATCCATCTCGAGATATCGCGTATTTCGCCGGACTCGCCAGGCGAACTGGCCGACGGCCTCGTCGATCTCGCCGTCGGCTTCATGCCGCACCTGGAGGCGGGCTTCTACCAGCAAAAGCTGTTCGACCAGCACTTCGTCTGCCTGGCCGCGAAAACGCACCCGCGCGTGGGCGACACGCTGACGGTCGAAGCTTTGCGGCAGGAGGGCCATGTGCGCGTACGGACTTCCGGCACGGGGCACGCGATCGTCGACAAGGTCCTGGCGCGCGAGGAGATCGAGCGCAGCGTGGTGCTGAACCTGCCCAGCTTCCTGGGCGTGGCCTCCATCGTGGCGCAGACCGAGCTGCTCGCCATCGTCCCCGAGCGCTACGCCAGGCTGATGGCGGCCAGCGAGGCGGTCCGCTTCCTCGAGATCCCGGTCGAGCTGCCCAGCTACCAGGTCAAGCAGCACTGGCACGAGCGCTACCACGCCGACGTCTCGAACCGCTGGCTGCGCCAGATGGTGGCCGCGCTGTTCGCCGGCTAGCGGCTTATTTCTTGCCCGGGTCCTTCTGGTTCGGGAACTGGTCGAATTCGACGTTGTACAGCTCGCCGTTCACCTTCTCGACGCGGCGCACGTATTCCGTCTGCACCACATCGCGCGTGGCGGGGTCGAGCATGATCGGCCCGCGCGGGCTGTTCAGCTTCAGGCCTTTTAAAACCGCCATCGCCTTGTCGCCGTCGATGTCGCCCTTCAGCTTGCGCGCCACCTCGTAGATCGCCGCCATGCCGTCGTAGCCGCCGACGGCCATGAAGTTGGGCCGGCCCGCGCCTGGATTCACGCTCGCGAAACTTTTAAGGAAGGCCGTATTCTCGGGCGACTTGTGCGCCGCCGAGTAGTGGAAGGTGGTGATCACGCCCAGGGTCGCGTCGCCCATCGCCGGCAGCATGTGGTCGTCGGTCAGGTCGCCGGTGCCGATCACCTTGATGCCGGCTTCGGCCAGTCCGCGCTCGCGGTAGCCCTTCATGAAGGCGATCGTGTGTTCTCCCGGCGGCACGAAGACGAAGACCGCATCCGGCTTCGCGTCCTTGATGCGCTGGATGTAAGGCGCGAAGTCCGGGTTCTTCAGCGGCACGCGGATCGTCTCGGGTACGGTGCCGCCGCCGGCGGTGAGCGTCTCCTTGAAGGCCGCCTCGGCATCGATGCCCGGCGCGTAGTCGGCGACCAGGGTGACCACTTTCCGGATCTTGTTCTTCAGCGCCCAGGTCGCCATCGGCGCGGAGCTTTGCGGCAGCGTCATCGACACGCGGGCGATGTAGTTCGACTTGGTCGTGACGATGGAACTGGCCGCATTCATGACGATCATCGGCTTCTTCGCCTGCTCGGCCAGCGGCGCGACGGCCAGCGCTTCCGGCGTCAGGCCGAAGCCCGCCAGGAAATCGACCTTCTCGCGCACCACCAATTCCTGGGCCAGGCGCTTGGCGACTTCGGGCGCGGGGCCGGTCGTGTCGCGGATGACGATCTCGACCTTCTTGCCGGCGACGGTGGCACCATGCTGCGCCATATAGGCCTTGATGCCGCCTTCCATCTGCTTGCCGTAATCGGCGAAGGGGCCGGAGAAGGGAGCGATCAGGCCGACCTTGATCGTGTCGGCGGCCTGCGCTTGCATGGCGACGGCAAATGCGGCTACTGCCAGGATGATCCTGGACGCTGCTTGTTTCATGTTTGTCTCCTGTTGTCTTGTGCGGCTAGTGTGCA
Source organism: Massilia suwonensis (assembly GCF_042655665.1). Lineage (NCBI taxonomy): Bacteria > Pseudomonadati > Pseudomonadota > Betaproteobacteria > Burkholderiales > Oxalobacteraceae > Massilia > Massilia suwonensis. The sequence continues at coordinate 98,129 of NZ_JBHSMR010000015.1, forward strand.
CAGGTTCCAGGAGACTGCCTACTTGCCGACCTTGATTGGGGCAATCAGCTTTTCTAATAATGGTGCTGGCGGCCCCATGAAAAAGGGACCCGTCGGGTCCCTTTCAACTTACGCGGCTTGCGCCTCTTCCTTTCTACGCTGCAGCACGAAGATCGGCTGCGCCCACTGCGTGTCCTTCTTCTTCTTGCTCGTGATGAGCGTCAGTTCCGAAGGGTCGTAGACGTCGGTGTTGTGGGTCAGCGGCGTCGTCATCAGGTACTGGGCGTCGGTGTTCTTGAGGAACTCGCCAACCAGCTGGATGTTGCGGATGTCCAGGTGCGCGAAGGGTTCGTCGATGAACACGAAGCCGCCGGAACCCTCTTCCGATTTCAACAGGCCGATCAAGAGCACCAGCGACTTCATCACCTGCTGGCCGCCTGAGGCTTCGCCGTCGTTCATGCCGATCTGGTCCTTGCCGTCGAATTTAAAACGCACGTGCAGGCCGGCTTGCGCCAGTTGCACGTCGTCGTTCTCGAGGCGCACCGGGTCGGCTTGCACGTCGATGCCGGCCAATTCTCCCAGTTCCTTGATGTTCTTCGAATAGGTCTTGATCGTGTAGCGCAGGCGCTCGATGTAGGCACCGCGGGCATTGCCGGTCGCTTCGATCGCGCGGTTGTTCTGGTAGCGGCGCTCTTCGGTCTCGACCTGGCGGCCCGAGAGCTGGTCGTTCAGGCGCGCGTACTGGTCGATCACGGTGGCGTCGAGTTCCCAGTCGTCGCGCGCCAGCGCGTGCTCGAGCGAGGAGATGCGCAGGTTGACCTGGTGCGCATTCTGGTGCTGGGACACCAGCGCCGCACGGCGCGCCGCCCGCTTCCAGGCGGCCGGGATGTTCTTCCAACCGCGGCGCAGTTCCAGCAGCGCCTTCGCGTGCTCGCTGCGCTGCTCGATCTGGCGGCGGCTGTTCAGGCGCAGGCCCGCCTCCGCTTCCGACAGCGCCATGCGCGCGTTCTGCCAGACGGTGTCGGCGCGGGTGCGCGCGACCGTCGCGTTCTTGGTCAGCGTCTGCAATTCTCCCAGGCGCGCGCCCACTTCCAACCGTTCCGCGCGCAGTGGCGTCATGCTACGCGCCGCTTCCTCGAACTCGGCCTGGCGTGCCGCCAGCTCTTTCGCTGCGTCGACGCCGGCGATGCGCGCCTTCAGGCCGCCCACTTCCGCCGCCAGCTTGCTGATGGTGAGGGTGAGCGCATCTTCCTTCGCTTCCAGTGCCGGCAAGGACTTCTGGATCGCCTCCAGGCGCTGGGTTTTACCGGCGGCGCCGAAGCGGTAGCGCGACGGCTCGACGAACAGCGAGCGTCCGCCGCGGCGTTCGCGGTGGTAGGCGTCCGGCGTGATCCACTCCTCAACGCCCGACTTGAAACCGGCATCGACGGAATCGACGCGGTCGATGCGCGCCAGCTGATCGATCAGCCAGCCCGGCGCCGGGGCCGAGAAGTTCACCACCGACAGCAGGCTGTCGTCCTTCATCTTCGGCGCTTCGATGCAGTCCGGGACGATGAAGTGGCGATAGCGCTCTTTTTCAGCCAGGCGGTACGCCGCCGGGGCATCCTTTGCGCGCTCGAGCAGCACGACCGAGGCGTAGCCACCCAGCACACCCTCGACAGCCCCCTGCCACTTCGGATCCGTCACTTCGACGATGTCCGACAGCATGGCGTGCGGGATGCCCTCGTCGCGCAGCGCGCGGCGCATCAGGCGCTGCGCTTCCGGTTCCGGCATCGCGCTCTTGCCCTGCAGCGCCGAGATGGTCGCCATCTCCGCGGCGATCTTCGCGCCCAGCGCTTCGCGCGCGGCCCGCTGGCGCGCCAGCTCCGCTTCCTTTTCTTCCAGCTGGGTCGCCACTTCCGCCATGTCGGCGCCGGCTTCCGCCGCCAGCTTCTGCAGGCGTTCCTTCTGCTCGATCAGGTTCTCCAGCGGTTTTATCCTGCTGTTGATCTGCGTAAGGCGGCTCGCCAGTGCCGTGCCTTCCTGCTCGAGCAGGGTTTCCTGCTGCTGGGCTTCGGTCAGCGCGCGCTGCTGCGCGGCTAGCGCCTGGCGCTTCTCGGTGAGCACGCTGTCGACCTGCGCCAGCGGCTTACGCTGCTCGTGCAGGGCGCGGCTGATGTTGGCCGCCTTTTCGCGCGCCTCGTGGTACTCCAGGCTCGGCAGCACTTCCTCCTTGAGGTCGCGCCGTTCCTTGTGCAGGTCTTCCCACTGGTGATAGTTGGCCACGCGCAGGCGCAGGCCCTCGAGGTTGATGCGCGAGGTTTCCAGTTCGGCCTCGAAGCGCTTCAGTTCCGTCTCGGTGTCGCGCTGGTGGCGCTTGGCTTCGTCGTAGGCGTCCAGCACCTCTTTATCGCCGAAGACCTGGAACACCAGGTCGAGCAGCTGGCGCGGCGCGTATTCGCACAATTTGTCGGTCTCGCCCTGCTCCAGCGCCAGCACCTTCGACATCGCCGGCGACAATCCTGCTGACGCGAGTCGTTTTCTGTAGTTCTCGACGCCGAGCCAGTCGGTCGCTTCCGTCACTTCCTCGATGTCGACGTTCCCCGGACGCATCAGGTACTGGCGCTTCCAGTCGCCGCCGTTCTTCTGCACCTGGCAGAACAGCGTGACTTCGTCGTCGGCGAAGAAGCCGGAATGGCGGAACGGGCGGTTCGAGAGCTGGCGCCCGACCGCCTTGTTGTCGACCACGGCGCGGATCCAGGCGCTCTGCTGGCCCGAGTGGCGCGCATAGTGTTTATAGGTGCGGCCCATCGAGCAGTCGAGGCCGAACAGGGTGCGCAGCGCGTCGAGCAGGGTCGTCTTGCCGGAGCCGTTCTGGCCGGCGATGGTGATGATCTTGGCGTCGAGCGGGATGTTCTTGATGCGCTGCCAGTAATCCCAGTGGACCAGCTCGAGTGATTTGATGTGGAACATAGTGTCTCAGTTCGGAGTATCTAGAGGCTCGACGGCCTCGGCATCGTTGGCGGCATCGCTCTTGCGCGGCACCGCGGCCAGGGGCGCGCGCTTGAACACGTCGGACAGGGCGCCGTTGATGATGCGCTCCTTCAGGACGTCGGTGTCCATCATCAGGTCCAGCAGCGGGCCTTCCAGGATCACGTCGCCGCGGCGTTCGATGAAGCCGAGCTTGGAGAGCTGGCCCAGGTTCATGTCCATGCGCGTCTTCTTGCCCAGCTTGTCGCCGAAGTCCGACAGCAGCGCCGTGTAGGAGATGCCGATCGAGGTGTCTTCCGCGCGCGGGATCGGGTTGTCCTTGTCGAACAGGTCGTTCTGGTCGTCGTCTACGGTGACGTGGGTTTCCTGGCGCTCGCGCTTCGGCAGGATGATCTGCGCCCACAGCACGACCAGCAAAGCCACGCCGTCGCGGGTGAGGCCGAAGTTATTGTTCTGCCAGATGTCCTTGGCGCCGAAGATCTTCGGCTCGACGTTGCGGTGCAGGGCGAGCGTCACGTGGTCGGCGTAGACGTTGTCGAGCAGTTTCAGGCCGCATTCGAGCAGGCGCTTGTCGACTTCGGCGCGGAACTGGTCGTCCGACAGCGCGCGCTTGACCATCTTGTCGTCGCGGCGCAGGGTCTGGTGCGTCAGCAGGCGCGCGATCAGGATTTGGGAATCGTCATTCATGGTCCGGGCCTAACTCCAGATTCAGTGAGAGGGTTGCAAACGACATGGCCGCGACTTCCGGATCGTCCAGCTGGACCATTTCGTCGGTCGGCTCGAAACGGATCGGCAGGCGCGCCAGTTCGGCGGTCGCGCCCTGCAGGCTGGCTTCGGCGGCGTCGCCCAGCAGCGGCAGCAGCGAGGCGCGGTAGGAGGCGACCGCAAAGCCGGCCGGCAGCAGCGACTCGTGCAGCTGCACCTTCTTCGGCCCCGTCTCCGAAAATTCGGGGAAGTTGCCCAGGTTGGCGAAGTCGGCCAGCTTGTTGATCCAGTCGTCGAGTTCGGCCTGCATGGCCGGGTTGTCGTTGATGGTGAGGGGCGCATCTTCTCCGCTCGGCAGGCCTTTCGGACCGGCGGTCGTGACGCGCTCGAGGAGCAATTCGGTTTCGGCCACGTCGATCATCTCGGCTGGCGTGCCGAACAGCGGCACCACCGGGCGGTCGATCGCATCGGCCGCCAGGCTGGCCAGGTCTTCGTGGGCCAGCAGCCAGCGCTTCACGTCGGTGGTCGACAGGCCCGACTGGCCCAGGTGCACGCGCTGGCGCTCGATCTGGTTCAGGGCGCGCGAGAACATGCCCTGCATGTTGAGCAGGGCGCTCTGCGCGCGGCCGATCGCCTGCGCCGCTTTATGGGTGGCGGAATCGGCGCGTTCGTCGGAGGTGATCGCGCGCAGGATCACGGAACCCTTCTCGACCCAATCACACGCCATGTGCCACTTTGCCTGCGAGTTGCGCAGCTTGAACTCGGAACCGGAGGCGATCGCGTCGCGGAATTCCTCGGTCAGCTCGACCAGGCGGCCCAGCAGGTGTTTCAATTGTTCGACCGTGACGCCGCCGACGGCCTGGGCGCCGGCCACTTGCGACAGCAGGAAGCCCATCTCGGCATCGTCTTCCTCGGGCTTGGCCAGCGCGATCAGGGTGTCCAGCGCGGACAACACGTTGCGCGCCAGCGGCGTGATGCGGTAGACGGCGCTCGGCGCGTCCCAGGCCAGCAGGCCGTGCGAGCGCAGGCGGTTCAGCACCGTTTCCAGGCTTTCCGGGATCAGGTAGGCCAGCTTCTGGTTGATGTCGGCGCGCGAAAAGGCCGAGCTGCCGGTATCGGCCGCCAGTTCGCGCAGCACCAGCAGGCGCACCAGCACGCCGTCCTGGGTGCCGTGGAACAGGGCCGTGAAGGCGGACAGCATGGGCTGCGCGCGTTTTAAATGGAACACCTGCTCGATTTCGTCCGGCGCGATGCCATTCTGGAAATGCGCGGCGAGCGGGTCGAGCTCGTCGGGGACTACGCCATGGGATTCGGCGGCGAGGGCCGCGCCTGCCTGTATGTCGATCATGTGGGATACCAGTTTTGCGAGCGCGGAGGCGCGGGCGGCGTGTTGCCGGCCGGGATGTCCGCGGGGGCGCCAGTATAACAGTTCAGGACTGGCAATCAGGAGGGATGATGTTGCCCGTTGGCAGGAATGACACAGTTGGCGCAGTGAGCTTGCAATTCCGAACCCGAGCGGGCTCGGAATGCAAATGTTGCTTTTCGATTATTTTCTCGTGATTTTGGTAACCGTCTGCTCGATCGTCTCGCGCTCGCCGTCGTGGAAGCGCAGTTTGACCGGATACCATTCCTGGCCGGGGGCCAGCCAGATGTCGACGGATTCGCTCTTGCCGTCCGCACGCGGCTCGCGCGTCACCAATAAGGTGTCGAGCTCGCCCATGCCGGTCTGGATCTTTTCGCGTTTCACCACCTTGAAGGTCCAGGGCTCGGCGTCGCGGCGGCCGGCGACGACGAAGCTCCATTCGCTGCCCGGCTTGAATTTGCTTTCGCCCGCTGCGCGCGCCACCGAGGCCAATTGCCAGGTGACCGAGGCGCGGTCCTGCTCGCCGCCTTTCAGGACGTAGGGCTCCTTGGCATCCGTGAACGTGATCGTTTTGTTATCGCGCTCGAAAGTGGTCGTGGTGGCGTCCTTGCGGTAGCGCTTTTCGTAGAATTCGTCCGGCGCCAGGCCATAGCTGTCGACGGTGCCGCGGCTGCGGTATTCCGTGAGTTTGCCGATGAGAGGCACGCGCGCTTCCACGTTGACTTCGTACTTGCCGTCGCTATTGCCGCTATTGCGCCAGGCGATCAGTGCTTCGCCTTTCAGGCCGAAACCGCGCTGCTGGGCGTTCAGTTCATAGGACAAATCGGCCGCCGGCGGCAGCTCGACCGCGCGTTTCACAGGGGCCGCAGCCTGCACCTGCAGACCCAGGCTCAGCAGGACAGCCGCTGCTCCACCTTTCAGAAGATTGCTTCGCATTATCATTTTCCTGTATCGGTAAGGCCTATATTATTCACGGTTTGCGTGGTCACTGCACCGTTGGCTTCCGAATTGCGAATCTGCACCGGATACCAGCCCCGGTCTGGGGCCAGCCAGATGTCCAGGCGCGAGCGGTAGGAGCCCTCTTTCGGCGGACGCGACAGATGGACTGTCTGCAGCTTGCCGAGCTTGGTGTCGATCTCTTCCTGCCCGACCACGACGAAGCGGAACACGACGGCATCGCGGTCTTCGCCGACCTGGATGTCGATGTCGCCAGAAAGTTGATTGGGGTCGCCGCGCGCGATTGCCGCCAGCTGCAGCGGCACGCTGGCCTTGTCCTGGGCGCCGGCCGTCAGGGGCACGGTCTTTTGCGAGGACGAGAAGCTGATCTTGTCGTGCGCCCAATCGAAGTGCGTCGCGGTGAGCGCCCGGCCGCGCCGCTTTTCCGTCATTTTCACGGGCGCGAAGCCGGTCGCCGCGAGCGCGCCCTCGCTGGTCAGCACGGCCAGGTTCACGCGCGTAAACACGATGCGGATGCCGGCTTCGAACTCGATCCGGTAGCTGTCGTCCTTGAAAAGCCAGGTCAATTGCGCTTCGCCGCTCCAGCGCGTGCCGTCGGCGTCGACGCGGGCGACGTCCATCGTGATCCTGGCCGGCGGCGGCACGTCGACTTTATAACGGCGTGGCTCGGGCGGCGGGGGCGGCACTTCCGCGGGAACCGGTGCCGGCACAGGTTCGGCCGCGGCCATTGGCGCCTGCTCGGGGGCGCCCTCGCCTGCGCCGCCGCTTCCCGGCTCGACCGGAGGGCCGACGGCCTCCTCGTTCAGCACCGGCGCGCTGTCCTGGGCCAGCTGCGGCAGTGGAGGAGGCGGAACCGGCTTGGGCGGGGGCAAAGGTTCCACCGGCGGAGGCGGAGGCGGCGGCGGTGCCTGCAGCAGCTTCGTCTGTATGAAAGCCGTGTCCTGCGCAACAGGCATGCGCGGCAGCGACACCGTTCCCGAAATGAAGGACAACAGTGCGATATGCAGCAGGACGATCAGCGCGCCAACCAGCACAGGGCGGCGCTGTCGCGAAATGGCATCGACAATACCCATAACGCCTAGTGTACCTGCCCACGTGCCCGCCTGCTGCTCAGCAGTACTCATCCAGCTTGGTGCACATGTTATTTATCTGCTACGCTAGCCCAATAATCCATGGAGACTACAATGCTGAAACCACCTTCGCAGAACGTTCCCGGCATGACCGATACGCTCGAGTTCGTGAAGAATCTCTGGGGCAGCATGGGCGTGCCCGGCGTCACCATGCCCGGCTCCGGCGCCGGCAGCCTCGGCACCCCCGCCCTCTCCGTCGAAGAACTCGACAAGCGCATCACCGACCTGAAGGCCGTCGAAAACTGGCTCAACCTGAACCTGTCGATGCTGCGCACCTCGATCCAGGCTTTCGAAGTGCAGCGCGGCACCCTTGCCACCCTGAAAACGATGAGCGACAACATGGCGCAAGCCATGGGCCAGAAAGGTGAGCAGACCGCCTCGCTGCCGCCATTCGCCGCTTTCTTCAACGCGGCCGGCGTCCAGCAGGCGGGGACGCCGCCGGCCGACGGCGCCGCACCGGACGCCATGATGCCAGCAGCCATGGCGTGGTGGAACTTGCTGCAAGACCAGTTCCGCCAAGCGGTGGCGAGTGCGATGCCTGCCGACGGCGGCGCAAGCAACGCCGGCGACAAGAGCGCAGCAGCAGACGCTCCGGCGGCCGACGTACCGCCTCCTGCCGACCGTGCAACGACCGGCGGCGACACCGGCGGCACGCCCGGCACTTCCTCCCAGAAACCTTCCCGTACGAAATCCGACAAAGCGTAATCCGCAGGCAGGAAAGTCCTCCCGCCGCGCCCATGTCTTGATTTGACGGGCATCACACCCGCCCCTGCCGTGCTGAACTTGACAGTGCGGCCGGGGCAGCCGGCCGCCGCGTTCTTCTGTTGGAGACCGGCATGTCCACCATCGATTTTTCCCGTCTCACGCCCGAGCAGGTCACTGATGTACGGCGCAAGCTCGAGCGCGCCGGTTGTCCGGTGCCGCCCGGCGCCCGCCGCGTCGAACAACTGGCCGGTGCGATCGCCGCCTTCCGCCGCCAGCAGGGCCTGCCCGGCGGCGGCCCCCTCGACGAAGCCACCTGGCGCCGCCTGAACGCCTGCAGCGGCACCGTCTTCAGCGAAGTGTTTCAAAATGAACTCGGCCTGCTGCGGCCGGAACCTGGTGCGGGCGCCAGCGGCGGCCCGGAAGACGTGCAGCCGACCGCTACCTGCGACCTGCTGGTGCGCGCCCACGATGCGCGCCTGGCCGGCCTGGCGCTGTCCGGCGGCGGCGTGCGCAGCGCCACCTTCAATCTCGGCGCCCTGCAGGCCCTGGCCGAACTGCGCCTGCTGCGCGACGTCGACTATCTCTCCACCGTCTCGGGCGGCGGCTTCATCGGCGGCTGGCTATCGAAATGCATCCGCGAGCGGCGCGGCGACGTGGCCGCCGTCGAGGCCCTGCTGACGCCCGGCGCGGCCGGCCAGACGGTGGCGACTGAGCCGGTCGAGATCCAGTTCCTGCGCCAGTACAGTAACTACCTGTCGCCGAAGAGCGGCACCTTCAGCGCCGACACCTGGACCCTGATCGGCACCTATGTGCGCAACACCTGCCTGAACCTCGCGATGCTGGTGGCCTGGCTGTGCGCCCTGCTGCTGCTGCCGCGCTTCGCGGTCTGGGCCGTGCACCGGGTGATCGGGCCGAGCGCGCCCTGGGCCGGCTGGTCGGATGCGATCTGGCTGGGCGGGATGGGCCTGTTCCTGTTCGCCGTGTTCTGTATCGCCCTGTCGATCTCGAGCAAGCCGGAAAGCTCGCGCGGCCTGCGCCGCTTTCCGCTGCAGCAGGGCGCGGTCCTGCGCTGCATTAATTTGCCGCTGCTGCTGGCCGGCTTCCTGGTCAGCATCGGCCTGTGGCGCCACGGCGGCGTGGTGCCGGCGCTGTGGGAAGACGGCCTGCCGGCGCGCTTTCACGGCTGGGGAGCCTGCTGGCTGCTGGTGCCGGGCCTGGTCTACTTCGTGGTCTGGGCCAGCGGCTGGTACCTGGCGCACGACCGCACCAGTCCCTACCGCACCGCCGGCTACGTGCTGTGCGGCGCCGGCGCGATGCTGGTGGCGAGCCTGTCGCTCTCGGCCGCGCTCGAGTTCGCGCCCGGCGCGGTGGCGCACCTGCTGACCATCGACGTCGGGCGCCTGCTGGCCTGGCGCCTGTGCCCGGCCCTGTGTGTGCTGATGGTCGCCGCCGGCGGGGCGCTGGCGCTCGAGCAGCGCCTGCGCCTGCACCGCCCGATCCCCGACATCTCGCGCGCCGAACTGCTCGAAGGCCTCAGCCACTTCGTGTGCGCAATCGGCGCCCTCGCCGCCGGCACGTTGTTACTGCTGGTGGGCCTGGCGCTGCTGCCCGATCCAGCGGTGCATCCGGTCCTGAACAATGCCATTGCGCTGGGCAGCTTCGGCATGCCGCTGATGATGACCCTGTTCTCGGTGACGATGACGCTGATGATCGGCCTGATCGGATCGCTCTACAGCGACGCCAGCCGCGAATGGTGGAGCCGGCAGGGCGCCTGGTCCTCGATCTTCTCGCTGGCCTGGCTGATCATGTTCGGCGTCGCCTTTTTCTTCGCGCCCCTGCTGCACTGGGCCTGGCTGACCTATGACCCGATCGCGAATGCCGGCACCGCCATCGGCTGGGTGGTGATGACCGTGATCGGCCTGAAGGCCGGCAGCGGCAGCGCCACCGGTTCGCGCGAGGGCAACTGCGCCAAGCGCGAAATCGCGGCGCGCCTGGCGCCCTACTTTTTCACGGTCGGCATCTTCGCCCTGCTTTCCAGCCTGGTGCAGGTGGTGGTCGCCATGCCGCGGATCGCCTGTCCGGGGCCGGTCTCGCTGCCCTGCGTGTACGCGGCCCACGCCAATGCCACCCTGGCCACCAGCGGCAGCACGCTGGCGATTGCCTTCTGCTGCTTCCTGGGCGCGGCCCTGCTGCTCGGCTGGCGCGTCGACATCAACAAGTTCTCGCTGTACATGCTGTACCGGAACCGCCTGGTGCGCGCCTACTTCGGCGCCAGCAGCGCGCGCCGCATCCCGCATCCCTTCACCGGCTTCGACCCGCACGACGACCCGCAGCTGGCGGACATGGAGAACCAGCGCCCCTACCACATCGTCAACACCTCGCTGAACCTGGTCAGCGGCGAAGAGCTGGCCTGGCAGACGAGGAAGGCCGCCTCCTTCGTCTTCACGCCGCGTTTCTGCGGCTTCGAGATGCCCCTGATGCCCGACCTGCACGCGGCCCGGCGCGGCACCTACCGGCCCACGCGCGAGTACGCCTCCGGCCCGAACGCCGGCGACGACGATGCCCACGTGCGGCTCGGGATGGCGGTGGCCCTGTCGGGCGCGGCCGCCAGTCCGAACATGGGCACCCACTCGTCGCCGCCGCTGAACTTCCTGATGACGATGTTTAACGTGCGCCTGGGACGCTGGTGCCCGAACCCGCTCAAGTCGAGCTGGACCCGCTCCTCGCCCGGCATCGGTCTGTTCAGCCTGATCGCCGAACTGTTCGGCATGACGAATGCCGACGCCAACTACGTCTACCTGTCGGACGGCGGCCACTTCGAGAACCTGGGGATCTATGAACTGGTGCGCCGGCGCTGCCGCCTGGTGATCGCGGTCGATGTCGCCAGCGACAGGACCATGGCTTTCGAAGACCTCGGCAACGCCATCCGCAAGTGCGCCACCGACCTGCACGTCAGCATCGACATCGACGTCTCGAAAATGGACATCGTCAAGGCGACAGGCCTGTGCGGCGCCAGCTGCGCGGTGGGCGCGATCCGCTACAGCCACGCCGATCCGGACGGCGTCGACGGCACCCTCCTCTACATCAAGCCGGCCATCGTCGGCTCGGAAAATGCGGACGTGCTCAATTACTGCAAGGCGAACCCGCAGTACCCGCACCAGAGCACGGCCGACCAGTGGTTCGACGAGGCGCAGTTCGAAAGTTATCGGGCGCTGGGCTACCACATCACCAAGGCGGCGCTGGCGAAGGCGGCGGCGGCCTCGCTGCTGGCGGGCGGGCGGCACGATGTGGCGCAGCTATGCGATTTCCTGCTGCGTGAGCATGGGATGGAGGTGGCACCGGCGCCTGTCACGCCGACGCCTCCTGTAACAGAGGTGCGGGACGCATTCCGGTAGGGTGGGCGCTCCGCGCCCACGCGGTACGTGCGTATGCGTCAATCCAGGCCCATGATGTATCGCCCGCCGACGTTTGCAAACATCACGATCAGGTGTGGGCTTTTGGGGATGCCGCGGAGCGAAGCATCCCCGCCAACGGCAAATGGATACGCCGTACCGCGTGGGCACGGAGTGCCCACCCTACGCGACGATCAACGATCAGGCGGTGGTGTCGACTGCGGCCGATGGTGTCTCCGGCTCTACCTTCGGCGCCAGCGCCGCCAGCTGCTCCATCAGCTGCGCAAAGCGCTGCTGCCCCGGCTGCAACCGGTCGACGTGGGCCAGCACCTCGTGCGCCTCCAGCGACAGGGCTTCGTCGTAGCCCTTCTCGCGCATGTGCGAGATCAGCACCTGGGCCGCGTTGAACAGGATGCGCTGGTTGTTCGGCAGCCTGGCGCGCGCTTCGCGCATCCACGCGACGGCGTCCTTCAGCTTGCCGGTCTTCCAGAGCAGCACGCCCTGGTTCATCAGGTCGGACGCTTCCTTCTTCGCGGCGCGGATCAGCTCTCCGCCCTCGTCGCTCAGGCGCGCCTTGTCGAAGATCGCCTGCACCTCGTCGAGCAGCACCGCGTTGTCGTGGTTGTTGCGGATGACGTAGCAGAGCAGCTCGACCGGCGCTTCCTTGACGCCGACCGCGAACAGCAGGGTCGCCATCTCGAGGCAGGTGGCCGTGTCCGGCCGGTCTTCGCGCGTGCCCAACAAGGCTTCGAGTTCGTCGCCGGCCTTGCGCGCGCGCCGGTAGTCTCCGCTCTCGTGCCAGACCAGGCCTTCGGTGATCTTGGCGCGCAGGTCGATGTCGGGGTGGGCGTCGCCAAACTCCCGTTGCGCCGCCAGCAGCAGCGCCTGCGCTTCCTTCGGATCGTTTTTTAAACCGCAGACGCGCGCCAGGCCCAGGTAGGCATCGGGCGTGCGCCGCACCGAATACTCTCCGACCGCGATGCACTTGCGGAAGGCCTTTTCGGCCATGGCGACATTCCCCAACTTGAGGCACACCTGCCCCAGGTTGCGCTGGCGCGGCACCGAATTCGGCGACAGTTTTGCTGCGCGCTCGAGAATGGAACAGGCCTCTTCCAGCTTGCCCATGCCCTGCCAGACCAGGGCCAGCTGGTCGTAGGCGTCGATGTAGTAGCGGTTCTCGGCAATCACGCCCTGGAACATCTGGCGCGCCTGCTCGAACTCTCCGTTGGCGAGGCGGATCTTGGCCAGGCCCGCGCGCGCCCACTGGTATTCGCGCTGGTTCAGCACGCGCTCGTAGGCCTCCCGCGCCTTTTCCGGCTCGCCGCTTTTCTCCATCAGGCGCGCCTTCATGCGCAGCAGTTCGATTTCGTGCACCCGGTTCGTTTCGATCTGTTCGTCGCACAGGCGCGCCGCGCGCAGGTAGTCCTTCTCGGCGTAGGCCTGGTCGATCGGGCGGAACACCTGCTTGCGGTGCCAGGCGCGGTTCAGGCGCGTCAGCAGCACGCCTTCGGTGATCGGTTTCACGAGGTAGGCGTCGGGCTGGTGTTCGGCCGCGCCCATTACCGATTCGACGCTCTTTTCGGCCGAGACCATCATCCACACGCTCGACGGCAGCAGCAGGTTGCGCACGCGCGCTTCTTCCAGCACCTGCTGGCCGTTCTTGCCGTCGCCGAGGTTGAAGTCGCACAGCACCACGTCGTAGCGCGTCTTGGCCAGCAGGCCGATCGCTTCACCGCCGCTGGCCGCCTGGTCGATGTTCTTCGCGCCCAGGCTGCGCAGAGCCTCGCGCAGCAGTTGGCGCACGCCGACGAAGTCGTCGACCACCAGGTAGTTCTTGCCGGCCCAGTCGATCGGCTCGGCCGCGGCTTTGACGGGCAGGTTCATGGCAGGTTCAGGATGAAGCAGCCGCCGCCGAGGGGGCCGCCGTTTTCCAGGCGCACGCTGCCTTCGCGGCCGCGGTGACGGTGCATGCGCGCGACTTCGCGCGAAAAGTACAGGCCGAGGCCCGCGCTGTTGGTGCGGAAGTCGATGCCGCTGGCAGTGCCGTGCAGGCTCGCGGCGCCAGCCTCCAGCAAGGTTTGCGGATAGCCGGCGCCATTGTCTTCGACGCGGATTTCCAGCAGACCGTCGGCTTCGCGCAGCGCCAGGCGGATGCGGTCGCGCGTGTAGTGGGCGGCGTTGTTGACGGCGTGCGAGACGACGCCGACGACCAGGTCTTCGTCCAGGTGCCAGATCAGGTCGCGATCGGCGTCGACCTCGAGCGCGATGCCTTTCGCCTCCAGCAGCACGCGCCCGAGCGCCACCACCTGCTCGACCAGCTGGCCCGCTTCGATCGGCTGCACGTCGAACGGATACTCGGGCGTGCCGACCCGTTTATACAGGGCCAGCAGCTGCATCAGGTTGTCGTTCAGGCGGCGCGTCTGGTACAGCATCTGCGCCATCTGCGGATAGGCGTTTGAATTCTGCGGCCCGCTCTCGAGCAGCAGGCGCTCCAGGGTCCCGGAGAGCACGCTGATCGAATTCTTCATGTCGTGGGCGGTCGAGGCCAGGAACAGGAGCAGGTCCTGGGAATGTGCGGTGTCGTCCATGCGCCGGCGCCAGTTGAGTGGCGCAAAAAGTTGCCGTACGTAAATTATACGCGGATTGGACGTTTCATTTCACATTGCACGCCCGGCAATGCGCTTAATCAGGGGCAAACGTGGCCGGCATGCGTACGCTGCGGCGCGCACGCAACACGAAGCGGGCCGGATCGAGGGCGTCGACCAGCGCCGCTTCCAGCGGCAGCGGCTCGTTTTCCAGGCGCGCGGCCAGCAGCTCGGCGCACAGCGGCGCCCAGATCAGGCCGCGCGAAGCGTAACCGAGCAGGCTGAAAACACCGGGATGGCGCGGCACGTCGCGCAGGCGCTCGGTGCTACCGGCCGCGTCGAAATCGGGCAGGCCGCCGACCAGCGGCAAACGGTCCGGCGCCACGCAGCGGAAACCCACCCGGCCACGCAGCGGCGCACCCAGCCCTGCGTCCGGATCGGAGACCAGGGCTTGCAGGCGTTCCAGGTTTTCCTGCTGGCTGGCGGCGCGCAGGCGCGGATCGGCATCCAGGTCGTAGGTGGCGCCGGCGCAGGCGACGCCATTCGCGGCCGGCGTCAGGTAGGCTTCGCGGCACAGCACATAGGGCAGTTGCGGCAGCGTGGATGCGTCGAGGTGCGTCACCTGGCCGCGCAGCGCCGACAGCGGCAGGCGCGCCGCCTGCGCAATCCGGGTCGACGCGGCGCCGGCGGCCAGCACCACGGTCGCGGCGCGCGCGATCATGCCTGCGTCGCCGTGCACTTCCCATTCCTCGCCCACGCGCTCGATCCGCACGCTGCCGACGCCGAAACGCCGCGTGAGGCGCGCACCGCAGGCATCGAGCATCGCCTCGCACACGCTGCCGGGACGCGCCCAGCCTCCCTGGCGGAACAGCCAGGCGCCGTCGGGCGCCGGCAGGCCGAGCGCCGTACTCGCCTGCTCCGCTTCCAGCCATTCGGCAAAGGCGCGCGGATAGCGCTTGCCGGCGGCGATCGCGCGCGAGGCGGCCGCGTGCTGCGCGTCGCGCGCCAGCTGCATCACGCCGCAGGCCGCGCCTTCGATGCGCTTGCCGATGCCGCCCAGGGTCTCCCAATAACGCAGCGCGTACAGGTAGGCGGCGCGCGTCAGGCGCGTCGGGATGTTGTCGTCTTTCGACAGCAGCGGCATGAAGATGCCGGCCAGGTTGCCCGAGGCTTCGCTGGCCGGCGCGGCGTGGCGCTCGACCAGGGTCACGTCCCAGCCGCGCGCACAGAGGCGTTCGGCCGCCGCGCAGCCGGCCAGGCCGGCGCCGATCACGATCGCATGGCGCGCCGGGACTTCGGGCAGCACCGGACGCGGCTTGCGGCTTGCGAAGCGCGCGCCGCCGCCTTCGAACACGAAACCCTGCGCCATCAGCGCGGCGACCTGCTCCTGCTCGAGCCAGTCGAAAGCGAGACGGGCGTCGCTTGCGGCCAGCCGCGCCAGCGCGCGCGCAAAACCCGTGTTCGGACCGCGCAGGCCGTGCAGCCGGGCGAAATCGATACGCGCCGCCAGCTGGACCAGCGCCGCGTCCAGGGGCGCGTTCAGGAGGTCGAGGGTGACGCAGGATTCCTGCTGCGGGATGCGGTGAAAGCCCGGCAGCAGGCCCTCGGCCAGGGCGACGATGTGCAGGCGCGCGGGACGGTCCGGGTCCTGGCGCCAGGCCTCGATCAGGGCGGCCGTGCGCGAGCCGTCGCCGTAGGCGCTGTCGAAGACCGTGTAGCGCTCGCGCCCCTGCCAGAAACGACTCGGGTTCACTTCATCCCTGCGTAACGGAAGCAGTCCGGGTGGTGGTCGTCGACCATGCCGATCCCCTGCATGTAGGCATAGACGATGGTCGAGCCGACGAACTTGAAGCCGCGTTTACTGAGATCTTTCGAGAGGCGGTCGGACAGCGGCGTTTTACTGGGGCGGGTGCCGTCGGCCCAGTCGCCCACCAGCGGCTTGCCGTCGACATAGGCCCACAGGTAGCTGTCGAGGGTCTGGCCTTCGGCACGCAAGGCGAGGTAGGCGCGCGCGTTGCCGATGGCCGCCGCCACCTTCAGGCGGTTGCGCACGATGCCGGGGTTGGCCAGCAGTTCGGCGACTTTCGCGTCGTCGTACCGGGCGATCTTTTCCGCGTCCCAGCCGTCGAAGGCGGCGCGGTAGCTCTCGCGCTTGTTCAGGACGGTTTCCCAGGACAGGCCGGCCTGGGCGCCTTCGAGGTTGAGCATCTCGAACAGGCGACGCTCGTCGTGGCAGGGCACGCCCCATTCGTGGTCGTGGTAGTCGAGGTAGCGGGGGTTGGCCGGGTTGGCCCAGCTGCAGCGGTGGGTGGTCATGCCATGGAGTATACGTCAGCCGCCTGTAGGCCGGGCATCTCACATTGTTCGATTACGCATGCGAAGTACCGCGTGGGCACGGAGTGCCCACCCTACAAAAGCGGAAGGCGCCGCCTGAGGCAGTGCCTTCGCCATCAACGATGGATTACTTGCCCGAGGTCGTGCCCGACTTCGCAGCCGGCATCTGCTGGGCCGCCTTCAGGTGCTGTTCCACCGTCGGCTTCATCTTGGTGGCCAGGCCCTTGACGTCGGCATCCTTGGCGTTCTTCTCGTTCTTGTTCAGCATGGCGAGCGCTTCCTTGTGGCCGCCGGTGCCGCCCATTTTCATGTACTCGCGGTCGAACTTCTCGCCCTCGAGCTTGGCCAGCTTGGCCGACATGGCCTTGTGCTTGGCGTCGAGTTCGGTCGGCAGGGTGATGCCCTTGGCTTGCGCCACGGCCTGCACTTCGGCCAGGCCCTTGGTGTGGTCATCGATCATCTGCTGGGCGAAGGTTTTCACTTCCTGGTTCTGGCTCTTGCTCTGTGCCAGCTTGCCCATTTCGACCTCGGCCATGTTCACCATCGCCATGTCCATGATGGCCTTGTTGTCGGCCTTGTTCATCTTCGTTGCGCCCGACGCGGTTGCGCCGGCCGTGCCCGACTGGCCCGAGGTGGTGTCGGCCATGCCGGTGCTGGTGCTGCCGGTGCTGCCGCTCATGCCGGCGCCGCTCTGGCCGTGCATCGAGTGGCCGGCCGCGGTGGAGCTGGAGGTAGCGCCGGCGGTGCTCGAACCGACCTGGCTGCTGCGGTTTTCCATGCCCTGGCTGTTGGTGTTGTTGACGGTGCCGTCACCCGCGGTCTTGCCGGTCATGTTCGGCTGGCCCTGTGGATTCTGGGTGGTGGCGGATTGTGCTTGCACGCCAAAGCTGGCGAACATGGCGGCTGCGGCCGAAACGGCGAGCAGTCCTTTCAACGCTTTATTTTTCTGCATGATGCTCTCCTGGGGTTGGGGATTGGAGCCGGCATCACGTCTCCGATGCGCCGCTCCTGTCAAATGACTTCGGCATGTCGTGCACCGTCTGCGCCGCGTTTGACGGCAGCACGCCCGTGCACGTTTTCGAGCCAAGCGGCAGTGTATCGCCGGGTTTGGCAAGCTAGCGCGCGGTAGCCTTTTAGCAATATTGTCGAGGGAGCGGACATGAAAAAAGCCGGCGCGCAGGCCGGCTTTGGCAAGGAAGGAACGCGATCAGCGAAAGCTGAGGGCTGCCGTCAGGTCGCCCGGACCGCGTGCGCCGCGGGCGGCAAAGGCGGCATCGCGCATAGCCAGGCCTTCGAGCTTCGGCAAGCCGTGCAGGCGCGTGATGAAGCGCAGGATCGAGGTGGTGTCGTAGAAATTGTGGTCCACGGCGCCCTTCTTCGCGTGCGGCGAGACGACAATCGCCGGAATGCGCGAACCCGGTCCCCAGCGGTCGCCCTCGGGCGGCGCCACGTGGTCCCACCAGCCGCCGTTCTCGTCGAAGGTGATGACGACCACCATGTCCTTCCACTGCGGCGAATTTTTCAGGTGCGCGATCACGTTGGCCACGTGGGCGTCGCCCGATTCGACGTCGGAATAGCCGGCGTGCAGATTCAGGTTGCCCTGCGGCTTGTAGAAGGCCACGGCCGGCAGCTTGCCGGCCAGGGCGTCGGCAATGAAGCGGTTCGAGATCGGGCTGTCGCCCAGGCCGCCGTCGCGCAGGTGCGCGGCGCGCGCCGCGGTGCCCGGCGCAAACTGGCGGAAATAATTAAAGGGCTGGTGATGGTGCTGGAAGTTCGGACGCTGGCCGGCGCCGCGCCCGTCGATCGCCGCCTGCCAGGCGCCGCCGTACCAGGCCCAGCTCACTTTCGCGCGCGACAGCAGGTCGCCGATGGTGTCGTAGCCTTGCGGCGGCAGGACCGACGGATCCTGCGGATCGGCGGCGTTGGCGTCGCCCCCAGGCGCCGGCCGTACCCAGCTCGGCTGGTAAGGCGGCGCCATCGTGTTGACCGCATAGCCGTCGGGCGTGATCGCACTGGCGTTGACGAATTTCGGCTTGCCTTCGAGCGCGGACTTGGGCGAATCCGGCGCCACCGCCAGGCGCTTGCCAAGCGGGCCGTCTTCCAGCACCGTGATTTTCTTCTTTGCCGGCGTCTCGGCGGCGTTGAAGAATTCCGGCGTGCGGCCGCTGATCAGGAACTGGTGGTTCAGGTAGGAACCGCCGAAGGCGCCCATGAAGAAGTTGTCGCACAGCGTGTATTCGCGCGCGATCTGCCACAGGCCCAGGTTCTTATCGGTCTCGCCGTAGTGCCCCATCACCAGCGCGCCGGAGTCGCCCCAGGCGACGAAGCCGTCGTTCTTGCCGCCGTTGATCTGCATCTGGTTGTGATAAAAATTGTGCACCAGGTCGCGCGTGACCAGGGCTTCCGGCAGCGGTTGACCCTCGCCGTCATGCAGCTTCCAGGGACCGTTCGGCAGCTTGGCGATCTTGTCTTCGCCGATCAGGTAATCCTTGCCGCCGATGTTCTGGCGTCCCGGCACCATGCCGCCCCAGATCTTCGGCAATTGCGGCAGCACCGAACCGTCGCGGTCGAGCTGCGGCGCGCTGTCAGGCATCGGCGCGGCCAGGCCGGGGAAGCCGGCGAACAGGTTGTTGAAGCTGCGGTTTTCGAGGTAGATCACGACCACGTTTTTCACGTGCGCCTTGAGTTTGGCGTCGAGCGAGGATGCGGGTTTCGCCTTGGCGCGTGGTGCGGCTTCGGCGGCGGCAGGCAGGCTGGCGCCGAGGCCGACTGCGGCCGCGGCCTGGAAGATGCGCCGGCGGGATGGGCTGGCAGGGGCTTGCGCCGGTTGTTCGTTGAGATCGCGGTCGGACATGAGGGCGTCGCTTGAATGAGGGAAACAGCGATTATCGCCCGTTTCTTGCTCAGTGAAAATATTGACGATGACCGTTTGCTGGGGCGCACCGTAGAGTGGGCATGCCCACGCGTTCAAACGGTGGCGTTGACACGGCAATGCCGAAGTTGGTACAGCTAGCATCCCGAACGAAGCCAACGTGATGCACGCGATGCAACCGCGTGGGCATGCCCACCCTACTTTTCGGCCGCGAGTCTTTCGCGTAATGCAGCCAAAGGCAAGGGCTTCGCAAAGTGATACCCCTGCGCCTCGTCGCAATCGGCCGCGCGCAGGAACTCGACCACTTCGGCCGTCTCCACGCCCTCGGCCACCACCGCCAGCTTCAGGGCATGCGCCATGTCGACAAAGGCCTTCACGAAATCGAAGGCGCTGATGCGCTCGTCCTCCTGCAGCACGAAGGAGCGGTCCAATTTGAGGACGTCGATCGGGAAGCTGCGCAGGTAGGCCAGGCCCGAATACCCCGTGCCGAAATCGTCGACGGCCAGTTTCACGCCCAGCCCGTGCAGTTCGCGCAGCATCAGCGCGGTGCGCTCGATGTCGGCGATCAGCGCGCTTTCGGTCAGTTCCAGTTCCAGGCAATGCGGCGGGATGCCGGATTCCTGCAGCGCCTCGCGCACTTCGCCGACAAAGGTCGCATGCGCCAGCTGGCGCGCCGAGACGTTCACGGAGACGCAGATCTCGCGCCCGAACTCCGTCATCAGGCGCCGCGTCTGCAGGCAGGCTTCCGTCAGTACCCAGCGTCCGATCGGCGCGATCAGGCCGGTTTCCTCGGCGATCGGGATGAATTGCGCCGGCGAGACCATGCCGCGTTCCGGATGGTTCCAGCGGATCAGGGCTTCCATGCCGACCATGGCCATGCTGCGCAGGTCGATGCGCGGCTGGTAGTGCAGCTCGAATTCGCCGCGCGCCAGGGCCGGGCGCAGCGAGGTTTCCAGCGCCATCCGCTCGCGCGTGGCGAAAGCCATTTCGGGTTCGAAGAAGCGGTAGCGGTTGCGCCCGGCGGCCTTGGCGCGGTACATCGCCGTGTCGGCCGCCTGGAACAGCTGCTCCTTGCTGTTGCCATCAAGCGGGAACAGGCTGATGCCGATCGAGGCGCCGATGATCACGTCCTGGCCGGCGATCGTGATCGGGCTGGTCAGCACGTCCAGCAGTTTCTCGCCGATGCGCCCGGCCGCCGCCTGGCCGCTGGGGCAATGGGCCGCGATCACGAATTCGTCGCCGCCCAGGCGGGCGATGACGTCGTTCGGACGGATCACCGCGCGCAGGCGCGCCGCCACTTCGCATAGCAGGATGTCGCCGAACTCGTGCCCGAAGGAGTCGTTGACTTCCTTGAAGCGGTCGAGGTCGAGGAACATCGCCGCCACCGTGGTGCCGCGCGGGCAGGTATCGAGCAGGCGCTGCACGCGTTCGCCCAGCAGCGCGCGGTTCGGCAGGCCGGTGAGCGTATCGTGGGTGGCCAGCTCGCGCAGCCGGTTCTGCGTTTCCTCGCGTTCGGTGACGTCGCGGATGATCGCCTGGTAGAACGCCTTGCCGCCATCCTCGAAACGCGAGATGTGGACGTCGGCCGGGAAGGTGCTGCCGTCCTTGCGCCGCTTGGTGATGCGCAGCAGCCGGGTTTGTCCGTCCTGGAGCGCCGCACCCAGTTCTGCCGTGTAGCTGAAGTCGCTGTCGATGTCGGGCGCGCGCAGGCCCAGGAATTCCTCTTCGGTATAGCCGAACACGCTGCAGGCGCGGCCGTTGGCGGCGACGATGCGCAGCTCGCGGTCGGCAATCACGATGCTGTCGGCCGCCTGCTGGAACAGGTTACGGAAGCGCTGTTCGCTTTTGCGCAGCGCCTGCTCGGCCTGGCGCTTGAAGCTGATGTCGTGGAAATAGACCGACAGCCCTTCCTCGCTCGGATAGGCGCGCGCCTCGACCCAGGCACCGGAGGGCTCCCAATAAGTCTCGAAGGTGCAGGCTTCGCCGGTTTCCATGGCGCGCCGGTAATAGCCGAGCGAGGGCGAGCTGTGCAGGTCGGGGGCGACCTCGAGCAGATTCTTCCCGATGGCGGAACCTGGGTCGACGTTGACAAAGTTACCTGCCTTGCGGTTGGCGTAGGTCACGCGCCAGTTGCGGTCGACGGCGAAAAAGGCGTCGCCGATGCTTTCCAGCATGACCTGCAACTGCTGCTGCGACTTGTCCAGCGCCTGGCGCGCGGCATGCTGTTCGGTGACGTCGCGCGCCGTCGCATAGGTCACCTGGTTGAGCGCGCACCAGCGCACCGAGATCGACATCACGACCGTGCGCCCATCCATGTGCTTCCAGCGGCTGTGCAGGTTGCGCCGAATCGACACGCCCGCGCGCAGGTTGGCACGCAGGACCTCGAACAGCGGGCGCTCTTCCTCGACCAGCAATTCGCAATAGCGGCGCCCCACCAGCTCCTCCGGGAGATAACCGAGGATGTCGTAGGTGGCCGCGTTCAGGCGCTGGAAACGGCCCTCGGCGTCGATGAGGGCGATCAGGTCCAGGGAATTTTCGATCAGGGCGGTGTTTTCTTCGGCCAGCCGCGCCAGGTCCGCCGTCGTTGTCTTGTCGTTCAAGTCGTGTTCCGTCTAATGCGGTGTGTCCTTCGCCGAAGGCGGCGAGCCGCTCAGGTTACGCATTTCCGCAGGCGGACTAAATACCAATCTGGTAACAACGGGAAATTTATTTTTCTTTGTAGAAATTTTGAGACGCTTTAGCGGACGCTCTTGTCTTCTCGACAGCGGCTGCGACGCGCCAAGCGTGTTGGCAAAGAAGGAGCCGGCGGCGTAGACTGCTTCTTCAGATCAGATGAAACGTCGAGAGAGACAGCAAGTGCAAGCCGAACGACGAAGCGTTGAACGACCCAGGATCGCGCTGGCCGCCATCACGCGCGAACACGTGCGTGAACTGGTCGAAACCGAAGCCACCCACCTGCGCAGCGCCGTGGCCGCCGGACGCAACCGCTACCAAGTCAGGCTCGACCAGCACGACCAGATCGTTGCCTACATGGCCACACTGAATCCGCTCGACCTGGAACGCTTTTCCACCTTGTACGAACAGGAAGCGGCCGCCGCGCGGGCCGCCGCTGCCGGCCGCGACGAATGGCGTCCGATCTCCGGACCGCTGGCGGTGCAGGCCGGGCAATCCGGCGAGATCATGCGCATCGGTCCCTGGGCCGTGGCGGCCGCCGGCGCGGTCGCAGCGATGGCGGCGCTGATCCTGCAGCGCTGAGCAGCTCACTGTAGAATCCGGGGAGGCGTGCCTCCCTCTTGCCGCGTCAACACGGTGGCCCGGGCACGCGTACTTGCATACCCGCACTCCTCTTCCCATGACTGCTCCCTCCTCGCATACCGCCACGCCCGACATCTCGCCTGCCTTGCCGGCTTCTGCACCACAGCCGCACGGCTTCCTGCTGCCCGTCGTCGGCGGCGCCGCGGTCGCGCACCTGCTCAACGACATGATCCAGGCCATGCTGCCTGCGATCTTTCCGCTGCTGAAAACGAATTTCGCGCTGAGCTTCGGAGAAATCGGCATCATCGCCCTCGTCTACCAGGTAGTCGCCTCGTTGCTCCAGCCCTGGATCGGCCTGTACACGGACAAGCACCCGAAACCGTATCTGCTGCCCTTCGGCATGGTGATGACCCTGATCGGCATCGCGCTGCTGGCCAGCGCCGGCAGCTACGCCATGCTGCTGGTCGCGGCGGGCACCATCGGCGTCGGCTCCGCAACCTTCCACCCGGAAGCCTCGCGCATCGCACGCCTGGCTTCCGGCGGGCGCTTCGGTACGGCGCAGTCGACCTTCCAGGTGGGCGGCAACAGCGGCTCGGCGATCGGCCCGCTGCTGGCGGCGGCGATCATCATTCCCCACGGCCAGGGCGCCGTGGCCTGGTTCATGGTCGTGGCGCTGGCCGCGATCCTGCTGCTGCTGCGCCTGACGCACTGGGTCCGGCATCACGGCAGCGCCAAGGCGAAAAGCTTATCTGGCAAGCACCATGTCGGCCTCGACCGCGCCGGCGTGATCCGCGCCGTGATCGTGATCTGCATCCTGATGTTCGCCAAGTTCGTCTACATCGCCTCGTTCACGAACTATTTCACTTTTTATCTGATGGAGCGCTTCCACCTGGGCGTGCAGCACAGCCAGATGTTCCTGTTCATGTTCCTGGCGGCGGTGGCGGCCGGCACCTTCGCCGGCGGGCCGGTCGGCGACCGCATCGGCCGCAAGGCGGTGATCTGGATTTCCTTCCTCGGCGTCGCTCCTTTTGCGCTGATCTTGCCGCACGCCAACCTGTGGTGGACGGCGGTGCTGGCGATCGTCATCGGCCTGGTGATGTCCTCGGCCTTCGCCGCGCTCGTGGTGTATGCGCAGGAAGCTGTGCCGGGACGCGTCGGCATGGTCTCGGGCCTGATGTTCGGTTTGATGTTCGGCATCGGCGGCATCGGCGCCGCCAGCCTGGGCAAGCTGGCCGACAGCTACGGCATCGTCCAGGTCTACGGCGCGCTGGCCTTCCTGCCGCTGCTGGGGCTGGCAACCGCCTTCCTGCCCGCGACCCGCAGGCATCACGCCTGAGCACTGCCGGCGCTGTTGCGCCCTTGCGCCGCTTGGGTGTTGCGCTTAGGAAATTTGATGCGTACTGGGCTGTCGCCGTGTAGACTTGCTCACTCGTCTTTTACTCCAATTCGCCATGTCTCTTGGCCATTACGAACCGACACTCGTCGCGGTGTCGATCCTGGTCGCGGTCTACGCCTCCTACACCGCGCTGAGCCTGGCTGAACGCGTGCGCCATTCGCACGGCCGCGCCACCTGGTGGTGGATGGGCGGCGGCGCCTTCGCCATGGGCAGCGGCATCTGGGCCATGCACTTCATCGGCATGCAAGCCTACCGCCTGCCCTTCCCGGTCGGCTACGACATCGGCATCACCTTCATTTCCTGGCTGCTGCCGGTGCTGGCATCGATGCTGGCGCTGTCGCAGATCAGCCGGCCGGCGCCGCGCGCCAGCCATTTCGCCCTCAGCGCGGTGCTGATGGGCATCGGCATCAATGCCATGCACTACACCGGCATGGCCGCCATGCGCATGCGTCCCGGCATCGAATACGATCCGCTGCTGTTCGCCCTCTCGGTCCTGATCGCGATCGGCGCCTCGGCCGGCGCCCTCTGGCTCGCCTTCCACCTGCGCCACCGCATGCGCCACGCCGGCCTCGCCCAGCTGGCCGCCGCCGCCGTGATGGGCGGCGCCATCGTCGGCATGCACTACACCGGCATGGAAGCGGCGCACTTTTTACCGGGCAGTATTTGCCTGGAAGCCGACGTCGGCATCAGCCAGGATTTATTGGCCGGCATGGTGACCGTGACCGCCCTGCTGCTGCTGACCATCGCCACCCTGGTCGCCGTCTACGATTCGCGCCTGGAAGACCGCTCGCGCATCCTGGCCGCCTCGCTCGCGACTTCGGCCGAGCGCCAGACCCTGTACCTGCACGAACAGAAGGCGCGCCTCGAGGCCGAGCGCCTGTCCGACATGAAGGACGAATTCCTGTCCACCCTGTCGCACGAGCTGCGTACCCCGCTCAATGCCATGCTCGGCTGGGCCCAGCTGCTGATGGACGGCGGCAAGGACGAAAAGATGCTGAAGCGCGGCCTGCAGACGATCGAGCGCAATGCGCGCGCGCAGTCGCAGCTGATCGAGGACATGCTCGACATGAGCCGCCTGATCGCCGGCAAGATCCGCATCGAGGTCGACCGCACCTGGCCGTCGGACTTCATCGCCGCCGCCGTGGAAACGGTGCGCCCGGTCGCGCTGGCCAAGGGCGTGCGCCTGGAAATGCTGATCGAAAGCCATGCCGGCCCGCTGGCGGCGGACGCCGGCCGCCTGCAGCAGGTGATGACGAACCTGCTGTCGAACGCGATCAAGTTCACGCCCGGTGGCGGCATGGTGCGCGTCAGCTCCAAGCGCGTGGGCGACGCCATCGTTATCGAGGTCAGCGACACCGGCATCGGCATCGCCCCCGACTTCCTGCCGCACGTGTTCGACCGCTTCCGCCAGGCCGATTCCTCGTCCACGCGCCGTCACGGCGGCCTGGGCCTCGGCCTGTCGATCGCCCAGCAGCTGGTCGAGCTGCAAGGCGGACAATTGACGGCGACCAGCGCCGGCGAAGGCGAAGGCGCCAGCTTCACGCTGACCATGCCGCTGCAGGGCATCGACGACACGCCTGCCGCCCCCGACTGCCTGATCAAGCCGCACGACCTCGACGCCGTGCGCGCCGGCAGCGGTGCGCTGGCCGGCCTGACCATCCTGGTGGTGGACGACGAACGCGATTCGCTCGACATCGTCCATTACGTGCTGGCCGACATGGCCGCCACCATCGTCACCGCCTCGACCGCCTATGAAGCGCTGCAGATGATCGACCGTTTAAAACCCGACCTGATGGTGAGCGACATCGGCATGCCGGGCATGGACGGCATGGAACTGATGCGCCGTATCCGTGCGTCGGGCAATCCGCACGTGGCCGGCGTGCGCGCCCTGGCCCTGACCGCCTTCTCGCGCCGCGAAGACCGCATGCGTTCGCTCGAAGCGGGTTTTGACGAATACCTGTCGAAGCCGGTGGCGCCGGCGGAGCTGGTGCGCGCGGTGCTGACGCTGTGCGACAACGCTGTGCAAAAACCGGTTCCCGAACCGAAGCGCGTCTAGGTCAAACTGCTGTCATATTGGGGAGCGAAGATAGGCCTCGTTCTCAAGAACGCGGCAGCTTCGCTGCCCTACCGGCGCCGGCGGTCGGGAAACATTCCGGCACCAATTCTCCATCGAGCGGCACTGTCCGTCTCGCTGCGCCGACGCACTGCGCGCACTCCGTACGATATCGAACCGAAGCACGCCGCCTGCCGGAGTAAGGTCGCAAGACGACCCCGGCAGTGCTGTACAGCCGCCGCCGGTTCATCTTTTTAAAGGAGAGCTTTCATGCAACGACAGGCAGCCGCCATGGTAGGCGGAATCATCGCGGGCGTAGTGACGAGCGCAGTCATGTTTGCGGGCCGCAAGAGCGGCCTGATGACCAAGACGCTGGACCGGGATGCCGTCGACTGGATCGACGAAAAGACGGGTTCGCGCGCAGTCATCGGCGACACCGGCACCAGCATTGCAGAGTTCGCCAACCACCTGGGCGCGTCGGCCGCGTTCGGAGCGGCGCTGCCGAAACTGGAGGACATGGCGCCCTCGCTGTCGCCAGTGACGCTCGGCGCGCTCTACGGCACGGCCCTGTACGCGGTGAACATTGGCGCCATCGCGCCCGTGCTCGGGATCACGCAGGGAGAATTCGCAGCCGGTCCGCGCAAGGCCGGCGAGCGCTGGTTCATCCACGTGCTGCAGGGCGTACTGACCGCCGTCATCGCGCGGCGCCTGGTGTCCCCAGGCGCGAACGATGACGAGACTGCGATCGGGGACGGGATCTAGTCGAACTTCGAACGGCTGGGGTCAGGTCTGGCAATCGGACACAAACTCAACTGTAGCGATCAAATAAGGCTGAGGCCGTGTCCGAATGCCAGACCTGACCCCAGCTTTAAAAATGACTTAGTCGAACTTCGAGAAGTCCGGCTTGCGCTTCTGGAAGAAGGCGGTGAACGCCTCTTTCGCTTCGGCGCCGACCAGCATGGTACTGAACTGCTTGTTTTCGACGCCCATGGTCTCAGCGACGATGGCGGCGCGTGGGCGGCGCATCAGGGCCTTGGTGGCGCGGATCGAGGCGGCCGGCAGGGCGACCAGCTTGGCGGCCTGGCCTTGCGCGAACGCGAGCAGTTCGGCGGCCGGCAGCACTTTCGCGACGATGCCCATCTCGAAGGCTTCCTGGGCGCCGAAGGCTTCGCCGAGCATCAGCTTTTCGGCGGCGCGGGTGTAGCCGGCGGCTTGCGCGACCAGCAGCGAGGAGGCGAATTCCGGGCACAGGCCGAGCTGGCTGAAGGGCATCGAGAATTTCGCATTGTCGGCGGCATAGACCAGGTCGCAATGCATCAGCATCGTGGTGCCGATGCCGACTGCTGCGCCGCTCACCGCTGCGACGACCGGCTTGGTGCAGCCTTCCAGGGCTTTCATGAAGCGGAAGACCGGACGGTCCTCGGTCATGGCGCCTTCGCCGACGTTGTTCAGGAAGTCGTCGAGGTCGTTACCGGCGGTGAAGATTTCAGGCTTGCCGGTGAGGAGGACGGCGCGCACGGCCGGGTCTTGTTCGGCGTCGAGCAGGGCGTCGGCCATCGTCGTGTACATGGCGCCGGTGATAGCGTTCTTGCGCTCGAGGCGGTCGAATTCGATGGTGAGGATGCCGTTTTCTTTTTTGGTCTGAATCGTCATGGTTCAGGTCTCCCGAATGTTCTGAAGCTGGTTGGACGCGTGGGCGGGAGACCCGCCCACCTTACGGGTCAACCGCACAAGGTGCAGAAACTCGTAAGGTGGGCGGGTCTCCCGCCCACGCGGTGATAGTTGGCAGCGGCATCAACGCACACGTCGATGCAGCCCTATCCGGATTAAACGCGCTCGATGATACCAGCCGCGCCCATGCCGGCGCCGACGCACATCGTCACCATGCCGTACTTCAGGTTGTTACGGCGCAGTGCGTGCACGACGGTCGCGGCGCGGATGGCGCCGGTGGCGCCCAGCGGGTGGCCCAGGGCGATCGCGCCGCCCATCGGGTTGACCTTGCTGGTGTCCAGGTCGAGGTCGCGGATCACGGCCAGCGCCTGCGCGGCGAAGGCTTCGTTCAGCTCGATCCAGTCCAGCTGGTCCTGGGTCAGGCCGGCGGCGGCCAGGGCGGCAGGAATCGCGACCTTCGGACCGATGCCCATGATTTCCGGCGGCACGCCGCGCACGGCGAAGGACGAGAATTTCGCGAGCGGAGTCAGGTTGTGCTCCTTCAGGATCTTCTCGCTGACGACGATCAGGGCGCCGGCGCCGTCCGACATCTGCGACGAGGTCGCAGCGGTGACGGTGCCTTTGGCCGCGAAGACCGGCTTCAGCTTGGCCATGCCCTCGGCGCTGGCGTCGGCGCGCGGGCCTTCGTCCAGGTCCACGGTGCGGCGCTTGACCGAAATTTCACCGGTGGCCAGGTTCGGCGTGCGGGTGACGATTTCGACCGGGGTGATCTCGTCCTTGAAGTAGCCTGCCTGCTGGGCGGCGATGGCGCGGCGGTGCGATTCCAGGCCGAATGCGTCCTGGTCTTCGCGCGACACTTTCCACTGCTGCGCCACCTTCTCGGCGGTCAGGCCCATGCCGTAGGCCAGGCCCACGTTCTCGTCCTTGAAGGTGTCCATGTTGATCGACGGGTGGTGGCCCATCATCGGCACCATCGACATCGATTCGACGCCGCCGGCGATCATCACGTCGGCTTCGCCGACGCGGATGCGGTCTGCCGCCATTGCCAGGGCGGTGATGCCCGACGCGCAGTAGCGGTTGACGGTCACGCCGCCGACCGTGTTCGGCAGGCCGGCCAGCACCACCGAGTTACGGGCGATATTGAAACCCTGCTCCGCTTCCGGGAACGAGCAGCCGACGATGGCGTCGACGATCAGGGCCGGGTCGAGGTTCGGCACGGCGGCCATGGCGCCGCGGATCGCGTGCACCAGCAGGTCGTCCGGGCGGGTCGATTTGAACATGCCGCGCGGCGCCTTGCCAATCGGGGTGCGGGTCGCTGCGACGATGTATGCGTCTTGAAGTTGTTTGCTCATGTCAGTCGTCCTGTAATTAGTTCCGCACCGGCTTGCCGGTCTGCATCATGCCCATGATCCGCTCTTGCGTCTTCGGGTTGTTCAGCAGTTCGATGAAGGCCTTGCGTTCCATGTCGAGCAGCCACTGCTCGGACACCACGCTGCCCTGGTCGACGTCGCCGCCGGTCACGATCTCGGCGATCATGTCGCCCAGTTTGAAGTCGTGGGCCGAGATGAAGCCGCCGTCACGCATGTTGACCAGCTGGCCGCGGATCGTCGCCCAGCCGTAGCGGCCGGTGACTTGCACCGGGCGCTTCGCCGGCGCGCGGTAGCCGGCGTCGAACATCGAACGCGCGGTGACCTTCGCCACGTGCAGCAGCTCGTAGGTGTTGAAGACGATGATGTCGTCTTCCTTCAGGTAGCCCATCGCCTTCGCTTCCAGTGCCGACTTCGACACTTGCGCGGTGGCGGCGTTGGTGAAACCGGTCTTCAGGAATTGCAGGATGTCGTTGCCCTTCGCTTCCGTGAAGGCGCGCACGGCCGCTTCCTTCAGGCCGCCGCCGGCCGGCACCAGGCCGACGCCGACTTCGACCAGGCCGATGTAGGACTCGATCGAGGCCACGCGCTTCGATGCGTGCAGCGCCATTTCGCAGCCGCCGCCCAACGCCAGGCCCGCGACAGCGGCGACGACCGGGATGTTCGAGTACTTCATCTGCATGAAGACGTTCTGCAGTTCCTTGACCATCGGGTCCATCGCTTTCGCGCCGCCGGTCATGAAGGCCGGCAGGGCCGATTGCAGGTCGGCGCCGGCCGAGAAGGCGCCGCCTTCGGTGGCGTCGGTGTTCCAGATGACCAGGCCCTTGAAGTTCTTTTCGGCTTCCGCCATCGCGCGCTGCAGGCCCTTGACGACGCCGTCGCCGATGACGTGCATCTTGGTCTTCAGGGAGATGATCAGCACGTCGTCGCCGGTGTGCCAGATGCGGACCGAATCGTCCTCGTGCACGGTGGTGCCGGCGGTTTTCGCGTCCTGCGCGCCTGCGCCCAGCACCGGCGCGCGGAAAGCCTGGCGTTCGTAGACGGCCAGGTTCGAGCGCGGCACGTAGCTGTTCGATGCGGCCGAGTAAGAACCTTCTGGGGTGTGCACGCCCTTCTCGGCGACCTGGCCTTCGAAGACCCAGCTCGGGAGCGGGGTGTTGGTCAGCGCCTTGCCGGCGTCGATGTCTTCCTTGACCCATTCGGCGATCTGCTTCCAGCCTGCGGCTTGCCAGGTCTCGAACGGACCGACGCTCCAGCCGAAGCCCCAGCGCATCGCGAAGTCGACGTCGCGCGCGTTGTCGGCGATGGTGTCGAGGTGGACGGCGATGTAGTGGAAGGCGTCGCGGTAGATCGCCCACAGGAACTGCGCCTGCGGGTTGGTCGATTCGCGCAGGGCCTTGAACTTCTTGACCGGATCCTTTTCCTTGAGGATGCGGCCGACGATGTCGGCAGCCTTGGCGCCGCCGGCGACGTATTCGCCGGTCGCGAAGTCGAGACGCTGGATCTCCTTGCCGACTTTCTTGTAGAAGCCGCCACCGGTCTTCTGGCCCAGGGCGCCCTTCTCGATCAGCTTGGCCAGCACGTCAGGCGTCTTGTACACGCTGAAGAACGGGTCGTCCTGCAGGGTGTCCTGCATGGTCTTGATCACGTGGCCCATCGTGTCCAGGCCGACGACGTCGGCGGTACGGAAGGTACCCGACTTGGCGCGGCCCAGCTTGGCGCCGGTCAGGTCGTCGACCACGTCCACGCTCAGGCCGAACTTCTCGGCTTCGTGGATGGTGGCCAGCATGCCGAAGATGCCGACGCGGTTGGCGATGAAGTTCGGCGTGTCTTTCGCACGCACGACACCTTTACCGAGCACCGAGGTCAGGAAGGTCTCGAGCTGGTCGAGGATTTCCGGATTGGTCGAGGTGGTCGGAATCAGCTCGACCAGGTGCATGTAGCGCGGCGGGTTGAAGAAGTGCACGCCGCAGAAGCGCGCCTTCAGGTTCTCATCGAAACCTTCGGCCAGCTTGTTGATCGACAGGCCCGAGGTGTTCGAGGCGAAGATGGCGTTGGCGCCGATGTGCGGAGCGACCTTGGCGTACAGGTCGTGCTTCCAGTCCATGCGCTCGGCGATGGCTTCGATGATCAGGTCGCAGCCGGCCAGCACGTCGAGGTTGTCCTCGTAGTTGGCCACTTCGATCAGCGACGCGTCTTCCTTGTTGCCCAGCGGTGCAGGCGACAGCTTTTTCAGGTTCTCGATGGCTTTCAGGACGATGGCATTTTTATTGGCGTTGCCGCCGGAGCCTTGCTCCGGCTTAGCCGGCAGGTCGAACAGGACGACAGGCACCTTGGCGTTGACGCAGTGCGCAGCGATCTGCGCGCCCATCACGCCCGCGCCCAGGACGGCGACTTTCTTGACGGTGAAATTGGTCATGGTTTTATCCCTAGAAGTTCTTAGAACAGGTCGGCGTCGAGCGCCAGCAGGTTGCTTGCGCCCGAACGTGCCTGGCGGATCAGCATCGCGGTTTCCGGGTACAGGCGGGCAAAATAGAAGCGCGCGGTATGCAGCTTGGCTTCGTAGAACTTGTCGCCCGAGTCTTTCTTGGCCAGCGCGATCTTCGCCATTTGCGCGAAGAAGTAGCTGAACACCAGGTGGCCGACGACGCGCAGGTAAGGCACGGCAGCCGCGCCGACTTCGTCCTGGTTGGTGAAGGCCTTCATGCCGATTTCCATCGTCAGCTTGCCGACTTTCTCGCCCAGTTCGCCCAGCGGGGTCACGAATTCGGACATCGACTCATCCAGGCCGTTCTCTTCGACGAAGGCTTTGACCTTTTCGCCGAAAGCGCGCAGCTTGGCGCCGTTGTCCATCAGGATCTTACGGCCCAGCAGGTCCAGCGACTGCACGGTGTTGGTGCCTTCGTAGATCATGTTGATGCGCGCGTCGCGCACGTACTGCTCCATGCCCCACTCGCTGATGTAGCCGTGGCCGCCGTAGACCTGCATCGCTTCCGAGGTCGCGATCCAGCCGTTGTCGGTGATGAAAGCCTTGACGATCGGGGTCAGCAGCGCGACTTCGCCGGCGGCTTCCTTGCGCACTTCTTCGTCAGGGTGGTTCAGTTCGCGGTCGATCTGCAGCGCGACGTAGGAGGTCAGCGCGCGCGCGCCTTCGGCATAGGCTTTCGCCGTCAGCAGCATCCGGCGCACGTCCGGGTGCACGATGATCGGGTCGGCCGGCTTGTCCGGTGCCTTCGGGCCCGACAGCGAACGCATCTGGATGCGGTCCTTGGCGTAGACCAGGGCGTTCTGGTAAGCCACTTCGGTCAGGCCGAGCGACTGCATGCCGACGCCCAGGCGGGCGGCGTTCATGAACACGAACATCGCGTTCAGGCCTTTATGCGGCTGGCCGATCAGGGTGCCGACGGCGCCGTCCAGGTTCATCTGGCAGGTGGCGTTGCCGTGGATGCCCATCTTTTCTTCGATCGCGCCGCAGAAGATCGGGTTGCGCTCGCCAACCGAACCGTCCGCGTTCGGCAGGAATTTAGGGACCAGGAACAGCGAGATGCCCTTCGAGCCTTCCGGTGCGTCCGGCAGGCGCGCCAGCACCAGGTGGATGATGTTTTCGGAAACGTCGTGCTCGCCGGCCGAGATGAAGATCTTCGAGCCGGTGATTTTATAGGTGCCGTCGGCTTGCGGCTCGGCCTTCGAGCGCAGCAGGCCCAGGTCGGTGCCGCAGTGCGCTTCGGTCAGGCACATGGTGCCGGTCCACTCGCCCGAGACCAGCTTCGGCAGGTAGAGCTTCTTCTGTTCTTCGCTGCCGTGTTCCTTCAGGCACTCGTAGGCGCCGTGCGACAGGCCCGGGTACATGGTCCAGGCCTGGTTGGCCGAGTTCAGCATTTCGTAGAACGAATTGTTCAGCGTAATAGGCAGACCCTGGCCGCCGTATTCCGGATCGCAGCCCAGTGCCGCCCAGCCGCCTTCGACGTACTGCTTATACGCTTCCTTGAAGCCCTTCGGCGTGGTCACGGTCTTGGTGGCCGCGTCGTAATGGCAGCCTTCGCGGTCGCCGGAATGGTTCAGCGGGAACAGCACTTCCTGCGTGAATTTCGCGCCTTCTTCCAGCACCTGGTTGATGATGTCGGCGTCGATTTCCTGGTAGGCAGGCAGGTTCTTGAATTCTTCGGTGACGTTGAGGAATTCATGCAGCACAAACTGCATATCCCGGATTGGCGCGACGTACTGACCCATGGTGTTCTCCTGATGAAGGTGAGATTTGTGTGTAACTGGAAAGCAGGCGTTGAAGCCGCTTATTTGCTTTGAACGGGATTACGGTAATTTTCGATCAGCCGCGCGAAGCCGCGGTTGGCGCGGTCGACGGCGCCGGGGATCCGCAGGAAACGTGCGTCATGGTGCAGGGCCAGGATCAGCCCGTACATCTCGTACACCAGCTGTTGCGGGTCGGCGCCTGTCTGCAGGTCGCCGCAGTCGACGCTTTGCTGTACGGCACGCAGCAGTGCGCCCTGCCAGGCACGCACCATCGCCACCAGCGCGTCCCGGATCGGGCCTGGCCGGTCATCGTACTCCACCGCGCCGCTGATATAAATGCAGCCCGATGCGATTTCGACCGATACCCGCTTGAGCCAGCGCGCGAACATGGATTCCAGGCGCGGCAGGCCGCGTGGCTCCTTGACGCTCGGGAAAAACACTTCTTGCTCGAAACGATGGTGATAGAGCTTGAGCACTTCCATCTGCAAGTCTTCGCGCGAACCGAAGTGGGCAAACACGCCCGACTTGCTCATGTTCATGCGGTCGGCCA
Organism: Massilia suwonensis; assembly: GCF_042655665.1. Lineage (NCBI taxonomy): Bacteria > Pseudomonadati > Pseudomonadota > Betaproteobacteria > Burkholderiales > Oxalobacteraceae > Massilia > Massilia suwonensis. Next base: position 131,661 of record NZ_JBHSMR010000015.1, read on the forward strand.
GCAAGCCGATGGTCAGGCCCTCGAGGCCGTTACGGCTGGCGAGCTCGAGCGCGACGTCGAGAATCGCCGCCCGCGTCTGCTCGCCCTTGCGCATGAATTTTGCTGAAGTGTTGATAGGTTTCCCCTGCGTGAATCGAAAAATCCGAACGCTCGTACTATTATCTATCGCGCTGTGAATGTCAAACGGGAACTTAGAGGCGCGGTTCTACTCTATGCGGCTGTGCTTATGATTGTTGAACGCGTGGACGGGAAAACCCGCCCACCCTATAAAACCACGCCCACCACTCGGTGAACTGTGTTGGCTTGTGGGCGCTGCCGCCGCGTCCTGGTGGGCACGGGGCGCCCACCCTACCCGTGATCAACCGCCAGTCGAGGCCATTGGCCCCGACCACCCCTACCCGCCTGCCTTCTCGATCGCCCGCCGATCCCGCTTGGTCGGCCGCCCCTTGATATCCAGGCTCGGCTCCGGGAACAGCCGGCGCGCCGTCTTGTCGTTCTCACGCTTGGCGATGCTCTCCTCGGTTTCGAAGTAGAGCTCGCGCGCCACCGGTGCCGGGCCACGCTTGTCCGAGATGGCGGCAACGATCACTTCCCAGCGATCGGAACCATTATCGATGACCAGTTTGTCGTTGACCTTGACGTTGCGGGCTGGCTTGACCGGCTCCCCACCGATGCGCACCCTTCCGCGCTCGACCGCATCCGCCGCCAGCGAGCGCGTCTTGAAGAAACGCGCCGCCCACAGCCATTTGTCGATCCGTACGTGTCCGTCGTCCTTGTCCATAAAACCCTTCCTTACGCGTAACCTATGGCGAAAATTCTCATGGTCAGTTTATAGAGAAGGTAAGCCATTTCATAGCGCACGCGGCGCACCCAACCGATGCCCTCGAAATCCGCCATGTGCACGACTTCGCCGTCGGCAATGCCGCGCTCGATGTGGGCACGGACGGCACGGGCAAAGGCGGCGTTCTTCACGACAATGTTCGCTTCCTGGTTCACGAACAGGGACAGGCCGTCGCAATTACTCGAGCCTACGGTAGACCAATCGTCGTCGACCACGGCGATCTTGGCGTGCAATTGCGTCTTGCGGTATTCGACCACGTGGATGCCGTGCGCCAGCAGTTTGGGATAGAAGGAGCGCGCCACCGCATCCTGCATCTTGAACTCGCCCACGCCGATCAGGAGCGTGACTTTCACCCCGCGCCGCGCGGCCCTGGCCAGCGCCTCGCGGAACTTGCGGCCCGGCGCGAAATACGGGTTGGCCAGCAGCACGCTTTTCCTGGCCTGGCCGATGGCCTGCAGGTAGGCGCGCTGGATGGTGCGGCGATTTCTCAGGTTGTCGCGCACGACAAAGGCGGCGCGCATCGGACGCGCGCCCTCGGTCGGCGGCGTGCGCCGCGTTTCGCGGAACAGGCCGATGCGGCTGAACAGGTCGAGGCGTCCGGCGCGCATCCATTGCGCCTGGGCCTCGAAGTGGATCTGTGCCACCAGCGGGCCGCGCACCTGCACCGCAAAGTCCCAGCGCGGGGCCGGCAGCGGCCGGTGCGGCTCGTAATCGCACAGCATGTCGTCATTGATGTTGATGCCGCCGATAAAGGCAATCTCGCCATCGACCACCGTGATCTTGCGATGGGTGCGGGCGATCCCGCGCTTGAACCAGGGATTGAAGACGCGGTAATGCACGCCGGCTTGCGCGAACGCCTCGGCGCGGCGGCAGCAGGCGCGGTGGCCGGTGCCGAACCAGTCGACCAGCACGCGTACCTTGACGCCGCGGCCGGCGGCGCGGATCAGGGCCGCTTCGATGCCGCGCGCGACCTCGTCCTCGGCGAAGATATAGGTTTCGAACAGGATGTCGTGGGCGGCGGCGTCGATGGCCGCAATCATCGCCGGGAACAGCTGTTGTCCGGTTTCCAGCAGCGTGATGTCGTTGTTCGCTACATAGCTAACGCTGCGCATCGCGTCAGGCCAGCTGCAATTCGGCGACGATCGGCGCGTGGTCGGACAGCTTGGCCCAGATCGGGCCGGCCATGACCTGGGCATTGTCGACCTTGAAGCCACGCACGTAGATGCGGTCGAGGCGGAACCAGGGCAGCGCGGCCGGGAAGGTGCGCGCCGGCGCGAGTCGCGGCTGGCGGCCGGCCCAGCTGCGCACCATGTCGCCCAGGGCCGATTTCGGCCCCAGCTCGTCGAACACCTCGACCACGCCGAGCGCATTGCGCAGGCGGTCGCTGAGGGTATTGCGCCAGTCGTTGAAGTCGCCGGCGATGATGACCGGCTCGCCGTGCGGCGCCGACTTGTTCACCGCTTCGATCAATTGCTCGGTCTGGCGGCCGCGCCCGCCTTCGAACAGGCCCAGGTGCACGACATAGCAGTGCACCTTGCCGGCCGGGGTTTCCAGCACGCAGTGCAGGATGCCGCGCTGTTCGTAGGCGTGGTCGGAGACGTCGTGGTTATGCGAGTTTTCGATCCGAAAACTGCTGAGCAGGGCATTGCCGTGGTGCCCGTGGTCGTAGACCGCATTCATGCCATACGCGGAATGATGCGAGTCGCCGGCAAAGTATTCGTATTGGGCGGTTTCCGGCCAGATGCGGGTTTCGCGTTTGTGCTGGCCGTAGCGCGCATGGTGGCGGTCGTGCCGCCCCTGCACTTCCTGCAGGAAGACGATATCGGCGTGAAATTCGGAGATCGCCTTCTTCAGCGCCAGCACCCGGGGGGTACTGCGCAACGAGGAGACACCCTTATGGATATTGTAGGTTGCGACACGAATCTTCATGGGAACATTCTAACCCCATCAGCCCGTGTTCATTTTTATAACATTGCCAATCGTGCGCCACGGGGCGCGGCCTCTGGGAGCCGCTACCCCGCACGCAGTTCATTCGAACGCTGGTGCTGCTTCCCAGTTCTGGCGCAATGCGGCATTGCGCGGCGCCGCCAGGTGTTCGGCTTCCGACAGTGGAATGGAAACCAGGCGCGGGCCGCTCAGGCGCAGTCCGCATTGCAGGTCGATGTAGAAGCAATCATCGTCCACGCTCACTGCCTTCACTTTTTCCTCGTGCTTCAGTTCGAATTGGTTCATCTCTTTCTTCTCCCAGAATCCGTTGGTTGGACGTGTTGCAGTTCACAACTTCGCGTCACGCGAATTGCTGACAATAGGGGACTGGTTTCTGATTGTCAAACGCAGATTCTATTGTGCGCTACCTAACATAGCGAATTTCCTTCAGCCATTTTTGCTTGCTGAACTTGTTTCAATGTGTAACAAGAAACGTTTCCGTAGATAATTTATTTAGGCAGGCGACATATTTGTATCAATTTGTATGCATATTCGCCGAGGTTTTACACTTGTCCGACGAACTTTCGATACAACATTAATTACTTTCGGTAACAATCGAATGCATTATTTTCAACAAAGCAAAATTTTGTCCGTGTCAATGCCGCTGTTTTGTAGGACAAGGAGAAGGTATGTGTTGTATTTTCGCCTACAAACAAAAAACGCTTGACTTGTAAATACTTCGGCATATCGATTGCAAAGTTGAGATCGCGCCCGACTGTCTTCTTGATAAAAAGCAAAGCGCCGCAGCGATTGCTCGCTGCGGCGCCTCAACAATACCGAGACAGATACGGGACGGCCCGTCGCTGATGCTCAAGTATTACGCATTTGTGCCTGGGTCACGTTACTGCCCGGCGCCACGCTTTGCGTCAGCCAGACATTGCCGCCGATGGTGGACCCAGCACCGACCGTGATCCGCCCGAGGATGGTGGCCCCGGCATAGATGACGACATCGTCCTCGACGATCGGATGCCGCGGTGCGCCTTTCACCAGGGCCCCGCTGTCGTCCGTCGGGAAGCGGCGCGCCCCCAGGGTGACGGCCTGGTACAGGCGCACGTGCTTGCCGATGATCGCCGTCTCTCCGATGACGACGCCGGTGCCGTGGTCGATGAAGAAGCTGGCGCCGATCTGCGCGGCCGGGTGGATGTCGATCCCGGTCAGCGTGTGCGCGATGTCGGCGGCCAGGCGCGCCAAAAACGGCGTGCCGAGGCGGTGCAGGCAATGCGCGAGACGGTGGTACAGCACGGCGATCGTGCCCGGATAGCACAGCATGATCTCGGCCACCGAACTGGCCGCCGGGTCGCCGGCCAATGCCGCCTGCACGTCGGACACCAGCAGCGCGCGGATCTCCGGCAGGCTGCTCGCGAAGCTGCGCGTAATCGCCCGCGCCCGCTCGGCCAGTTCCGCTTCGCCCGCGTTCTCCAGCTCCGTATTGAAGCGCAGCGCACGACGCACCTGCTCGACCAGGCGGTCGAGCGCGACGTTCAGGGTGTCGCCGACGAAGTAATCGATGCTCTCGTCGTTCAGGTCCGGCCGCCCGTAATGCGTCGGGAACAGCGCCGCCGACACGCCTTCGATTACCTGGCGCAGCACCGTGCGCGACGGCAGCTCGCGTACGCGTCCCTGATGGCGGATGTTGTGGGTCGATTCGCGCGAGGTGCGCAGCGCGTCGATGATGGGGCCGAGGTGCCAGGGGCTGGAGCCGGCCTGCTCCGTGTCGTAGTTGTCCATTTGATCAGACTACTCCAAGCCGGATCGGAAACGAACGATTTTAATCACACTTCCTTATATGCGGCGGTCCCCCACGCAGCGCCCCACAAACACACGAAGGCCGGCAGCGACCTGCCCGCCAAGGAGGATCAATTGGTAACAAGGAAACTCAAGGCCGCGATCATTGGATCCGGCAACATCGGCACGGACTTGATGATCAAGATCCTGCGCAATGGCAAATATCTGGAAATGGGCGCCATGGTCGGCATCGACCCCGCTTCCGACGGCCTGGCGCGTGCCACGCGCATGGGCGTGCCGGTCACGCACGAAGGCGTGGAAGGCTTGATCAAACTGCCGAACTTCGACCAGATCGACGTCGTGTTCGACGCCACCAGCGCCGGCGCTCACGTCAAGAACGATGCCCGCCTGCGCGAAGTGAAGCCGGGCATCCGCATGATCGACCTGACGCCGGCTGCGATCGGTCCCTACTGCGTCCCGGTGGGGAACCTGGACAAATGCCTCGACGCTCTGAACGTCAACATGGTCACTTGCGGCGGCCAGGCGACGATCCCGATGGTCGCGGCGGTCTCGCGCGTGGCGAAAGTCCACTACGCCGAGATCGTCGCGTCGATTTCCAGTAAATCGGCCGGTCCCGGCACGCGCGCCAACATCGACGAGTTCACCGAGACGACCTCCAAGGCGATCGAGGTGATCGGCGGGGCCGCCAAGGGCAAGGCCATCATCGTCCTCAATCCCGCCGAGCCGCCGCTGATGATGCGCGATACCGTGTATGTGCTGAGCGCCGCCGCCAGCCAGGTCGAAATCGCGGCCTCGGTCGAGGAAATGGCCGCAGCAGTGCAGCGCTACGTGCCCGGCTACCGCCTCAAGCAGAAGGTGCAGTTCGACGAGATTCCGGCCGACGCTCCGCTGAACATTCCCGGCCTGGGTAAATTCAGCGGCCTGAAGACCTCGGTGTTCCTGGAGGTCGAAGGCGCCGCCCACTATCTGCCCGCCTACGCCGGCAATCTCGACATCATGACCTCCGCCGCCCTCGCCACCGCCGAGCGCATGGCCCAGGCCATCCTGACCCCTTGAGGAGACACCCCATGCCCTATATCCCCGGCAAGAAGCTCTACATTTCCGACGTGACCCTGCGTGACGGCAGCCACGCAATCCGCCACCAGTACTCGATCCAGAACGTCAAGGACATCGCCCGCGCGCTCGACAAGGCCCGCGTCGATTCGATCGAAGTAGCCCATGGCGACGGCCTGCAGGGTTCCAGCTTCAACTACGGCTTCGGCGCCCATACCGACCTCGAATGGATCGAGGCGGTGGCCGGCGAGATCTCGCATGCGCAGATCGCCACCCTGCTGCTGCCCGGCATCGGCACCATCCACGACCTCGACAACGCCTATAAAGCCGGCGCGCGCATCGTGCGCGTGGCGACGCACTGTACCGAGGCCGATGTCTCGCGCCAGCACATCGAGCGCGCCCGCGAGCTGGGCATGGACACGGTCGGCTTCCTGATGATGAGCCACATGACGACGCCGGAAAACCTGGCACTCGAGGCGAAGAAGATGGAAAGCTATGGCGCGACGACGATCTATGTGGTCGACTCGGGCGGCGCGCTCGGCATGGACGACGTGCGCGCGCGCTTCCGCGCCCTGAAGGCGGTGCTCGCCCCGGCCACCACCACCGGCATGCACGCCCACCACAACCTGTCGCTGGGTGTGGCCAACTCCATCGTCGCCGTCGAGGAAGGCTGCGACCGCATCGACGCCAGCCTGGCCGGCATGGGCGCGGGTGCGGGCAACGCGCCGCTGGAAGTCTTCATCGCCGCGGCCGACCGCCTCGGTTGGGACCACGGCACCGACCTGTATGCGCTGATGGACGCCGCCGACGAACTGGTGCGCCCGCTGCAGGACCGCCCGGTACGGGTCGACCGCGAAACCTTGGCGCTGGGCTATGCCGGCGTGTATTCGAGCTTCCTGCGCCACTCCGAAGTCGCCGCGAAAAAATACGGCGTCAAGACCGTCGACATCCTGGTGGAACTGGGCAAGCGCCGCATGGTCGGCGGCCAGGAAGACATGATCGTCGACGTCGCCCTGGACCTGCTCAACAAACAATAAAGCAGCGCGACCCCATTCAAACGAGGAGACAAACAATGAACCAGACCATCGCAAGCCCCGGCCAGGGCATGGCGGCATCCAAGGAGACCCTGATCCCGCAAAGCGACCGGCGCCGCGCCCTGATGGGCAGCGCGGTCGGCAGCACCATCGAGTGGTACGACTACTTCCTGTACGGGACCATGTCGGCCACGGTGTTCGGCAAGCTGTTCTTCCCGTCGGGCGACGCCGTCACCAGCCAGCTGCTGGCGCTGGCCTCGTTCGCGCTGGCCTTCCTGATCCGCCCGCTGGGCGGCATCGTGTTCAGCCACATAGGCGACCGCATCGGCCGCAAGAAGACGCTGGCCATGACGCTCGGGATCATGGGCGTGTCGACCGTCCTGATCGGCCTGACCCCGACCTATGCCGCCATCGGCCTGTGGGCGCCCGTGATCCTGACGCTGCTGCGCCTGCTGCAGGGCCTGGCGCTGGGCGGCGAATGGGGCGGCGGGCTGCTGCTGGCGGTCGAATACTCGCCGGCCAGGCGCCGCGGCTTCTACGGCGCCGTGCCGCAGATCGGCGCGCTGATCGGCCTGGCGCTGGGCAACCTGGTCACCTCGAGCCTGAGCTCGGGCATGTCGGAGGAAGCCTTCCTGTCCTGGGGCTGGCGCATTCCCTTCGTGCTGTCGATCGTGCTGGTGCTGATCGGCATGTGGATCCGCAATAACGTCGACGAGACCCCGTCCTTCCGCAAGGTGCTGTCCACGCGTACCGAGAAGAAGATGCCGCTGGTCGAGACGATGACCAAACACTGGCGCGCGGTGCTGGTCGTGATCGGCGCCAAGTTCGTCGAGACCTCGACCTTCTTCCTGTTCGCCACCTATGCCGTGTCCTACCTGGTGCAGCTGAACTTCGCCCGCGTCGACGCCCTGAACATGGTGCTGCTCGCCGCCGTCCTCGGTTCGCCGATGATGCTCCTGTACGGCGCACTGTCGGACCGCATCGGCCGCAAGAAGCTGTTCATGTTCGGCACCGTGGCGGCGATGGCCTATGTGCTGCCCTTCTTCTGGCTGATGAACCAGGGCTCGGCATGGCTCGCTTGCGTGGCGGTCGTCATCGGCTTCTCGGTGATCTGGCCGACCTACGGCTCGGTGCTCGGCACTTTCTTCGCCGAGAGCTTCCCGCCCGACGTGCGCTACACCGGCGTCTCGCTCGGCTACCAGGTCGGCGCGGCCATCGTCGGCGGCCCGATGCCGCTGATCGCCACCGCGCTGATGGCCTATTACGGCGGCAGCTACCTGCCGGTCGGCCTGTTCATCATCGGCTGCGGCGTGATCTCGCTGGTGGCCGTTAGCCGGACCCAGGACCGCAGCGGCCAGTCGCTCGACGACTGAGGAGCGCCAGGTTTTCCGCCGCCGCACGTCGCGGCGGCGGTATACTTGAAGACATGACGAACAGCACCGACTCCACCCGCACTCCCGCCAGCCAGACGCTGTTCCGCGGCCTCGACGTGGTCGACGCCGTCGCCGCCGGCGCCCTGACCGTACAGGACATCGCCGACCGCACCGGCCTGGCCTTCAGCACCACGCACCGGTTGGCCTCGGCCCTGGTGCAGGCGCGCTACCTGCAGTTCGAGCCGCGCCGCGGCTACCGCCTCGGCCCGCGCCTGCTCGAACTCGGCTTTGCCGCCTACCGCGATTCCGACGTCACCCGCAGCGCGCGCGCCGGCATGGAGCAATTGGCCGAGCAGACCAAGGACACCATCCACCTCGCCCAGCTCGACGGCGACGAGATCATCTACCTCGACAAGATCGGCGGGCAGCGCCCGATCAGCGTCAATTCGCGCATCGGCGGACGCAAACCGGTCTGCTCGACCGGCGTCGGCAAGGCCCTGATCCTCGACGAGGACGAGGACAAGTGGCGGGCCCGCTACGCCTACGATGCAGAGCGCGGCAACGTGCGCGTCCCGCTCGACACCTGGCTCGCCGCCATGCGCAGCTATGCCGCCGGCGGCTACACCTTCGACCTCGAGGAAGACGCGCCGAGCATCTGCTGCGTCGCCGTGCCGATCCGCGACGTCAGCGGCCAGACCGTCGCCGCCATCAGCGTCACGGGCACCACCGACTACACCGACGAAGCGCAGCTGCGCGCCCTGATCCCGGTGGTGCGGCGGGTCGCGCAGACGATCAGCGAAAAGATCGGCGGCAGGCTGGGCTAAGCGCGCCAATTCGATTCCCACCATCCGACCAGCGCACCATGTCCGACCATCTCATCACCGACCTCAGCTCCCTCGAAGCCCTGTTCGGCCCCGTCGCAGCGCCCTCGATCGCCAAGGAGACCGACCGCCTGCATCCGCTGTACGCGCGCTGGATCGAAAACGCGCGCTTTGCCCTGCTGGCCACCAGCGGCCCGCATGGCGTGGACATATCGCCGCGTGGCGACGCCGGGGCCCTGGTGCGGATTGTGGATGAGCACACCCTGCTGCTCCCCGAGCGGCGCGGCAACAACCGGATCGACAGCCTGCGCAACGTCATTGCCGATCCGCGCGTCGGCTTGCTGTTCCTGATTCCCGGCATCGGCGAAACGATGCGCGTGCGTGGCCGCGCGGAGATATGCGTCGCGCCGGACTTGCTGGACTCCTTCGCTGTCGACGGCAAGCGGCCCATCTGCGTCCTGCGCATCGCGGTCGAGAAGGTATTTTTCCAGTGCGCACGTTCGATCCTGCGCTCCGGTCTATGGCGCGAGGAAGCCGATACCTCGAGCGTTCCTACGCCAGGCGCGATGCTGGCCGCGCTGACGGCAGGCGGCATCGATGGCCCGGCCTATGACAGCGCTTTACCAAAGCGCCAGCGCGAAACGCTTTACTGAGAAAAATGCCGCGGCAGCTGCAGGATCGCCTCCGCATTCGACGACGAAAAGCAGCGATCCGCCGCTTCGAGCAGCGGCAGCCACGCGTACCGCACATGCTCGCGCGGACTCAAGGTGATCGGAATATCGCGCGGCACGCATACCGAAAACACGTGCTCGGTATTGTGGGTCACGCCCGGCGCATAGCGGTGGCGCCAGGTCGGATAGATCTCGTAAATATTTGACAATCCCCAGTCCAGAAGGCGGATTGTATCGCCGTCCGCAACAATCCCCGTCTCCTCGAACAGCTCGCGCGTCGCCGTTTCCAGCAAGGGTTCATCCAGCGCATCGAGCGAACCCGTCACCGATTGCCAGAACCCCGGCCGGTCGGCGCGCTCGATCAGCAGCACCTCCATCTCCACCGTATGGATTACGACCAGGACCGATTCAGGAATCTTGTGCACGCGGGGCTACTCCGAAAAACAAAATAAAAGGGCCGCAGCGTCGATGACGCTGCGGCCCCTATTCTACCCAGCCATACGGCCGAGCGCGATTAGCCTACCTTTGGCTCGTTGCGCAGGCGGATGTGCAGCTCGCGCAGTTGCTTCTCGTCGACTTCCGACGGCGCGTTGGTCAGCAGATCCTGCGCGCGCTGGGTTTTCGGGAAGGCGATCACGTCGCGGATCGAGGTCGAGCCGGTCATCAGCGTGATCAGGCGATCCAGGCCGAAGGCCAGGCCACCGTGCGGCGGCGCGCCGTATTGCAGGGCGTCGAGCAGGAAGCCGAACTTCAGCTGCGCTTCTTCGGCGTCGATCTTCAGCGCGCGGAACACTTTGCTCTGCACTTCTTCGCGGTGGATACGGATCGAGCCGCCGCCCAGTTCCCAGCCGTTCAGGACCATGTCGTAGGCCTTGGCGATGCACGCGCCCGGATCCGTTTCCAGCATGTCTTCGTGGCCGTCTTTCGGGGCCGTGAACGGGTGGTGGGTAGCGCTCCAGCGGTTCGCTTCGTCGTCGTACTCGAACATCGGGAAGTCGATCACCCACAGCGGCGACCAGACGTCGTCGAACAGGCCGGCCTTCTTGCCGAATTCCGAGTGGCCGATTTTTACGCGCAGCGCGCCGATGGCGTCGTTGACGACCTTGGCTTTGTCGGCGCCGAAGAAGATCAGGTCGCCGTCCTGGGCGCCGGTCAGTTCCAGCACTTGTGCCAGGACTTCGTCCGACAGATTCTTGACGATCGGCGACTGCAGGCCTTCACGGCCCTTCGCTTTTTCGTTGACCTTGATGTAGGCCAGGCCCTTGGCGCCGTAGATGGCGACGAACTGCGTGTACGCGTCGATTTCCGAACGCGGCATCGAACCGCCCTGCGGCACGCGCAGGCCGACCACACGGCCGCCGGTCATGTTGGCGGCGCTGTTGAAGACCTTGAATTCGACGGTCTTCATCAGTTCGGTCAGTTCGGTGAACTGCAGCTTCACGCGCATGTCCGGCTTGTCCGAGCCGTAGGAGCCCATGGCGGTCGCGAAGTCCATCACCGGGAACGGGTTCGGCAGGTCGATGCCGGCGGCGTTCTTGAAGACGACGCGCATCATGTCTTCGAACAGGTCACGGATTTCCTGTTCGGTCAGGAAGGAGGTTTCGCAGTCGATTTGCGTGAATTCCGGCTGGCGGTCGGCGCGCAGGTCTTCGTCGCGGAAGCACTTGGTGATCTGGTAGTAGCGGTCGAAGTTGGCGACCATCAGCAGCTGCTTGAACAGCTGCGGCGACTGCGGCAGCGCGAAGAAGGTGCCCGGGTTCACGCGCGACGGGACCAGGTAGTCGCGTGCGCCTTCCGGGGTCGACTTGCCCAGCATCGGGGTTTCGATGTCGATGAAGCCCAGGTTGTCGAGGTATTTACGCACTTCCATCGACACTTTATAACGCAGGCGCAGGTTGTGCTGCATCTGGTCGCGGCGCAGGTCGAGCACGCGGTGCGTCAGGCGGGTGGTTTCCGACAGGTTGTCGTCGTCCAGCTGGAAAGGCACCGGCACCGATGCGTTCAGCACTTCGACGGTGGCGGCGTTGATCTCGATCTTGCCCGACTTCAGGTTGGCGTTGGCCGTGCCTTCCAGGCGGTTGGCGACGGTGCCGGTGATGCGCAGGCAGTACTCGTTACGCACGTGCTCGGCGGCCTTGAAGACCTCGGCGTTGTCCGGGTGGCAGACGACCTGCACCAGGCCTTCGCGGTCGCGCAGGTCGATGAAGATGACGCCACCGTGGTCGCGACGGCGATGCACCCAGCCGCACAGGCTGACGGTTTGGCCCAGCAGTTCTTCGGTGACGAGGCCGCAGTAGTTGGTACGCATGGAGGACATATTTTCTCTATTCCAGGTTGGTGTATCGATTGCCCCGCCAGCGGCGGGTCATATTCTTGCTATTGTAGTCCGCTCGGGAGGCTTATTCAGGAGCGACGACGCCCATGGAGACGATGTATTTCAGCGCCGCATCGACCGTCATGTCCAGCTCGACGACCTTGCTGCGCTCCATCATCAGGAAAAAGCCCGAGGTCGGGTTCGGCGTGGTCGGCACGTAGACGCTGACGTACTCGCCGACCAGGTGGTTCTTCACATCGCCTCCCGGCACGCCGGTGAGGAAAGCGATGGTATAGGAATCCGCATGCGGATACGGAATCAGCACGGCCTGGCGGAAGGCGTTGCCGGACGACGAGAACAGGGTGTCGGACACCTGCTTCACGCTGCCGTAGAGCGAGCTGACGACCGGGATACGCTTGAGCAGACGCTCGCCGATGCGCACGATGTACTTGCCCACCAGGTTGTTCGTCAGCAGGCCGGTCAGGAAGACGATGGCCAGCGTCAGGATCGCGCCGATGCCGGGAATGTCGAAACCGAACAGGGCCCGCGGCTGCCAGCGCGCAGGCACGAACAGCAGCGACTGGTCGAGGGTGCCGATGATCATGCTCAGCACCCAGGCGGTAATCGCCAGCGGCACCAGGATCAGCAAGCCAGTCAGGAAATATTTGCGCATCAGATTCTCATTGTTCTTATTGCTGCGGCCCGCAGGCCGCAGTGTCGCGTCAGGACGCGCTCGTGTCGCTCTTGGCCGGAGCCGCCGGCGCCGGGCTGGCGGCCGTCGTGCTCTCGCTGCTCGCCGCAGCCGGGGCTGCTGCAGCCGTCGTGCCGGGAGCGGTGCCGGTGGCCGGGGCGCTGCCGCCACGGAAGTCGGTCACATACCAGCCGGTGCCCTTGAGCTGGAAACCGGCCGCCGTCACCTGCTTTTTGAACGCGTCTTTGCCGCAGGACAGGCAGGTCGTCAGGACCGGATCGGAAATTTTTTGCAGCACATCTTTGGAAAAACCGCATTCATCGCAGCGGTAGGCGTAGATCGGCATCTGATACTCCGCAAAAATCTTCAAAACCCTGAATTATAAAGCTTTTAGCGGGCTCTGGCCGATTGATGGCCTTGCTGGAGCCGCCCGGCACTGCCCAGGAAAGCAGCAGTTGTGCGAAGTGTTGTTTTTAATCACCATCCGAAGGCGTCTTTCGGCCGATTCATTTGCCGAAAATCAACTCAGCTGTTTAAATAGCATCTTCGACAGCGCAAGCTGCCGCCAGGCTTCGGCCGGTGGGACTAGGTCTAAGAAACAGAAGTTAGCGCGATCCCTGATCGCCGCATGGCCGTACAAGAATGCTGCAGTTAAAAGCCCGCTCAAGCGGGCTTTTTTTTATCTCAGCGACGGCGCCACACCATCCAGCGCTCCTGCCCGCCGAAGACCGGCAGCGAGTCGACCACCTCCCCTTCCTCGACCAGCTCGAAATGCGGCGCCAGCAGCGCTTCCAGTTCGGAACGCGGGATCGCGAATGGCGGCCCTTTCGGCGCACTGCCGAAGAAAAAGAACCCGGCCAGCAAACCGTCCGCAGGCAACAGCTCCGCATAGCGCGCCGCGACTTGCGGACGCATCGTCGACGGCAACGCACAGAGGAAGGCGCGTTCGTAGATGAGCTCGAGCGGCTGCTGCGGCTGCCAGGCGAAGAAATCGGCCTCCTCTACGCGCTCCGCCCATTGCCCCACCAAGCGGCGTGCACGCTGCACGGCGGCCGGTGAAAAATCGATCGCAGTCGCGTTCCACCCAGCTTCAGACAGGAAAGTTAGTTCGTAACCGTTGCCGCAACCAGGAATCAGGGCCGTGCGCGGCGCCGGGTTGCGTTCGACAAACGTACGCAGGGCTTGCGGTACGCCGCCCAGGTCCCAGGGCGTGAAATCGCGCTCGAAGCGCTCGTCCCAGAATTCCGGGCTGAGCGGATCGCGGCTTTTGAAGCTGGGAATGTCAGAGGTGTTGGCCATAGCGCGCAAACAGGGCAGCGAAGATGATGCCCGAGGCGATGCCGCCGGCCAGCCAGGCGACGAAACCGATCAGGCGATTGGTGCGGCGCTGCTCCAGCACCAGCATCGTCAGCAGGTCGTGCGTGGCCGCATGCGGCTGGGCCTGGTGCTCGAGGGCGCGGTGCACCAGGCGCGGCAGTTGCGGGAAGATGTGGGCGTAGCGTGGCGCCTCGTCCTTGAGTTTCTCGACAAAACCGCGCCAGCCGACCTGCTCGGCCATCCAGCGCTCCAGATACGGCTTCGCCGTCTTCCACAAGTCCAGGTCCGGGTCCAGCTGGCGTCCCAGGCCCTCGATATTTAAGAGGGTCTTCTGCAGCAGCACCAGTTGCGGCTGCACTTCGACATTGAAGCGGCGCGAGGTCTGGAACAGGCGCAGCAGGATCTGGCCGAAGGAAATATCTTTCAGAGGCCGGTCGAAGATCGGCTCGCAGCAGGCGCGCACGGCCGCTTCCAGTTCGTCGACGCGGGTAGTGCGCGGCGCCCAGCCCGATTCGATGTGGGCTTCGGCCACGCGTTTATAGTCGCGCCGGAAGAAGGCAAGGAAATTCTGCGACAGGTAATCCTTGTCGAAGTCGTTCAGGGTGCCGACGATGCCGAAGTCGAGCGCAATGTAGCGGCCAAAGGTCTCCGGCTCGATCGATACCAGGATGTTACCCGGGTGCATATCGGCGTGGAAAAAGCCGTCGCGGAAAACTTGAGTAAAGAAAATTTCGACGCCGTCGCTGGACAGCTTTTTGAGGTCCACGCCTTCGGCCGCCAGGCGGTCGATCTGCGAGACCGGAATGCCGTTCATGCGCTCCATGACGATCACGCTGCTGGTGCAATAGTCCCAGTACATTTCCGGCACCATCAACAATTCCGAATCCGCGAAATTGCGGCGCAGCTGGGCGGCATTTGCCGCTTCACGCATCAGGTCGAGTTCGTCGTGCAAGTACTTGTCGAACTCGGCCACGACTTCGCGCGGTTTCAGGCGCCGGCTTTCGGCCCAGACGCGCTCGATCAGGCCGGTCGCCATGTACATCAGGGCGATGTCCTCGTCGATGGTCTTCTTCATGCCAGGGCGCAGCACCTTGATCGCCACCTGCTTGCCGTTTTTCAGGGTCGCGAAGTGGACCTGGGCAATCGAGGCCGAGGCCACCGGCACCGGATCGAAGCTGGCGAACAATTGATCAGGATGGGCGCCGAGCGCGGCCGTGATCTGGGCAATGGCGAGGTTCGAATCGAAAGGCGGAACGCGGTCCTGCAGCAGGGACAGTTCGTCGGCGATGTCGGGCGGCATCAGGTCGCGCCGTGTGGACAGCACCTGGCCGAACTTGATGAAGATGGGGCCTAGCTCCTCAAGCGCCAGGCGCAGGCGGACCGCGCGCGGGCTGGTGATCCTGCGCCAGAAAAACATGCCGTTGATGATGCGGGCGGTACGCGGTACGCCCAGGCCGGACATTGCGATTTCATCGAGGCCGTACTTGGTTGCGACCGTGAAGATTTTAAGCAGGCGCAGGAATTTCAATATCATCAGCTATCCAGGGTGTGGTCCCCGCTCGGGCGGGTTGTCGGAATGGCGGTGCCGGCGAGCACCGGCGCCGTCGGCGCGACTGGAACCGGCGGCTGCTTCATCAATTGTTCCAGGCGCGCGATGCGCTTGGCCGTGCGCTCGATGTCGTCGCGCAGGCGCACCACGTCGGCGCCGAAAGCATCGACGTCGCTCGGGCGCACCAGCACCGGGCGCTCCTCGACCAGGAACTCGGCCAGGTTTTCGGCCAGGCGGCGTCCGGCGGCATTCGCATTGGCAAAGGCGCTGCGGGCGCCGCCGGCCAGGCGCTGGGCGCCGATCGGACCGAACAGGCGTTCCAGGTCGTGCTCGGGCTCC
Organism: Massilia suwonensis; assembly: GCF_042655665.1. NCBI lineage: Bacteria > Pseudomonadati > Pseudomonadota > Betaproteobacteria > Burkholderiales > Oxalobacteraceae > Massilia > Massilia suwonensis. The sequence continues at coordinate 147,396 of NZ_JBHSMR010000015.1, forward strand.
CAACGCAAGCCGCGGCTGAGCTGGGAAATGGTATTCGCGAATTCGGCGTCGCCTTCGATGCGCACGTAGGAAAAGGCGCGCTCGCGGTTCTGGGCGATCAGCGGCAGGTCCGACAGTTTCACGTGGATGGTGACGTTCGGCACCGCATCCGGCAGCCCAGCTTCGAGCAGGCCGTCCGCGGCCACGCGCAGGCGCAGTGCCAGGTGGCCGGTATCGATCACGGCGATCTTGCCGGTATGGCGCTGCAGGGACGCGCGCGCCCAGGACTCGTCGACCAGCAAGTGGTTGATCGTGGCGACGGCGGAAGCGCTCAGCGCATGCTGCGGCGACAAAATGAAAGAGCTCGGGAACATAAATAGGGTCGCTAAAAAACAAAACCGCCCGTTGTCACGCGGGCGGTTTCGATCTTACCAGTTTGCCGGGCACAAACCCGGCCGCACAGGAAGTTTTCAGAAAAACATTACGCCAGCTGCTGGATACCCGCCAAGACCCATCCGGTGTTGCCGGACAATGGCTTTTCCATGTTCCAGACTTCGGCGAAAGGCTCGGCCGGCGCATTCGGCGCCGTACGGATCATGCCGTTGAACTGGACGCTGGCCAGGTAGTCGGCCGGACCGGTTTCGATGCCGAGCAGCTGGGCGTCGATCGAAACGACGTCGGTGAAGTCGGCATTGGCGCCGCGCTCGGCGATCTGCATTTTGAGTTCGGCGAACACCTCAGGGGTCGTGAATTCGCGCAGGTCGGCGACGTCGCCTTTATCCCAGGCTGCCTGCATGCGGATGAAGGAGGATTTCGCATGGCGCAGGAAAGCGTCGGTGTCGAAGTCGGCCGGCACGCCCCATGGGGTGTGCTGGGCTGGAGCCTTGTTCAGCGAGACGCCCGAAGCTGGATGCGGCTGATAAGGCTGCTGCAGGCCGGAACCGATATCCGGGGTCGAGAAGCTCGACGGCCCGCCCGCCGGCATCGGCTGGTTGAAGCCGCCATTGCGGAACTGCGCATTCGCCGGCGTATCCTTGCGGCGGAACATGCGCACGATGAACATCACGGCAAAGGCCAGCAGCGCCAGCATCAGCAGGGTCGACAGCACCGAGGCCATGGCGCCGCCGATGCCCAGGTGCGAGAACAGGGCGCCGAGGCCAAGGCCGAGCAGCGCGCCGCCCAGCAAGCCCTTCCACATGCTCGGACGCTGCTGGGTCGCGGCACGCGCACCGGCGGCGCCGGCAGCGGCGCCGGCGACCGGGGCGTTCGGGGCCGGGGTGGCCGCCTGCCGGTTCATCGGCGTCATCGGGGCCGGTGCCGGGGCAGGCATCTGGCGCACCGTCTGCGACTGGCGGCCGATCGAACGGCGGCTGCCCATCGGACGGGCGATCGCTTCGCTGATCATTGCCGTCGTGGTCAGGGCCAGCACCATCGTGACCAGGAATTTTTTCATTGTCGTCCCCTTTAAACCTTAAAGTTTGATACCGGTGTGCAGCGCCGCCACACCCGCCGTCAGGTTGAAGTACTGCACGCGCTCCAGTCCTGCGGTTTCCATCATCGTCTTCAGCGTTTCCTGGTCCGGGTGCATGCGGATCGACTCGGCCAGGTAACGGTAGCTTTCGGCATCGTTCGCGATGCGCTGGCCCAGCCAAGGCAGCACCGAGAACGAATACACGTCGTACGGCTTTTGCAGCGGCGCCGCCACTTTCGAGAACTCCAGCACCAGCAGCTTGCCGCCCGGTTTCAGCACGCGGCGCATTTCCGCCAGCGCCTGGTCCTTGTGCGTCATGTTGCGCAGGCCAAAGGCCACGCTGACCCGGTCGAAGTAATTGTCCGGGAAAGGCAGCTTTTCCGCATCACACAGCAAGGTGGGGGTGACCAGACCCTTATTCAATAGACGGTCGCGGCCCACGCGCAGCATCGACTCGTTGATGTCGGTGAGCCAGACTTCCCCGCTCGGCCCCGCCTGCTTCGCAAAAGCCTTCGACAGGTCGCCGGTGCCGCCGGCGATGTCGAGCACCTTGAAGCCCGGACGCACGCCGGCCTGGGCAATGGTGAAGGTCTTCCAGATGCGGTGCAGGCCGCCGGACATGAGGTCGTTCATGACGTCGTATTTCGACGCGACGGAATGGAAAACCTTGGCGACCTCGTGGACCTTGTCGTCCTCGGAGACAGTCTTGTAGCCGAAATGGGTGGTGTTGGTCATAGTGCTCTGCCGGTTGATCTGTGTGCATTATACAAGCGACATGCATGAGGCAAGCGCGGGAGCGGACCGGCGCCTGGAAATGGGCTCAGCCGTGCAGCCCGTTTTTGTTGACTCTTGTATAATTCCTTCCTCCGCCTTTCACTTCCCTTCACGCAATATTTATTTCCATGCGAACCAGGACACGCTTTCTGCTGCTTGTGCTGTCGATCCTGGTTCCCTCGTTCATCGCGGCGGCGCTTGCCGTCGCTTACGTCTATCGCGACGCCCAGATGGCGCAGAACCGCAGCATGACGGAAACGGCGCGCGCTATGGCGCTGCTGGTCGATAACGAGCTGGAAACCAAGGAAACGCTGCTGCTGGCGCTGGCCAGGGCGCCATCGCTCGAACGCGGCGATTTGCCGGAGTTCTACGAGTATGCACGCCGCGCGGCGCCGCCGCCGGCATCGGTCATGGTCCTGTTCGATCTCGACGGCCGCCAGCTCCTCAATACGCGCCGGCCCTATGGCGCCGAACTGCCGCGGCGCGGCGCATCGAACATCCCCGAATTGATGAAGCGCCATGGCGCCGAGCACACGCTGGTGTCGGACCTGTTCATGGCGCAAGTGGGCCAGCGTCATGATTTCGCGATCCAGGTTCCGGTCAAGCTGGAGGGACATCTCCGTTATCTGCTGTCCCTGGGTGTGAATGCCAGCGCGCTGCAGCGCCTGCTCGAGCGCCAGCAATTGCCGCAAGGCTGGATGGTGACCATCGTCGACCGCAACGGGCTCGTCGTCGCCCGCTCGCGCATGCCGGAGCGGTTTGTCGGCAAGCCGATCCGTCCGCAAACACGTGCGCGCCTGGCCGTTCTGCGCGAGACGATGTTCGAATCGACTTCTCTCGACGGTGTCGATTCGCGGGTGTTCGTCAGCACCGTGCCTGCGGCAGACTGGAAGATCTTGCTCAGCATCCCGGACAGCGAACTGCGCGCCGCGCCCCTGCGCGCGGCCGCCCTGCTCGGCGGCGTGATGGCGCTGCTCCTGATTGCCGGCCTGGCCGCGGCGCGCCGCTTCGCCACCCGCGCCATCGCCCCGATCGAGGCGCTCGGCCACAGCGCGAAAGCCCTGGGCGAAGGCGCCGAAGTGCCCTACGCGCCGGCCGGCTGGGCCGAACTCGACAGCGTGGCGCGGCAGCTGGCCGAGGCCAGCACCCGCATCCGCCACGGCCAGACCGAGATGGAGGCGCGCGTCGCCGCCGCGATCGCCGCCACCGAACGGGCGCAAAGCGCGCTGTTGAAGAACCAGAAGCTGGAGGCGCTGGGGCGCCTCACCGGCGGCATCGCCCACGAGTACAACAACCTGCTGCAAACGCTCACCACGGCGCTGCAGCTGGCCGCCTTCTCCACGCGCGAGGAAAAGGTCAAAGGCCTGATCCAGACCTGCCAGCGCACGGTGGCGCGCGCGACCGCCCTCACCGGCCAGCTCGGCTCCTTCGGGCGCCTGCAGGAAGCGCGCGTGACAACCGTTGACATCTGCGAGCAGCTGCGCAACGCCGTCCAGCTGATGAAGGGTTCATTGCGCAGCGACGTGGCGGTCGAAGTGCATTGCGAGAAGGACGTGTGGCCGGTGACGATCGAACCGCTGCAGTTCGACGTCGCCCTGCTGAACCTGGCGCTGAACGCGCGCGACGCCATGCCGCAGGGCGGCCTGCTGCGCCTGGAAGCGAAGAACGTCGAGATCGACTCGACCCACGAGACCCTGGCGCGCGGCGACTACGTGCTGGTCAGCATGGTCGACAGCGGCAGCGGCATGACTCCAGGCGTGATGGCGCGCGCCCTCGATCCCTTCTTCACGACGAAACCGCCGGGCCAGGGCACGGGCCTGGGCCTGCCGCAGGCCTACGCCTTCGCCACCCAGGCCGGCGGCACCCTCATCCTCGACAGCATTCCCGGCATCGGCACGCGCGTCGACCTGTACCTGGCGCGCGCCCGCGATGAAGTCGCAGCCGCGCCGCAGATCGACGAAGGCGCGGCGCCGGCGCAGGGCAGCGGCACGGTCCTGTTCGTGGAAGACGACGTCCTCGTGCGCGAGGCGGTGACGCGGGCCTTGCGCGACAGCGGCTTCGACGTGATCGTGGCCGAAGACGGCGAAGCGGCGCTGCGCCTGCTGGAGACGGCGTCGCAGCGTCCGGACGTCGTGTTCTCCGATATCGTCATGCCGGGCCAGGTCAGCGGCATCGATCTCGCCGGCCTCCTGCGCCAGCGCCATCCCGGCCTGCCGGTCATCCTCGCCACCGGCTACACCGAACAGCAGATCGACCTGCCGGGCGTGCAGGTGCTGGCGAAGCCGTATGCGATCGAAGCGCTGGTCGCTGTCCTGTCCAAGGCAACGGCGAAGGCCTGAGCGCCTGCAAATATCATGTTTTTCTCAACAATCAGAAACTTTCATTGCGCTTAAGAACGATCTCATGCGTAGCGCGACGCTTTTGTCGTATTGACCCAACTCGACAGTAAAAAATCAACGTCGAATTGTGCTTCACACAAGCGAAATTGTGCCTATAATAATTTCGCTTTGTTAAGACAGTCGTTGGCGTCATCCGTGGTTCCCGACACGCCGTAACAAGGCACATTACAATAAACTTTTGGGGAATTAAAATGACGACTGGCACTGTTAAGTGGTTCAACGATGCAAAAGGTTTTGGTTTCATCACGCCTGACGGCGGCGGTGAGGACCTGTTCGCGCACTTCTCGGCAATCAACACCCCGGGCTTCAAGTCCCTGTCCGAGAACCAGCGCGTGAGCTTCGAGATCACCACGGGCCCGAAGGGCAAACAGGCTGCCAACATCCAGCCGCAGTGATGTTGTTTTGTGCGGCTGCTCAGGCAGCCGACGCGGCTCAAACAAAAAAGCACCCTCGCGGGTGTTTTTTTATGGCTGACTTCCGTAGGGTGGGCACTCCGTGCCCACGCGGTACGACATATGCAAGCCGAGACGCCATTTGCGGGCGTTGGGGTGTGCATGGGCACGACCGCGTGGGCACAGAGTGCCCACCCTACGATATTTCAGTGACGTAGGGCGGGCATGCCCGCGCGGATCAAACGAACCAAGAACGCCGGACGCCACAGCGCCACAAGCCCACGCAATCAGTGACTATGGCTGCCGCAGACGCCGCCGCGTGGCTGCGCACCTGGCAACACCGTGCCCGGCTCGCGCCCGCTGTCGCCTTCGAAACCGGCCGCCTGCAAGCGCTGCATGTAGTCCTGCCACAGCGCCTCATGCTCGTTACCGAGCTTGTACAAATAATCCCACGTAAAAATCCCGCTCTCGTGCCCATCGGTGAACAGCGGCTTCACCGCATAATTCCCGACCGGCTCGACGCCGCGGATGCCGACCTCGCGCTTGCCGACCTGCAGCACTTCCTGCCCCGGTCCGTGGCCCTTCACTTCGGCCGAGGGCGAATACACGCGCATCAGTTCGAAAGGAATCGAGAAGGCGCGGCCGTCGTCGAAGGCGATATCGAGCAGGCGGGACTTCTGGTGGACGGTGAGTTCGGTTGGAATCGGCATGGTCTTTAAGTTTTGTTGAAACGCCGCGCAATGGCGTCGGCCAGCTGCGGCAACAAGGCGCGCCGCGCATCGAGCACGGCGGCGTCCGTTTCACGCACGGCGGTCGCCCACACGGGCGCCGGGAAGTGCGCATCGTCAGTGTAGCGCGGGATCACGTGCCAGTGCAGGTGCGGCACGACGTTGCCGAGACTGGCGACGTTGATTTTATGCGGCGCCATCACTTCGCGCACCGCCTGCTCGACTTCGACCACGGCTTCGTTCAGCAGCAGGCGGTCTTCGCGCGTTAAATCGCTCATCTCGCGCACGTGCTCGCGCCAGATGACGCGGCAGAAGCCCGGATAGTTCGCATCGTCGACGATGATGACGGCGAATTTGTCGTTGGCGACAACGGTCGGCACGTCCAATGCGCACAGCTCGCAGTTCGTCATACCAGCACCCTTTCGATGCCGCCGTTGTTGGCGCGCGCGACGTAGTCCGGCAGCCAGTTCTCGCCCAACAGGTGCTTCGCGATCTCGACCACGATGTAGTCGGCCGAGGTGCCGGCGTCATTGTTGTAGCGCGACAGGCCCTGCAGGCAGGACGGGCAGCTGGTCAGCACCTTCACTTCGCCCTCGAAGCCGTCTTCGCGCAGCTTGGCCGCGCCCTTTTCGACTTCGCTCTCCTTGCGGTAGCGGACTTGCGTCGCGATGTCCGGACGCGTCACGGCAAAGGTGCCCGACTCGCCGCAGCAGCGATCGTTCTTTTCGATCTTGACGTTGTCGACCGTGGAGACCAGCGCGTTCACGGTCTTGACCGAATCCTGCATCTTCATCGGCGTGTGGCAAGGGTCGTGGTACATGTAGCGCGTGCCCTCGACGCCTTCGAGCTTGACGCCCTTTTCGAGCAGGTACTCGTGGATGTCCATGATGCGGCAGCCCGGGAAGATCTTCTCGAATTCATAGGTCGCCAGCTGGTCGTAGCAGGTGCCGCACGATACCAGGACGGTCTTGATGTCGAGGTAGTTCAGGGTATTCGCCATGCGGTGGAACAGCACGCGGTTATCCGTCATCATCTTGTCGGCCTTGTCGTACTGGCCGGCGCCGCGCTGCGGATAGCCGCAGCACAGGTAACCCGGCGGCAGCACGGTCTGTACGCCCACTTCCCACAGCATCGCCTGCGTGGCCAGGCCGACCTGCGAGAACAGGCGCTCGGAGCCGCAGCCGGGGAAGTAGAACACCGCTTCGCTGTCGGCGTTGGTCGCCTTCGGATTGCGGATGATCGGGATGACCTTGTCGTCCTCGATGTCGAGCAGCGCGCGCGCCGTCTTCTTCGGCAGGTTCCCCGGCATCTTCTTGTTGATGAAGTGGATGACCTGCTCGCGCACCGGCGGCTTGCCGGTGGTCGGCGGCGGCGCCGCAGTCTGCTCCTTGGCGAATTTCTTGAGGATGCTGTTGCCGAGGCGCTGGGCCTTGAAGCCGACGCCGACCATCGCCTTGCGCGTGGCGTTGATGGTGGTCGGATCGGTCGCGTTCAGGAAGAACATGGCCGCGCGGTTGGCCGGCTTGAAGCTGCGCTTGTCCATCTTGCGCAGCAGGTTACGCATGTTCATCGAGACGTCGCCGAAGTCGATGTTGACCGGGCATGGCGTGACGCACTTGTGGCACACGGTGCAGTGGTCGGATACGTCCTCGAACTCTTCCCAGTGGCGGATCGAGACGCCGCGGCGGGTCTGCTCTTCGTAGAGGAAGGCTTCGATCAGCGCGGAGGTGGCGAGGATCTTGTCGCGCGGCGAATACAGCATGTTCGACTGCGGCACGTGGGTCGTGCAGACCGGCTTGCACTTCCCGCAGCGCAGGCAGTCCTTGATCGAATTGGCGATCTCGCCGATGTCGCTCTGCTGCATGATCAGCGACTCGTGGCCCATCAGGCCAAAGGACGGCGTGTAGGCGTTGCGCAGGTCGGCGTGGGCCTCTTTCAAATTGAGCAGCTTGCCCTTGTTGAAGCGCCCTTCCGGATCGACGCGCAGTTTGTAGTCGCGGAAGTCCTGGATCTCGTCGTCCGTCAGGAATTCGAGTTTGGTGATGCCGATGCCGTGTTCGCCAGAGATAACTCCATCCAAGGAACGCGCCAGCTTCATGATGCGCTCGACGGCTTTATGGGCGTCCTGCAGCATCGCGTAGTCGTCCGAGTTCACCGGCAGGTTGGTGTGCACGTTGCCGTCGCCGGCGTGCATGTGCAGCGCCACGAAGACGCGCGAACGCAGTACGCGTTTATGGATCGCGACGGTCTCGTCGAGGATGCATTTGTAGGCCGCGCCATTGAAGATCTGGCGCAGCGGCGCGCGCAAATCCGCTTTCCAGGAGATGCGCAGGGTGTGGTCCTGCACCACGTCGAACAGGGTGGCGTCGGGCTGCTGGCCGATGCGCAGGTCGAAGGTGGAAGACAGGTGGCCGAGGCCGAGTTCATCGAGCTGGTGGTGGATGGCGACCAGCTTCTGGTCGAGATTGGCCAGCACGTAGTTCCAGCGCGCCTGTACGGCTTCGACCAGGGCCACGGCCTGCTCGGGACGATCGCCCATGATCTCGTCGCGCGCGACCGTGTCGCCAGTGGCGTCGTCGCTCTTCTCGAGCGGCAGGTGGCCGCCCGACAGATAGGTGTGCAGTTCCGCGGCCAGCTGCAGCTTGTTCTTGATCGACAGCTCGACGTTGATGCGCTCGATGCCGTCGGTGTACTCGCCCATCCGGTTCAACGGGATGACGACGTCTTCGTTGATTTTAAAAGCGTTGGTGTGGCGCGCGATGGCCGCGGTGCGGGCGCGGTCGAGCCAGAATTTTTTACGGGCTTCGGCGCTCACGGCGACAAAACCTTCGCCGACGCGGGTGTTCGCAATGCGCACCACTTCGGAAGCAGCCATGGCGACGGCGTTCTCGTCGTCGCCGACGATGTCGCCGAACAGCGCCATTTTAGGGAGCGTGCCGCGCTTGGATTTGGTGGCATAGCCGACCGCGCGCAGGTAGCGCTCATCTAAATGCTCGAGGCCGGCGAGACGCAGGGTCTCGAATTCGGGCTTGCCGTTCTTCGGCAGCGAATCGAGGTAATCCTTGATCTCGACGATCGACGGAATCGCGTCGCGCGCCTGGCCGAAGAATTCCAGCGCGACGGTACGCGTGAACTTCGGCATCTTGTGCAGGATCCAGCGGCTCGAGGTGATCAGGCCGTCGGTGCCCTCTTTCTGGATCCCCGGCAGGCCGGAGAGGAATTTGTCGGTGACGTCTTTACCGAGGCCCTCCTTGCGGAACTTGCGGCCTTCGATCGTCAGCGTCTCGGTGCGGAACGGCTCGCCGCGCGGCGCGCCTTTCACGCTCGGGTGCGTCCATTCGAGTTTAAAAACGGCGGTCGGCGCGTCGTGGATCTTGCCCAGGTTGTGATCCAGGCGCGTGACTTCGAGCCAGTCGCCGTTCGGATCGACCATGCGCCAGGAGGCCAGGTTATCCAGCGCCGTGCCCCACAACACCGCCTTCTTGCCACCCGCGTTCATCGCGATGTTCCCGCCGATGCAGGAGGCGTGAGCCGAGGTCGGATCGACCGCGAACACGAAGCCGGCCTTCTCGGCCGCCTGCGAGACGCGTTGCGTCACGACGCCGGCGCCCGTGTGGATGGTCGCGTAGTCGCGGTCCACGCCCGGCAGGCGCGTCATCTCGACTTCGCCCAGGCCGATCAGCTTTTCGGTGTTGATCACGGCCGACATGTTCGTCAGCGGGATCGCGCCGCCCGTATAACCGGTGCCGCCGCCGCGCGGGATGATGGTCAGTCCGAGTTCGATGCAGCCTTTCACCAGGCCGGCCATCTCTTCCTCGCTGTCCGGCACCAGCACCAGGAAGGGGTATTCGACGCGCCAGTCGGTGGCATCGGTCACGTGCGAGACGCGGTGCATGCCGTCGAAGCGGATGTTGCGCTTATCGGTGTAGGCGCCGAGCACGGATTTCGCCTTCTTGCGCAGGTCATACATCTCGCGGAACTCGCGGCCGAAGTCGTCGACGGCCTGGCGCGCTGCAGCGAGTAGCTGCTCGACCGCGGCGCTGCGGCTGGCGGCGGTGGCGGCATCGTCCTCGTTCGCATCGACCGTGGTGCGGCGTTTATCCACTTCGGCCAGGCGGTGATGCAGCGCGTCGATCAGCTTTTGTCTGCGCTTCGGGTTGTCCAGCATGTCGTCCTGCAGGTAGGGATTCCTGCGTACGACCCAGATGTCGCCCAGCACCTCGTACAGCATGCGCGCGGAGCGTCCTGTCTGGCGTGCGCCGCGCAGCTGGTCGAGCAGCTGCCAGGACGACTCGCCGAGCAGGCGGATCACGATTTCGCGGTCCGAGAACGAGGTGTAGTTATAAGGAATTTCGCGCAGGCGCGCCGGTGCGTTATCGGCGAGCAGGGTCTGGATGTGTACTGGGGCGTTCATGGATGAGATCGACGTTGGACTGGCCCGAAGGACAACCATTCTAGCTTATTGCGGCGCACAACGCTGGGCTGGGGAATTTTCCGAAAAGCCGGCTGAGCAACAAAATATGCACACAGCCGCCTTCATGCAAATTTTCTTTGCAAAAATCAGCCCGCGTGCATCGAAGATATGCCCACCGTCTGTCCTACCCGAATCGCCTGGGCTGCGCGAACCAGTTCAGGATGAGCGCTTCGGTGCGGCGTCGAAGTGCCTGGCCGATTCGGACACACTCAGCCAGGGCAGCTTGTTCTCGCAATAGATCGCGATGCCCGGCGCCAGCGCCTCGTGCCCCTGGAGGGTGCCGAGATACACCATGGCCAAGCCCCGGTAAGTGTGCGGATTGGCATTGAATACCGGCGTGCCGCAACGGCGGCAGAAGTGCCGCGTGGTGCGCTCCGTGACCGGGTAACTGGCAAGCGCCTCGTCCTGTGCGGCGAGCTCGAGCTCCGCTTCCTTGACGACGACATAGGAAGAAAACGGCGCGCCCGTCATGCGCCGGCACATGCCGCAATGGCAGGCGACGACTTGCAGTGCCGGGCCCGTAATCCTGTATCGAATATCGCCGCATGTGCAGTTGCCGGAAGACGCCTGGTGCATCCTGCTCTCCTGTTGTCAAAATGATGACAGAAGTCTAACTCAACCGGTTACCTGCGTGATCATGTCGCCGACCCGCTTCCAGAAGCCGTCCGGCACGTAGAGCAGCGCCGCCGTCATGGTCAGGTAGCGCCCGAACTTCCCGATCGCCATGTACATCACGCTCGGCCAGAACGGCAAATGCAGCCAGCCCGCCAGCGTGCACAGCGGATCGCCGATCCCTGGCACCCAGGACAGCAGCATGGTCTTCGACCCATACTTCGCCAGCCAGCCGAACCAGCGGCTCTGGCGCTCGCGCGCAAAGGCGATCTTGGCGCGGTAGCCGATCAGGTAATCGACGGCGCCGCCCAGGGTATTGCCGACGGTGGCGACGAGGATCGCCGGCCAGAACATGGCCTCGTTGGCCTTCACGACGGCGAACACGGCGGGTTCGGAGCCGAGCGGGACCAGGGTGGCGGAAACGAATGCGATGAGGAAGACCGACGTGAGCCCGACTGTGGGAGCGGCGAGGACCTTGAGCAGCCAGAGGACAGCGGTTTCGATCATCGGTGAGGATTCGTCAGTTGGAGGCGTCCATTATAATGAGGAAAAAACATCGCCCCGACACGATACGATGTGCCTGCAATCCAGGCTTTCGTCTCGCACTGCAGCCCGGTCACCCGCCACGGTTATCAGTCTCGCGTCACAGGAACCAGGACACTGGCCACACACTTTCCTATCCCGACCATGACTATCGACTACCTGAAGAAAATCCTCACCGCGCGCGTCTACGACGTCGCCGAGGAAACGCCGCTCGAACTCGCTCCTACCCTGTCGCAGCGCTTCGGCAACCGCATCTATTTCAAGCGCGAAGACATGCAAAGCGTCTTCAGCTTCAAACTGCGCGGCGCCTACAACAAGATGGCGCATCTGTCGCAGGAAGCCCTGAAGCGCGGCGTGATCTGCGCTTCGGCCGGCAACCATGCGCAAGGCGTGGCCCTGTCCGCCGCCCGCCTCGGCTGCCGCGCCCTGATCGTGATGCCGACCACCACGCCGCAGGTGAAAATCGACGCGGTGAAAGCGCGCGGCGGCAATGCGGTGGAGGTCGTGCTGCATGGCGACTCCTATACCGACGCCTACAACCACGCAATCACGCTCGAGCGCGAACAGAAGCTGACTTTCGTGCACCCCTTCGACGATCCGGACGTGATCGCCGGCCAGGGCACGATCGGCATGGAAATCCTGCGCCAGCACTCCGGCCCGATCCACGCGATTTTCGTCGCGATCGGCGGCGGCGGCCTGATCTCGGGCATCGGCGCCTACGTGAAAGCGGTGCGCCCGGACATCCGCATCATCGGCGTGCAGTCGATCGATTCGGATGCGATGGCGAAAAGTTTAAAAGCGGGCGAACGCGTCACGCTGCCGGACGTCGGCCTGTTCTCGGACGGCACCGCGGTGCGGCTGGTGGGCGAGGAAACCTTCCGCGTGGCGAAGGAAGTCGTGGACGAGATCATCCTGGTCGACACCGACGCGATCTGCGCGGCGATCCAGGACGTGTTCCAGGACACCCGTTCCATCCTCGAGCCGGCCGGCGCCCTGGCGGTAGCGGGTGCCAAGGCCTATGTCGAGCGCTCGCAGATGGCGCGCCAGCCGATCAAGAACGAGTCCCTGGTGGCGGTCGCCTGCGGCGCCAACATGAATTTCGACCGCCTGCGCTTCGTGGCCGAACGCGCCGAACTGGGCGAGGCGCGCGAAGCCATGTTCGCAGTGACGATCCCCGAGCAGCGCGGCAGTTTCAAGCGCTTCTGTTCATTGGTCGGTCCGCGCAACGTCACCGAATTTACCTACCGCATCAGCGACGAGCGCCAGGCGCATGTGTTCGTGGGCGTGCAGGTCGGCAGCCGCGGCGAGTCAAGCCTGCTGGCGCATACCTTCGAACAGCACGACTTCGCCACGCTCGACCTGACCCACGACGAACTGGCCAAGCTGCACGTGCGTCACCTGGTGGGCGGAAAAAGTGCGCTGGCGCGCGACGAGCTGCTGTACCGCTTCGAATTCCCCGAACGCCCGGGCGCCCTGATGCGCTTCCTCGACAGCATGGCGCCGAACTGGAATATCTCGCTGTTCCACTACCGCAACCAGGGTGGCGACGTGGGGCGCATCCTGGTCGGCCTGCAGGTGCCGAGCGGGGAGATGGACGAGTTCCGGCAGTTCCTGGCGACGCTGGGGTATCGGTATTGGGATGAGACGGCGAATCCGGTCTATAAGCTGTTCTTGTGATTGCGGCCGGTGATACGTCCGTAACGCGTGGGCTCGGGGAGCCCACCCTACGGTGTACCGCCACCGCGGACTTCGTCCTTGACCGTCGTGTATCGTACGGGGTCATTGATGCCAATGGCATCAATGACGGGTTCACCGGGCTCTCCGAGCCCACGCGTCACGCGGCCCCAGAAACCTCGCATCGTTTCAACCCTGCGTTGAAGCCGAAATGTCGCGTAACACACTGGACACGCATACAGTCCCTAAAAGGTGTACGATACCCCGCTTTGCCGCCGCCGGGCCGGCAGTCTTTCGCAGCGCCGGCCATCGAGACGAAACCATGAACAATACCCCCGATCAATCGCCACTCGGCAAATCCTCCGCCTACCAGACCCAGTACGCCCCGGAACTGCTGTTCCCGATTCCGCGCCAGCAAAAGCGCGACGAGCTGGAAATCCAGGGCACCCTGCCCTTCTTCGGCCTGGACATCTGGAACGCCTACGAATTGTCGTGGCTGAACATGCGCGGCAAGCCGCAGGTAGCGATCGCGACCGTCAGCGCACCGGCCGATTCGCCGAACATCGTCGAATCGAAGTCGTTCAAGCTGTACTTGAATTCCTTCAACCAGACCCGCCTGGCCGGCCCCGAGGCTTTGCTGGCGCTGCTGCGTGAAGACCTGTCGAACGCTTTCGGCGCACCGGTCCACATCACCCTCACCGAGCCCGAAAACTTCGGCAAGCTCAAAATGGGCGAGCTCGAAGGCCTGTCGCTGGACCGTCTCGACATCGAGATCGACAATTACGCACCGGCGCCGCACCTGCTCACCGCCAATTTCGAGGAAGCGCCGGTCGAGGAAACCCTGGTGTCGAACCTGCTGAAATCGAATTGCCTCGTCACCGGCCAGCCGGACTGGGGCAGCGTGCAGATCGAGTACGCCGGTCCGCAAATCGACCAGGAAGGGCTATTGCGCTACCTGATCGGCTTCCGCGAGCACAACGAATTCCACGAGCAATGTGTCGAGCGCATCTTCATCGACATCCTGCGCCAGTGCAAGCCGAGCAAGCTGGCCGTGTATGCGCGCTACACCCGCCGTGGCGGGCTCGACATCAATCCCTGGCGCGCGAATTTCAGCACGGGACGTCCGCACAATTTGCGCGGCGCACGCCAGTAAGCTGAGTCGTCTTTCTGTCGCCTTCCAGCCACAGAAACTGACGAAAAAACAACAGTCGCAGCCTATGATCAGCCTGCACAAGTTTTAGGCAAATGTGGGGAAAACACGGCGAATATGTCGTCTATCCCCTGTTTCATCCAAGAGGCATGGATTTTCGTATCGGAAATTGCGTGGACCCTTGCGTAAGCGCAAACAGCGCTCACGACACTGCTGGCTGAAAGGTCGAAATAGGCCGGCGACAGGCGTAGCATACCGACGCGAAATCGAATTACAGGGCCAAAAAACAGGCCTATAATTCCGCTCCGCAAGTCGGCCCCCGTGCGCCGCAACATGAAAAGCGTGAAATGACCAATCTGAGCAAAATCCTCTCTCTCGATAACGTCCAGCTCGACATCGAAGTGTCGAGCAAGAAGCGCGCCTTCGAACAGGCCGGACTGATTTTCGAGAACAACTGCGGGATCGCACGTTCGACCGTCACCGACAACCTGTTCGCGCGCGAGCGCCTCGGTTCGACCGGTCTCGGCCATGGCGTGGCCGTGCCGCACGGTCGCATCAAGGGCAGCAAGAGTCTGAAGCAGCCGATCGCCGCCTTCGTGCGCCTGGCCTCGCCGATTCCCTTCGAATCGCCGGACGGCCAGCCGGTCAGCCTGCTGTTCTTCCTGCTCATTCCCGATCACGTGACCCAGCAGCACCTGGAAATCCTGTCGGAAATCGCGGAACTGTTCTCGGACGAAGCCATCCGCACGGCGCTGGCCACCGATACCGATCCACGCTCGATCCACGAACGTATTATCAACTGGCAACCTAGCTTGCAGGCCTTGGGTTAAACTCGGGGGAGACCTTCCTCCCTCCAGTTTCCCTGACGACGCCATGCTGCAGACTCCGCTTACCATCCAACGGCTGTACGACGACAACCGCGACAGCCTGCAACTGGGCTGGTTCGCCGGCTTTCCCGGCGGCGAGCGGCTGATCTCCGGCGACGTCGCCTCGGCCGCCGACCAGGTCGGCCACCTGAACCTGATCCACCCCGGCCGCATCCAGGTCTTCGGACACCAGGAACTGAATTACTACCATCGCCTCAAATCGAGTTCGCGCAGCCACGTGATCGGCGAACTGATCGGCGGCGGCCCGCCGGCCCTGATCATCGCGCAAGGCCTGGAAACCCCGCCCGACATCCTCGCCATCTGCGACGAGCAGAACATCCCCCTGTTCTCGACGCCGCTGCCGGCCGCGCAGGTGATCGACTTCCTGCGGGTCTACTTATCCAAGAAATTGGCCCAGCGCGTGATCATGCACGGCGTCTTCATGGACGTGCTCGGCGTCGGCGTCTTGATTACCGGCGACTCCGGCCTCGGCAAGAGCGAACTGGGCCTGGAGCTGATCTCGCGCTCGCACGGGCTGGTGGCCGACGACGCCGTCGAATTCTCGCGCATCGCCCCGAACATGATCGAAGGCCGCTGCCCGCCGCTGCTGCAGAACCTGCTCGAAGTGCGCGGCCTGGGCCTGCTGGACATCAAGGCGATTTTTGGCGAGACCGCCGTGCGCCGCAAGATGCGCCTGAAACTGATCGTCCACCTCGTCAAACGCGGCGTGCTGGACGAGGAAGTCGAGCGCCTTCCTTTCCACTTTCCGACCGAAGAGGTGCTGGGACTGCCGATCCGTAAGGTCGTGATTCCCGTTGCCGCCGGCCGCAACATCGCGGTGCTGCTCGAGGCCGCGGTGCGCAACACGATCCTGCAGCTGCGCGGGATCGATACGCTGCAGGAATTCATGGAGCGGCAGAGACAAGCGATGAGCGGAGATTGAAACACGACTCATCGTTCCGCGTGGGCAGAGACTGCCCACCTTACACCGCGCATTCTCCACTAACTGGCGTGATCGGAACGCATGCACGCCTAACCGGTCAAAAATGGGACGATCGGCGACAAAGCGCTAACGGTTGCGGTATCATCGGGCCATGCACATTGTTCTCATCACCGGTATCTCCGGTTCGGGCAAATCGGTTGCCCTGAACGTTCTCGAAGACGCAGGTTACTACTGCGTCGACAACCTGCCGCCGGCCTTACTGCCGCATCTGGTGAAGGCCGTCTCAAACGAAGGCACGGGCAAGCTCGGCGTCGCGGTCGACGCGCGCAGCTCTGAATCCCTGACCGAACTGCCGCTGACGGTGCGCACGCTGAAGGAAGAAGGCCACCAGGTCAAGGTGCTGTTCCTGACGTCCAGCACCCATTCCCTGGTTGCCCGTTTCTCCGAAACGCGGCGCAGCCACCCGCTCTCGCACACCCTGCGTCCCGGCGAAAACCCGGCCTCGCGCCGCACCCTGATCGAATGCATCGCCGAAGAGCGCGAGCGCCTCGGCGCCATCGAGCAGCTGGGCCACGTGATCGACACGTCCGAGGCCTCGGCAAATAAGCTGCGCGCCTGGATCAAGGAGCTGGCTGAAGTCCAGCACGCGCCGCTGACCCTGTTCTTCGAATCCTTCGCCTTCAAGGTGGGCGTCCCGCTCGACGCCGACTTCGTGTTCGACGTGCGCGCGATTCCGAATCCGTATTACGACCTGTCCCTGCGCCCGCTGACCGGCAAGGACGCTCCCGTGATCGCCTTCCTTGACGCCCAGCCGAGCGCGACCGAGATGCTGAACGACATCTGCAAGTTCGTGGAGAAATGGCTGCCGTCGTTCAAGACCGATAACCGCAGCTACCTGACGGTGGCGGTGGGTTGCACGGGCGGGCAGCATCGCTCGGTGTACATGGCCGAGCGGCTGGCGGCCTACTTCGGCGATACGGAACGCGTGGTTCTGCGGCATCGCGAGCAGTCTTAAAAACCCGCGGCCTTAACGCTTTTGTAGGGTGGGCACACCGTGCCCACGCGGTCGTACCTGTGCGCACCGCTCGGCGTCGGTCACCACCAACACTGATCAAATGGGGCGTCCGCGTGGGCACGGAGTGCCCACCCTACGGTTCTCTTGACGCGGATTCCGCGTCAAGTGCGCGTCCATATCGTTAGTCCAAATGCCGCAACGGGTGCGCGTGATCCGGCCACACCGGCGCGAAGAAGGCATCCACCATCTCGGGCGTCACCGCCTCCAGCGACGGCGGATTCCACTGCGGAGCATTGTCCTTGTCGATTACCAGCGCGCGCACGCCTTCCAGCACTTCGCCGTGGTCGAAATTGCGGCGCACCAGCGAGCGTTCCATGCGCAGGCAGTCGGCCACGTCGAGCGACGCGCCACGCTGCAGCATCTCCCAGGTCACGCACATCATCAGCGGCGAACGCTGGCGCATCGCCCCCACGGCCTTCTGCAGGAAGGGATTCTCGTCCTTTTCCAACGAGGCCATGATGGCGGCCACCGAGCCGGCACCGAAGTGGGTGTCGATCGCGGCGCGCTGCGTTTCCAATACGCTCTGGCCCGCGTCAAGGGCAAATGGCGCGGCGAAGGCCCGGATGGCGTCGGCCAGCTGCGCACCCGGCGTCGCGTCGATCAACGCATTCAATTCCCCCAGCTGCGCGCTCGGAATAAACACGTCGGCCAGGCCGACATACAGCGCATCCGCCGCACCGATCGTCAGCCCGGTCAGGCCCAGGTAATTGCCCAGCTGACCAGGCGCGTGCGACAGGAAATGGCTGCCGCCGACGTCCGGGAACAGGCCGATGTTCACTTCCGGCATCGCCATCTTCGTGCGCTCGGTCACGATGCGCAGGCCGGTCTCAGGGCCGCCCTGGGCGATGCCCATGCCGCCGCCCATCACGACGCCGTCCATAATCGCGATATACGGTTTCGGATAGAAATGGATCAGGTGATTCAGCGCGTATTCCTCGGTGAAGAAATCTTCCAGCAGCGCGCTGCCGCCCGTCGGCGTGGCATGGCCGGCTTCGTGGAAGAAGCGGATGTCGCCGCCTGCGCACAGGGCTTTTTCGCTGCTGCTGCCGAGCACGACCGCGGACACGGTCGCGTCGTCGCGCCAGGCCAGCAGGATGTCGGCGAGGCGGCGCACCATCGCCAGGGAGAGGGAATTCAGGGCCTTCGGGCGGTCGAGCGTGATGACGCCGGTGCCGTTGGCAACGCGGGTGAGGACGTGGTCGGTCATGGTCAGCGCAATAGATGAAAAGACATGCATTTTACCCAAGCCCGCCTACGCCGCGCACAAAATGAAAAGGGCGCCCTTCCGGCGCCCTCGTTCAGACGGTGCTTGCTTGCCGAGAATTACATCGCGGCAGCGGCCTCTCCGCCTTCAGGCAGGCGCTTGAGCGCCTCACGACTATGGTCCTTCAACATCGTCTTGTATTTCATTACCTGGCGGTCGAGCCGGTCCATCAGGAGGTCGATCGCTGCGTACAGGTCTTGCGCCACACTTTCCACATGCACCGTCTTGCCGGAGACGCGCAGGTTGATCTCGGCCTTTTGTCGTTTGTCTTTTTCAGTCAGGTTGTCGATCGCGAGGATGACATGGGAATCGATCACTTGATCGAAATGGCGGGTGATGCGTTCCAGCTTGTTCTGTACGTATTCACGAATGGCGGGGGTGACGTCGAGGTGGTGACCGCTGATAGTGAGATTCATACACACTCCTTTGAAAAGTGAGCGGCGCCCGCGCCGCGCAAGGAGTGCGCATGGGGGCCGCTGTTACAAGGATTTGCGGAGACTGACGGGAGGAATCTTGAGTGCCTCGCG
Organism: Massilia suwonensis; assembly: GCF_042655665.1. NCBI lineage: Bacteria > Pseudomonadati > Pseudomonadota > Betaproteobacteria > Burkholderiales > Oxalobacteraceae > Massilia > Massilia suwonensis. Next base: position 166,267 of record NZ_JBHSMR010000015.1, read on the forward strand.
GTATTTTGCAACCGTGCGGCGCGCAATGACCATGCCTTGTTCACCGAGCATTTCCGCGATCTTGCTGTCGGATAATGGGTTCTTTGGGTCCTCTGCTCCTGTCAGTTGCGCAATGAGCGCCCGTATCGCCGTGGACGATGCTTCGCCCCCCGCTTCGGTGGCGACATGGCTTCCGAAGAAATACTTCAGCTCAAACATGCCGTGCGGGGTCAGCATGAATTTCTGAGTTGTTACCCGAGAAATAGTGCTCTCGTGTAGACCTAGTGTATCAGCTATCTCGCGAAGCACAAGGGGACGCATGGCAACCGCGCCATGGCTGAAAAAGTTCTTCTGGCGCTCCACAATTGCCTGCGAAACACGCAGGATCGTGTCGAAGCGCTGGCGCATATTTTTAATCAACCACTTCGCTTCCTGCAGCTGCGCGCTCATCTGGCCTTCGCCTTTTCCCTGCTTGAGCAGGTTGGCGTAGACGTTGTTCACACGCAGGCGCGGCATCACCTCGTTGTTCAGCGAGACGCTCCAGCCGTTCTTCGATTTGCGGACAATAACGTCCGGAACGACATAGTCCGAGACGCTCGATGCGAAGGCCGCGCCGGGATGCGGATTGCACTGGCGGATCACGGCCTGCGCTTCGCGCAGGTCTTCGTCGTCGCAGTCGAGCGCCTTTTTCAGCTTGGTGAATTCGCGCTGCGCGAACCAGTTCAGGTAACCCTCGACGATCTTCAAAGCCATGCGCCGCGTCACCAGCGGCACGCCGGGCATGGCGCGGATCTGCAGCGCCAGGCACTCGGCCGCGCTGCGCGCACCGACGCCGACCGGATCGAGGCTTTGCACCAGCGCCAGCGCGCAGCGCAGTTCGTCCATCTCGACTTCGAGTTCGCTCGGCAGGCGCGCGTGAATTTCGTCGAGCTGCTCTTCGAGGTAGCCGTTGTCGTCGATGGCATCGATCACCAGTTCGGCCAGCGCGCGGTCGCGCGCCGAGACGGCGGTGACGCGGATCTGTTCGCACAGGTGCTCGCGCAGGGTCACGCCCATCGCGCCCAGCTGCGGACGGCCGTCGTCGTCGCCTTCGGCATTGCCGCTGCGAGAAAGGTCGCCCCACTCGCCCTCGGCTTCGCCGCGTTCGACGTCGCCGCCCTCGCCGCCTTCCGGCGCATCGGGGGCAGGAGCACCTTCTTCGCCGTTCGGCGCAGGCGCTTCGCTCGGTGCCGGCGCGGCATTGATGGCGCCGTCGGCCAGCAGGCGAACCGAGTGGTCGAGCGGATCGTCGAGCCGTTCGAGCAGCGGGTTATCCGACAGGATCTGCTCGATCTCCTGGTGCAGTTCGAGCGTGGAGAGCTGCAGCAGGCGGATCGACTGCTGAAGCTGCGGCGTGAGCGCCAGGTGCTGCGAAGTCCGGAGTTGCAGGGATTGTTTCATGGTCCGCTTAGGTTCTGATCCGTTACTACATGCGGAAGTGTTCGCCCAGGTAGACGCGCCGTACCGACTCGTCCGCGATGATGTCGTCGGGACGGCCCGACGCCAGCACGGCGCCCTGGTTGATGATGTAGGCGCGGTCGCAGATGCCGAGCGTCTCGCGCACATTGTGGTCGGTGATCAGCACGCCGATGCCGCGCTCCTTCAGGAAGCGCACGATGCGCTGGATCTCGATCACGGCGATCGGGTCGACGCCGGCAAACGGTTCGTCCAGCAGCACGAAGCGCGGATTGGTCGCCAGTGCGCGCGCGATCTCGACGCGGCGGCGCTCGCCGCCCGACAGCGACAGCGCCGGGTTCTCGCGCAGCTTCTCGATCTGCAGTTCGGCCAGCAGCGAATCGAGGCGCTCGTCGATGGCGGCGCGGCTCAGCGACTTGCCGTTCTCGTCGTGCTGCAGTTCGAGCACGGCGCGGATGTTGTCTTCGACGGTCAGCTTGCGAAACACCGAGGCTTCCTGCGGCAGGTAGGACAAACCCAGTACCGCGCGGCGGTGGATCGGCAGGCTCGAGATATCGGTGCCGTTGATTTCGATCGAGCCGGCGTCCGACGGCACCAGGCCGACGATCATGTAGAACGAGGTGGTCTTGCCGGCGCCGTTCGGGCCGAGCAGGCCGACCACTTCGCCACAGCCGACCTCCAGGGACACGTCGCGCACGACCAGGCGCTTGCCATAGCTTTTTTGCAGGCCCCGTACGACCAGGGTACTGCGGTTGTCGCGTGCATCCTTCATTATTTCTTTCCTGCCGCTGCCGGCGTTGCTGCCGGGGTTGCCGGTACGGCTGCTGCAGGCGCTGCTGCGGGGGCGCCCGTTGCAGTACGGCGCGGCGCGATGATCAGGGTGCCGCGGCCGCCGCCGACCTTGCTTTCGCCGCTGGCGTCGTTGCGCACGGTCGCCACTTCGCGCCGGCTGTCGTACGAGATGTAGGCGCCGTCGATCTGGTTGGTGAGGCGGCTGTTTTCCAGCTCCTTCACGACCGCCTTCGAGAACAGCTTCACCACTTCCACGCGCTCGTCGTATTCGATGCGCTCGGCTTGCCCTTCCATCCAGAGGTCAGGTCCGCCGTCGCGCTTCTGGCGGAAGGTCGCGACGCGGCCCGGGCCCGAGGTGAGCGTGACGTTCATGTAGCCTTCCGGCGTTTCCTTCACCAGGGCGCGGTCCGATTTCATGACCAGGGTGCCGCGCGTGAGGACCACGTTGCCGGTCAGGATGCGCGTCTGCGTGACTTCGTCGACGTCGAGCGAGTCGAAGTTGATGACGGCCTGCTTGAGCGAGTCGGCGCGCTCGGCGTGGGCTGGCGAGAGCGACAGCGAGAGCAGGGAAACGAAGGCGGCGACAGCTATTTTTTTCATTGGGGTCGTTCCTGTTATTGGTTGGGTGCGGCGCTCTGGCGCGGCGGATAGACGATCGTGCCGCGCCCGCCCAGGTGCAGCTTCTGGGTCGGATTCTCGGCCACCAGGCCGACGGCGTTGACGGAAGCGGCGCCGAGCGTCATCTGGACCGGGCGATTCGTCTTGACGATCTCGTCGTCGGCCAGCACGGTCAGGGCCTCGGTCCTGGCGCGCAGCGCTTCGCTGTTGGGCGTGGCGGGACGCGCGATGTCGACATTGCCCATCAACTCGACGCGGTTCTCGCCGTGGTACACCTGGCCGCGCTCGGCGTGCATGGTCATGCGCGGACGGCCCGGCGCCATGCTCTCCACGACCGGCTTGCTCACTTCGGAGACATCGTTGTCCGGATGGTGGGCCAGGCGCTCGCCCGACATCACGTAGCGCGGCACACCCTGCTCCGTCATGCGCACGAAGCTGAAGTTCTCGACGATGTAGTCCGGCTCGTTCAGGTTGTTGCCGACCCGCGCGGGATCCTCGGCCTGGATCGCCTGCAGCAGCCAGAAGCTGCCGAAGGCGAAGAACACGGCCGTCAGCATGAGCGCCAGCAGGCGCCAGCGGTGCGCGGTCCGTTTGTTCACGTAGGTCGCCATCCGTTCAGGCTCACGCAAAGTAAGGCGCAAGCGCCTGCTCGTAGGTGCCCTGTGCGCGCATCACCATGTCGCACACTTCGCGCACGGCGCCGCGGCCGCCGCCGGCTTTCGTCACGTAGTGCGCGCGGTACTGCACTTCCGGATGGCCGGTCGGCACGGTGACGGCGAAGCCGACTTTCGTCAGCAGCGGCAGGTCGATCACGTCGTCGCCGATATAGCCGCACTGCTCGGCCGTGACGCCGGTCTGTTCCAGCAGCTCGGCAAACGCGACGCGCTTGTCGTGGTGGCCCTGCCAGACGTGGTTGATGCCCAGGTCGCGCGCACGCGCCAGCACGATCGGCGATTTTCTCGCGCTGATGATGGCGGTGATCACGCCCGTCTTCTGCAGCAGCTGGATGCCCAGGCCGTCGAGGACGTTGAAGGTCTTGGTGATCTCGCCGTCGGCGCCATAGGTCAGGCTGCCGTCGGTCAGGATGCCGTCGACGTCGAAGATCATGACTTTGACGCGCGCGGCGCGGTCCATGTGTGCCAGGGGAGTCATATCAGATCACCTTTGCCCGCGTCAGGTCGTGGATGTGCAGGGCGCCGACCAGCACGCCCGCTTCATCGACCACCAGCATCTGGTTGATGCGGAATTCTTCCATGATCGCCACCGCGTCCACCGCCAGCTGCTCCGGCTGCACGGTGCGCGCGCCGACGTGCATGACGTCGCGGATCGTCAAATTGGAAAAGTCCTGCACGCGCTCGATCAGGCGGCGCAAGTCGCCGTCCGTGAACACGCCCAGCGGCTTGAAGGCGGCGTCGACCACGGCCGTCATGCCCATGCCCTTCTGGCTCACTTCCAGCAGCGCGCGCGTGAGCGGCACGTCCGGCGTCACGGCGGGAATCGCCTCGCCGCTGCGCATCACGTCGCGCACGTGGGTGAGCAGGCGCCGGCCCAGCGCGCCGCCCGGATGCGAGCGCGCGAAATCTTCCTCGCGAAAACCCCGCGCATCGAGCAGGGCCACGGCCAGGGCATCGCCCAGCGCCAGCGTCACGGTGGTGCTGGCGGTCGGCGCCAGGTTCATCGGGCAGGCTTCCTTGCTGACGCCGACGTCGAGGTGCACGTCGGCCAGCAGCGCCAGGCGCGACTTCGGTTTGCCGGTCATTGCGATCAGGGGCGTGCCCATGCGTTTTACCACCGGCAGGATGTCCATCAGCTCGGACGATTCGCCGGAGTACGAAATGGCGATGAACACGTCCTTCCCGGTCACCATGCCCAGGTCGCCGTGGGCGGCTTCGCCCGGGTGCACGAACATGGCCGGGGTGCCGGTCGAAGCCAGGGTCGCCGCGATCTTGCGCGCGATGTGGCCGGACTTGCCCATGCCCGACACAACGACGCGGCCGGTGCACGCGTACATCAGGCTGACGGCGCGGGCGACGCTGTCGTCGGCGTCCAGCCGTGCGTGCAGCGCCAAAATGGCGTCGGCTTCGATGGTCAGGGTTTCGCGCGCCAGCTCCAGTACGCGGCGCGACTGGTTGTCGTCAAAACTGTTCAGCATTGTTTTTTCATCGGTTACACTCATTCTGGAAGTATAAACGAATTGGGAAAGCAAAAAACTTGCCAGACGTACTAAACAACGCTTGTCTTACACAAAGTAACCAATCTGCATGGCATCCGGACTCGAACTGACCCTGTTGTTGCTCGGCAGCGCCGTCCTCGGCGTGGTCGTGTTCCGCAGCCTGCACCTGCCGCCGATGCTGGGCTACCTGGCCGTCGGCGTGCTGATCGGCCCGCACGCCTTCGGCCTGGCCGCCGAAACCCATTCCACCCACGCGCTGGCCGAATTCGGCGTCGTCTTCCTGATGTTCTCGATCGGCCTCGAATTCTCGCTGGCGCAGCTCCGCGCGATGCGCCGGATCGTGTTCGGCCTGGGGCTGGCGCAGGTGGTGCTGACCATCGTCGCCACCGTCATCGGGGGACTGTTCATCGCGATGTGGGCGCCGCTGCTGCACATCAGCTGGCAAGCCGCGTTTGCGCTGGGCGGCGCGCTGGCGATGTCGTCGACCGCCATCGTGGTCAAACTGCTGACCGAGCGCCTGGAACTGGAAAGCGAGCATGGACGGCGCATCATCGGCATCCTGCTGTTCCAGGACCTGGCCGTGGTGCCGCTGCTGATCCTGATCCCGGCACTGGCCAAGGACCCGGAAAACCTGGTGAAGACCCTGGCCTGGGCCGGCGTCAAGGCGGCGGCCGTGCTGGCCCTGCTGCTGTTCTTCGGCCAGAAGCTGATGCGCAGCTGGTTCACCATCGTCGCCAAGCGCCGCTCGCAGGAGCTGTTCATGCTGAACCTGTTATTGGTGACGCTGGGCGCGGCCTGGATCACCGAGCGCGCCGGCCTGTCGCTGGCGCTGGGCGCGTTCGTCGCCGGCATGCTCATTTCCGAGACCCAGTTCAAGCACCAGGTCGAGGAGGACATCAAGCCTTTCCGCGACGTGCTGCTCGGCCTCTTCTTCATCACGATCGGCATGCTGCTCAACGTGCAGCTGGTTCTCGAGCATTGGTGGCTGGTGCTGCTGTTGCTCTTTATTCCAGTCCTGTTGAAATTCGCGCTGATCGCGGCACTGGCGAAAGCTTTCGGCTCCTCCGACGGCGTCGCGATGCGCACGGGCCTGGCGCTGGCACAGGCCGGCGAATTCGGCTTTGTGCTGCTGAACCTGGCCTCGGGATCGGAGCTGATCGACCCCTTCCTGATGCAGCTGGTGCTGGCCTCGATGGTGTTGTCGATGCTGGTCGCGCCTTTCGTGATCGCCAAGTCCGACCAGATCGTGATGAAGATCGCGTCCAACGAATGGATGATGCAGTCGCTGCAGCTGACCCAGCTGGCGAGCCGCACGATGGCGGCGCAGAAGCACGTGATCCTGGCCGGCTTCGGGCGCAGCGGCCAGAGCGTGGCGACCCTGCTGTCGGACGAAAAGCTGCCCTGGTATGCGCTCGACCTCGATCCGGAACGGGTGCAGGAAGCGCAGGCGGCCGGCTCGAGCGTCTCGTACGGCGACGCCGGTCGGCGCGAAGCCCTGATCGCGGCCGGCATTAATCGGGCAAGCGCATTGGTGATCACCTTCGCCGACACCCGCGCGGCGTTAAAAGTGCTGCACCTGGTGCACGAGCTGGCGCCCTCGCTGCCGGTGATCGTGCGCAGCCACGACGACAGCGACCTCGAACTGCTGCGCCAGGCCGGCGCGACCGAGGTGGTGCCGGAAGCGCTGGAGAGCAGCCTGATGCTGGCCTCGCACGCGCTGGTCGTGGTCGGCGTGCCGCTGCGCCGCGTCGTGCACCGCGTGCAGAGCGCGCGCGACGAACGCTACGCCTCGCTACGCGGCTATTTTCACGGCGCCAGCGATCTGATCGAGGATCCGGAGCACACCTATGTGCGCCTGCATTCGGTGGTGCTGAACGAGGACGCGCAGGCGGTCGGGCGGCGCATCGGGGAATTGGGACTGGACGAGCTGGGCGCCGAGGTCAGCGGCATCCGGCGCGCGCGGGTGCGGATCGAGCCGGCGGCGGAGACGGAACTCAAAGCAGGCGACGTCGTGGTGTTGCGTGGGTCGGGTGATGCGGTAACGCGAGCCGAGGGACGGCTGCTTTAAACGCGGTATCCACCGAAGGGACGTAAGGTGGGCGGGTCTCCCGCCCACGCGTTCAAGAGACGGATGAATATCGCGACGCGGCTGCGCATCTGCTGGCTGAACGCGTGGGCGGCACTACCGCTAACGATATTCGAATACGCGGGTGTAGCCGACCACCCTACGCCGTGACCACGCGATTGCGCCCTGCTTCCTTGGCCTGATACAAGGCTCCGTCGGCCGACGCCACCAACTGCTGCGCCACCCCTTCGATCGCATGATCGCGCGCATAGTCGTCCAGCGTGGCCACGCCGATCGACACCGACACATCCAGGCACTGCCCGCCCGCCAGGTCGAAGGGCTTGTCGGCCACGCCGGCGCGGATGCGGTCGGCCACCATGGCGGCGGCCTGCAGGTCGGCGTTGATCAGCAGGACCACGAACTCTTCGCCGCCGAAGCGCGCCAGCGCGTCCGAGACCCGCAATTCCATCTTGATGCGCGCCGCCACTTCGCGCAGCACGTCGTCGCCGGCCTGGTGTCCGATCTTGTCGTTGACCTGCTTGAAGTGGTCGACGTCGATGAACATGAAGGAGATGCGGTAGTTCTGGCGCTGGGCGCGCGCAATCTCTTCGACCAGGCGCCGGTCGATGTAGCGCCGGTTGTAGACGCCGGTCAGCGGATCGGTCAGGCCGATGTACTTCAGCATCTCGTTGCTGATCACGTTTTCCAGGCAGATCGCGATGATCGAAGCCATATGCTCGACGAAGTCGGTGCCGAGCGCCGCGGTGAAACGCTGCAAATCGGTACTGCCCAGGTTCAGGCTGCCGATCAGGCGTTTATTGCGCAGGAGCGGCACCAGGGCCACGCTCTGCAGGCCGGCGGGCGGATGCGGGAACATCGCGCCATGTTCGACGCGATCGTAGGGACCGAGGCGCGGACGCGGATGCTCGCCCGGCTCGAAGCCGAGTTCGACCGCGTGCTCGCAGAACAGCAGGTTCGGAAAAGCTTCGAAATCCACGCCCAGCTTGTGCATCACCGTGTAGATGTCGGCGTCGGTGTCGACCAGGGACAAGGTCACGCTGTCGAGATCGGAAATGACGGGCAGCAGGCGGAAGATGGTGCCGACCAGCTGCGGAAAATTCGAAGCGCCGACGATCTCGAGGTCAAAGGCCTGGTGGCGCGACATGATCTCGTGGTTGCGCTGGGCTTGCTCCATGACATAGCTGATCCGCGCGCGCAGGGCTTCGTTCTCGGCAACGAGGTCGCGCAAGTTTGGCGATGCAAGATCCGGCTGGTGCATGAAGATTCCTTTTAGCAATAGCCGTTACATTACGTGAGTTTTTATCGCTTGCAAACGGAATTGCCGATTTTTTCGTTCTTGCCAGCCGGAGCGCAGCCTTAAAACGACAGGGTGACCTCGAACGACTGCCCGACGCGGAGAACGCCGCCCTCCCCTTCGCGCACGATGCAGTTCATGCCGACGCAGACGGCGCCGTCCAGGATCGCCTTGGTGCGCCAGGATTGCAGGATGTCGAGCGGATCCGGACCGGGAATGCCGGTGGCCTGGTCGATGGCGGGAATCGGGCAGCGCGCGCAGGGTTTGACGGGCTTGATCAGGATGTCGCCGGCCTGCAGCGACTCGGTGTAGTCCTCTTCGAAGGGTTCAAGGCCCTCGACCACCAGGTTGGGCCGGAAGCGGTCCATCGGCAGGGCGTCGCGGCCGGCGGCGCGCATGCGGGCGTTGATCTCGTCGAGCGCGGACTGGCCGATCAGCAGCAGCGGATAGGCGTCGGCGAAACGGGCGCTGGAAGGCGCGCCGCCGGTCCATTTTTCGCTGGTCGGACGGGCCAAGTCCGGTTTGAAGCGTACCAGGCGGCAGCTGGTGTGCAAGGCTTCGCCGAACCAGGCGGCGGCCCCGTCGCCGCAATCGATGGCGTCGACTTCGTCGTCCCAGATCTGGACGCGCAGGGTGCGCCTGCCCTGCTCCAGTTCCAGTGGCAGGCGCAGCGGCGGCATACCAGGCGCCGTCACCAGCAGGGAGCCGCCATCGACGCGCGGCACGATGGTCGCCATGCGCGGGCACTCGCGCTGGGTCAGGAACTGGCCGTCGGTCGTCACCAGCATCCATTCGCGGTCGTGTACGCCCAGTGCGGACAGGCCGGAGACGGTGGCGACGGCCTCGCTGACCGGCATGGCGGCGCAGGATTTGATCGGGTAGAGGATGAGCTGGGAGAGCGTGGCCATTGGTGCGCGCGTCGTGTCGGGGGCCGACAGTATCGCATCAATTGGCCGCGTGGATGCTGGCCGTGTAAACGCGTGGAGTCAGGACTCCACGCGGTACAGCGTCAACGACAACGCGCCATCACGCCTTGGCCAATTTCGTCTGGCTCAGATCCGCCGTCAGATACCCCACCGCCGCGCCGAACTTGTCCTTGTAGTTCGCCCGCACCAGCGGATCGAGCGTCGGCTTGACCACACTGTGAATCGAGCCCCAATCCCCCGCGTGCTGGAAGTTACTCATGATGTAGGTCCAGCCATTCAGTTCATCGACCGCATGCAGCCCGGTCGACTCGCCGCCCGCCGGAATCGACATCACGCGCGACAGTACCTTGGTGTCGACGTTGTACGCCCACAGGAAGTTGTTCACGTGCTGGCCGCTGTCCTCGCCGATGAACAGGGTGCGCATCTTTTCCGAAAATTTCAGATTGTCCGGATTGCCGATGCGGTCCGGATTCGCCGTATTGCCCAGCGCATCGGCCGCGATGTCTTCGCCGGTGATCAGCGCCTTCAGGTCGACCGGCATCCATTCGCTGTCGATCGCCGCGCCGCCCAGGTCCTTCTGGCCGCCGGCCAGTTTCAAGGCCATCACGGCGCCCGCGTTCAGCGCCTTCGGGATCGAGACGCCGTTGCCGGCCACGTTCAGCGCATTCCCCGCCACCATCGAGCTCTGGCAGTTCTGCAGCGCCGAGTAGGCGATCTTGTCCTTCGCGTTGACGGTCGTGCCTTCCATTTTGGTGAAGCCCATCGAGGCGCCGACCAGGGCCGCGTAGCGGTGGGTTTCGAGGAAGGCGGCGGCTTTTTCCATGCCCGGTTTCAGCTTGATCCATTCGATCGCGCCATTCGCCGCGACCCTGGTGAAGCTGGTGTCCTGCGGGTCGGTCGTGCGCACGTCCATGATGTCGATGGCTTTCAGCGAAGCGGCCAGCGCGCGGATTTCAAGACTGGTGGCAGAACCGAGCCTGATCCAGGTGAGCGGCGCGGCCGCGGCGGCCGGGTCGAGCGAGAAGCCGGCGCCGACTTTCGCGACATACAGGGTGCCGCTCGACAGATCCTTCTCTTTGTCGGCGACGAAGACGAAGTAGCCGCTGTTGGTGGCGTCGTCGCCCATCAGCACCGTTCTCTGATCGGGCATTACCTGCACCAGTTCGTGCGAGATGCGGCCCAGGCAGAAGTGTTTTTTGATGGAAGCGCTGCCGTCGGCGTTGACCGTAATCTCAGGCAGGTGGCCGTAGTTGTAGGGATTGGCCGTGGTCTCGCTGCCATACAGGTTCTTGCTGAAGGCTTTAAATTGCGCGTCGCTGGCGGCCGTAAAAGCGTTCGGCTCGTACTCCTCGCTCGACAAATGGGTGCCCCAGGGCGATAGGCTGGCGCCGCAGGTGATCCACAGGCCTTCGACGCTCGAGGTATCGACGTTGTGGTACTTCACGAGCGTCAGCTTGCCGGTCGCCTGGTCCTGGTCGAGGGTCAGCACGCCGATCGGCGACGGCAGGCGGCCATACATGCCGGTCTTGCCGTCCTGGGCGAAGGTCGTGTACTCGAACTGCACCACCGCGAACACCGGCTTGCCCTTCACGCCGGCCACGTTCGCGTTCGGCACGGTGAGCAGCGAGGTGCCGTCCGGCGCATCCGAGAAGAACTGGCGCTCCTTGCCGGCCACCGTGGTATCGATGATCGGCTGGTTGCGGATGTCGTAGTAGCCGCCGGCGAGGATGCTGCCGCCGCTGCCGTTCGGGACGGGGTCGCCGGTGATGAAGAAGGGTTGGTAGGACAGCTTGAAATCGAGCTTGCTGCTGTCGCTGAAGTTCACGCTCATGGTCGAACCGACCGTGTTGGTCGCCATCGCGGCGGCGTTCGCCAGGTTTGGCGCGGCCATCGAGCTGAAGGTGACGGAGCTCAGGGTGACGGCCGGCACGACGGGTGCGACCGGGGCCACCACATCTGGCGCGTCGTTGTCGCTGCCGCCGCCGCAGGCGGTCAATAGCGAAGCGGCGGCCACGCTACCCAGCGGCAGCATCGGGGCGGCGCCCAGCATGCGTAAGAGGCGGCGGCGGGACAGTTCAGGGGTCGGGGTCATGCGTCGTTTCTCCAGTGTTTGCAATCAGGTCGGACACGGCTGCTGCCGCGTTTCATGCAGCGCAGGATAGGGGAGCGGTATGTCAGCTTGATGACAGCATCCAGCCAGCCGCTTGCATTAATACACAATTACTGTTTTAATAAACTGCATGAATACGAACGACGATCAGCTGCCCCATACCCTGTCCGAGCTGTGCATCCTGGCCGACCTGCCGCCGCGCACAGTGCGCTATTACGTGCAGATCGGCTTGGTTGACCGGCCGCAAGGCGAAACGCGCGCGGCGCGCTACGGCACACGCCAGCTCGAGCAACTGCTGCTGATCAAAAAATGGACTGCCGCCGGCTTGTCGCTCGAGCGCATCCGCGAGCTGCTGCATGGCGCCGAAGCACCGGTACCGCAGCGTCCGCGCAAGCCGGGATCGGTCGAGGTATGCAGCCATCTCCTGGTCGCCGACGGCATCGAAGTCGTCATCGAACCGGGCCGTGCCGGCCTGTCGCCGGAACAGGTACGCCAATTCCTGGCGGGCGCCATGGCGCTTTACGAACAACTGACAACAGGCCGTCCGGCCGAAGGGGACAACACATGATTGCCAGCAGCCACGCACGGCTCGTTTCACGCAACGGGGGGCGCACCGTGTTCGACGGCATGCGGATCAATGGGCGCGTGCAGGGCATGCTGCTCGAACTGTCGGCCGTCCTGTCTTTCCGCAATTCAGGCCCGGAACATATCGAACTGGTCTACAGCTTCCCCCTGCCGGCCGAAGCCGTGCTGTTGTCGACGACGGTACGCCTGGGCGAACGGCGGCTGGAAGGCATCGTTGTCGAAAAACGGGAAGCCGGCGCGCGCTATGAGGACAGCCTGGCCGATGGCGACGCCGCGATCATGCTCGAACAGGCCCACGACGGCAGCTATTGCCTCAATATCGGCAATCTCGCTCCTGGCGAAACCGGGGAGATCACGCTGCGCTATGCCCAGGCGCTGCGCTTCGAGGGCGAGGGCTTGCGCGTGTGCGTGCCGACCGTGATCGCACCGCGCTACGGCGATCCGCTGATCGATGCCGGCCTGGCGCCGCACCAGGTTCCGGAGCACGACGTGCTTGCTCACTATCCGCTCGGACTGGCGCTGGAACTGGGACGCGGTTTCGACGGCGCCACCATTGCGTCGCCAAGTCACCGCATCGGCGTACGTTCGCATGCGGAGGGCACCAGCGTGAGCCTGCAAGGCGACGCCGCACTCGACCGCGATTTCGTGCTCACGCTGGCCGGCCTGCCCCATGCCTCCGGCGCCATCGCCGCACCCGACCCGGTCGCGCCCGGGCAGTTCGCAGTACTGGCCGGTTTCCGGTCGCGCCACGACGCGGCGGCTGCCATCGCGGTGCGCGTCAAGATCCTGGTCGACTGCTCCGGCTCGATGGCCGGCGACAGCATCGACGCCGCGCGCAAGGCGCTTCAGGCAGCGATTGATGGATTCGGCGCAGGCGACCGCTTTTCGCTGTCGCGCTTCGGCGACACGGTCGAGCACCGCAGCCACATGTTATGGAAAGCAAGCGAAGTCTCCCTCCTCAGCGCCCGCCGCTGGAGCAACGAACTCAGGGCGGACCTGGGCGGTACCGAAATGGAACGGGCGCTCTCTTCGACCTTCGCGCTGGAGGCCGGCATGCCGAGCGACGTGCTGCTGGTGAGTGACGGCCATATCCATGCGATCGACGCAGTCATCGCCGCAGCGCGCGCTTCCCAGCACCGGCTGTTCATCGTCGCCATCGGCAGCAGCCCTTCCCAGGAGAACCTGCGGCGGCTGGCAAGCGCGACTGGCGGCGCGGTCGACTTCGTGGCGCCGGGCGAAGACGTGGAAGCGGCGCTCGGACGCATGTTCGCCCGGCTGCGCTCGCCGCGGCTGGACGCCCTGCGCCTGGCCTGGTCCAGTGGCCGCAGCGCCGCATGGTCAAGCCTGCCGGGCGCCGTCTTCACGGACGACACGGTGCACCTGTACGCACTGGTCGAGGGCGATGCTGCCGGCGACGAATTGCGCCTCTACGGCCGCGACGCCACAGGGACCGAACATGAAATCGGCGCAGCGGCAATCGTGACGGCGCCCGACGACGGCATGCTGGCCCGGATGGCTGTCCATGCGCGCCTGCACTGCGATGACGCGCCTGCCAGCGGCGAGCGCACACGCCTGGCCTGCGCCTATGGCCTGGTGACGGAACAGACGAGCTTCCTGCTGACGCTTGAACGCGTGGCCGGCGAGAAGGCGCAGGACATGCCGCGCCTGCAGCAGGTCGCGCAGATGCTGCCGGCCGGCTGGGGCGGCGCCGGATCGGTGCTGCGCAGCGGCGCACTGCACCAGCCAGCGCTCTGGCGGCGCGAGTCGGCGTCGGCAGCAATAAGCTTTGCATCGAACGTAGCCCCGTACAATGCAGTGCCGATGTTCAGGAAAGCTGATTCGGACCTGCGCGCGAGCATGCCCGACCAGCGCCCGTCACGCTCGCTTGCCCGGCGCATCGCAGGCTTCTGGCGCGCCAGCCCCCTCCCTGCTTACCTGTCGCCGCTCGTCCTGCACCGGATGCTGGCAAGGACGCCGTGTGCATTGTGGGATCGCAGCTACGACGAATTACTGGCGTCGGGGCTGGACCCCGCACTGGTGACCTGGCTGCGCAATCAGTTCGGCACGACTTGCCTGGAAGAGGAAGTCGTCGCCAGCTTCCTCTGCTGCATGGCGCAGCCGGAGATGCGCCGAACGCTGTCCAGCCTGCCGGAGCGTCCCTTATTAACCGTAGCCAGGCTGGCCAGGCTGCTGCGCCGGTCCCGGCCGCGCGCCCTGCCGGCCGCGGCGAACGTCGATCTCGTTGCGCGCATGGCGCAGGCGCTGGCTGGGGTGCGCGCGGACAGATGGCCTCCACTCTTGCCGCTCCAGCCAGCAAGCGCGGATATGGGCGTAACACGCTGGCGCAAACGGCAACGCGCGGCATGAAAAAGCCCGCACGCGGCGGGCTGTCGATGGACCGGTTGCGATCCTGTTAGACGTTGAACAGGAAGTTCAACACATCCCCATCCTTGACAATGTACTCCTTGCCCTCCGCGCGCATCTTGCCCGCTTCCTTAGCGCCCGCCTCGCCCTTGTAGGCGATGTAGTCGTCATACGCAATGGTCTGGGCGCGGATGAAACCGCGTTCGAAGTCGGTGTGGATCACGCCGGCCGCCTGCGGGGCGGTGGCGCCAACCTTCACGGTCCAGGCGCGCACTTCCTTCACGCCGGCGGTGAAATAGGTCTGCAGGCCGAGCAGTTTATAGGCGGCGCGGATCAGGCGGTCCAGGCCCGGTTCTTCCATGCCCATGTCGGACAGGAAGGCCACCTTGTCGGCATCGTCCAGGTCGGCGATTTCCGATTCGATGGCGGCGCTGATCGCGACGATCGGGGCGTTCTGCTTCTTCGCGAATTCGGTCAGCTGGTCCAGCAGCGGGTTGTTCGTAAAACCGGTGTCGGAGACGTTGGCCACGTACATCGCCGGCTTGGCGGTGATCAGGTGCAGCTCGCGGATCATCAGCATTTCGTCGGCGTCCAGGCCGAGGGTGCGGACCGGCTGGCCTTCGTTCAGGTGCGGCAACATGCGTTCGCACAGGGCGACCAGCTTGGCGGCGTCCTTGTCGCCCGAACGCGCCTTCTTGTTTTCGCGGTGGATCGCCTTTTCGACGGCGCCCAGGTCGGCCAGCGCCAGCTCGGTCTGGATGACTTCGATGTCGTCGATCGGGCTGACTTTGCCGGCCACGTGGACCACGTTGTCGTCCTCGAAGCAGCGCACCACGTTGACGATGGCGTCGGTCTCGCGGATGTGCGACAGGAACTGGTTGCCCAGGCCCTCGCCTTTCGACGCGCCGGCCACCAGGCCCGCGATGTCGACGAACTCGACGATCGCCGGCACGATGCGCTCCGGCTTGACGATGTCGGCCAGCGCCTGCATGCGCGGATCCGGCACCTCGACCACGCCGACGTTCGGCTCGATGGTGCAGAACGGATAGTTCTCAGCCGGGATGCCGGCCTTGGTCAGCGCGTTGAACAGGGTGGACTTGCCGACGTTGGGCAGGCCGACGATGCCGCATTGGAGACTCATGGGAATTCTTTCTTTCGATGGTGGTGAGCCGACCGTGCGGCTCGAAACCCCACATTGTAACCGGGGACGGCCCTGAATGCCGCAAAAACAGGCGCGGCGGGAAGTCCTCCATCCGGGAAAAAAAGACGGGGCACTTGTCGGAATTATTTACACCAAGACCGAAAAATTTTCTGCCGAGCAAAAATTTATCTTTCCGTTCAATAACTTAATATTCTGGAACGGAAATTGCTTATAGAAAAGAATGAATCGTTCGACAGGATTTAACGCTATGAAACGTCTCTTTTCTCTTCTTCTCGCCGTCGCCGCGCTGTACGCCGGTGTCGCCCAGGGCGCCGTCGTACGCGGGGTTGGTGACCTGGCCCTCGCCAAACACGACCTCACCGATCCGGAAGACGATGCCGATCCAAACGCCTACGTCAACTACAACGCCGTCTTCCGCTCCTCGATCGAACCGCAGTTCCACGACGAAGGCGCGTTCAACGTGTTCGATAACAAGCTTGGCGGCGGCAACAATAAATGGTGCTGCCACATCAACGGCTGGGTCGAAGCCGACTTCGGCGACAAGCGCTACCAGCTCACCAGTTTCACCGTGTCTTCGGCCAACGATGCCACCGGGCGCGACGCCGACGTCTGGCAGATCCTCGGCTCGAACGACGGCAAGAACTACACGACCATCTTTTCCTACGACCATGACGGCATCTCGCCCTGGGGCAACAGCCGCGACCAGGTCATCGAATACAGCGCGGGCGTCGATTACAAGCTGCCGGCCGCGTACAGCATCTTCCGCTACCAGGCGTATTCCGTAATCAGCGACAACGCGAATCAGCTGGCCGAACTCGAATTCTTCGGACGCGCACCGGCCGAAGTGCCGGAGCCGGCCAGCCTGGCCCTGCTGGGACTGGGACTGCTGGGTTTGGCGGGCTGGCGCCGCAAGCGCGGCTGAGCTTCAGCCAGGAATGAACAAACCGCTGCTTGCAGCGGTTTTTTTATTGCCCGAGGCGTTCAGATGGCGCGCAGGCGCGACAGGTCGGGCCGCTCGACAAAGGCGGCCAGTTCGTCGCGCAGTCTCTGCCCTTCGCGCATGGCCTGCGACCAGGCCCGGATGCGCGCATCGTGGTCCAGTCCATAGAACTTGAAATCGCTGCGGTCCGGCAGTTTCGCGCGCGGCAGGGTTTTGAGGAAAGCGGGCGTCGGGGCGACGATCAGGACATTGTCGAGCCAGGCGCGGTTCGGCCCCCGCGCGCAGCGGCGCCAGGGCATTGCCTTGTCCAGCCAGCCCGGCACGATGTGCTCGTTAAAATGCGGATACAGCACGATACCGTCCGGTTCTTCCTGCTCCAGGCGGCAATAGGGCAAAGCCAGGTGGTAGTCGATGACGCCGCCATCCCAGTAGTAGCCGGGCGGCACGCCGTCGATGTTCGTGACCGGCTGCATGATCAATGGCAGCGTGCCCGAAGCCAGCAGGCTGGCCGCCAGGTTGCCGCGCGTGAGCGTCGAGAAATGGGTGGTAAAACCGTCGAAGCGCTCGCGCAGCCAGGCGGCGGGGGCGCGGGCGTCGCCGATCACGACGCGTTCCAGCAAGCCGCCCAGGCGTTCGCGCGAGGCGACGTTGGTCAGCGCCGCTGCCGCGAAGCCGCGCATCTCGGCGCGCCGGTGCGCGGGTTGCGCCAGGGCGCCCTTGCCGCGCACAGCCAGCAGGTGCAGGCGGTGCTGCGGGTGGCTCAAAATATCGTCCTCGTGGCCGCTGACGAACTCGTGCAGCAGACCCTGCACCACCTCGTGGATCTGGCCGACGCTCGGCTTGGTGCTGGTATAGCGCTGGCCGGCGTACAGTGCCCCAAGACGCTCGAAGGCGCGCACCGGGTCGCGCTGGCAGGCGGCCGCCATGCGCCAGGCGCCGATCGAGGAACCGATCAGGGTGCGTTCGCGCGGGTTGGCGGGCAGCCAGTCGCCGAAGACATATTGGTCGAGCGCCTGGAAGATCAGGCCCTTGGGGCCGCCGGCCGCGGCGGGAATGACGGCGACGTCGCTGGCGCGCAGGCCGTGCGCGCGGATCCGGGCCAGCGCGCGCGGGCCGGCGTGAAAGGAAAGTGCACTCATGCGTTCCATTATCGCAGGAGCTCCCTTCCCATGCAGGCGTCCGCTTTGACCAAAAAGCATTGGACTGGCAGAAAGAATTTCGCCAAGCACTTTAATGCAGAGCAGAACTCCGGCTGGGCCAGATCAAGGCCGCGTGCCGTTGCGCTTGTCTTTCGACTCGTCCGTTTCTAAGCTCGACCTCAGCACTTTCGATTCCTATCCCGACAGGAGAATCATCATGACGTCGCGCGCGGTACTGTTGTGCTTGTCCCTGCTCGTTTCCCTGTGCGGACCACCGGCGTCCGCCGGTACCCGGCCGCCGATCGGCGACGGCGGCCAGCCCTACCAGACCCAGCCCGGCACCCGCGAACTGCCGCCGCGCTATGCGGCGCCAAGCGGACCGAATGCCAAGGCGCGCCTGGCCTACTGGAACGAAGCCGCGCTGCGCGCGAATGCGGTCGACCATACCCCGGCCGTGGTCGGCAATGTCGCGCTCGAGGCCGAGCAGCTGGGTCCGACGCGCAGCAGCCGCGCGACGGCCATCGTCCACATCGCCATCTACGACGCGCTCAACGCCATCGTCAGGCGCTATCCCGGCTACGCGGGCACGCTGCAAGCCTATCCCGACAGCTCGCAGGACGCCGCCATTGCCCAGGCCGCGCACGATACCCTGGTCGCCCTGTATCCGCGCCAGGCGCCGCGCTTCGACGCCTGGCTGAGCGCCGACCTGGCGCGGCTGCCGGACGGCCGTGCCAAGCTGAACGGTATCGACGTCGGACGGCGCGCCGCGGCCGCGATCCTGGCGCTGCGCGCGAGCGACGGAACCTACGATACCGAGCCGGTCGTCGGCGTCGGCTACCAGGTCGGCAATGCGCCCGGCAAATGGCGGCCCGATCCGGTCAGCGGCAGCCCGATCGCGCTGGGCGCTTACTGGCAGGGCGTGCAGCCCTTCGTGCTCGATGCGAGCGATCAGTTCCGGGTACCGCCGCCGCCGGCGCTGAGCAGCGATGCCTACGCGCGCGCCTTCAACGAAGTCAAACGGCTCGGCGGCGACGGCGTGCGCACGCCAACCGCCCGTACGCACGACCAGACCGTGGCCGGCATCTACTGGGCGTACGACGGCACGGCCTGGATCGGCACGCCGGTGCGCCTGTACAACCAGATCGCCGTGCAGCTGGCTCTCCACTGCAGCCGCGACGCGCTCGAGCTGGCGCGCGCGCTGGCGCTGGTCAACGTTGCGATCGCCGATACGACGATGGCCGTCTGGCAGTCGAAGTACGACTACGACTTCTGGCGTCCGGTGACGGCGATCCGCGAAGCCGATCCTGGCACCGGGCCCACGGGTCTCGGCGACGGCAATCCCGCAACCAGGGCCGATCCGGGCTGGACCCCGCTGGGCGCGCCGGCCAGCAACCTGATCGGTCCGGATTTCACGCCGCCCTTCCCGGCCTATGTCTCCGGTCACGCAGGCCTGGGCGGCGCGACCTTCCACATGCTGCGCCGTTTATATGGTGACCGGCAGGCCTTTACTTTCGTCTCGGACGAATACAACGGGATCACGCGCGACAACGACGGCAGCGTGCGGCCGCGCCTGCCGCGCAGCTTCGCCTCGCTGACGCAGGCGGAGGCCGAGAATGGGCAGAGCCGGATCTATCTCGGCGTGCATTGGGAATTCGACAAGACCATGGGCCTGACGCTCAGCCACCAGATCGTCGACACCATTTTCAAACGCGGACTGGTGCGTCCCGCCTCGGGCGGGACGCCGTGAAAGGATGCCTCAGGCGGTGTGCAGCTGCATCATCGCCGTATCGAGCTTGCCCTGGACGGCGAGCGGAACGATGCGCAAGGCCTTGTCGATCGATTCCTCGATCAGACTTTGCTCGTCCTTGCGCGGGCGGTGCAGGACGAAGTCGGCCACGCCCTGCTGCAGGCTCAGGCTGCGCGGATGGCCGATGCCGAGGCGCAGGCGCCAGTATTCCTGGGTGCCGAGGCTTGATGTGATGTCCTTCAGACCGTTGTGGCCGCCCGAAGAGCCGCCCTTTTTCAGCTTGGCCACGCCCGGCATCAGGTCGAGCTCGTCGTGCACGACCAGCACTTCGTCCGGGTTGATTTTATAGAAGCGCGCCAGGGCGCCGACCGACTGGCCGGAACGGTTCATGTAGGTCAGCGGCTCGAGCAGCCAGACTTCGTTGCCGGCGATATTCGTTTTCGCCACCAGCGCATTGAAGCGGCTCTCGCGCTGCAGGCGGCAGCCGGGCAGGCTGTTGGCGAGGTTGTCTACCAGCCAGAAGCCGGCATTGTGGCGGGTTTGTTCGTATTCGGGGCCAGGGTTGCCGAGGCCGACGATGAGGCGGATGGACATAGCGGTCGCGTCAGGAAAAAGAGGATTATCGCTCAAGTAGTACCGGGGATAAAAAAACCCGCCGGCTATGCGCGCGGCGGGTTTCGTCCACAAGCGGCTTGCGCCGCGTGGAATTACTTCTTCTCTTCTTCGGCTTCGGCCGACACGGCACCGCGTGGGATCGACGAGGTGACGATGGTCAGGTTCTGGCCGTGGGTCACAGCGGTCACGCCTTCCGGCAGTTTCAGGTCGTTCACGTGGATCGACTGGCCGGCTTCCAGCTTGCCCAGGTCGACTTCGATGAACTCTGGCAGTTGGCCTGGCAGGCAGGTGACGTCCAGTTCGTTCAGCACGTGCGAGATGACGGCGCTGTTCAGCTTGACGGCTGGCGAGGTCTCGGCGTTGACGAAGTGCAGGGTGACCTTGGTGTGGATCGGCTGCGAAGCGTCGACGCGCTGGAAGTCAGCGTGCAGGACCAGTTGCTTGTATGCGTGCATCTGGAAGTCGCGCAGCAGGACTTGCTGGGTCTGGCCTTCGATTTCGAGGTCCAGCACGGAACCGTGGAAAGCTTCTTTCTTGAGCGCGTGGAACAGGGCGTTGCCGTCCAGGGCGATCAGTTGTGGGGCAGCGGCGCCGCCGTAGATGATGCCTGGGGTCTGGCCAGCCTTGCGCAGGCGGCGGCTCGCTCCGGTGCCCTGCAGGGTGCGGTTGAATGCAACTACTTTCATGTGAAACTCCATAAGTGTGGGCTCGCATGCAGGGAGGTCCCTGCCCGATTGCCCGGTTTGTGCCCGCTCCCGCGACCAGGAGCCGGCCAGGCTGAGCGCCGAACGGCGCGCTCAAGAAAAACGAATTCTTTTACGACACAACGGCGCGCCGGGCTAAAAGCCGGGCGCGCCGTAATTGAAGCGGGTAAAACTTAGTCGACGAACAGCGACATGACCGAGTCGCCCTTGACGATACGTTTAAAGGTTTCGGCCAGCAGCGGAGCACAGGTCAGCTGGCGGATCTTCGGGCAGGCGGCGCCGGCGGCCGACAGCGGGATCGTGTCGGTGACGACCAGCTCGTCCAGCGGCGAGTTCGAGATACGCTCGATTGCCGGGCCCGACAGAACCGGGTGGGTGCAGTATGCAACGACTTTCTTGGCGCCGCGTTCCTTGAGGACTTCGGCGGCTTTCGTCAGCGTGCCGGCGGTGTCGACCATGTCGTCCATGATGACGCAGTTGCGGCCTTCGACTTCGCCGATGATGTTCATGACTTCCGACACGTTCGCCTTCGGGCGGCGCTTGTCGATGATCGCCAGGTCGCAGCCGAGGCGCTTGGCCAGCGCACGGGCACGCACCACGCCGCCGACGTCGGGCGAGACGACCAGCAGGTCGTCGTACTTCTGCTTCTGCAGGTCGCCCAGCAGGATCGGGGAAGCGTAGATGTTATCGACTGGAATATCGAAGAAGCCCTGGATCTGGTCGGCGTGCAGGTCCATGATCAGGACGCGCTCGACGCCGGCTTCTTCGAGCATGTTGGCAACGACCTTGGCCGAGATTGCGACACGCGCCGAGCGTGGGCGGCGGTCCTGGCGGGCGTAACCGAAATAGGGAATGGCGGCGGTGATGCGACCGGCCGATGCGCGCTTGAGGGCGTCGACCATCAGCATGATTTCCATCAGGCTGTCGTTGGTCGGTGCGCAGGTCGACTGCAGGACGAAGACATCCTTGCCGCGCACGTTCTCGTTGATTTCGACCATGACTTCGCCGTCCGAAAACTTCGAGACGACTGCCTTGCCGAGAGGAATACCGAGGCTTTTTGCGACCCCTTCTGCTAGTGCCGGATTAGCGTTGCCGGTAAAAACCATCAGGTTTTCGTAAGCCATGGGAGTCCCGAGAGAAGAGCGATGATACTTTGAAAAACAATCAGCCGGATATACCGGCTGATTAGCGTCAGGGCAGCTGGCTGAGCAACTTACCCGATTTATCCGCTGGACACATTCGTATCGACAGCCCGGACAAAATGAATGGCAGGGGAACAAGGATTCGAACCTTGGTATGCCGGAATCAAAATCCGGTGCCTTAACCAGCTTGGCGATTCCCCTACACGACCTACAGCTTATTGCATCACTTAACGACTGCTCGTCAAACCCTGCAACAGGCAAAATTTTATTCTACAACTCATTGTTTTGCAAGAGCGATTTCAGCGGATGTTGCCTCAAGGACCGGGCTTTCCATGCTTTCCAGTGAGCGGGAACTTGCCCCAACACCTGGTCTGCTTCAGCCTCGCCGGGTAGCGCGCAAAACACGCAAGCACCCGAACCAGTCATCCTTGCTGCACCGTATTGTCCCAGCCATTCAATCGCCTGTGCTACCGGCGGAAATAAACGGGACGCCACTGCTTGCAAATCATTTTTCCCGTAAGCACTTAACTGATGTGCTGCAGGAAAGTCCGCTATTCTAACGGGCTTCGTATCGCGCGTCAAATCCTCGGCGGTAAAAATTGCAGGGGTCGGCACCGAGACGCCCGGCTCGATCACGACGTACCAGCAATCCGGCCCCTCGATCGGCTGCATCGCCTCCCCTACTCCTTCGACGAAAGCCGTGCGGCCGAAGATAAAGAAGGGAATGTCGGCGCCCAATGGCAAGCCAATCGCCATCAATTCCTCGTCGCCGAAGCCGCCCTGCCACAAATGGTTCGCGGCCATCAGCGCCGTCGCCGCATCCGAGGAGCCGCCGCCGAGCCCGCCGCCCATCGGCAGGATTTTATGAATCGCGACGTCGATGCCGGGCACGGCGCGGCCGTGGCGCTGTTGAAACGCATCGGCCAGACGGCGCAGCGCACGCACGATCAGGTCGGATTCCTCCGGCACGCCCGGGACGTCGTTCGTGCGGACGATGCGGCCGTCGTCACGCAGGTCGAAGTGCAAGGTATCGCCGCGGTCGATCAGTTGAAACACGCTTTGCAGCAGGTGATACCCGTCGGCGCGGCGGCCGACGACGTGCAGGAACAGGTTCAGCTTGGCCGGGGCCGGGCAATCGTGCAGCGAACGCGTATTCATGCTGCCGGGTCGAGGATGATCTGGATGGCGAGATCGCCGCCGTTGGCGCCGGCGTTGCGTTCGGCCATGATGTTACGCGGCATTTGCGTGCCATTGGCTCCCGCCTGCCAGGACACGAAACGCAGGCGCCAGCCGTCCTTGGTGTACACGCTGTTGTTGCTCGGGGAAGCAATAAAACGCTTGCCGTCGGCGGCAGTCGCATAACCCTGCAGCCAGTCGCGCAGGCCGGAGACCGGCAGCGACCAGCCCAGCGCCTGCGCGCTCAGGCTATCGATGTCCTGGGCCGTGCGCGGCGGGCGGCCGGCTTCGGTGAGGGTCGCCTGCTGCGGCGTGACGCTGATCGTCGCGACCGTCTGCTTCAGCGGATTCAAAAAGGCGACGTCGATCTGGCCGGGACGCTGCGACCACTCGAAGCCGCCATTGGTCGAACCGGGCTGGCCATCCTTCTGGTAGGTCACCTGCAAGCGGCCGCTCAGCTCGATGGTCTCTTGATAAGGCGCGACGGCGACGACGGAGGTGCCGCCTGTCGATTGCGTGGCGGTGGTGGCGCAGCCGGCGAGCGCGGCAGCAAGAAGAACGGAGGCGAAACGGTGGTTGATCGGCATCGGTCAGTCAGGAATAAAGTGGAAGCGGCGGGCGTCGTGCCCGCCGTGCAATTCCACCATTATTTCACAGCGACTGCCTGAGGCGCGCGAGCGTGCTGCGCAGCGTGTCGTTGTGCGGATCTTTCGCGCGCGCTTCGCGCCACAGCTTCTGGGCGTCGGCCTGCTTGCCCTTCTGCCACAGCACCTCGCCGAGGTGGACGGCGATCTCCGGATCGCGGCGCAGCCCGTAGGCGCGGCGCAGGTGGGCTTCGGCGGCGTCGAGGTTGCCGAGGCGATACTCGACCCAGCCCATGCTGTCCATGATGAAGGGGTCTTCCGGCGCCATGCCGAGCGCCTTTTCGACCAGCGCGCGCGCCTCTTCCAGGCGCACGTTTCTCTCGGCCAGCGAGTAGCCGAGGGCGTTGTAGGCGTGATGATTGTCGGGCGCCAGGCGCATCACTTCGCGCAAGCTCGTTTCCATCGCCTCGAGGTGCCCGGTCTTTTCGGCCAGCAGCGCGAAGTCGTAGAGCAGGTCGGGATTGTTCGGGAAGCGGCGCGTGGCTGCCTGCATCAGCGTAAACGCCTGCTCGTTCTGGCCGGCGTCGCGCAGCACCTGCGCTTCCATCGCCGCGACCTGGGCCTGGGCTACCGGTTCCGAGGGCTTCAGGCTGGCCAGCAGGCGCCGCGCGGCCGGCACGTCACCGCCCTTGCCGAGCAGCTGGGCGCGGCGCAGCTGGGCGCCGAATGCCGCTTTCTCGTCACCTTCGGGCAATTTATCGAGCCAGCCGACGGCCGCCTTGATATCGCCGCGCTCCTCGGCCAGCTGCGACAGGATCAACAAGGCCTTGGAGGGATCGCGTTCGTCTTCCGGATTGCGTCCGAGCACGTCGACGAAGCGCGCAAAATAGCGTTCGGCGTTGCCGGGGTCGTTCAGCTGGGTCGACAGGACGCCGAGCGCATACAAGGTCGTGACGTTGTCGGGCTGCTGCTTGTCGAGCAGCAGGAATTCGCTGCGCGCGGCCTCGAACTGCTTGTCGTTGACCAGCAGGCGGGCGCGGGCGGCACGCACTTCGCGCGCGTTCGGATTGGCCGCGATGAACTTGCCCAGCAGCTCGGCCACCTGCGCTTCGTTCTCGCCGGCCTGGGCCAGGGTCAGGACGGCGATCTCGGAATCGGGTTTCAAGGCCAGGGCAGCGCGCGCCTCGCGCGCTGCCGCCACCTTGTCGCCACGCGCCAGCGCGCCCTGGGCCAGCACCACATGGCCCTCCAGGGTGCCGCGGTAGGGCCCGACCACGCGCTCGAGCATGGCGTTGGCCGCTTCCTTGTCCTTGGCGCGCGCCAGCAGTTGCTGGATCTGGTACAGGACGACGCCGCGCACATTGCCTGGTGTGCCCTCAAGGCGCTTGCGGAAAATTTCTTCTGCGTCCGAGATATTGTCGGACAGGATAACCATCCCCAGATAGTACTGCGTCGCCTCGTCCGACTGCGGGTCGAGCTGGCGCCACTGGCGCACGGCGGCCAGGGTGTCCTCGGGCTGGCGCGCGGCCAGCGCCATTTCGGCCGCGCGGCGCGCCAGGCGCGGGTCGCGCGTCTGCTGCGCCAGGCTCAGCATCGTCAGATAAGGACCTTGCCAGTCGCCGCTGCGGAACGCGAACTCGGCGCGCAGCAGCTGGTTCAGCAAGGTGCTCGTCAGCTCGACTTTCGGCAGGCGTGCTGCTTCCGCATCCGCCTCGGCTTTCGCCGCGAGCTCGGCCTTCTCCTGTGCATCGGCCAGCTGCTCTTGCGACGCCTGCGCCGATTGCACAACAGCGGGCTGCTGGGGCGCCACGGCGCACGCCGACAGCAAGCCGGAGAGGGTTACAATGACGAAAGCGTTTTTCAAGGCAAGTCCATGTGTGGAGTGATGTTCGATTCTACGCCCAAGCCCCGTTGCGCGTGCGCGAGCGCAACACGAATTTACACGTATTTTGTCAGATTTTCATGCCTGAACTCCCCGAAGTAGAAGTGACCCGGCGCGGCGTCGCGCCCCACCTCGAAGGCCGTGTCGTCGAGCAGGTCGTGTTCCGCCGCGAAGGCTTGCGCTGGCCCTTCCCGGCCCACCTGGCCGAGACCCTGGTCGGCCAGCGCATCACCAGCGTCGGCCGGCGCGGCAAATACTTATTGATCGGCTTCGACAGCGGCATCCTGATCGTGCACCTCGGCATGTCCGGACACCTGCGCGTGCTGCCGCCGGGTATCGAACTGAAGAAGCACGACCACTTCGACCTGGTCGTGCGCGAAGGCGCGCAGCTTCACGTATTACGCCTGCACGACCCGCGCCGCTTCGGCGCCGTACTCTGGCATGCCCATGACGACGGCGATATCGAACAGCACATCCTGCTGCGCGGACTCGGCGTCGAACCGCTGGAAGACAAGTTCTCGGCCGAATTGCTGTACAAGGAAACCCGCAAGCGTAGCGCGCCGATCAAGCAGGTGTTGCTGTCCGGAGACATCGTGGTCGGGGTCGGCAACATCTACGCCTGCGAGAGTCTGTTCAAGGCCGGCATCAGCCCGAAAACGCCCGCTTCGCGCATCAGCCGGGCGCGCTACGAGAAGCTGGCGGCGGCGATCCGCGAGATCCTGGCCGCCGCCATCGTGCAGGGCGGCAGCACCCTGAAAGACTTTATTGCCGTGAATGGTCAATCTGGCTATTTCCAGCAGACATATTTCGTCTATGATCGTGCGGGAGTGCCTTGCAGAAACTGTGGCGCGCCGGTGCGCCAGATCAAGCAGGGGCAGCGGTCGACCTTCTACTGCGCCACCTGCCAGCGATAAAAGGCTAACCGAACAGCAGGCGGAACATGTACGACATTCAAGAATACGGCGCCTGGCGCGCCGCGATCGCAGCGGCGCTGGACGACTACCGCGCCGCGCTCTCCAGCTTCGACGTCTCGGACGCGGCCACGACCCAGCGCGTGGCCCAGGCCGCCGCACGCGTGCGCGACGACCGCCTGTCGGTGGCCTTCGTCGCCGAATTCTCGCGCGGTAAATCGGAGCTGATCAACGCGATCTTCTTTGCCGACTACGGCCAGCGCATTCTTCCTTCCGCCGCCGGCCGCACCACGATGTGCCCGACTGAACTGCTGTGGGACGACGCCTGGAAACCCTGCATCCGCCTGCTGCCGATCGAGACCCGCGCGCAGCAGCTCTCGACCAGCGATTACCGCGACGATGCCTCGGCCTGGACCGTGCTGCCGCTGGAACTGGACGCACCGGACCGTATGACGGAAAGCTTCCGCCAGGTCAGCATGACGCGCCGCGTCTCTCCAGAGGAAGCACAGCGCTACGGCCTGTACGACCCGGAGAACCCGGAACTGGCGGATGCCCTCGGGCTCGACGGCCTGGTCGAGATCTCGCAGTGGAGACATGCGATCATCAACCTGCCGCACCCGCTGTTGAAGCAGGGCCTGGTGATCCTCGACACGCCGGGTCTGAACGCGATCGGCACCGAGCCCGAACTGACGCTGAACCTGATTCCGAACGCGCATGCGGTGCTGTTCGTGCTGGCCGCCGAAACGGGCGTCACGCGCAGCGACATCGAAGTCTGGCGCACCCATATCGGCGCCGGGCCGGGCCGCATCGTGGTCCTCAACAAGATCGATGCGATGTGGGATCCGCTGCGCAGCGAAGCCCAGAACGAAGCCGAGATCGCGCGCCAGCAGGCCAGCGTCGCGCAGCAGCTGGGCCTCGGCTCCGAACAGGTGTATCCGGTCTCGGCGCAAAAGGCGCTGGTCGGGCGCATCCAGGGCGACATGGCTTTGTTCGAGCGCAGCCGCGTGGGCGAGCTGGAAACGGCGCTGCTGCACGGCCTGATCCCGCAGAAGAAGGCGATCCTCGGCAATGCCCTGCGCGAGGATTTGAACGCCCTGTCCGGCGCCCAGTCCAGCGTGCTGGCCGCGCGCGCCCGCAATCTGGTCGAACAGCTGCAGGAACTGAAAAGCCTGCGCGGCAAGAACCAGAACGTATTGGCGCACATGATGCGCCGCATCGAAGCCGAGCGGAAGGATTTCGATGCCGGCCTGATGCGCCTGCAGGACGCGCGCACGCGCTTTTCCAAACTCTCGACCGAGCTGTATTCGATCCTCGACCAGGGCGCCGTGGCGCGCCAGGCCGAGACGGTGCGCCTGGCGCTGCAGGCTTCGCGTTTCGCGACCGGCATGCGCGCCCCTGTGCGCAGCTTCTTCGAGAACGTGCGCGCCAGCATGGACGCGGCCGATGCCCAGGTGGCCGAGATCGGCACCCTGATGGACGGCATGCTGCGCGGCTTCGCGGCCGAACACGGTTTGACCTTGTCGCCGCCGGTACCGCTGTCGCTGCGCCGCTACCGCGACGAGATCGATGCCGTCGAGGCGCTGTACGTCAAACAGTTCGGCACCGCGACCCTGCTCATGAGCAGCCGCAGTACCCTGCTCGACCGCTTCTTCGATTCGATCGTCTCCAGCGTGCGCCGCAGTTTCCGCGCCGCGAACGCCGAAGCGGAGTCCTGGCTGAAGCTGATCATGGTCCCGCTCGAGACCCAGATCCGCCAGCACAAGGAGCAGCTGCGGCACCGTTTATCATCGATCCAGCGCATCCACGACGCGACCGACAGCCTGGAGCAGAAGATCGCCGCCTTCGAAGCGAGCCAGCAGGAACTGGACGGCCAGCGCGCGCGCCTGCTTGCCCTGAACAGCGCCGTCGCCACGGCGCTGGACGACACACCCCTGAAGGAAGCTGCTTGAAACGCCTCACCGAATTCGACGACCTGCTTGATCCCACCTTTTCGCAGGCCGTCATCGACTGGCAGCGCGCGCACGGACGCCACACGCTGCCCTGGCAGAACACGCGCGACGCCTACCGCGTCTGGCTGTCCGAGATCATGCTGCAGCAGACGCAGGTCGCCGCGGTGCTGGGATACTATGCGCGCTTCCTGGAACGCTTCCCGACCGTGCAGGCGCTCGCCGCAGGCCCGATCGAGGACGTGATGGCCCACTGGAGCGGTCTCGGTTACTACACGCGGGCGAGAAACCTGCACGCCTGCGCGGTGCGCGTGGTGAACGAGTACGGCGGCGTGTTCCCGGCCGACCCGGCCCTGCTGGCGGATTTGCCCGGCATCGGGCGCTCCACCGCCGCGGCGATTACCGCTTTCTCGAACGGCACCCGCGCCGCCATCCTGGACGGCAACGTGAAACGCGTGTTCGCGCGCGTGTTCGGGGTCGAGGGCTATCCGGGCGAGAAGCGCATCGAGGAAGGACTGTGGAAGCGCGCCGACGCCCTGCTGCCGGTCGAGGGCATCGAGTCGTACACGCAAGGCTTGATGGACCTCGGCGCCACGCTGTGCACGCGTTCGAAGCCCGACTGCGGGCGCTGCCCGCTGCAGGCGCGGTGCGTGGCCTATGCCACCGGCCGCACCGATGAACTGCCGGTGAGGAAGCCGAAGAAGACGACGCCGGAAAAGCGCGCCGACATGCTGGTGGTGATCCACGATGGCGACGTGCTGCTCGAGCAGCGGCCGGGAACCGGGATCTGGGGCGGTTTATTGTCGCTGCCGGAAGTGGACGGACATGTCCACATCGACAATGCGCACGACGGCGGCATTGCGCTGGCGGCGCACGTGCAGACGTTAGGAAGCGTCGATGAAGTGCAGGCGCTGCTGCCGCTGGTGCATGTGTTCACGCATTACAAGCTGCATATCTATCCGCACAAGGTGACGCTGGGCGAACGCGCCACAACGCCTGCAAATCATGTGTGGGTCAGGATGGATGACATCGCGGATGCGGCGCTGCCTGCGCCGGTCAAGAAGCTCCTGCTGGAGCTGGCGCGTCCGAGTTTGTTTTAATGAGAAGACAACAATAATCTAGCGCCGTACCGCGTGGGCATGCCCACCCTACGGTGCACAACCGCCGCGTGACGTAGGGTGGGCATGCCCACGCGTACGTGCCCCCGCATACCACCACAATATCAGCGCCAGCCCCGTTGGCACCGGCGTACAACGGATTACAACTCGTCCAGCGAGAAAATCCGCTTGTGCTCCCGGATCGCATATCGATCCGTCATCCCCGCAATGTAATCGGCAATCTTCCTCGCCTGCTTCATCGTGTCCCCGGACTCCACCTGGTAATCCGGCGGCAGCAGCACCGGGTCCATCATGAAGGCGTCGAACAGCTCGCGCACGATGCGGCTGGCTTTGACGCGCATGCGGTTGACCTTGAAGTGGCGGTACAAATTCGCGTACAGGAAGCGTTTCAAGGCCGTCGTCTCGGCGCGCATCTCGTCCGAGAAGCGAATCAGCGGCTTGGAGGCGCGCACGTCGTCGATGCTGCGCGGCGCGGCTTCCTGCAGCAGCGCGGCCGAGGTCTCGACCAGGTCGGCCGTCATCGCCGTGATCATCAGGCGGATCGTCTCGTACAGCGCGCGCCGGCCCGGCAGTCCGGGATACTGCGCTTCGACCTGGCAGCGGTGGCGCGCGAACAGCTCGACTTCCATCATCTGCTCCATGCTCAGGAGCCCGGAGCGCAGGCCGTCGTCGATGTCGTGGTTGTTGTAGGCGATTTCGTCGGCCAGGTTGGTCAGCTGCGCTTCCAGGCTGGGCTGGCTCTTGTCGATGAAGCGCTGGCCCAGCTCTCCCAGGTTGCGCGCGTTCGTCAGCGAGCAGTGCTTCAGGATGCCTTCGCGTGTCTCGAAAGTCAGGTTCAGGCCGTCGAAGGCGCCGTAGTGCTCTTCCAGGTGATCCACCACGCGCAGGCTTTGCAGGTTGTGCTCGAAGCCGCCGTAGTCCTTCATGCATTCGTTGAGCACGTCCTGGCCGACGTGGCCGAAGGGCGTGTGCCCGAGGTCGTGCGCGAGCGCCGTGGCTTCGACCAGGTCTTCGTTCAGGCGCAGGCTGCGCGCCAGCGTGCGGCCGATCTGGGCGACTTCGATCGAGTGCGTCAGGCGGGTGCGGAACAGGTCTCCCTCGTGGTTCAGGAAGACCTGGGTTTTATATTCGAGGCGGCGGAAGGCCGTGGAATGGATGATGCGGTCGCGGTCGCGCTGGAACTGGCTGCGCGAACCGGGCGCGGGCTCCTCGTAACGACGTCCGCGCGAACCCTTCGAATGTGCGGCATACGGGGCGAGGTGGGCGTCGAAATCGATCATGGTGCTTATCCTTGAGTACAGGCTTCCAGGGTGGCTTTCAACAAATCCTGGGGCACGCTCGAAATGCTCGGGCTGCCCAGGGGTTTCAGCAGGATGAACTTGATCGCCCCGCCCTCGTTCTTCTTGTCGACTTCCATCAGCTCGATCCAGCGCGCGAAGCCGAGGTCCGGCGCCACCGTCGGCAGGCCCGCCGCGTTCACCAGCGCGCGCACGCGTTCCACGGCGGCGGCGTCGATGTGGCCGAGGCGGCGCGACAAATCGGCCGCCATCACCATGCCGCAGCCGACGGCTTCGCCGTGCAGCCAGGCGCCATAGCCCAGGCCCGCCTCGATCGCGTGGCCGAAGGTATGGCCGAAGTTCAGCACGGCGCGCAGGCCGCCTTCGCGCTCGTCCTTGCGCACGACATCGGCCTTGATCTCGCAGGAGCGCGCGATCGCATGCGACAGCGCTTGCGGATCACGCGCCATCAGCTTGCCGATGTTCGCCTCGATCCAGTCGAAGAAGGCGGCGTCGAGGATGGCGCCATGCTTGATCACCTCCGCCAGGCCCGCCGACAACTCGCGGTCGGGCAAGGTGGACAGGGTACTGGTGTCGGCCAGCACCGCGCGCGGCTGATAAAAGGCGCCGATCATGTTCTTGCCGAGCGGGTGGTTGATGCCGGTCTTGCCGCCGACCGAGGAATCGACCTGCGCCAGCAGCGTCGTCGGAATTTGAACGAAGGGCACGCCGCGCATGTAGCTGGCCGCGGCGTAGCCGGTGAGGTCGCCGATCACGCCCCCGCCCAGCGCCACCAGGGTCGTCTTGCGGTCGCATTTGTTCGCCAGCAGCGCGTCGAACACCGCCATCAGCGAGCCCCAGTGCTTGTGCTCTTCGCCATCCGGCAGGACGATCTCGACGACTTCGCGTCCGGCCGCGCGCAGGGGCGCGGCCACCTTGTCCAGGTAGAGCGGCGCGACAGTGGTATTGGAGACGATCGCCACCTTGTTGCCGCCCACGTGGCGCGCGAGCAGGGACGCATCCTTGATGACGCCGGGGCCGATCGCGATCGGATAGCTGCGTTCGCCGAGTTCGACGTTGAGATTGGTGTATGCCGTTTGATTCATCGATGCCCTTGCGCGCCGGGCACGCCCTGCTTCGAGCGCGTCCAGCTGGTCCAAAATTGTCTGAACCATCGATTGTACGTTAGGTCGGCCGGTATCGATGACGAGGTCCGCGATCTCGCGGTACAGGGGTTCGCGCTGGGCCAGCAACTCTTCGAGCTTTTTCCTCGGATCGGCCGTTTGCAGCAGCGGCCGGTTCTTGTCGTGCGAGGTGCGTTGCAGGATGCTGCCGATGCCGGCGCGCAGGTAGATGACGGTGCCGCGTTCGGCGAGATAGGCCCGGCTGGCGGCGTCGAGCACGGCGCCGCCGCCGGTGGCCAGCACGATGCCGCGCTGGCCGGTGAGTTCGCGGATCATGTCCGCTTCGCGCCGGCGGAAGCTGGCCTCCCCTTCGATCTCGAAGATCCACGGGATCGTGGCGCCGGTACGCGCCTCGATCGCATGGTCGGAATCGACGAAGCGCTTGTTCAGCCGGCGCGCCAGCAGCCGGCCGATGGTGGTCTTGCCGGACCCCATCAGTCCGACAAGAAACACATTTTCGGATTTCACATCAGTTTGCGGTGAACTTGAATTCCGTAATCTTACCCTGTGGCGTCTTGGTCTGGAGAGTGAAATCGCCTGGCGCACATGCCGCGTCCGGCGTGACCGTCATCTGGTGCACCGTGCCGCCGAGCGCGCGGGTCGATGCGATCTTGGCCGGCGAGACCGACGCCACCGTCAATTTGTTGGTCGACACCACCGTGACGTCGGTATTGAACGGCAGCGGATTGTTGTTCTCGTCGGTCAGGCGCACGGCGACCTGCCTTGGCGCGCAGCTGCCGCCGGCCAGGCCCGCGAGGGGAATGACGGCGCCGCCCGTGTAGGCCGTGTTGAGGCAGCTGCTGTCGGTGCACACCTGGGTCATGCGCGCATACGAACCGCTGAACACGACCTCGATCGCGCTGCGCAGGTAGTTCAGGCCCCAGGCATTGTTGCCGGCCGACTTGTACGCGCTGCTGTTGAACGGGAAGGGCAAGTCGCCCTGGGCCGCATCATAGACGCCGTCTAGGTTGGTATCGAGGAAGGGATCGGCCATGTCCTCGAAAGGCTCGCCGCCGCTCGGGCAGGCATCGACCAGCGGACGGTAAGTGCCCGGCGCCCCAGTGTAGCCGGCGCAGCTGTACTGGCCGTCGCCATTGGTGTCGGTGAAGTTCTCGATACCCTGCACGAAGGACAGCACCGTCACGCGGCCATTCGCGGGACGGAAGTTCTGGCTGACCAGCTTGACCGAGCAGCCGCCGCCCGAGGTGACGCAGCCGCCCTGCCCCGGCGTGCCGACCGCGCCGCCTTCGGTGACGAAGTTGATCGCGGTACCGTCCGAGACCGGATTGCCGTACTGGTCGGCCAGGCGCACCGTGATGCCGACCTCGATGCCGTCGGTATTGCCGCCTTCCATGTTGTAGTGTTCGGCGCTCATCGACATCGAGCGCTGGATCGGCAGGCCGGTCGAGATGGTCAGCGAGTCGGACAGGCCGGTCATGGTGGCGCCGTTGCGGCTGGCGGTGGCGAGCACGCGCACCGGAGTCGGGATCGTCCCCGAGGACACCATGGTGCTGACGTTGCCCGAGGCGTCGGTGGTGGCGCGTGCCGGGCTGACCGACAGGCCGCCGGTATTGGTGGTGGCGCTGAAATCGACGTCGACACCGCCCAGGCCGTTGCCCTGCTGGTCGACCACGCGGTAGGTCACTTGCGCCGATTCGGAACGGCCCTGGCCGCCCGACCCCTTGAGCACGATGGAGGTATTGCCCTGGCTGGTGTTGATGAACTGGATCGAGCCGATGTTGGCCGCGCTGACGTTCACGCCGATGGTGCGGCTCGAGTTGCCGATCGCGGCGGTGATGACGTCGCTGCCGCGCGTGCAGCCGTTGTTGGTGTAGGTCGCCAGCTGTACGCCGTTGCTGATCGCGCCCGGCACCAGGGTAGCGGTGCCGTCGCCCACGCACAGCGACGTCAGGCTCAGGCCGGCCGACGAGGTAGCCGGCTGGCCGCCGCTGGTAACGGGAATGTTCAGGGCCACCGTGCTGAAGGCCGGCAGCGCGCCGGTCGGCGCCGGCGAGAAGGACAGCGCGCCCACCGTCAGCGGCGCCGCACCGATGGCGATGTTCATGCCGGTGCTGCCGGTCTTGCCTTCCACGACCGAGGTCGCGGTGATCGCGAGCGCGCCGGCGGTGGTGTAGGTGGCGGGCTTGACCGTCACCACGGCCACGCCGTTGGCGTCGGTCAGGGCCGAGCCGGTTTCCGGGGTGAAGACGACCATGCCGCCGGTGGCGGTCGCGAACTGGACGATGGCGCCGGCGGCCGGCTTGCCGGCCGGGGTCAGCACGGTCGCCTTCAGGGTGCCGCTCTGGCCGCCCGACAGGCTGTTGACGGCGACGTTCGAGCCATCCGTCATGGCCAGGCTGACCTTGGTGTCGGCGGTAACGGTGGTGCCGGTGCCGGTGCTGCCGGTTCCGGTTCCGGTGCCCGTGCCGGTGCCGGTACTGCCGCTGCCGGTGCTGCCGGAAGCCGCCGGCACGGCGCCGGGGTCGCCGCCGCCGCCGCCGCAGGCGGAGAGGACCGCCGCGGCGATCAGGCTCAGGGCCGCCACGCGCTTGATGCCGGCGGAAGAAGGGGTGGATGCTTGCAGCATGTTGTTGTTCCTATTCTTTATCAGCTGTAAAAAAATGCCGGAACGTCGCGCGACGGTCCGGCAGTCTCGTAATGGGTGGTGCGTGTCTCTTGGCGTCTTGGAGTGAAGGCGCTCAGCGTCCCGACGTCATGCGGTCGGCGACGATCTTCGGCGTGATGAAGACCAGCAGTTCGGTCTTCGCGCTCTCGCGGCCCTGGGTCTTGAACAGGTAGCCCAGCACCGGGACGTCGCCCAGCACCGGCACCTTGCTCACGTTGGTGCGCTCGGTCTGCTGGTAGATACCGCCCAGCACCACCGTACCGCCGTTCTCGACCATGACCTTGGTTTTCACGTGCTGGGTGTTGATGGCAAAGCCGGCGCGGGTCTCGTCACCCTTCGAATCCTTGCTCACGTCCACTTCCAGCACCACGTTGCCGTCCGGGGTGATCTGCGGGACCACTTCCAGGCGCAGGTTCGCCTTCTTGAACTCGATCGAGGTCGCGCCGCTGCTCGAGGCCACCTGGTACGGCAGTTCGATACCCTGCTCGATCACGGCCACCATCTTGTCTTCGGTGACCACGCGCGGGCTGGAGATGATCTTGCCCTTGCCGTCCGCTTCCAGCGCCGACAGTTCCAGGTTCAGGAAGCGGTTGTCCGCCGACGAGAACAGCGAGAAGGCGATGCTCGACGGGTTGATGCCGTTGATCGCGGCCGCCGGCAGGTTCACCATCGTGGTGTTGGTGTAGGCGTCGCCCTTGTCCGGGGTCTGCAGGGTGTCCTGGCCGACCCCCAGCAGGTTGCCGCCGATGGCCACGCGGTTGTTGCCGCCGATGCCGAAGCCCTGGTCGCCGCCGCGCAGGGCGCGCATGTCGTTGAAGCCGATCTTGGCGCCCAGGTTGCGCGAGAAGCCGTCGTTCGCTTCGACCAGGCGCGCTTCGATCAGCACCTGCTTCGAGGCGACGTCGGTCTTCTGGATCAGCATGCGGATGTCTTCGATCTTCGAGGCGATGTCGGTCACGAACAGCTGGTTGGTGCGCGGATCGATGATCGCGCTGCCGCGCTTGGACAGCACGCGGTTGCGCGTGTCGGTGGAGGCGGCGCCGCTCGAATCGAGACCGAACACGGTGCGGAAGGATTCGGCCTTCTGGTAGTTCAGCTGGAAGATCTCCGACTTCAGCGGCTCAAGGTCCGAGATCTGGGCGCGCTGTTCGAGCTCCAGCTTTTCCTTGACCAGCAGTTCCTCTTTCGGCGCGATCCAGATCACGGTGCCGTTCTTACGCATGTCCAGGCCCTTCGATTGCAGGATCACGTCCAGCGCCTGGTCCCAGGGCACGTCCTTCAAACGCAGGGTCAGGCTGCCGCTGACGGAATCGCTGGCGATGATGTTCAGGCCCGAGATGTCGGCCACCGCCTGCAGCGCGGCGCGCACTTCGATGTTCTGGAAGTCGAAGCTGATCTTCTCGCCGCGGTAGCCCTGCGCGCCAGAGGCCAGTTTATTCGGGTCTTCCTTGACCGGACGCACGGCCACCACCAGCTGGGTGTCGCTCTGGTAGACCGACTGCTCCCACTGGCCGTTCGCTTCGATGATCATGCGCACGTTGCCGCCGTTGCTGCTCGTCGTCACGCGCTGCACCGGGGTGCCGAAGTCCGTCACGTCGAGGCGGCGGCGCAGGGTTTCCGGCAGGCCGGTATTCATGAAGTCGACCTGCACCTTGTTGCCGATCTGGCGCACGTCGACGGCGACCGCATTGTTCGGCAGATCGACCACGACACGGCCTTCGCCTTCTGCGCCGCGGCGGAAGTCGAGGTTGCGCAGGGTCTGGCGTGGCGCGGCTACCTGTGCCGCCGGAGCGGCGGCGGGCGCGGCGGCCGTTTGCGGCGCGGCGGCGCTGGCGCCGGCGACGGTCACGACAACCGAGTTGCCCTGGATCGCCGTCGTGTAGGCAGCGGGACGCTTCAGGTTCATCACCAGGCGCGTGCGTTCGCCGGCCTGCACCACGTTCACGCCGCGCACTTCGCCCAGGTTGATCTCCTGCGCGCTCTTGCCCGTGCCGTTGCTGGTCGCGCCGAAGTCGAGCGCGATGCGCGCCGGGTTCGTGATCGCGAAACCGAGCGGCGGCTTCGTTGGCGCGTTCTTCATCGCGATGTTGACCACCACGTTCGCGCCCTGCTGGTTGGCGCTGATCGATTCGATCGCGTTTTCCTGGGCATTGGCCGCGCCGCCGAGCGCCAGCAGCACCGGCACCAACAACGTGCCGATGGCGCGCTTCAGGTTCATCATTGCGAATGGGGTCATTTCCCGATCTCCTTGCTTTCCTGCAATTCCAGCTTCGATATGCGCTCGACCCAATCGCCGGCGGCGTCTTGTACCAATTCCCGGATCTCCACCGCGGCCGGGGTCACGCGCGTCACCTGGCCGAAGTTCTGGCCCAGGCGCTGTCCTGCCCGCACGCGGTAGACGCTGCGATCGATCTGCACCAGGGCGAAGCTGACGCCGCCCTTCTGCATCATGCCGACCATCCGCATGGTGTCGAGCGGATAGGCTTCCAGCGCTTCGCGCGGACGGTTCAGGTCCGGCTGCGCCGCGTTCGGCTCCGGCGCCAGCGAACCCGGCCCGGCCAGCTTGTCGGCGCTGAACGGATCCGGCGCCTGCGCCTGGTTGTAGGCGTAGGGCACGAACTCCTTCGATTCCGGCAGCGGTTTCACCGACGGCTTCGTCTGCGCCTTGGTTTCTTCCATCCAGGTGCGCACTTCGCGCACGTCGCTGTCGCCGCAGCCGGCCAGCAGCACGGCCAGCAAGGCCGGCACCATCATTTTTGCGGACTTCATGGCGTGCCCTCGGCTTTCTTGTTCTTCTTCGCCTTCAGGCGCGCCGCTTTCTGCGTCGCCAGCTCTTCCTGGTCGAGGTAGCGGAAGGTCTTGGCGATCGCTTCCAGCGTCAGCGCGCCGTCCTTGTCGGTCTTCAGGCGCATGTTGTTGAGCGTGACGATGCGCGGCAGGTGCGCCATGTCGGCGGCGAATGCGCCCAGGTCATGGTAGCTGCCCGACAGTTCGATTGCGATCGGCAGCTCCGCGTAGTAGTCGCGCACGACCACCTGGTCGGGACGGAACAGCTTGAACTGCAGCCCGCGGCCGACGCCGGCCTGGTTGATGTCCGACAGCAGCGCGGCCATCTCGGCCTTGCTCGGCAACTGCTTCTCGAGGCGCTCGACCGACTGGTCGACCTGGATCTTCTGCGCCTGCAGCGCTTCCAGGTTCACGGCCTGGGCGATCTTCGAGCGGTACTCGTCGCGCAGCGTCGTTTCCTGGGCCGCCAGCGATTCCTGGGTCTCGAACTGGCCGCTCCAGTAGGCGAAATAGCCGCCCACGACGACGGCCGCCATCACGCCGGCCGCGCACAGCAGGCGCGGCGCCAGCGGCCAGAGACCGGGCCGGCGTCCCTGCAGGCCCTGGAATTGGGACGACAGCTCGGCGCCCAGTTGTTTCAGGTCGATGTTCATGGCTTGCTCCCTTCGGCCTTGATGCCGGCCAGCGGGGCTTTTCCGAGGGTTTTAGCTTTAGCGTCTTTTGCGTCCTCGCCCTCTTCGCTTTCGCGGGCGCGCTTGATGTTGACCGCCAGCGTGAACTCGA
This sequence comes from Massilia suwonensis, assembly GCF_042655665.1. NCBI lineage: Bacteria > Pseudomonadati > Pseudomonadota > Betaproteobacteria > Burkholderiales > Oxalobacteraceae > Massilia > Massilia suwonensis. The sequence goes on from NZ_JBHSMR010000015.1 coordinate 204,372, forward strand.
CCGCCTTGCGTACGATCTTGCCCTGCGTGAGCGTGGCCGCTTTCACCTCGGTGAGGTCGGGACGTTCCAGCCATGGCGAATTGCCGGACAGGTTGCGCAGCAGTTCGGCCACGCGTTCCTGCGACTGGGCATAACCGTTCAGGATCACGCGCTGGCCGCTCTGCTCGAAGCCCTTCAGGTACACGCCTTCGGGCGTCTGGCGCACCAGTTCGTCGAACAGGTAGACCGGCTGGTTACGGTCGCCCTGCAGGTCTTCGACGGCCTGCTGGCGCGATTTCAGCGCGTTGATCTCTTCCTTCAGGGTGGCGATGTCCTTGATCTTCTTGTCGAGTTCCGCGTTCTCGGTGGACAGCGCGGCGTTGCGTTGTTCCTGGATCGCGATGCGGCTGGCGTTCCAGCCGCCGACCAGCAGCACCACGGCCACGCCCAGCAGGCCGCCGAGCACCAGCATGGCGACAAAGGCCGCCTGCTTCTGTTTGCGTTTCGCTTCCCGGTGCGGGAGCAGGTTAATCCGGATCATCAGCCGAACCTCCGCAGGCCGAGGCCGCAGGCGACCAGGTAAGATGGGCCTTCGGCGCGCAGCTGCGCTTCGCGCAGGTTCGGCGCCAGCAGCATGCCGTCGAAGGGCGTCACCGCCGCGGTCGGGATGCGCGTGCGGCCGCCGATCAGCTCCACCAGGCCGGGCAGCTGGGCGCTGCCGCCGGCGAGCCAGATCTGGTCGATGCGGGTGTAGGGCGTCGAGGTGAAGAAGAACTGGATCGCGCGCGTGACTTCCAGCGCGGCGCTTTCGAGGAAGGGCGTCAGCACGTCGGCATTGAAGTTCTCGGGCAAATCGCCCGACTTCTTGCGCGCTTCCGCTTCCTCGTAGGCCAGGCCGTAGCTGCGCACGATGTCCTGGGTCAGCGTGTTGCCGCCGAATGCCTGTTCTTTTTCGTAGACGGTGTCGCCGTTGATCAGCATCGAGACGTGGGTAATGCCGGCGCCGATCTGGAACAGGGCGACGATCTTGTCCTTGCCGGCGGGCGCGGCGCGCTCGAGGGCGGCGCGCGCCGCATACGATTCGATGTCCATCACGGTGGCCGTCAGGCCCGCCGCTTCGGCCAGCGCCACGCGGTCCTCGACCTTTTCGCGGCGCGCCGCGGCCAGCATCACTTCCATGTCCTCGGGCGAGTTGGCGACCGGGCCGACCACGTCGAAGTCCAGGCTGACTTCGTCGAGCGCGAACGGGATGTACTGGCTGGCTTCGGATTCGACCTGCACTTCCAGCTGGTCTTCGGCCATGCCGGCCGGCAGGATGATTTTCTTGGTGATGACGGCCGCCGGCGGCATGCCGAGCGCGACGTTGCGGGCACGGGTGCCGCTCTTTTTCCAGATGCGGCGCACGGCCTCGGCCACCTGGTCGAAATTTTCGATATTGCCGTCGACCACGGCGCCGCGCGGCAGCGCTTCGAACGCGTGGCGCTCCAGGCGCAGCACACCCTTGCCGGCGTCGGCCAGCTCGACCAGGCGCAGGCCCGACGTGCTGATGTCGAGACCGGCGAGCGGGGGGCTCGACTTCCCGAACAAGGAACCTAGATTGATCACGAGCGTACTCCTCTGCTGCGGCCTGTTGTTTCAAGCCTGTTCATTCAACGCCCGCGTGCGGGAAAAATTCTTATGGTGAAAGCTCAACTTAGTGCACATATATGAGGCATCGCTTTAAATCGTATCCAGAATAGTGCGCCTGAACAAGATATTTCTGCACTGGAACATTACAATCCGGCGGGGACGCCACACTCTGATATTCCCTTGGTAATACCTCTTGTCACCTCGTCCACAAACCCTTGCTGCTGTTGAGCTTGCGCCATCACGGAAGGGGGTGCCTTATAATGAGGCGGATCAATTCTGTGAGTCAGCATGAAATCTTCCCAAACGACGAATTCCCCGGCGCCAAACAAATTCAGCCCCAAGCGCCTGATCCTGTGGGCGTTTGCCTCCCTTGCCGGACTGGCTCTGGTCGGCGTGCTGCTGGTGGTGTTTGCGCTGGCGATGGCCTACCCCAACCTGCCGGCCCTCGACACGATTACCGACTACCGGCCCAAGATGCCGCTGCGGATTTTCACGGCCGATAACGTCCTGATCGGCGAATTCGGCGAGGAACGCCGCACCCTGGTGCGCTTCAAGGACATTCCGGACGTGATGAAGAAGGCCGTGCTCTCGATCGAGGACGACCGTTTCTACCAGCACGGCGGCGTCGACTACATGGGCGTGCTGCGCGCGGCCCTGCACAACGCCACCGGCTCCGGCGCGCGCCAGGGCGCCTCGACCATCACGCAGCAGGTGGCGCGCAACTTCTTCCTCTCCAGCGAACAGACCCTCAAGCGCAAGGCCTACGAAGCGCTGCTGGCCTGGAAGATCGAGAAGAACCTGAGCAAGGACCAGATCCTCGAGGTCTACATGAACCAGATCTACCTGGGCCAGCGCGCCTTCGGCTTCCAGTCGGCGGCCCAGATCTATTTCGGCAAGGACCTGCGCGACATCAGCGTGGCCGAAGCGGCCATGCTGGCCGGCCTGCCGAAAGCGCCGTCGGCCTACAACCCGGTCGTGAATCCGACCCGCGCCCGCACGCGCCAGCAGTACATCCTGCAGCGCATGCATTCGCTCGGCTACATCACCGATGCCCAGTTCGAAACGGCGAAGAACGAAGAACTCAAAATCAAATCCGACAGCACCGCCTTCGGCGTGCACGCCGAATACGTGGCCGAAATGGCGCGCCAGCTGGTGTACGAGCAGTTCAAGGAAGACACCTATACGCGCGGCCTGAACGTGTTCACGACCATCACCAAGGCCGACCAGGACGCGGCCTACCTCGCCCTGCGCCGCGGCGTGATGGACTACGAGCGCCGCCATCCCTACCGCGGCCCGGAATCGTATATCGAGATCCCGAACGACAAGACCGAAGCCGACGAAGCGATCGAAGCGGAACTGGCGGAAAAGCCGGACAGCGACGATATCGTGGCCGCCGTCGTGCTGTCGGCCTCCTCGTCTTCCGTCACCGCCGTGCTGGCCTCGGGCGAAGAGATCAAGATCACGGGGCCGGGCCTGTCCTTTGCATCGAGCTGGCTCTCCGCCAAGGCTGCGCCGAACCGCCGCATCCGCCGCGGCGCGCTGATCCGCGTGATGCAGGACGGCTCTTCCGACTGGAAGATCACGCAGATGCCGGAAGTCGAATCGGCCTTCGTGGCGGCCAGCACCGAGGATGGCGCGATCAAGGCCCTGGTCGGCGGCTTCGACTACAACCGGAATAAATTCAATCATGTGACGCAGGCCTGGCGCCAGCCGGGTTCCTCGTTCAAGCCCTTCATCTATTCGGCTTCGCTGGAGCGCGGCCTGTCGCCGGCGACCCTGGTCAACGATGCGCCGATCTCCTTCGACGCCGGCCAGACCGGCGGCCAGGCCTGGGAGCCGAAGAACTACGACGCCAAGTATGAAGGTCCGATGACGATGCGGCGCGGCCTGACGAAATCGAAGAACATGATTTCCATCCGCATCCTGAACCGCATCGGCGCGCGCTACGGCCAGGAATACGCGACCCGTTTCGGCTTCGACGCCGAAAAGAATCCGCCGTATTTGACGCTCGCACTGGGCGCCGGCGCCACCACGCCGCTGCAGATGGCCGGCGCCTACGCCGTGTTCGCGAACGGCGGCTACCGCATCAGCCCTTACCTGATCTCGAAGGTGACCGACAGTGCGGGTAAAGTGCTGTCGGAAGCGCGTCCGGAACGCGCCGGCATGGAAGCGAACCGCGTGATCGATGCGCGCAACGCCTTCCTGATGGACAGCATGCTCAAGGACGTGGCCCGCTACGGCACCGCGGCGAAAGCGCAAGCTACGCTCAAGCGTCCGGACATCGCGGGCAAGACCGGCACCACCAACGACTCGATCGACGCCTGGTTCGCCGGCTACCAGCCGAAAGTGGTGGGCATCGCCTGGATGGGCTACGACCAGCCTAAAAATTTGGGCAACAAGGAAACCGGCGGCGGCCTGGCCCTGCCGATCTGGATCGGCTACATGCAGACGGCGCTGAAGGGCGTGCCGGTCGAGGAACGCGAAGTGCCGCCGGGGCTGATCATGGCAAATGGCGAGTACTACTATGCGGAGAACCCGCCGGGGACGGGCGTGCAGTCGCTGGATGTGGGAACGACGCCGGCGCCGGCCGAGCAGAAGCAGCAGGACGCGGTGAGGAATGAGTTGTTTTAAGAGTTGAAAGAATATTTCACCGAAGGCTCATGGTTGAAATATTCGTTCACGATCGGGACGCGGTGTACGCGGGCATGCCCAGTGAAACCGTCATTGCGGCCATTGACCGCAACGACCCCATACGGTGCACCGCCGCCCGTAGCAAGTCCATGGAACGGTGGTGTAACGTAGGGCGGGCATGCCCGCGTTACAACGCCCGAATTACCCGATCTTGACCGGCGCGCCGCCCTGCTGAGTGGCGATATCCGACAGCGCCGCAAAAAACTCCGAATCGTCGCGCGTATTACGCCACTCGTCGCCGACGCGCTTGTAGTGGTAGCCGCCGGCGCGCGCCGCCATCCACATTTCCTGCAGCGGCGCCTGGCTGTTGACGATGATCTTCGAGCCGTTGGCGATGAACTCGATCTCGAGCACGTTGCCGTTGCGCTTGCACTCGACGTCGACCACGTCGTCGTCGTTGAGCTTGTCGAAACAGGTTTCGATGCGGTTCAGGGTCGAATCGGCCAGGTCCAAAAATTCGGATTCGGTCATGCTACACTCCAAGGTCTTGATCAAACCGTGATTCTAATCGTGAAGTCACCTACCGCGCTTCTTATTCCCACTGCGCTTGCAATCGTCCTGAGCGGATGCGGCCAGACCGGCCCGCTGTACATGCCGCAACGGCCGGCCAAGCCCGCCGCGACGCCGGTCAAACCGGTGACCCCGGTCGTCGCCCCCACCTCGGAAGCGCTGCCGCCGCCGAACCAGCCCCTGAACCCGCCCGTCCAATAAGCCATTCATGTCGCACTTTTCGTACCAAAACGGCGTCCTGCACGCCGAGCGCACCCCCTTGTCCCGCATCGCCGAAGAATTCGGCACGCCGGCCTATGTCTATTCGAAGGCGGCCCTGCTGGACAACTTAGCGGCCTACAGCGACGCCTGCCAGGGCCGCAACGCCCTCGTCTGCTATGCGATGAAGGCCAACTCGAACCTGGCCATCCTCGACCTGCTGGCGCGCCAGGGCGCGGGCTTCGACATCGTCTCGGGCGGCGAACTGCTGCGCGTGATCGCGGCCGGCGGCGATCCGAATAAAGTCATCTTCTCGGGCGTCGGCAAGACCGAAGACGAGATGCGCCTGGCGCTGGACAAGGGCATCCTCTGCTTCAACGTCGAATCGATCCCCGAACTGCATCGCCTGAACGACGTGGCCGGCAGCTTGGGCAAGCGCGCCCCGGTCTCGCTGCGCGTGAACCCGAACGTCGACGCCAAGACCCACCCGTATATCGCCACCGGCCTGAAAGCGAACAAGTTCGGCGTCGCTTTCGACGACGCCCTCGAGACCTACCGCACCGCCGCCTCCCTGCCCCACCTCGACGTGGTCGGCATCGACTGCCATATCGGCTCGCAGCTGCTGGACGACGCGCCGCTGCTGGAAGCGCTCGATAAACTGATCGAGCTGATCGACACGCTCGACAGCGAGGGCATCCACATCCACCACCTCGACATCGGCGGCGGCCTGGGTGTGGACTATGGCGTGGCCGGCGACAAGCCGCCGGTGCCGGTCGGCGACTATCTCGGCCGCCTGTTCGCGCGCATCGACGCCTGGCGCGCCGCGCGCCACGACGGCCGCGCCGTCAAAGTCATCTTCGAGCCGGGCCGCTCGATCGTCGCCAGCACCGGCGTGCTGCTGACGAAAGTCGAGTTCCTGAAACCCGGCGCGGAAAAGAATTTTGCGATCATCGACGCCGCCATGAACGACATGATGCGTCCGACCCTGTACGGCGCCTGGATGGACATGCAGCCGGTCGTGCCGCGCGAGAGCGAGAAGGCCGTGTACGACATCGTCGGCCCGGTCTGCGAATCGGGCGACTGGCTGGCGCGCGAACGCGAACTGGCGCTGCAGCCGGGCGATTTGCTGGCCATGATGAGCGCCGGCGCCTACGGCATGACGATGGCCTCGAACTACAACACGCGCGGCCGCGCGGTCGAGCTCATGGTCGATGGCGAGCAGGTGCACGTGATCCGCCAGCGCGAGAATCCGGCGGACCTGTTCGCGCTGGAGACGATGCTGAAATAAGCTTTAAAAAGCACGCACAAAAAAACCGCGCTCTCTTTCGGAGGCGCGGTTTTTTGTTTTCAGGGCCAGACTTAATTGTTCAGCAGGACCTGGGCGATGATGCCGGTGGCGATCGCCGCCAGCACGTAGTCGTTGCCGGCGCGGACCCAGTGATGGCCCCGCGGCGGCGCGCTCAGGTGGCGGGCGCGCCAGTCGCTGACGACGTAACGGTTGCCGCGGTATTCCTGGCTCAGGCGCTGGCCGCGGCGCAGGTCGTGGCGGGGACCGCCGCCGCGGTAATCGTCGCGGTGGTAGCGGCGGGCGTCGTCGCGATCGTAGCGGTCATTGCGGCCGTGACGGTCATTGTCGTAACGATCGTGGCGCTCGTTGTGCTGGTACCGATCATTGCCGTGGTCATTGCGTTGGGCAAACGCGCTGCCGCTGGCGGCGACGCTGAAAGCGATCAGTGCGGAGGCGATCAGTTTGGTTTTCATTGTCGTTCCTTTCGGTGGTAACGCTAAGAGTGCGTCGATGGATGCATTACACCGCCGATCGGCCCCAACAGGTGAAGCAGACCGGTAAGGAAGGCTACAAAACGTTTCAGAGCGTAAATACGCGGTGGGCGATTCAAACGCGTGCCGCGGCCTGCGCGGTCTTGGCTTTCGTGCGGCTCCAGTAGACCCGCAGCCCCAGCAGCAGCGCCACGATCACCAGGAACAGCGTCGGCTGCGCCAGGTTGTTCTTGGCCGCCTTCATCCACCAGAAGTGCAGCACGGCCAATGGCGCGATCAGGTAGATCAGGCGGTGCAGCCATTGCCAGCGCTTGCCGCCCAGTCGCTTGATCATGCCGTTGGTGCTGGTCGCGGCCAGCGGGATCAGGAGCACGAAGGCCGTGAAGCCGACGAGGATGAACGGCCGTTTCGCGACGTCGCGCAGCATCGCAGCTACATCAAAGAAGTGGTCGAACCAGAAGAAGGCGATGAAGTGCAGCAGCGCATAGAAAAATGTGTACAGCCCCAGCATGCGCCGCAGCCGCACCAGCCAGTTCCAGCCCGTCAGACGGCGCAGCGGCGTCACCGCCAGCGTGGTGCAGAGCAGGTACAAGGCCCAGTCGCCCGTCTCGTGGGTGATGTATTCGAGCGGGTCGACCAGCTCGCCCCCGAACACGAGAAAGGCGCCCCATAAGAACGGCAGCAGCGCCGCGACGAAGACGGCGCCCTTGATGAGCGAGAGTTGTTTTGGCGTGGGATTGCTCGCCATTTCAGAAGTACTTTTTCAGGTCCATGCCGGCGTACAGTGAAGCGACTTCCGGGTAGCCGTTGAACATCAGGGTTTCGCGCTTCTTCTTGAAGAAGCCGTCCTCGCCGATGCGGCGTTCGCTTGCCTGCGACCAGCGCGGGTGGTCCACTCTCGGGTTCACGTTCGAATAAAAGCCGTATTCGGACGGCGCCGACACGTTCCAGGCCGTCTTCGGCTGGTCGCGCATGAAGCGGATGCGCACGATCGACTTGGCGGACTTGAAACCGTATTTCCAGGGCACGACGACGCGTACCGGCGCGCCGTTCTGGTTCGGCAGCACCTGGCCGTACATGCCGACAGTGAGCAGCGTCAGCGGGTGCATGGCCTCGTCCAGGCGCAGGCCTTCGACATAGGGCCAGTCGAGCACGCCGCTGCGCAGTCCCGGCATCTGTTTGGAATCGGCCAGGGTCGTGAATTCGACGTAGCGCGCGTTGCCGTTCGGTTCGACCTGCCTGATCAGGTTCGACAGCGAATAGCCGACCCAGGGGATCACCATCGACCAGCCTTCCACGCAGCGCAGGCGGTACACACGCTCTTCCAGCGGCGCGAGTTTGGTGAGCGAGTCGATGTCGAGGCGCATCGGCTTCTTGATCTCGCCTTCGATGGACACGGTCCAGGGACGGGTCTTGAGCGTATGGGCGTTGTCGGCCGGGTCGCCCTTATCCAAACCGAACTCGTAGAAATTATTGTAGTTGGTCGCGTCCTTGAAGGCGGTACGCGGCTCGGTGGTGGACAGGGCCGGATTGGCTTTCGCCGCCAGCTTCTGCCCTGCCGGCGTTTGCGCGAAGGCTTCGCGGTTGGCCATCTCCCACAGCGCGCTGCCGACGGCGGCGCCGGCCGCGATGCGGGCGATGAACTTGCGCCGCTCCTCGTAGACTTCGCGCGGCGTGATTTCGGAGGAAAGCGGCGGGTTGCTGCCGTCGCGGCTAGGTTTGATGAGCATCGCTAACTCCAGGCAATTGAATCTTCACCTTACACGATTTCGTCAAATTAGCTTGCCGCGTTGCGGTTTTTTACAAAGGAGTTACAACTCTCCGTAAGAATGCAGTCCAGACAGAAACATATTGACGCCCAGGAAAGCAAACGTCGTCACCAGCAGGCCCACCACCGACCACCAGGCCGCCACGCGTCCGCGCAGACCGGACATCAAGCGCATGTGCAGCCAGGCCGCGTAATTGAGCCAGACGATCAGCGCCCAGGTCTCTTTCGGGTCCCAGGACCAGTAGCCGCCCCAGGCTTCGGCGGCCCACAGCGCGCCGAGGATGGTGGCCACGGTGAAGAAGGCGAAGCCGACCGAAATCGACTTGTACATGACGTCGTCGAGCACTTCGAGGCTTGGCAAGCGGTCGGCCAGGATGCCATGCGATTTCAGCAAATACGCGGTGCCGACCATCGCCGCCAGCGCGAAAGTGCCGTAGCCGATGAAATTGGCCGGCACGTGGATCTTCATCCACCAGCTCTGCAACGCAGGCACCAGCGGCTGGATCGCCGCGGCGTCGCGCGAGACCGTGTACCAGAGCAGGAAGGCGACGGCGGCGCCGATGATCAGCAGGACAAAAGCGCCCAGCTGGCGCGTCGCGTAGCGCTCTTCATAGTAAAGATAAAACAGGGCCGTGATCATCGCGAACAGGATGAAAACCTCATACAGGTTCGACACCGGGATGTGGCCGACGTCGCTGCCGATCAGGTAGGACTCGAACCAGCGCACCATCATGCCCGTAAAGCCGAGCACGACCGCAGCCCAGCACAGGCGCGAGCCGATCGCGGCGCCGGATGGCGAACGGGCCAGCAGGCCGATCCAGTAGAACACGGTCGAGAACGCGAACAAGGCGCTCATCCACAGGATCGCGGACTGGCTCGACAGCATGTACTTTAAAAAGAATTTTTGCTCGGCATTGACCAGCGCGCCGTCGTACAGCGATACGGCCCACAGCGACAGCAGGGCGACGAGCGGCATCAGCCAGCGCACCGGCTTCCAGTGCCAGCCCAGCGCGGCGAAGGTCGGCGCGGCCAGCAGCAAGATGGCGCGCTCGTAGACGTCCATGTAGCCGGCGTAGCGGTTCAGGGCGAACAGGGCCGCGGCCAGCAGGCCGGCGCCGAACAGCCAGTCGACCGCGCTCAGGCTGCGGAAATAACCGGGCGCTTCCTTGTAGGCTTCCTTGTGGGCCATGCCGGGCTTGAGTTGGGATGCTTCCATGCTTGTCTCCAGTACCAATTTTTTGGAACAGCTTACGCCGATTGCGCCAGCTTGGCTGACAGCTCTGCGTGTTCTTTTTCGAAATCCAGGGTCTTGCGCTGGGTGCTCATTGCCATCAGCGCGTGGGCGCCGCCCTCTTGCGTGCGCACCCACACCCACAGGCGCCGCTCGCGAATATAAAACATGGCGAAGATGCCGGCGATCAGCAGCACGCAGCCGAGATAGACGATCTTCTTGCCAGGCGAACGCGTTACCTGCAGTACCGAAGCTTTGACTTCATGGAATTCCTCGAGTTGCAGGTAGACCGGGGCGCCGTAGAAGAAACTGTCCGACAGCGCATTCGTCGCCAGCTGCAGGAAGCGCGCATGGGTGTCGTTGCCTTCGATGGCCGGCAAGCCCTCGCGTGCGCGCGCCGCCTGCCACAGCTCCCACAGCACGCCGTTGAGCATCTTGATGAAGACGCCGGCCGCCTTTTCCTGCTCAGCCGCGGGAATTTTTTCCAGGAATTGCGCCACGGCGACGAAGCCGCCCGGCGTACCCACGCCTGCGAACATGCCCAGCGTGCGCTCGGCCGAATCGCGCAGCTGTTCGGCGAACGCCGCGCCGCCGGCCTGTCCCTGCCCCATGGTGCGCGTGGCGTAGCGCTGCGCAGCCTCGGCACGCAGGGCCGGATCGGCCAGCGCCGCGCGCAGGCGCATCCATTCGCGCACGCTGTAGGCGTCGTCGGCGGGAATACGCAGGAAGCGGAAGGTTTCCGATGGGCTGGAACGCACGCCGGCCAGGTAGACCTGCGCGCCTTCCAGCGTCACCGGCTGCATGTAGTTCAGGAATTCCTTGGCCTGCCCGGTCTGGTCGCGCAACTTGTATTGCACGCTGGGACCGACATTTTTCAGGTCCTTGTTGTCGGCATGCTTGCCGGCCGAACCGGAGGCCTTGCCCAGCGTCGCCGCGAACTGCTCGTTGAGCGTTTGGCCCTTTGCCACCGCGCGCGGATCGTTGCCGGACACGTTCTCGACGTTGAATGGCCTAAAACCCGACCACTCGACCGAGAAGCTGCTGCCCGCCGCCTTCAGCTCGGTCGCGCCATTGACTTCGCCGGCAATATTAAAAGCCTTGGCATCCGGACCCGTCATCGGGAAGCCGGTCAGTTTCAGACGGCTGCCGCCATCCTCGAAGCTGGACTGGTAGACGGCAACGCCCTTGTAGATCAGCGGTTCGTTGACCTTGATCGTCGCCGGAAAGGTTTTATTCAGTTCGCGGTCGTGCACGAGGACTTCGCTGGCGAACAGCTTCGGCATCCCGGTCGAATAAAAATCGATGTTGAATTTCTTGAGTTCGATGTCGAATGGCAGTTCCTGCAGCAGCGAGCCGCTGGCTTGCTGGATGGTGGCCACGCGTCCGGTCTGCCCTTCGGCCAGCAGGATGTTGCCGCGGTAAGTCGGGTTGTTGACGCTGAGGCGGTGCTGGGCCGGCACGTCGCTGATCAGGCCGCCGCCCATGTAGGGCGTCTTACCGAAGAACCATTGCTGCATGCGGATGGGCAGTTCGGAGTCGAGCATGCCGCCCAGCAGGATCACGATGATGGCCGTGTGTGCGAAGATATAGCCGAACTTGTTGCCTGCGCCCTTCTTGGCCGCGACCAGGGTGCCGTGTTCCTTCTCGACGATTTTCACTTTGTAGCCGGCATGGCCCAGGCGCACGGCGCTTTGCTCGGCCAGTGCGCGCGCATCGAGCGGCGCGGTCCACTCGGCCTTGTGGTGGAAATTGCGCAGCGACTCTTCGCGCACGCTGTCGCGCCAGCTGCGCATGTCGCGCATCATCTTCGGGGCGTTGCGGATTACGCACAGGCTGGTGGAGACGATCAGCACCAGCAGGATCAGGAGGAACCACCAGCTCGTATAGACGGTATACAGGCCGAGCTTGCGGAAGACTTCGTACCAGAAGGGACCGAACTGGTTCACGTAGTTCGGCATGATGTCGCCCTGGCGCAGCACGGTGCCGACGATGGCGGCGATCGCCAGGATCACCAGCAGGCTGATCGCAAAGCGCATCGACGAGACCAGCTCGACGGTTTCGGCGAGCCAGGAGCGGCGCGTTTTCAGTTCAATTCCGGTGGTGCTCATGCTACTTCCTAGTTTGCAGCAAAAAGGGCGTCAGCTCACGCTGCCGCCCTTTTCATTACTTCGTCATGCGTGATTTTTTAACGCAGGCCGGCGATGTAATCCGCCACTGCCTTCATTTCATCGTCCGACAGGCGCTGCGCCAGTGCCGTCATCTGCGGGCTGTTCTTGCGCGCACCGGTGCGGAAATTCACCAGCTGGGCGGTCGTGTAATCCTGTTGCTGGCCGGCCAGGCGCGGATACTGGACCGGGATGCCGGCGCCGGCGGCGCCGTGGCAGCTGGCGCAGGCGGCAACGCCCTTCTCGGCGATGCCGCCGCGATAGATCTTGCGGCCCAGTTCGACGGTGTCCTTGTTCTTGGCTGCGCCCTGCTTGGTCTTCTGGACGGCGAGGTAGGCGGCGACGTTGCGCTTTTCCTCGTCGGTGAGCATCTTGGCGTAGGTGGTCATGACCGGGTTCACGCGCTGCGGCGTCGTGAAGTCGACCAGCTGCTTATGGGTGTAGGCTTCGATCTGCGCCGAGAGTTTCGGGTTCGCTGCGATGCTCGAGTTGCCGTTGGCGCCGTGGCAGGACAGGCAGGCCGGCAAGCCGCGGGCGGTATCGCCGCTTTCGTACAGGGTGGCGCCTTTGGCGGCGTCGGGTTTGGCGGGGCGCTGCGCTTCGGCTGCGCCAGCGACGTTGCTGAGAGCCAGGGTTGCAACCAACAACGATTTCACGAACACCGCGTTAGCGGACGATACAGACACACGATTCATTCGAGCACCCTGAAAAAGTCGACAACAGATTTATTGTAATTACAGCGGCCTAACCGGCTCCCACAGGGGCAGCCCATACAATTGATAACCCCTTATTGTACAATAGCTTTGTTTCCTCATTGCTTCATTTCATTGCCTTTTTCACCTCTCTTCCATGTCCAAACTCTGGCAAGCCCGCTTCTTCACGACCGTCAACCAGCTGCGCGATCTCCCCAACACCGTGGTGCCGGAGATCGCCTTTGCCGGCCGTTCCAACGCGGGCAAGTCGACCGCGATTAATATCCTGACCAACCAGAAGGGCCTGGCATTCGCCTCGAAAACCCCTGGCCGCACGCAGCACATCAATTATTTTTCGATCGGCGGCGCCCACGTCGCCCAGCATCGCAAGGACCCGACCATCGTCGAGGAAATCCGTGCCCTGCTGGTCGACTTGCCGGGTTACGGCTATGCGGAAGTGTCGGGCAATGCGAAATTGCACTGGCAAAAGCTGCTGGGCGACTACGTCCAGCGGCGCGAGCAGCTGGCGGCCCTGGTCCTGATCATGGACTCGCGCCGTCCGTTCACCGACCTCGACGTGCAGATGCTCGAATGGTTCGCCCCGACCGGCAAACCGATCCACTGCATTCTCACCAAGGCCGATAAGCTCAACCGCAACGAGCAGGCCAACGCCCTGCGCGAAGCGAAAGGCGTGCTGGAAAGCTATGTCGACGAAGACGGCGAAGGTTTTCCATTTACCGTGCAACTGTTCTCGGCCCTGAAGCGGATCGGCATCGAAGAAGCGGATGCCAAGATCCAGTCCCTGATCGGCCTGGACATCGAGCCCGAGATCGACGATTCGATCGACGGCGGCAGCGATCCCGACTAATCCTGAAGAAAGCGATCACGATGAGTTCCATCATTACCGGCCAGTACCCCGCCACCCGCATGCGCCGCATGCGCCGCGATCCGTTCTCGCGCGCCCTGATGCGCGAAAACACCGTCACCGCCTCCGACCTGATCTATCCGGTCTTCATCCTCGACGGCGAGAACCAGCGCCAGCAGGTGGCCTCGATGCCGGGCGTGGAACGCGTGTCGGTGGACCTGTTGCTGAAGGTGGCGGAAGAATGCGTGAGCCTCGGCATCCCTGTGCTGGCCCTGTTCCCGGTGATCGATGCCTCCCTGAAAACCTATGACGGCGTGGAAGCGACCAATCCCGACGGCCTGGTGCCGCGCGCGGTGCGTGCCCTCAAGAAGCACTTCCCGGAGCTGGGCATCCTGACCGACGTCGCGCTCGATCCGTACACGACCCACGGCCAGGACGGCCTGCCGGACGAGACCGGCTACATCGTCAACGAAAAGACGATCGCGATGCTGACGCGCCAGGCGCTGGCCCAGGCCGAAGCCGGCGTCGACGTCGTCGCGCCATCGGACATGATGGACGGCCGCATGGGCGTGATCCGCAACGCCCTCGAGCAGCGCGGCTTCATCCACACGCGCCTGATGGCCTATTCGGCCAAATATGCCTCGGCCTTCTACGGCCCCTTCCGCGACGCCGTCGGCTCGGCCGCGAACCTCGGCAAGGCCGACAAGAACACCTATCAGATGGACCCGGCCAACAGCGACGAGGCCCTGCGCGAAGTCGCCCTGGACCTGGCCGAAGGCGCCGACATGGTGATGGTCAAACCCGGCATGCCCTACCTCGACGTGGTGCGCCGCGTGAAGGAAGAGTTCAAGGTGCCGACCTTCGCTTACCAGGTCAGCGGCGAGTACGCGATGCTGAAAGCGGCGGCGCAGAACGGCTGGCTCGATCACGACAAGGTCATGATGGAGTCGATGATGGCATTCAAACGCGCCGGCGCGGATGGCGTGCTGACCTATTTCGCGCTGGACGTGGCGCGCAAACTGAAGGCTGGCGGATAAAAATCGCACCCTCGCGATTCGAATAAAAAACCGTGCTGCAGCACGGTTTTTTTACGCCTGCACGCCGGACTCAATACGCCTCGACATTCACCCCCACCAGTTCCACCTGTGCCGCGTCTCCCATCCCGTGGTGCCCCATCGCCGCATGCAGCGGCACGACGCGTACCCGCAGGCCGGCGCCGGCATCGCTGCGCTGGCTGGTGCCGGCCGTGCCCAGCTTCTCGCCCAGCGGCAGCGCGAAGGTCAGCGGGCCGCCGTGGCGATGGTGGCCGAACATCATGATGGTGCCGAGGTAGAAGGGGCTGTTCGCATCGACCGAGGACAGGTCGTCGGGGCCGTTCAGCACCACTACGTAGGGGTCGTGCGCCATGTCGGAGAAGCTCAAGGTGACGTTGGCGACCAGCGTGAGCCCGGCAGTCGCGGCGGCCTCGATCGTCGCGGCCGGCACGGGCACGTGCGCACTGGCCGGCTGCTCGCTGCCGACCCGCCGGGTCAGCACCTTCCCCGGGAAGGAGCGCGGGCCCGCCGGGCGCGAGCGCGGCCGGCTGTCGGTGCGCGGCACCACGTCTTCGCCGGAGCCGGGCTCGTAGTCGTAATTGAATGCCGCCATCGCCGCATAGGCGCCGGCGCGGGTTTCCTTGACCGGGGCGCCCTGCGCGTCGACGAAAAACAGCAATTGCTCGCGCGCCCAGCGGTAGTAGTCGGTCGCCTTCTCTGCGGCTGACTTCTGGTCCTCCGGCAAATCGGTGCGCAATTCCGCGCCGCTCGGCAAGGTCGGCAGTCCGAGGCGCTGCTGCTTGCGTTCCCAGACATCCCACAGGCGGTCCATGTTGCCGTGGTGAAGGAAGAAGATCGGGTCGACCGGCGACAGCATGTCGGCCATGAAGCCGCGCGACTCGACGAAGTTGCAGTCGCGCGAGCCAACGCAGCGGTGCACCGAATTGTGCGGCTTCGATTCCAGGATACCGAAGCCGGCCGAGGTGCCGTGGTTCGCCGTTTTCGGGCTGGCGAAGGTCGGGAAGTCGGGTGCGGCGAGTGCGGCGCGGATCGTGGCGCTGGAGACCGAATCGCTGGTGGCCGCATTGAATTCGGGACGCTCGCGGCGCAGGCCGCGCGCGCCGGGCTGGTCGTAGAACAGGCGTCCGGACGGGTCGCTCACGATATCGAACATCAGGTCCTGTTCGAAGCGCACGCTGCGCCCGAGCAGCTGGCCGAATTGCGAATTGCGGCTGAAGACGCCGTTGGGCGAGGTCCAGTAAGCGGAATTGGCGATCGCCGAACGAAGGCGGACGTCGAAGTCGACAGCCGTCGGGATGTAGGCGTCGTGGTTGGGGTCGAGCACGTCGTTGAACATGCCATCGGGAACCTTGGGCTCCGCAGTCCAGTCCCAGTAGGGCAAGGCGAAGCGCGGATAGCCGCTCAGTTCGCGGCAGATCTGCTCGAACCAGCCGAGATAGGCACGGTGCCAGGGCAGGAACCACCAGTTGCCGTGCGGGCAGTCGAGCGTGTGAATGATGGCGTGGCGATACCAGTTGCGCGGATCCTCGGGTGGCAGCGCCAGCATCGCGCGCACCGCCTTCGCGTACATCTTGAGCATGTGCTTGCCGACGGGACTGGATGCATTGGGACGGTGCCAGGTACGTGCATGCGTTGCGGACACTGGAGGCGGGGCTGCGGACAGGCCGAACGGCATCATGCCGGCGGCGAGGGCGGCGCCGGTCTTGACCAGGGTGGCACGGCGCGAGGGATCGAAGGCGGATGGGGGCTTCTTGCTCATGGGTGGCTCCGGGAAGGATCGCCCGCCTGCGCCCGGGGTGGGCACGAACCGGCTGGGCATGCATCCAGCCTAGCTCGTCCTTAAGGCCTACCCATAATGCACCGCAAAGGTGCAGTTCGGTTACCGCACACTGTATCGACGTTGTTTTCAGCAGAAAAGAAAACGGCCGCATCAGCGGCCGCGAGGTCGTGCGGAAAGCCGTTCAGCGCGCCGGCGGCCTGTACTCCGGGAACATCTCTTTCATCAGGAAGGCCTGCAATTCGGCCGTATCCTTCGGCCGCGCGCTCATCGTGATGACCTTGCCCAGACGATGCGAATCCCATTCGAAGTCGCCCGATTTTTCGCGCCGGATCAGCTCGATCATCTTCTTGACGACGGCCGTCTCGACATCCGGCTCGCTGCCCTGCTCCACCGTTACCGAGGTGAGCCAGCGGCGCTTGAAGTTCGGGTTCCAGCCGCGGAACTTCAGGTCCATGCTGTGGAAGGTCTTGTTCGAGATCGAGAAGATGCCGCCGCTTTCGTTGGCGTCGTCCTGGCCACGCTTGTTGATCGCGGCAATGTTCGCCAGCGCGGTGCGGGTGCCGCGCGCGGCTTCGCTTTCTTCCGTCGTGGTGCTCGGGTCGGTGGCGCCGCGTGCCTGGCGGCGCTTGGCGATGTATTCCGCCATATCCATTTCCGGCGGAATCTCTTCGCGCTTCGGTTCCGGTGGCGGCTCGACCTTGGCCACTTCGACCGGTTTTTCGTTCGGTAAGGTAATGGTGTCGGGCAGGCGTTCGACGCGCGGCGTCGTCGGGCGCGGGGTAGCCTTGTTCGGCTTGGTCGGCTTGGCGGTTGCCGACTTTTGCGGCGGCGGCGGGGACGGTTTCTTCAGCGGCGCGACATACACGACTTCGCTGCCATCGGGCGGGCGGGCTTTCTTTTCCGGCTTCTCGGGCTGGTAAAAATACAGCCCCACCAGCAGCAGGTGCAAGAGGATCGTGACGGCCAGGCCGGTGCGGCTGGTGCGCCGGTCGCCATACTGCGGCACGGCAGGACCGGGGCCAGGCAAGGGCTGCCCGCAGTGTTGGCACACTTCGCCGTGCTCTACGCAAATATGGGATTGGTCACGCAAAATCGGTTGCACTTTCCGGATAGCCATTAACGCGACACGCGGCCGCGTGCGAAGTCTACCCGGTTTGAGTCCACTACGCACGGCCGCGTTCCGCGTACAGCTTACAGGCTAGGTATCCTGATGGTTGTTACAGGATGTTTCAGCCGATCCGCACGTGCGGGTGTTTCACCGGTTCGTGCTGGACGTGGGCCGCGTCGGAAGCTGCCTCGGCCGCCGCCACGTCGTCGTCCGTCATCGGACCGCTGCCGCTGTACTTGTCGAGGTACAGGTAAATCACCGGCGTGATGTAGAGCGTGATCACCTGCGAGAAGATCAGGCCGCCGACGACGGCCAGGCCCAGCGGCTGGCGCAGTTCGGCGCCGGCGCCGATGCCGAGCGCGATCGGCAGCGCGCCCATCATCGCGGCCAGCGTCGTCATCAGGATCGGACGGAAACGCAGGATGCAGGCTTCGCGGATCGCCTCGACCGGCGTCATGCCGGCATTTCGCTGTGCATCGAGGGCGAAGTCGATCATCATGATCGCGTTCTTCTTGACGATACCGATCAGCATCAGGATACCGATCATCGCGATCAGGGTCAGGTCCATGTCGAACAGCCACAGCGTCAGCAAGGCCCCGACCGCCGCCGACGGCAGGCCGGCCAGGATCGTCAACGGGTGGATATAGCTCTCGTACAGTACGCCGAGCAGCACGTAGATGACGCCGATGGCCGTGATGATCAGCACCAGCTGGCTCGATTGCGTGTCCTGGAACACGGCCGCGTCGCCGCCGTACTGCGTGATGACGGAAGCCGGCAGCTTCATGTCGCGGCCCATCTGCTCGATCGCCGCGGTGGCGTCGCCCAGCGGCACGCCCGGCGCCAGGTTGAAGGCCAGCGTAATCGCCTGCAATTGTCCCTGGTGGTTGATCGCGATCGGGCCGACCGTACGGCGCACGTTGGCAAAACTCGACAATTTGACCAGTTCGCCGGACTTGGCGCGCACCGACACCTTGGCCAGCGCGTCGTCGTAGTAGCGGTCGGCTTCGGCCGCTTCCAGGATCACGTAGTAGCTGGCCGCGCTCGAATAAATGGTCGAGACCTGGCGCTCGCCGAAGGTGGCGTACAGCACGGTGCGCACGCTCGCCATGTCGACGCCCAGCAGGGCCGCCTTGTCGCGGTCGATGTCGAGGGTGGCCTGCAGGCCGCGGTTCTGCGAGTCGCTGGTGACGTCGCGGAAGATCGGATTGGCACGCATGCGCTCGAGGAACTGGTCGGCCCAGCCGCCGATTTCTCCGCCGGAGACGCTCTGCAGCGAATACTGGTAGCGGCTTTTACTCGGACGGCCGCCCAGTTGGAGATTCTGCACCGGCGCCATGTAGACCTGCACGCCGGCGATGCCGCGCGTGGCCTTGCGCAATTCGTCCAGCACTTCCGGCATGGCCGGGCGCTCGGAACGCGGCACCAGCACCAGGAACATGCGGCCGGTATTGCCGCCGCCGGTGAAGGAGGTGACGCTCTGCACGTTCTTGTTGGCGCGCACGGCGTCGACCACCTTGCCCTGCAATTCCTGCAGCTTGAACGAGGACGTGTCTTCGGAGGCTTCGACGGTCACGCGCAGCTGGCCGATGTCTTCCTCGGGGAAGAAGCCTTTTGGCATGGTCGAATACAGGATGACGGTCAGCACCAGCGTGCCGAAGGCCATCATGAGCACCAGGAAACGGTGGCGCAGCGCCGTGTCCAGGGTGCGCGCGTAGCCGTTGCGCACGCTGGTGAACATGGCTTCGAAGCGGCGTCCGACCCAGGACATCTCGTGCGGCTCGATGTGGCCGCCGCCCTTGATCAGGCGCGAGCACATCATCGGCACCAGGGTCAGCGACACTGCCGCCGAGACCAGCACCGCCAGGCCGACGATGACGGCGAATTCGCGGAACAGCAGGCCGATCACGCCCGGCATGAAGAAGATCGGGATGAACACGGCCACCAGCGAGATCGAAATCGAGATGATGGTGAAGCCCATCTCGCGCGAACCGACCAGGGCCGCGTGGAAGGGCTTTTTACCCAATTCCATATGGCGCACGATGTTTTCCAGCACCACGATGGCGTCGTCGACCACCAGGCCGACGGCCAGCGTAATGCCGAGCAGGGAAATGTTGTCGAGGCTGTAGCCGAAGGCATACAGCAGCGACAGCGCGCCCAGCAGAGAAATCGGCACGGTGACGGCCGGAATCAGGGTCGCGGTCAGGCGGTGCAGGAACAGGAAGATCACCAGGATGACCAGCACCACGGTGCCGGCCAGGGTCAGGTTGACGTCGTGGATCGCTTCGCGGATCGACACCGAACGGTCGTTGACGAGGTGGATCTTGATCGAAGCCGGCAATTGGGACTCGAATTTCGGCAGCAGCGCGCGCACCGAGTCGACCACCTGCACGGTATTCGCGTTCGGCTGGCGCTGCACCATCAGCACGATGGAACGTTCGCCGTTCAGGCTGCCGGCGGCTTTCACCGACTGGTAGCTGTCTTCGACATTCGCCACGTCCTGCAGGCGCACCGGCATGCCGTCGCGGGTGGCGACGATCAGCTTGGCGAAGTCGGCCGCCTTCATCAGCTGGCCGCCGCCCTGGATGGTGAGCGTCTGCGCCGGACCGTCGAGCACGCCCAGCGGCGCGTTCGAGTTGGCGGCGCGCAGGGCGTTCGCCAGTTCGTCCATCGAGATATTGCGCGCGTTCATCAGGTCGGAACGGGCGCGCACCCGCACGGCGAAGCGCTTGCCGCCGTTCACCGTCACCTGGGCAATGCCCGGCAAGGTCGAGATCGCCGGCGACACCATGTTCTCGGCGTAGTCGTTCAGCTCCGACAAATTCATCGACGGCGAGGTCATGTGCATGAACAGGACCGGGGCGTCGGCCGGATTGATCTTGCGGTAGGACGGCAAGTCGGTCATTTCCAGCGGCAGCTGGCGCTGGGCGGCCAGCAGTGCGGCTTGCACGTCCACCGCCGCCTTGTCGACGTCGATCTTGGTGTCGAATTCGAGGGTCAGCGAGGTGTTGCCCTGGGTGCTGGTTGAGGTGATCAGCTTGATGCCGGCAATGGTCGAGAACTGCTTCTCGAGCGGCAGCGCCACCGAGGACGCCATCGTCTCGGGGCTGGCGCCCGGCAGGTTGGCGTTGACGTTGATGACCGGCGTGTTATAGCTGGGGAGCGCCGCGACCGGGATGTGCATGTAGGCGAGGATGCCGACCAGCACCAGGCTGATCGACAGCAGCACCACCATCACGGGACGGCGGATACACAGTTCGGACAAATTCATGCCGCTTTATCCTTTCCCGCCGCAGTTGCACCCTGGGCGCCCTGCTGGGGCTTGGCGCCGGCTAAGCGCACCTTGCCGCCCGGACGCAGGTTCTGCTTGCCTTCGGTAATGACCTGTTCGTTGCCGTTCAGACCGGTCACCGCCGCGTTCAGGCCGAATGCATGCTGGCGCGTGATCGGCACCATGCGCGCAGCGCCGTTCTCGGCCACGTAAACGAAGGTGCCCTGGGCATTGATGATAATCGCATTTTGCGGAATCACCACGGCGTCGCGGATCGTGCGCACGGTGACCCGGGTATTCACGTATTGTCCGGGCCACAGCAAGCCCTCGCTGTTGCCGAACTGCGCCTTCACACGGATGGTGCCGCTGGTCGGATCGACCGTGTTGTCGACAAAGGAAAGTTTGCCGCTCACCGGCTTGGCGTCGCCGCCGGTAGAGGCTTCGACGGTGACCGCGCCCTGTTTCTGGGCGGCCAGCAGCGAGCCGAGGCTCGATTCCGGCAGCGTGAACGCGACGTCGATCGGGTCGAGCTGGGTAACGGTCGTCAGCGAGGTGGCGGGCTGCACCAGGCTGCCCGGGTAGACGTTGATGGCGCCGACGCGGCCCGCCATCGGCGCACGGATCGTCGTATAGCTGGCGTTGACCTGGCTGGCGCGCGCGGCGGCGCTGCTGGCGGCCAGTGCGGCGCGCGCGGCGTCGACCTGGCTCTTCAATGTATCGACGGCGCTTTGCGCCAAGAATTTCTGCGCCACCAGGTCCTGGCTGCGCTTGTACTGGCGCTCGAGGTCGGCCAGGTTGGCGCGGCCGCGCGCCACTTCCGCTTCGGCTTGCGCCACGCTGGCGCGGTCGCTGCGGTCGTCCAGCGAGAACATCAATTGCCCCGCTTTCACGAACTGGCCTTCCTTGATGTGCACTTCGCGGATCGTGCTGGTCGTCTGCGGGCGCAGGTCGACGGTGCGCTGGGGCGTCACGGTGCCGTTCGCTGCGACGTCGACGCCGACGTCCTGGCGCTGCGGAGTGACCACGTTGACGGTCGTTGGCGGCATCGCGCCGCCTTTACCGCCGGGGCCGCCCTGGCCGGACTGGCCCTCGCTTGATGCGCCATGGTTCATGTACCAGGCACCGCCGGCACCGGCGGCCACGACGATGACGATGATTGCGAGCGTATTCTTTTTCATTCAAGTCCCTTACCGCGCGTGTCGGCGGCTTTATCAGTCAATGTGCGATGAAGTCGATCAGTATGACACCGGCATATGACGGCGTCATTTATTCGGGTAGTACTCCGGCAGCATGAGGGTGACCTCGAGGCCGCCCTCGGGATGGTTCGCCAGCGCGATGCTGCCGCCGTGCTGCTCGGCGATGTTACGGGCGATCGTCAGGCCGAGCCCGGTACCGCCGGATTCGCGCGAACGCGAGGTTTCCACACGGTAGAACGGATCGAACACGCGCTGCATTTCCGCCTGCGGAATGCCGGGGCCGCCGTCGCGCACGCGGATGCGCGCCGCGCCGTTCACGCGGTCGACCGTGACCTGCGCCTGGTGGCCGTATTTCACCGCGTTGTCGATCAGGTTGCCGAGGCAGCGGCGCAGGTCGAGCGGGCGGCCCAGCAGCGCCATGCCCGAGCGCCCCGTCAGCGCGACGGCCTGGCTGGCATCGGCCGCATCGTCGCAGACGGAATCCAGCAGCGAATCGAGATCGACGCACTGCATGCTCTCGGTAGTGTCCATGCTGCGCGCCAGGTCCAGTCCTTCGCGCACCATGGCTTGCATTGCCGACAGGTCGCCGATCAGGCGCTCCTGGAGGTCGTTATCCGCCACCTTCTCCAGGCGCAGGCGCATGCGCGTGAGCGGGGTCTGCAAGTCGTGGGTGATGGCGGCCAGCATTTGCGTGCGCTGGAAAATGTATTGGCGGATACGCGCCTGCATGGCGTTGAAGGCGGCGCTGGCCTGGCGGATCTCGCTGGCGCCGGTGAGATCGAGCGGCGCGCGGTTGATGTCGTGGCCGAGATCCTGGGCGGCCTGCGCCAGCTGTTTCAGTGGCCGGGTCGTCATGCGTGCGACCAGGTAGGCCAGGATGGCGATGCTCAAGAAGAACAGCGCCAGCACGGCGCGGTAGTCGGTTTCGGCGGAAACGAGCGTGCGCGGCGGCAGCACGGACAGGTGCAGCTGCTCGCCGTCGCGCAGGCGCACGTTCAGGTTCTCGCAGGCGCCGCGCCATTCGGCGCTGAGCAGGCCGTACAGCAAGGGCATGCGCGGCGGATGCGCGCAGGCCGCCGGCGGCTTGGCGGCGGCCTCGATCCGGTAACCCTTGCCCATCCGCTCGGACAGGGTTTTCGCGAACGGGGTCGGCGTTGCCGCCGACGCTTGCGGCGGTCCCGCTTCGAGTTGCAAACCAGGGCGGTTGGCGACGCCGAGGTAGGCGCGGCGCGTCGAGGCCGGCACGATTTCCGTCGCCATGATGAGTTGCTCGGCGCGTTCGATCAGGGTCTGGTCGCGCTGGCGCTCGAGCACGCGCTGGCGCTCGACGTCGGCCAGCCACTGGGTCAGCGCTGCCGAAATCAGGATACCGAGAAGCAGGGTTGCAAAGACACGGCCCGTCATCGAGCCGAGGAAGGCTTTCACGTGGTCGGCTCCACGGTTACCTGGCCGGCCAGCACGTAGCCGCCATTACGCACGGTTTTGATGATTTGCGGCATCCGTGCGTCCTCGCCCAGCTTCTGGCGCAGGCGGCTGATCTGGATGTCGATCGAGCGGTCGAAGGGATCGGCGTCGCGTCCCTGCGTCAGGTTCAGCAGCTGGTCGCGGTTCAGCACGCGGTTCGGGTGTTCGAGGAAGACGCGCAGCAGGCGGAACTCGGCGCCCGAGAGCATGATCACCATGCCGTCCGGATTGAGCAGGTGGCGCGCGGTGAGGTCGAGCGTCCAGCCCGAGAAGCGCATCTGCTGGACGTTCTCGGCCGGCGCATTCGATGGCATCGCATGCGAGCGGCGCAGCACGCTGCGGATGCGCGCCAGCAGTTCGCGCGGCTCGAAGGGTTTCGGGAGGTAGTCGTCGGCACCCATCTCCAGGCCCAGGATGCGGTCCAGCGGCTCGTTACGCGCGGTCAGCATGATGACGGGCAGGCTCGAGGTGGCGCGGAGTTTACGGCACAGGGTCAGGCCGTCGTCGCCGGGCAGGTTCAAGTCGAGCACGATCAGGTCGGGACGGGCCTCGTCGAGGATCTTCCACATCGCCACGCCGTCGCCGGCGGCCAGCGCGCGGTAGCCGTTCGACTCGAGGTAGTCGGCCAGCAGTTGGCGGATGTCGCGGTCGTCGTCGACGATGAGAATGGTAGATGGATTGTCCATGATCGCAATTATCCTTGCTTCTATGGGGCATGAACAGCGGGTTTGTATCCGTATGTATATGAAATAACGAAGGAAACAAACTGATACAAAGTGCGTGGCAGCGGACACGCTGGGCTTACATTTTTTCGCGATGATGGATTCCGTGCAGTGAGTGGTTCACGCACAAATACCGACTGACTCACACACCAACAAGGACCTGAAATGAACACCTTTCGTAAAAATGTCTTGATCGCCCTGACCGCTTTCGGCATCGCCGGCCTTGCCGTCGCCCAGACCGCACCGGCCCAGCCGGAACAAGGCCGCCACGGCCACGCCGTCAGCGCCGAGCAGCGCGCAGCCTTTAAAGCCGAACGCCAGGCCAAGCGTGCCGAGCGCCAGGCGCAGCGTGCCGCCAAGCTGCGCGCCGAGCTGAAGATCACGCCGCAGCAGGAACCGGCCTTCGCCGCCTTCCTGGCCGCGGGCAAGCCGGCCCGGCGTCCGGACGCCGGCGCCCGCGCCGAGCACGGCAAGCTGGCCACCCTGCCCGCGCCGCAGCGCCTGCAGCAGCACATCGAGCGCCAGAAGCAGCGCACCGCCCGCATGGAGGCGCGCCTGGCGGCCCTGAACAACCTGTACGCCGTGCTGACGCCGGAACAGAAGCAGGTACTCGATAGCAAGGCAGTGCGCTTCGGCGGCAAGCACCGCGGTCACCGTGGCCACGGCGGCCATCATGGCGAGCGTGGCGCGGCAGTGCAAAGCTAAATCGTTTAGGTAATAAAAAGACAAGGGATGCCTCTGCATCCCTTTTTTTGTAGGGTGGACTCCGTCCACGCGGTTGCGGTGCGTGCTCAGCGCTGACGTCTCCGAATTGCGGTAGTGCGACGCCGCCCGTGCACCGCGTGGACTCGGGAGTCCACCCTACATTTCGTAGCTATTCGAGCTTTTGCAGCGATGCCAGGAATTTGTCTGCGTTCTGGTAGCCGATCACGCGGCTGTCGGGTATCTCGGTTCCGTCCTTGCCGAACAGGATGATGCCCGGCGGCCCAAACAAGCCGAAACGCTTCAGCATGGCTTTGTCGGCCGCATCGTTGGCGGTGACGTCGACCTGCAGCAGCAGCGTGTTCGCGAGCTTGGCCTGCACGGCCGGCTCGACGAAGGTCAGCTTTTCCATTTCCTTGCACGAGACGCACCAGTCGGCGTAGAAGTCGAGCATGGCGGTCTTGCCGCGATTCGCAGCCAGCACGGCGTCGAGTTCGGCGACGGTTTTCACACGCTTGAACATCAGGGCGTGCTTCGCGTTGCCGGTCAGGTGCGCCAGCGGCGCGAGCGGATCGCGCCCGCCGGTGGCCAAGCCGACGACCTGCAGGGCTCCCAGAATGCCGAACACGGCGCCGAAAGCGATTGCCGCCCAGTGACCGCGCCGGCTCAGCAGATAGGCGCCGTAGCCGAGCAGCAGGGCCGCCCACAGGATCATCTGCAGCAATGCCGGCAGCACCGGAGACACCAGCCACAAGGCCATGCCCAGCATCAGCACGCCGAAGAAGCGTTTTACGGAGTCCATCCAGGCGCCCGCGCGCGGCAGCAGCGAGCCGGCCGAGACGCCGACCAGCAGCAGCGGAATGCTCATGCCGATCGCCATCGAGAACAGCGCAGCGCCGCCGACCAGCACGTCGCGCGTCTGGCTGATGTACACGAGGGCGCCGGCCAGCGGCGCGGCCACGCATGGACCGACGATCAGGGCGGAAATAGCACCCATCGCGAACACCCCTGCCAGCTTGCCCGAGGCCTGGCGGCCGGAGGCGTTGGCCAGTTTCGTCTGCATCGCGGCGGGCACCTGCAGCTCATAGAAGCCGAACATCGACATCGACATCGCCACGATCAGCAGGGCAAAGGCGCCCAGCACCCAGGGGTTCTGCAAGGCGGCGGAGAGCCCTTCTCCGATCAGGCCGGCGGCCACGCCCAGGGCCGTGTAGACGATCGCCATCCCCAGCGAATAGGTGACGGACAAGAGCAGGCCGCGCGAGCGCCTGGTTTTGCCGCCCTCGCCCACGATGATGGACGACAGGATCGGCACCATCGGCAGCACGCAGGGCGTGAAGGCCAGGCCCAGGCCGAGCAGTGCGAAAGCGGGCACGATGGCGAGCAGGCGGCCGCCTTGCAGGATGGCGCCGATGCTGGCCATGTCGGACGGCGCGGTGGTCGCGGCGGGCGCCTGCGCAGGTGCCGCTGCCGGGGCTGGAGCCTCCACAGTGGGCGTCGTTGCGGACCCGGCCTGCTTGCCGGCGGGTGCGGAGGCAGCGACGCTGGCCGGCCCTTCACTCAGCGGCGCCGAGGACAGCGCGATCGACGACTGCGGCGCGGCGTTGGCCCCGATCGGAATCGACGGCTGCGCGGTGCCGCCGCCGGCGGTCAGGCGCGCGCTGTGCTCCTGCGGCGGATAGCACAGGCCGGCATCGGCACAGCCCTGGCTGGTCGCGTTGAGGGTAAAGGCACCGCCGCTCTCCACGGGAATGCGGATCGTCACGCTGCCGTGGTAGGTCTCGACCTCCTTCTCGAAGGTCTGGTCATACTTGACCTTGCCCGGCGGGATCTGCGGCTCGCCCAGCGCCGCTCCCGTTGCCGTGAATTTGAAGCGCTCGCGGTACATGTAGTAGCCGGGCGCGATGTCGTAGGTGACGACCGCGGTGCGCTCGTTCTCCATACGTGCGGAGAATTTGAAGGCGACGGCGGGATCGAGGAAGTCCTGCGCACGGCCTGGCACGGCCAGCAGCATGATGGACAGGAACAGGAGCGTCAGCGCGGCCAGCAGGGGCATTGGGGCTGCACGAAAACGGGTGATCAACATGACTTCCTTTGATGAACATGGCGCAGCGGAATGGTACACCGGGCGGCACGCCACCGGGTAAAGGCGAAAAAA
Source organism: Massilia suwonensis (assembly GCF_042655665.1). NCBI lineage: Bacteria > Pseudomonadati > Pseudomonadota > Betaproteobacteria > Burkholderiales > Oxalobacteraceae > Massilia > Massilia suwonensis. The sequence continues at coordinate 231,332 of NZ_JBHSMR010000015.1, forward strand.
AACCAGGCACGGGGCCTGGTTTTTTTCGTTCGCATGAAGCGATTTACTCGGCGGTCGGTGCTTCTTCAGCCGAGCTCACTTCCGGACGGTCCAGCAGTTCGACGTAGGCCATTGGCGCATTGTCGCCCACGCGGAAACCCATCTTCAGGATGCGCAGGTAGCCGCCGTTACGGTTGGCGTAACGTGGGCCGAGTTCAGCGAACAGCTTCTGCACCATTTCGCGGTCGCGCAGGCGGGCGAATGCCAGGCGCTTGTTGGCCAGCGTGTCGGTCTTGCCCAGGGTCAGGATCGGTTCGATGACGCGACGCAGTTCCTTGGCTTTTGGCACGGTGGTCTTGATGGCTTCATGACGCAGCAGCGAGACGGTCATGTTGCGCAGCATGGCGAGACGGTGGGACGAGGTACGGTTCAGCTTACGGAGGCCGTGACGGTGACGCATGGTACTTCCTTTCGAGTGTTTAATTTCCAGTTCTTCGATCGTTCATGCATGAGCATGACCGCGGACCGGTTTATAGGGTTTAAGACTGCCCGGACAACATTGTCCGGGCAGGTACTGCGAATTACTTCTCGAGGCCTGCAGGCGGCCAGTTCTCGAGTTTCATGCCCAGGGTCAGGCCGCGCGAAGCAAGGACTTCCTTGATTTCGTTGAGCGACTTGCGGCCCAGGTTCGGCGTCTTGAGCAGTTCGTTTTCCGAACGCTGGATCAGGTCGCCGATGTAGTAGATGTTTTCTGCTTTCAGGCAGTTGGCCGAGCGGACGGTCAGTTCCAGGTCGTCGACCGGGCGCAGCAGGATCGGATCGACCAGCGGAGCACGCGACGGTGCTTCGGCGGCGGCTTCCGTGCCTTCCAGGGCAGCAAACACGTTCAGCTGGTCGACCAGCACGCGAGCCGACTGGCGAATCGCCTCTTCCGGGGTGATGACGCCGTTGGTCTCGATGTTGATGATCAGCTTGTCCAGGTCGGTACGCTGTTCGACGCGCGCCGATTCGACGGCGTAGGACACGCGGCGCACTGGCGAGAACGATGCGTCCAGGATGATGCGGCCGATCGTCTTGTTGGTGTCTTCCGACAGGCGACGGACGTTACCTGGGACGTAGCCACGGCCCTTTTCGACCTTGATCTGCATGTCCAGCTTGCCACCGGCGGTCAGGTGAGCGATCACGTGATCCGGGTTGATCAGTTCCACGTCATGCGGCAGATCGATGTCCGATGCCAGGACGGCGCCTTCGCCTTCCTTCTTCAGGGTCAGGGTCACGGAGTCACGGTTGTGCACCTTGAACACGACGCCCTTCAGGTTCAGCAGCAGGTCGACGACGTCTTCCTGCACGCCGTCGAGCGACGAGTACTCGTGCACGACGCCGGCGATGGTGACTTCGGTCGGCGCGTAGCCGATCATCGACGACAGCAGGACGCGGCGCAGCGCGTTGCCCAGCGTGTGGCCGTAGCCACGCTCGAACGGCTCCATCACGACTTTGGCGTGACCGGCGCCCAGGGCTTCGACGTCGATGATACGTGGCTTCAACAAACTATTTTGCATGAAATGTCCTTTTCAATACCCTCGGCTCGTTACACCGATAAGGCTGATGGCATGGTTAAAACTAAGAAACGCAAACGCCCGCTCGGTGATGAGCGGGCGAAATTACTGTCTAACGATTAACGCGAGTACAGTTCGACGATCAGTGCTTCGTTGACGTCGGCGGCGATCTCGTTACGCTCTGGGAACGAACGGAAGGTGCCTTCCATCTTCTTGGTGTCGACCGACAGCCAGCTCGGCATGCCGATCTGTTCAGCCAGCGACAGCGCTTCGACGATACGCACTTGCTTCTTGGCCTTTTCGCGGACGGCGATAACGTCGCCGGTCTTGACGGCGTACGAAGCGATGTTCACGACGTTACCATTGACGGTGAAGGCCTTGTGGCTCACCAGCTGACGCGCTTCAGCGCGGGTCGAGCCGAAGCCCATGCGGTAAGCGACGTTGTCCAGGCGCGATTCCAGCAGCTTCAGCAGGGTTTCGCCGGTGTTGCCCTTGCGGCGCGACGCTTCTGCGAAGTAGCGGCGGAACTGACGCTCGAGGATGCCGTACATGCGCTTGACCTTCTGCTTTTCACGCAGCTGGTTGCCGTAGTCCGAGGTGCGGGCACCCGACTTGACGCCGTGCTGGCCTGGCTTGACGTCCAGTTTGCACTTCGAGTCGAGCGAGCGGCGTGCGCTCTTCAGGAACAGGTCGGTGCCTTCACGGCGCGACAGTTTTGCTTTTGGTCCGATATAACGTGCCACGTTGAATCCTTTAATGTATTAATCACGCCCCAGAGGCATCCTTGAGGATGCGGCAGGCGCTAGTCCGACCCGTAGATGAGCGGACGTGGCTGAAAAGATGTCCCGCACCGAGGTGCAGGACGACAACAGCCGGGCAGTATACCCGAATTCGGGTCACTGCACCGGCTTTTGCTACTGCTTACTGCGCAAGCGGTGTACCGAAAACAACTGGGCAGCAGAACTGCCCGGCCGAATTTAGATACGACGACGCTTTGGAGGACGGCAGCCGTTGTGCGGAACTGGCGTCACGTCCTGGATCTCGGTGATCTTGATACCCAGGTTGTTCAGTGCGCGGACAGCCGATTCACGGCCTGGGCCTGGACCCTTGATGCGCACTTCCAGGTTCTTCACGCCGCTTTCCTGTGCGACCTTGCCGGCTGCTTCAGCAGCGACCTGAGCTGCGAACGGAGTCGACTTACGCGAGCCTTTGAAGCCTGCGCCACCCGACGTCGCCCACGACAGAGCGTTGCCCTGACGGTCGGTGATCGTGATGATGGTGTTGTTGAACGAAGCGTGGACGTGGGCGATGCCCTCAGCCACGTTCTTCTTGACTTTCTTGCGAACGCGCGCTGCTGCTGCGCTGCTTTGTTGCTTAGCCATGGTCAGTTCCTATTATTTCTTCAGCGATTGAGCGGCCTTACGCGGACCTTTGCGGGTACGTGCATTGGTACGGGTACGCTGGCCGCGCACTGGCAGGCCCTTACGGTGACGCATGCCGCGGTAGCAGCCCAGGTCCATCAGACGCTTGATGTTCATGGACAGTTCGCGGCGCAGGTCGCCTTCCACGACAAACTTCGCAACTTCGTCACGCAGTTTTTCGAGTTCGTTGTCGTCCAGGTCCTTGACCTTCTTGTTGGTCGCGATACCAGTCGCGTCGCAGATCTTCTGCGAACGTGGACGGCCAACACCGTAGATCGCCGTCAGGCCGATAACAGTGTGCTGATGATTTGGGATGTTAACCCCTGCAATACGTGCCATTCGTTATTCCTCTTAACCTTGACGCTGCTTGTGACGCGGCTCGACGCAGATCACGCGGACCACGCCCTTGCGCTTGATGATCTTGCAGTTGCGGCAGATCCGCTTGACTGAAGCATTAACTTTCATTTTGTACTCCTGGTGAGATTACTGAATATTTTTTACTTGGTGCGGAATACGATGCGCGCCCGGGACAAGTCGTACGGCGTGAGTTCCACCGTTACCTTGTCTCCCGGGAGAATGCGGATATAGTTCATCCGCATTTTACCCGAGATATGCCCCAGGACCACATGCCCGTTTTCCAGCTTTACGCGAAATGTCGCATTTGGGAGATTCTCGAGAATCTCGCCTTGCATTTGGATGACGTCGTCTTTTGCCATTCGGTCTCTTCACTCCCCGCTTATCGCGTCGGAATTCCGCCCTTGAAGTTCGCCTTGCGCAGCAGCGATTCATATTGCTGCGACATGACGTAGTTCTGCACTTGTGCCATGAAGTCCATCGTCACCACCACGATGATCAGGAGCGACGTGCCGCCGAAATAGAAAGGAACTTTCCAGAACGACTGCAGGGCCTCCGGCACCAGGCACACGAGGGTGATGTAAACCGCACCAGCGAGGGTCAGGCGCATCAGGATCTTGTCGATGTAACGGGCCGTCTGGTCACCTGGACGAATGCCAGGAACAAACGCACCGCTCTTCTTCAAGTTGTCCGCCGTTTCCTTGCTGTTGAATACCAGCGCGGTATAGAAGAAGCAGAAGAAGATGATCGCCACCGCATACAGCAACGCGTGGATCGGCTCACCGGTACCGAGCGAAGCAGCCAGGTCCTTCAGGAACCCGATGACCGGGCCGCTGGAGTCCTTGCCTCGCGTGTACCAGTCGACGATCGTCGCCGGGAACAGGATGATCGAGGACGCGAAGATCGGCGGGATCACACCGGCCATGTTCAGCTTCAGGGGCAGGTGGCTGGTTTGGCCACCGTACACCTTGTTGCCGACCTGGCGCTTGGCGTAATTCACGAGGATCTTGCGCTGTCCGCGCTCAACGAACACGACTGCATACGTAACCGCCACCACCAGGATGACGATGAAGATCGCGGCGATGCTGCTGATCGAACCGTTCGAAACCAGGGTGAACAGGCCACCCAGCGCCGACGGCAGACCGGCTGCGATACCGGCGAAAATAATGATCGAGATGCCGTTGCCGAGGCCACGTTCGGTGATCTGCTCGCCCAGCCACATGAGGAACATGGTGCCGGTCAAGAGGGTCACGACCGTGACGAAGCGGAAGCCCATGCCCGGGTCGATCACGAGGCCCTGCTGGGCTTCGAGCGCGACGGCGATGCCGAACGCCTGGAACAGAGCCAGTGCCACCGTGAAGTAACGGGTGTACTGGGTGATCTTGCGGCGCCCTGCTTCGCCTTCCTTCTTCAGCGCTTCGAGCTGCGGCGAAACGATCGACCCCAGCTGCATGATGATCGAAGCCGAAATGTAGGGCATGATCCCGAGTGCGAACACGGTAAAGCGGGACAAGGCACCACCCGAGAACATGTTGAACATGCCCAGGATGCCGCCTTCGTTCTGCTTGAACAGCGACGCCAGCGCGACCGGGTCAATCCCGGGAACCGGGATGTGAGCACCGATGCGGTACACGACCAATGCGCCAAGCAAAAACCACAGCCGACCCCAGGGGAAGCCGGCGGCGGCGCTTTTACCAAGTTGTGAATTAGTCGCCAATTTTTGCTCCGATCAGGCAGGATCGCAATTAAGCGACCGAACCGCCAGCTGCTTCGATGGCCGCTTTCGCGCCCGCGGTCGCCTTCAGGCCCTTGAGGTTCACCGCCTTGGTGATCTCGCCCGACAGGATGACGCGCACGTCGCGTGCCACCACCGGCAGGATGCCCGCTTGCTTGAGCACCAGGATGTCGACGTCGCCGACGGCCAGGTTGTTCAGGTCCGACAGACGCACTTCAGCCTTGAAGGTCGCGTTCAGCGACTTGAAGCCGCGCTTCGGCAGACGACGCTGCAGAGGCATCTGACCGCCTTCGAAACCGACCTTGTGGAAGCCGCCCGAACGCGACTTCTGACCCTTGTGACCGCGACCGGCGGTCTTGCCCAGGCCGGAGCCGATACCGCGGCCGACGCGACGCTTAGCGTGCTTGGCGCCGTCAGCTGGTTGAATGGTATTCAATTCCATTGTTTTCTCCGTTAGGTAAGCCCGAAGGCTTACCCGACTACTTTAACGAGGTACGAGACTTTGTTGATCATGCCACGCACCGACGGGGTGTCCTGCAACTCGGAAACCGAGTTGACGCGGCGCAGACCCAGACCACGCACGGTAGCGCGGTGATCTTGACGGGTGCCGATCAGGCCCTTGACCAGTTGTACTTTGATGGTGTTTGCCATTGTCTTCACCTTAGCCCAGGATGTCTTCGACCGACTTGCCACGCTTGGCGGCGATGTCGGCGGCGGTGCTCATCTTCGACAGGCCGTCGAGGGTAGCGCGCACCAGGTTGTACGGGTTCGACGAACCGGTCGACTTGGCGACCACGTCGGTCACGCCCATCACTTCGAAGATAGCGCGCATTGCGCCACCAGCGATGACGCCGGTACCAGGCTTGGCTGGCGACATCATGACGCGCGAGGCGCCGTGACGACCGGTGACGGTGTGGTGCAGGGTACCGTTCTTGAGGGGCACCTTGATCAGGTTGCGGCGGGCTTCTTCCATTGCCTTTTGCACGCCGACAGGAACTTCCTTCGACTTGCCTTTACCCATGCCGATGCGGCCATCGCCGTCACCGACAACGGTCAGCGCTGCAAAACCCATGATACGACCACCCTTGACCACTTTGGTCACGCGGTTGATCGCGATCATTTTTTCGCGCATGCCATCATCCGGCTTGTCGCTTGCCATTTTCGCTTGCATTTTTGCCATGACGATTCTTCCTTAGAACTTCAGACCGGCTTCACGCGCGGCTTCTGCCAGCGCCTTCACACGGCCGTGGTAACGGAAACCCGAACGGTCGAATGCGACTTCGGTGATCCCTGCTTTCAGTGCTTTCTCTGCGACGCGCTTGCCAACCAGGGCAGCAGCGGCGGCGTTGCCGCCCTTGCCGCTTTGACCGGCCAGTTCGGCGCGCACGTCTGCTTCCAGCGTCGAAGCCGAAACCAGGACCTTCGCATCCGGGCTGATCAGGTTCGCATAGATGTGCAGGTTGGTGCGGTGAACCGACAGGCGGTTCACGCCTTGCTGCGCGATCTTGATGCGGGTTTGGCGTCCGCGACGCAGACGCGATTCTTTCTTGTCCATCGTCAGCTCCGATTATTTCTTCTTGGTTTCTTTAAGCTTCACCACCTCGTCCGAATAACGGACGCCCTTGCCCTTGTAAGGCTCAGGGGAGCGGTAAGCGCGCACTTCAGCGGCAACCTGGCCGACCTTTTGACGATCGATACCCTTGATCAGGATTTCGGTCGGGGTCGGGGTCACGGCCGTGACGCCTTCCGGCATCGCGTGCAGCACCGGGTGCGAGAAGCCCAGGGACAGGTTCAGGGCGTTGCCCTGCACTGCTGCCTTGTAGCCCACGCCGACCAGGTTCAGCTTCTTCTCGAAGCCCTTGGTCACGCCGGTCACCATGTTGTTGACCAGAGCACGCAGGGTACCCGACATCGCGTTCGATTCACGGGAATCGTCCACCACGTCGAAGGTCAGCGTGCCATTGTTGTTTTCCACCTTCACCATGCCGTTCAGCGGCTGGGTCAGGGTGCCCAGTGGGCCTTTGACCGTGATCGCTGCTGCAGTGATCGCCACTTCGGCGCCAGCTGGGACAGCGATTGGCATCTTAGCTACTCGAGACATCGTCTACTCCTTAAGCCACGTAGCAAATCACTTCGCCACCGACACCGGTAGCGCGCGCTTTGCGATCAGTCATCACGCCCTGTGGGGTCGAGACGATTGCCACGCCCAGGCCGTTCATGACCGACGGGATTTCATCCTTGCCCTTGTAGATGCGCAGGCCTGGACGGGAAACGCGCTCGAGGCGCTCGATGACCGGACGGCCGGTGTAATACTTCAAACCGATTTTCAGTTCCGACTTGCCACCTTCGGTGGACACGGCGAAATCTTCAATGTAACCCTCGTCCTTCAGGACGTTGGCAATTGCAACCTTCAGCTTCGACGACGGCATAGCGACGTTAGTCTTCTGCACGCCTTGCGCGTTGCGAATGCGGGTCAGCATATCGGCGATAGGATCGCTCATACTCATTGCTTATTCTCCTATTACCAGCTGGCTTTAGTCATACCCGGGATTTCGCCTTTCATGGCGAATTCGCGGAGTTTGGTACGGGCGAGGCCGAATTTGCGGAACGTGCCGCGTGGGCGGCCGGTCATGGCGCAGCGGTTACGCTGGCGGGTCGGCGCCGAGTTACGTGGCAGTGCCTGCAGCTTCAGGCGCGCTTCGTAACGCTCTTCTTCGGTCTTCGACTGGTCGTCGATGATTGCTTTCAGAGCTGCACGCTTTGCGGCGAATTTCTCCACCAGGTCTGCACGCTTCTGTTCGCGGTTAATCAGTGCAAGTTTTGCCATGCTCTTAGTTCCTGAACGGGAATTTGAAGGCGGCGAGCAGCGCTTTGGCTTCTTCGTCGGTCTTAGCGGTGGTGGTGATCGAGATGTTCATGCCACGCAGCGCGTCGATCTTGTCGTAGTCGATTTCAGGGAAGATGATCTGTTCCTTGACGCCGATGTTGTAGTTGCCACGACCGTCGAACGATTTGCCGTTCACACCGCGGAAGTCACGCACGCGCGGCAGGGCCACGGTGATGAAGCGGTCCAGGAACTCGTACATGCGGGCGCCACGCAGGGTCACCATCGTACCGATCGGGTAGCCTTCGCGGATCTTGAAACCTGCGATTGCCTTGCGCGACTTGGTGGTCACTGGCTTCTGGCCGGCGATCTTGGTCAGGTCGCCGACTGCGTGCTCGAGCACCTTCTTGTCAGCGACGGCTTCACCAACACCCATGTTCAGGGTGATCTTGGTCAGGCGTGGCACTTCCATCACCGACTTGTAGCCGAATTTTTCGGTCAGGTCAGCGACGACTTTGTCTTTGTAGAATTGTTGGAGACGGGCCATTTCTTACACCTTCACTTCTTCGCCGGAAGACTTGTAGACGCGGACTTTCTTGCCGTCCTGGTCTTTGAAGCCTACGCGGTCAGCCTTGCCGGTCGCGGCGTTGAACAGCGCGACGTTGGAGACGTGAATCGGCATCGCCTTGTCGACGATACCACCTTGGACGCCGGTCATCGGGTTCGGCTTGACGGCCTTCTTGGCCACGTTCACGCCATCGACGATCACGTGCTCGGCGTCGACGCGACGCGAAACCACGCCACGCTTGCCCTTGTCTTTACCGGCCAAAACGATGACTTCGTCGTTTTTACGAATCTTATCCATTACGACTCCTTACAGTACTTCAGGTGCCAGGGACACGATCTTCATGAACTTTTCAGTGCGCAGTTCGCGGGTCACTGGTCCGAAGATACGGGTGCCGATCGGTTCCAGCTTGGCATTGAGCAGAACGGCGGCGTTGCCGTCGAACTTCACCAGGGAGCCGTCTTGGCGGCGCACACCTTTAGCGGTACGCACAACCACAGCGTTATAAATTTCACCTTTTTTGACACGGCCACGTGGCGCAGCAACCTTGACGGTTACTTTGATGATGTCGCCAATGCTCGCATAACGGCGCTTGGAGCCGCCCAACACCTTGATGCACAAAACTTCTTTTGCACCGGTGTTGTCGGCTACTTCGAGCCGGCTTTCAGTTTGAATCATAGTATTTTCTTTCCCAACTTAAGCCGAAGAAACCCCACGGAAAACCGTAGGCCTGCGGTCAGTCTTGGTCCCGCCGGAGCGCCCCTGCTGGAGCACACGATTGGGTGATTGGACTTTCCAATTAACTTCGTACAGGCCGCAGTTACCGAGGGGGACAAACTGCGGCAACACATGAACGAAGCCCGCTAGTATCCCAGATACCAGCGGGCCACGCAAGACAAATTTTGCTAGCGCTTACAGAACCTGTGCAACCTGCACAACACGGGTCACAGTCCAAGCTTTCGTCTTCGAGATCGGACGACCTTCCGCGATCTCGACCGTGTCACCGGTCTTGGCCTGGTTGGTTTCGTCGTGTGCGTGATACTTGTTCGAACGCACGATGATCTTGCCGTACAGCGGGTGCTTCACGTGACGCTCGATCAGGACGGTTACCGTCTTGTCCATTTTGTCGGACACGACCTTGCCGACCAGCGTACGCTTCAGCGCCGTTTTAGTGGTGTCGTTCATTTGGCTTCCTTCGAGTTCATCACAGTCTTCACACGCGCGATGTCGCGACGTACTTTCTTGAGCTGCGCGGTGTTGCCCAGCTGCTGGGTAGCGATTTGCATGCGCAGGCCAAACTGGGCCTTCAGCAGCTCACTCAGCTCCTTTTGCAGCGCTTCCTGGTCCTTGCCGCGGAGTTCCGATGCTTTCATATTCAACTCCTGTTATTGGCCGACCTGGCGCACCACGAAGGTGGTAGCCAGTGGCAGTTTGGCAGCGGCCAGGCGGAATGCTTCGCGCGCCAGTTCTTCTGCGACGCCGTCCATCTCGTACAGGACTTTGCCTGGCTGGATTTCAGCGACGTAGTACTCCGGATTACCTTTACCGTTACCCATACGGACTTCGGCCGGCTTGTTCGAAATCGGCTTGTCCGGGAAGATACGGATCCAGATACGGCCGCCACGCTTGATGTGACGGGTCATGGCGCGACGTGCCGCTTCGATCTGGCGCGCGGTGATACGGCCGCGGGCAACTGCCTTCAGACCGAATTCACCGAACGAGACCGCGGTGCCGCGGGTGTGCGAAATGCCGGTGTTACGGCCTTTCTGCTCTTTACGATACTTCCTGCGCGATGGTTGCAGCATGCTTATTCTCCTGCTTTCTCAGCTGGTGCAGCGGCAGCCGGGGTCGCTACCTTGACGGCAGGACGCGCACGGACGGTCGGCGCTGCGGTACCTGGACGGGCGCCGCCAGCTGGGCGTGGGCCGCGCGATGGCTTGCCATCGTCACGACGTGGGCCGCGTGGCTTCTTCTCGTCTGGCGGGGTGTCGATGACCGGGGCTTCGCCGGTGGCCGAACGGTCACCCTTGTAGACCCAGACCTTGACGCCGATGATGCCGTACGTGGTCGATGCTTCGCTGGTGCCGTAGTCGATATCGGCGCGCAGGGTGTGCAGAGGCACACGGCCTTCGCGGTACCATTCGGTACGTGCGATTTCGATGCCGTTCAGACGGCCCGACGACATGATCTTGATGCCGACGGCGCCCAGACGCATGGCGTTCTGCATCGCGCGCTTCATCGCGCGGCGGAACATGATGCGCTTTTCGAGCTGCTGCGAGATCGAATCGGCGATCAGCTGCGAATCGATTTCCGGCTTGCGGATCTCTTCGATATTGACGTGCACAGGCACGCCCATGATCTTCGTCAGCGACGACTTCAGCACTTCGATGTCTTCGCCCTTCTTGCCGATCACGACACCTGGACGCGACGAGTAGATGGTGAAGCGCGCGTTCTTGGCTGGACGCTCGATGACGATGCGACCGACCGAAGCGTTCTTCAGCTTCTTCTTCAGGAAAGCGCGTGCTTCCAGATCTTCCTTCAGCATGTCGGCGAAGTTGCCGTTGCCAGCGTACCAGCGCGACGCCCAGTTACGGGTGACCGCCAGGCGGAAGCCGGTTGGGTGGATTTTCTGACCCATCGTTTGCTCCTTAGTTACCGACAGTCACGTAGACGTGACAGGATTGTTTAGAAATGCGATCGCCGCGGCCTTTTGCACGAGCGGTGAAGCGCTTCAGGATCGGGCCCTTTTCGACGTAGATCTGAACGACTTTCAGCTCGTCGATGTCGGCGCCGTCATTGTGTTCCGCGTTGGCGATAGCCGACTCGAGAACCTTCTTGATGATGGTGGCGCCCTTCTTTGGGCTGAACTGCAGAATGTTGAGTGCTGCGTCAACTTTCTTGCCGCGGATCATGTCGGCCACCAGGCGGCCTTTTTGTTCCGACAGGCGCACGCCTTTGAGGATAGCTTTAGTTTCCATTATTTTTTCGCCTTCTTGTCAGCGGCGTGGCCCTTGAACGTACGGGTCAGCGCGAATTCGCCGAGCTTGTGGCCGACCATGTTCTCGGAGACGTACACCGGCACGTGCAGCTTGCCGTTGTGGACAGCGATCGTCAGACCGATGAAGTCAGGCGTGATCGTCGAGCGGCGCGACCAGGTTTTGACTGGCTTCTTGTCTTTGGTCGCTTGCGCGGCTTCGACTTTTTTCACCAGGTGGGCGTCAACGAACGGCCCTTTTTTCAATGAACGAGTCATGTGTTATCCCTTATTTCTTGCCGCGGCGCGAAACGATCATCGAAGAAGTGCGCTTGTTCGAACGCGTCTTCTTGCCCTTCGTCTGCTGGCCCCATGGCGACACTGGATGGCGACCGGCAGCCGTACGACCTTCACCACCACCGTGCGGGTGGTCGATCGGGTTCATGACCACACCGCGGACGGTAGGACGGACACCGCGCCAGCGCATTGCACCGGCTTTACCAATCTTGCGCAGGCTGTGCTCGGCATTGCCGACTTCACCCACGGTTGCACGGCACTCGATGTGCACGCGGCGGACTTCACCCGAGCGCAGGCGAACCTGGGCGTAGGTGCCTTCGCGGGCCATCAGGACCACGGCGGCGCCGGCGGTACGGGCCATCTGGGCACCCTTACCTGGCAGCATTTCGACGCAGTTCATCACGGTACCGACCGGGATGTTGCGGATCGGCAGGCAGTTACCGGCCTTGATCGGCGCTTCCGAGCCGTTCATGACGGTGTCGCCCACAGCCATGCCCTTGGTGGCGATGATGTACTGACGCTCGCCGTCCGCGTAGCACAGCAGTGCGATGTGCGCGGTACGGTTCGGGTCGTATTCGATACGCTCGACCTTGGCAGGGATGCCATCCTTCTGGCGCTTGAAGTCGACCAGACGGTAGTGGTGCTTGTGGCCACCGCCGATGTGACGGGTGGTGATGTGACCGTTGTTGTTACGGCCAGCAGTCTTCGATTTCTTCTCAACCAGTGCTGCGAACGGACGGCCCTTGTACAGGCCTTCGGTCACAACTTTCACCATGCCGCGGCGGCCTGGGGAGGTTGGCTTCATCTTAACGAGTGCCATTATTTAGCCTCCTCGACAAAATTGATTTCCTGGCCTGGCTTCAGGCACACGAAAGCGCGCTTGGTGTGGTTGCGGCGACCGGTGAAACGGCCCGAACGCTTGACTTTGCCTTCGCGGTTCACGGTTTGCACCGATTCCACTTCGACCTTGAACAGCAGTTCGACGGCAGCCTTGATTTCCGGCTTGGTCGCGTCAGGCAGAACCTTGAACACGATCTGCTCGTTCTTTTCCGCGACGAAGGTAGCCTTCTCGGAAATGACCGGAGCCATCAGCACCTTCATCAGGCGCTCTTCGCTAAATTTGATTGCGGTGCTCATGCGTACATCTCCTCGATCTTGGCCAGTGCAGCTTTGGTGACCAGGACTTTCTTGTAGAACACCAGCGACATCGGGTCAGCTGCTTTCGGCTCGACGACCAGCACGTTCGGCAGGTTGCGCGATGCCAGCAGCAGGTTTTCTTCGATGGTGTCGGTGATCACCAGGACCGATTCCAGGCCCATGCCCTGCAGCTTTTGCGACAGCAGCTTGGTTTTTGGAGCGTCGATCGACAGGTTTTCCACAACGCTCAGACGGCCTTCGCGGGCCAGCTGCGAGAAGATCGAGCAGATACCTGCGCGGAACATCTTCTTGTTGACCTTGTGGGTGAAGTTCTCGTCAGGCGAGTTCGGGAAGATACGACCACCGCCGCGCCACAGAGGCGACGACGACATACCAGCACGAGCGCGGCCGGTGCCTTTCTGGCGCCATGGCTTCTTGGTGGTGTGGCTGACTTCTTCACGGTCTTTCTGCTTGCGGTTGCCGCTACGTGCGTTGGCAGCGTAGGCGACCACGACCTGGTGAATCAGGGCTTCGTTGTATTCGCGGCCGAACACGGTATCGGCAGCAGCAACAGCGGCGCCGGCTTGACCTTGCTCATTCAGGAGCTGAAGTTCCATATTTAAGCTCCTTTCTTGGCTTTGACTTTGACAGCCGGCTTGACGATCACTTGACCGTTCTTGGCGCCTGGAACGGCACCTTTCACCAGCAGCAGTTGACGCTCGGCGTCGATACGCGCGATTTCCAGATTCTGGGTGGTGACGGTGACGTCGCCCATGTGACCGGTCATGCGCTTGCCTGGGAACACGCGGCCCGGATCCTGCGCCATACCGATGGAGCCAGGAACGTTGTGCGAACGCGAGTTACCGTGGGTCTGACGACCCGACGAGAAGTTGTAACGCTTGATGGTACCGGCGTAGCCCTTACCGATCGAGGTGCCTTGCACGTCGATTTTCTGGCCCACTTCGAACAGCGAGACATTGACTGCGTCGCCAGTTTTCAGTTCGGCTGCCTTGGCAGCGTCAACGCGGAATTCGCGCAGCATGGTGCCAGCTTCGACGCCTGCTTTTGCGTGGTGACCCGCAACAGCCTTGGTCACGCGGGAAGCGCGACGTTGACCGAATGCGACCTGAACTGCGGCGTAGCCGTCGGTTTCAGGAGTTTTGATTTGTGCGACACGGTTGTTCGACACGTCCAGCACGGTGACTGGGATCGAATCCCCGTCATCCGTGAAGATGCGCATCATGCCAACCTTGCGACCGAGAAGGCCCAAGCTCATTTTTTCTCCATTCCCACCTACGATTGGGCGGGGGTAGTTGAACTACTAAAAACGTACAGGTCCTGAACAACGAACCCATACCGAAGCCGGCTAGTATAGCGCGCAAAAGGGCTTGACGCAACAAGAGAATCGGGGGTATGTCGCCCCTGTTGCGCGTTTATCGCGAGCAGTCTGGAGAAGAAGGAATCTGGCAAGGCTTGCCAGCACAGAAAAGGCACTAGTGCGCCTTTTCTCTGCAGAGCTCGGGGCTCTGCGACATTTGAATTTTGGTGGGCGGTGCAGGATTCGAACCTGCGACCCCTTGGATGTCGACCAAGTATTCTAACCAACTGAACTAACCGCCCGGGGATCCGCATTATGCCAAGGGTTCGGGGAGTTTGCAATAGCTGAGTTTATTTCGGTGTGCTGGCTACCCGCCGCGGTAACGGTATGCCGCATTCCGCGCGGGCATGCCCGCCCTACGTTAGGCTGCGGCGGTCCACCGTCGGCGGGCATGCCCGCCCTACGTTACGCCGCGGCCAACGCCAAGGTCCTGCGGCGACGGTGCACCGTAGGGCGGGCATGCCCGCCGAATTCATGCATACCGGCACAGCCCGCCTAAGTCTTCCATAAGCCCGCATGTGTAATATCCGTCAATTAGCGTTATATTCACAGTGCGCATTCGCGGCGGCCCGACAGCCGCGCCACACGACCCGTTTCAATCACGAAAGGAGCTGTAATGGCAATCAGTCTGCAAAAAGGCGGCAACGTCAACCTGAGCAAGGAAGCACCGAATCTTACCAAGGTCGTCATCGGCCTGGGCTGGGACCCGCGTTCGACCGACGGCGCCGCCTTCGACCTCGACGGCTCGGCTTTCCTGCTGAAATCCGATGCCAAGGTCCGCAGCGACACCGACTTCATCTTCTATAACAACCTGAAGTCCTCCGACGGCTCGGTCGTCCACAACGGCGACAACACCACCGGCCAGGGCGAAGGCGACGACGAAACCGTCACTGTCGATCTCGCGCGTGTGCCTGCCGAAGTCGACAAGATCTCCTTCTGCGTCACCATCCACGAAGCGGAAAGCCGCCGCCAGAGCTTCGGCATGGTCGGCAAGGCCTTCATCCGCTGCGTCAACGCCAACGGCAACGCCGAAATCGCCCGCTACGACCTGTCCGAAGACAGCTCCACGGAGACGGCGATGATCTTCGGCGAACTGTATCGCGCCGGCGGCGACTGGAAATTCCGCGCCGTCGGCCAGGGCTACAACGGCGGCCTCGGCCCCCTGGCCCGCTCGTTCGGCGTGAACGTCTGATCCGTTTCCTGCCAGACCCCGGTCCCGCCGCAGGGCGGGACTGCCCTCTTCCCCTGTAACAGAAGACACCCATGCGCGTCTGGTTCAACCGTGGCTTCTCCACCGTCCACACGGCGATCGCGCTGATCCGCCAGGCGGACGCCGATGGCCGCTTCACGATCGTCCACAGCAATCCCAATCCGCGCGCCCCGGCCGCCCGCCTCGCGCACGCGTTTCACACCGAGCCGACCGGCCTCGCCACGGCTGACTACATCGACTGGTGCGTCGCCTTCTGCCGCGAGCACCGCATCGACATCTTCATTCCCGGCCGCGAAGCGACCGCCATCGCCGGCGTTCATGCGCGTTTCGAGGAAGCCGGCACGCGCGTGCTGAGCGCCGCCGCGGAAGCCGACCTGCAGCTCATCCACGACAAGGCACGCTTCTATGCGGAGACGACTTTGCCGGACGCGCCGGTGGCCGAGTTCCGCCACTTCGAGGACGCCGCCGGCTTCGAAGCGGCCTACGACTTCCTGCGCCGCCGCCACGCGAAGCTGTGCGTCAAACCGGCGCACTCGATCTACGGCCTCGGTTTCGCCGTGCTCGACGAGGAGAGAAACAGCGCCGAGCTGCTGATGGCCGGTGTCGAATACCACGTCTCGCTGGCGGACTTTCGCGCCGGCTTGGCAAAGCTGGGGGCTTTCCGCAGCATGCTGCTGATGGAATACCTCGATGGGCGCGAGTACAGCGTCGACTGCGTGGGAGACAGCGGCCGTCTGGTCGCCGCCGTGGTGCGCCGCAAATCGAGCCAGGCCGGCGCCGGCCAGCGCATCGACCAGCGGGCCGACATCCTCGCCGCTACTACTCAACTGTGCGCCACGCATGGCCTGAACGGCATTTTTAACGTCCAGTTCCGCGAAGCCGCCGGCACGCCGCGTCTTCTCGAGATCAACCCGCGCATGTCGGGCGGGATCGGCATGGCCTGCGTGGCCGGTCCCAACCTGCCCTGGATCGCTTTGCGCGGCTTTGCCGACGGCTACGCGGACCTGGAGATTCCTCCAGTACGCGACGGCATCCGCGTCGCCGAACTGTCGCAAGCCGTGGAGCTGGCATGAACGCACGTAGCGAAACCCCACCCCTGCGGCTCACGCAGCAGCTGCCGACCGGCCTGCTCGAAGTCGAACTGCACGAAGGCGCGCACGAACTCGACGAACTGCTCGGCTTTGCCGCCCGCGCCAATGCCAAGCGCGGTTTTCTGTTCGTGAGCAAGGTGCTGGGCAAGCACTGGCCCGTGCGTCCTGGCCGCATGCTGGCCATCCACGAACGCCTCGCGTCCACCGTGCCCGGGGCGCCCGGTCCCGTGCTCTTCATCGCGATGGCGGAAACGGCCGTCGGCCTGGGCCAGGGCGTGTTCGAAGCCTGGCTGCGCGCGCATCCGGGCCAGGAAGCGCTGTTCCTGCAGACGACGCGCTACCGCGTCGGCACGGGCCCGATCATCGAATTCGAGGAAGCGCACAGCCACGCGCCGCGCCAGTTCCTGCACATGCCGGCCGGCGCGCACGAACAGGCGCTATTGAAGAGCGCGCGCACCATCGTGCTGGTCGACGACGAGGCCAGTACGGGCAACACCTTCCTGAACCTGACCGAGGCCTGCCGCCGCCTGAATCCGCAGCTCGAACGCGTGCACCTGGCCGTGCTGGCCAACTTCATGGGCGCGGCCGCCACCGCAGCCCTGAGCGAACGTTTTACCTTGCCGGCGACGATGGGCGCCCTGATCGCAGGTGCCTACCGTTTCACGCCCGCCGACTGCCCGGTCGATGCGGCGCCGGCCCAGCGCTACGAAGAATACGCCGAACGCGGCGCCAGCACGGCCTTCGGGCGCCTGGGCCTGGCCCGTGCCCTGCGCACGCCTGAATCGCTGGCACGCGCACTGGCGGCAGACGTGAAGGCGGGCGAAAAGGTGCTGGTGCTGGGCACCGGCGAATTCATGCATCCCTCGACGCTGCTGGGCGCCGCGCTGGAAAAGCTGGGCCTGCACGTCGTGGTGCAATCGACCACGCGTTCGCCCATCCTCACCTGGGGCGCGGTCACGCATGCGGTAGGCCTGCCGGACAACTACGGCGAAGGCATCCCGAATTTCGTCTACAACGTCGCGCCCGGCCAGTACGCGCACGTGCTGGTCTGCCACGAGACGCCGCCGAACGCAGCCCTGCTCGGCTTTGCGCGCACACTCGATGCGCGCCTGTTCCACTATCACACCGAGGACGACGTTGAAGAAGTTCCTGTTCGCTGACCTGGACGACACCCTGTTCCAGACGATCGAGAAATGCGCCGTGCGCGAAGCGCTGGAGCCGGCCGCCTACTATAGCGACGGCAGCATCTGCTCGTTCACCACGCCGGCCCAGCGCGCCGTCTTCGATTTCATGAGCGCGGGCATGACGGTGATTCCAACCACGGCGCGCAGCCTCGATGCCTATCGCCGCGTCGACATCGGCTTCACCAGTTACGCGATCCTTAACTTCGGCGGCGTCATCCTGCAGCCGGACGGCAGCATCGAGCGCGACTGGCAGGGCCGCATGCACGGCCTCATGACGGCCGCCCTGCCCGGCCTGCAGGAGCTGGCGGCGCGCATCGGGGACTGGTGCGCGCGCACCGGCTACGGCGGCCGCCCCCGCCTGGTCGAAGACGAGGGAACACCCTTCTTCATCGTCGTGAAAGACCCGGACAAGGTGGCGCTGAACCTGGAGCGCGTCGAGCGCGAGGTGGTGCTGCCCTGGATCGCCGGCGAAGGCCGCGACTATTGCGTGCACCGCAACGGCAACAACCTGGCAGTGCTGCCGCGCAGCCTGGACAAGGCCGATGCGGTGGCTTACGTCACCGAACGCCTGCGCCGTGAACATGGCGAGATCGTCACCTTCGGCATGGGCGACAGCCGTTCGGATGCGCGCTTCATGGCCGATTGCGACTATGCCATCGTCCCGCGCCGCACCCAGCTGGCGAAACTGGCGCTGGAGGCGCTGTGAGCTTCGCCGGCAGCTATCTGGACAGCGATGTCCGCTTCCTGCTCAAGCGCCTGCCGCTGGCCGATTTCGTCGACGTGAAGGAAAAGGAGGCGCTGATCCAGTCCGGCCGGCGCCACTACAGCGAGATGCTTTCGCCCGAGCGGGCGCCCTCGGCGCGCTACCTGGCCCTGTTCGAGCAGGCCTGCCGCCTGAACGGCGAGCGCATGGCGCGCGACTGCCTGCGCCTGGCTTCATTCATTGCTGCACGCCGCAGCGGCGCCATTACGCTGGTCTCGCTGGCGCGTGGCGGCACCCCGATCGGCGTGGTGCTGAAACGCCTGCTGGAACGGGTCTGCGGACGAGAAGCGACGCACTATTCGGTCTCGATCGTGCGCGACCGCGGCATCGACGCCAACGCCCTGCGCCACATCCTGGCGCAGGGCCACGCGCCGGAGTCGATCGCTTTTGTGGACGGCTGGACCGGCAAGGGCGTGATCGCGCGCGAGCTGGCCGGTTCCATCGCCCGCGTCAATGCGCAGCAGGGCGTCGATATCGACCCGGGCCTGCACGTGCTGTCCGACCTGGCCGGTGCCGCCGCCGTTGCCGCCTCCTGCGAGGATTACCTGATCCCGTCGAGCATCCTGAACGCGACGGTGTCGGGCCTGGTCAGCCGTTCGGTGCTCAACGAGGCCATCGGGCCGGAAGATTTCCACGGCTGCGTGCTGTACGAGGATTTTGCAAGCGAGGACCGTTCGCGCGGCTTCGTCGACATGCTCGATGCGCTGGCGCCGGCGCACATCGACGCGGGCGAGCCGGTGGATGCGCACGCCGCCGCAATGCGCTCGCAGGCCTATCTGGAGTCCGCCCGGAGCCGCTACGGCATCGCGGACGTCAACCTGATCAAACCCGGCATCGGCGAAGCCACACGCGTGCTGCTGCGCCGGGTGCCGCGCCTGCTGTTGCTGCGCGAGCTTCACCACCCGGCCGTGGCGCACCTGCGCCTGCTGGCCGAAGAAAAAGACGTGCCGGTCGAAGTCGACCCGGCTTTGCCTTACCAGGCTGTATCGCTGATCAGGAGTGCATCGGATGCATAAATCGATGGGCGCGTCGCTGTACGTGCCGGCCAACCATAAAGACCTGCTGCAGATCGCCAACGGCGAAAAACTGCCGCAGGCGCGCTCGCTGATCTTCTGCACCGAGGACTCGGTGGCCGACCGCGAACTCGGCTGGGCGCTGTTCAACCTGTCCGTCGTGCTGCAGAACATGCGCGGCGAGGTGCCGGCCGAGCGCTTCGTGCGGGTGCGTAATCCCGAAGTGCTGACGCGCGTGCTGGCGATGCCGGGCGCGCACAAGCTGACCGGCTTCGTGATCCCGAAAGCCACGCGCCAGAATTTCGAGGCCTATTATCGGCTCGTGCGCGACACCGATCACATGCTGATGCCGACGCTGGAAACGGCCGAGGTGTTCAGCGAGCGCGAGATGGAATCCTTCCGTGACCTGCTGCAGTCGCCCGGCGTGCGCAGCCGCATCCTGGCGCTGCGCATCGGCGGCAACGATCTGTTGGCCCTGCTCGGCCTGCGCCGCCCGCGCGGCATGACGATCTACCGCACCCCGCTCGGCCCGGTGATTGCGCGCCTGGTGACGGTATTTCGCCCGCACGGCTTCATGCTGACCGCTCCCGTGTTCGAACACCTCGACCTGCCCGAATTGCTGGACCAGGAAGTCAGCGAAGACATCGCCTACGGAATGGTCGGCAAGACCGCGATCCACCCGAGCCAGATCGGGCCGATCGAAGAGCACTACAAAGTGAAGCCGCAGGACCTGGCGGCGGCGCACGCCATCCTCGACGAAAACAGCCCGGCCGTCTTCAAGATGCACGATTCGATGTGCGAAGTGGCCACCCACCGCGCCTGGGCCGAACGCCTGGTGGCGCAATCGCATATCTTCGGCGCGCATGGCGCCCTCTGACGAACCTGGACAGGACACCTACATGAACAACTTCGCACGCGGCCAGAAGGGCAAGCTTGCCGATCTCGGCGTCGGCAGCGCTTTCAATGTCGAACTCGACATCAACGCGCCTGGCTTCGCCGTCGACGTCTCCTGCTTCGGCCTGGACAGCGCCGATAAACTCTCCGACGACCGCTACATGGTCTTCTATAACCAGCTGGCCAGTCCGGGCGAGGCGGTGCGCCTGACGCTCGGCACGCCGGCGCGCTTCCAGGTGAACCTCGACGCCCTGCCGGCATCGATTGCGAAACTCGTTTTCGTGGCCGCGATCGACGGTGCCCAGACCATGCGCGCGCTGGGCGCCAGTTCGCTCACGCTCGGGAACGCCCTGCGCTTCCCCTGGTCGGGCACGGACTTCGGCGACGAAAAGGCCGTGATCGTGGCCGAGATTTATCGCCGCGACGGCCAGTGGCGCTTCGGCGCCGTCGGCCAGGGTTTTAATGGCGGCCTGGCGGCGCTGCTGAAACACTTCGGCGGGACCGAGGCGGCGCCGGCAGCCTCGCCTGCCCCCGCCGCGCCGGCTGCCCCGAAAGTCTCGCTCTCGAAAGTCACGCTGGAAAAGCGCGGCGACAAGGTCTCGCTCGACAAGCGCGGCAGCGCCGGTTTCGGCCGCATCCACGTCAACCTGAACTGGAACCGCTCGGGCCTGGCGCAGGCGCCGGCGCCAGTCCCGCAACAAAAGTCCGGCCTGCTCGGCCGCCTGAGCGAAGTGATGGGCGGCGCAGCGGGCGGACGCCGGCGCTCGGGCGGCATCGACCTCGACCTCGGCTGCATGTTCGAGCTGAGCGACGGCCGCAAGGGCCTGGTACAGGCGCTCGGCAATGCCTGGGGCGACTACGACCACGCGCCCTTCATGAAGCTCGACGCCGACGACCGCACGGGGGCTTCCAGCAATGGCGAGAACCTGTGGATCAACGGCGACCAGTTCGCCCAGATCCGCCGCGCGATCATCTTCAGTTTCATTTATGAAGGTGTCCCGAACTGGTCGGCGACGGACGGCGTAGTCACGATCGCCGTGCCGAACCAGGCGCCGATCGAAGTGCGCCTGGACGGCGGCGGCAACCAGATGATGTGCGCGATCGCGATGATCGAGAACCAGGGAGGCCGGCTGCAGGTGACCAAGATGACGGAATACTTCGAGCAGCAGGGCCAGACCAGCGCGCACGAGCTGATGGACCGGCGCTTCAATTTTGGCTTGCGCTGGAAGACGGGCCGCAAGGATTAGAGCCGTTCGGCGGATGGCGGGCATGCCCGCCCTACGAATACGTATGAGGTCGATTACCGGATGGCGGGCATGCCCGCCCTACGAATACGTATGAGGTCGCTTACCGGATGGCGTACATGCCCGCCGTATGAATACGTACGAGGTCGTTTAACGTAGGGCGGGCATGCCCGCCGTGTGAAGACGTAAACGGCATCGGGGCCGGGAAAGTCCGCCAGATGGCGGCCCTTCCCGGCCCCGATTGTTTTCGGCTCGCGGATCGCTCCGCGTTCGCCAAAAAATTACTGCAGCTTGATTTCGACGTCGACGCCAGCTGGCAGGTCCAGCTTCATCAGTGCGTCAACGGTCTTGTCGGTCGGGTCCACGATGTCCATCAGACGCTGGTGCGTACGAATTTCGAACTGGTCGCGCGAGGTCTTGTTCACGTGTGGGGAACGCAGCACGTCGAAACGCTGGATGCGGGTCGGCAGTGGGACTGGGCCCTTGACCACGGCGCCGGTGCGCTTGGCGGTGTCGACGATTTCCAGTGCGGACTGGTCGATCAGCTTGTAGTCGAACGCTTTCAGGCGGATACGGATTTTTTGATTTGCGGACATGCTATTTCCTTGGAAAAGAACGAACCGGCTTCGAGAAGGGCCGGCAATGATTTGTCAGGTACTACGTGCAGCAAAGGAGCGAGAGTATAGCATCGTTCCTTGTTAAACAGAGGGGGCAGAATGGAAATTCTGCCCCCTCTTGTTGTGCCGGCGGAACGAACCGCCGGCAAATCAAACGCTAATTAGGCGATGATTTTTGCAACCACGCCGGCGCCGACGGTACGGCCGCCTTCGCGGATTGCGAAGCGCAGACCTTCTTCCATCGC
>NZ_JBHSMR010000016.1:0-1381 GCF_042655665.1 Massilia suwonensis
CTGTTAGACAGCGACAGGTCGTCGAGATCGCAAACTCAGGCGGAGTTTTTCAACACAATAGACCCGAAGCAGACACTCCAATTGTTTCGTAAACGCTCATGTCCAGAGTGCCGCTCATTCTAGTGAGGGGTTACAGTGTAAGTACTTGCCTGCTTTGAGCTACCTATGGCTTGGGTACAAGTGCCGTACAGGAGGCTGAAATGGACGCACTTAGACGCCGGACGACATTCCGCGGACTACCGCTAACGGCCGAGCAAGAAAGCGAGGTCCGGCACTACATTCACTGCAGAGAACGGAAAGCTTTGCCCTGGGACACAGCAGAGCTTGGTTCCATGATTCAAGATATGTTGAGCCCACCCGAACTGGTGGCTGAGGAAAGCAGGTATGTCAGTGACGAGCTACTCAAGGAGAATGCCGCTGCTACCGAAGACGAAGGCTCGGACGAAAGCAAACGCAACTAGCGACACTTCCGAATACTAGCGATCCGAGTCGCGCCGCGTCTGGCGGCTCAAGGACGCATCCGATCTCGATGTGTCGTTTTCACGCGTCAGACGCTCGAAAAGCTCATTCGGGCTTTCTTTCGATAAGGCGCGTTTCATTGCTGCTTTCTCGTCTTCGGAGGCAGGTGTCGGCGGTGTCCGTTGGGAGTTATCCGGTTTAATAGGACTATGCATCTTTGCTCCAAAAACGCCGTGTTGTAGCTTGACGAGACTAACGAGTTATACGGTCAAACTCAGACTGTCGCCATGGTCGAGAACTCAACTACCAAAATAACGAAGCGTGAAATCGAAAACCCAGCCCAGACGCGCCGACGACAGCGGCACCTGGACGGTCGCGTCGCACTCGAGCATCTTTGCCGCACTAGCGACGTCGTCAGAGGACCCCACAATACACACTACGGCAATCCACGGCGATACCCTGCGCACTTCACAAAAATAGCGGCTGCTATCGGCGTCCGTCATGCAGTGGTCCGTGAGCAGTACGTCGAAGTGTACTGCCGCCAGCGCTGCCAGTCCTGCACGTTCCCCAGTTGCCGTCACGAAGACGTGTCCAGCGTCGGTCAGAACCCGACAGGTATGTTCACTATCTATTTCCGACGACAGGAGAACCAATATTGTTTTGCGTGTACGGGCCATACAAGCAGGGTTGTGCTGGCACTCTAGATAACAAGGGCACCGCCTACTTATATTCGTCCCAGGTGCGATATGGCAACGTATGCCTATACTGGTGCACAGCTCTTGCTCTGGCGATTCACAGAGAAATATTAGGGCCGCTTCTGGCCGTTAGCAGACCTATTGAAGCGTCCGCTATCGACCTATTGCGTTGAAAAACTCTTAGGCAAAAGCAGTCCTTGATGAAGTAACTGTACAGGAAAGATGCG
>NZ_JBHSMR010000017.1:0-1026 GCF_042655665.1 Massilia suwonensis
GACGCTGGCACGATAGCGAAGCGGGGTTTTCACCAAGCCCCGATGAGGTGGCCTGAGGTACTTACCGGCAGGGCAAACATAGCGGTTGTTTTCGGCATCGAAGAGAAAGTCGCTACGGCTGAAAGTGCCGTCATGGTGCTCGGATTTATCCCATACCGGAACGTGCGGAATGATCCCTTTTTCGTCTACCAGCCATCCCAGCATTGCGGCGACACCGTAGTTCGTATCGCCCACCAGTCGCCGCGGCTTGATCGCAAACTTCTGTTCGACGCGGTCGATCATGATTTTAGTTGCTTCGACCTCAGCCATTTTGTTCACGGCCGATGCTTCGACGTCGACAATCAATCCCGCTTTCAGATCGATCAGATAATTCGTTGAGTAGGCAAAAATGGCTGGTCCCGCAGCTGCAGTCCAGGTCGATGCGGGATCGGTCAGGGAGATTCTTTTTGGCGCGGGCGGTACTGGATTTGCCTGTTCCAACGCGGCCAAATATTCACGCACCGGCCGGCTTGCTTGCTCCGGATCACCCCAGTCGATACTGACACTACCCGGACAAGACCGCTGTCGCTGGGCGTCGGCCTTGATCATGCTGGCGTCGGTGGCAAATCCCTCGCCCTGCACCAGCCCCTCAGCCATGCAGCGTCGCAGCACTGAATCGAACAGCTTTCGAAAGGCGTCGTGATCGCGGAAGCGTCCATGGCGATTTTTCGAAAAGCTCGAATGATCCGGCACCTTGTCTTTCAGACCCAGGCGGCAGAACCAGCGATACGCCAGGTTCATGCTGACTTCTTCGCACAGCCGGCGCTCTGACCTAATTCCATAGCAGTAGCCGATGATCAGCATCCGGGCCATCAGCTCGGGATCAATCGAGGGCCGACCGGTATGACTGTATGACTCGGCTAAACTTTGTCGAAACTCGCTCAGGTCGAGATACCGGTCCACCGCCCTCAACAGGTGGTCTTCGGGAACATAATCCTCTAGACTGATCGATACAAACAGCTCCCGCTTCGTTGCCTGACGCCCCAT
>NZ_JBHSMR010000018.1:0-753 GCF_042655665.1 Massilia suwonensis
CACGGCAAAACCACCCTGACGGCTGCAATCGCAACCGTTCTGTCGAAGAAGTTCGGCGGTGAAGCCAAGGCGTACGACCAGATCGACGCGGCTCCTGAAGAAAAGGCACGCGGCATCACCATCAACACCGCACACGTCGAGTACGAAACCGCGTCGCGCCACTACGCGCACGTCGACTGCCCAGGCCACGCCGACTACATCAAGAACATGATTACCGGTGCTGCCCAGATGGACGGCGCGATCCTGGTGTGCTCGGCCGCTGACGGCCCGATGCCACAGACCCGCGAGCACATCCTGCTGGCGCGTCAGGTTGGCGTTCCGTACATCATCGTGTTCCTGAACAAGTGCGACCTGGTCGACGACGCAGAACTGCTGGAACTGGTCGAAATGGAAGTCCGTGAACTGCTGTCGAAGTACGAGTTCCCAGGCGACGACCTGCCAATCATCAAGGGTTCGGCACGTATGGCACTGGAAGGTGCAGCCGGCGAAATGGGCGAAGAGTGCATCATCCGCCTGGCCGACGCTCTGGACAGCTACATCCCAACCCCGGAACGTGCTGTTGACGGCGCCTTCCTGATGCCAGTCGAAGACGTGTTCTCGATCTCGGGCCGCGGTACCGTGGTGACCGGTCGTGTCGAGCGCGGCATCATCAAGGTCGGCGAAGAGATCGAAATCGTCGGCATCACCGACACCGTCAAGACCACCTGCACCGGCGTGGAAATGTTCCGCAAGCTGCTGGACCAGGGTCAAGCC
>NZ_JBHSMR010000019.1:0-844 GCF_042655665.1 Massilia suwonensis
GCCTACGGCGTCGAGCCGATCTGCCGGGTGATGCAGGTCGCGCCGTCGGGCTACTGGCGCCACGTTGCGCAACAACGCAACCCGGCACTGCGCTGTGCCCGTGTTCAGCGCGACGAAGTGTTGAGCATCGACATCGAGCGGATCTGGCAAGCAAACATGCAGGTCTACGGGGCCGACAAGGTCTGGCGCCAACTGCGGCGTGAGGGAACCAACGTGGCTCGCTGCACCGTCGAGCGCCTGATGCGCAAAACCGGCCTGCGTGGCGTCATGCGAGGCAAGGTCGTGCGCACCACGGTTGCCGATGCGAAGGCGCCATGTCCGCTCGACCGGGTCAACCGCCAGTTCAAGGCCCAGCGGCCGAACCAGCTGTGGGTCAGCGATTTCACCTATGTCTCGACGTGGCAAGGTTTCGTGTACGTGGCCTTCGTCATCGACGTCTTTGCTCGAAGAATCGTTGGCTGGCGCGTCAGCAGTTCGATGCGAACCGACTTCGTGCTCGATGCGCTGGAACAGGCGCTGTACGCGCGTCAGCCGGAGCGAAACGAGCTGGTCCATCATAGCGACAGGGGTTCGCAATACGTGTCAATAAAGTACAGCGAGCGCCTGGCGGAAGCCGGCATCGAACCGTCTGTGGGTAGTAAGGGCGACAGTTACGATAATGCCCTGGCCGAGACCATCAACGGGCTCTACAAGGCTGAACTGATCCACCGCCGCGCTCCTTGGAAAACACGTGAGGCCGTCGAGTTGCCCACCCTGGAATGGGTTTCTTGGTTCAATCACCATCGGCTGCTCGAGCCGCTCGGCTATATACCGCCGGCCGAAGCTGAGGCAAACTATTACAAGC
>NZ_JBHSMR010000020.1:0-1058 GCF_042655665.1 Massilia suwonensis
GTGTAATGCCGCCGAGGGCCATGTTGGGCCGGTCGTGATTGTAGGTCCACAACCAGTTGGTGGCAAATTCCTGGATTTCGTCGAGGGTCTCAAACAGATGATGGGCGAGCCAATCGTAGCGAACGGTCCTGTTGTAACGCTCGATGTAAGCATTCTGCTGGGGCTGGCCGGGCTGGATGAAATCGATGCGGATTCCGTGCCTGGCAGCCCATGCCAGCGTCACCGCGCTGATGTACTCCGGACCGTTATCGCATCGGATGGCACTCGGTTTGCCGCGCCACTCGATGATGCGGTCAAGCGATCGGATCACGCGCTCGGATGGCAGCGAGAAATCGACTTCAATTCCCAAGCCTTCGCGGTTATAGTCGTCGATGACGTTGAACAGCCGGATACTGCGTCCGTCGGCAAGCTGGTCGTACATGAAGTCCATCGACCAGCTCTGGTTGATCGCCGTCGGCACGGCCAGTGGAAGCGGTTTCTCACGCACCAGTCGATGGCGCGGCTTGATCCGCAGGTTCAGCTCGAGCTCACGGTAAATCCTGTAGACGCGCTTGTGGTTCCATTTGTAGCCCTTCACGTTGCGCAGGTACAGGAAGCACAGTCCAAAGCCCCAGTTGCGCTGGTTGTTCGTCAGCCGTACCAGCCAGTCGGCGATGACGCCGTTCTCTGCGTCCAGCTTGGCCTTGTAGCGGTAGCAGGTCTGGCTGATGCCAAATGCCTGGCAGGCCAATCCGATCGTGGCTGACCGCTGCGCTACCGCCCACTGCGCCATCTCCCGCCGCTGAGATGGCGCTACCACTTTTTTGTCAGTGCCTCCGCGACGATCTCGGCCTTGAGCCGCTCCTCGGCATACATCTTCTTGAGGCGCCGGTTCTCGTCCTCGAGCTCCTTCATGCGGGCCATCAAGGATGCGTCCATGCCACCGTACTTGGCGCGCCATTTGTAGAACGTGGCATTGCTGATGCCGTGCTCGCGGCACAGTTCGGGAACCGGACTGCCGGCTTCGGCCTGCTTGAGGATGGCGATGATCTGGCTGTCGGTAAAGCGGGACGTCTTCA
>NZ_JBHSMR010000021.1:0-645 GCF_042655665.1 Massilia suwonensis
AATGCATTACTGCACTTCCACACCCAGCCTATCAACGTCCTGGTCTCGAACGACCCTTCAAGGAGCTCAAGGCTCCGGGAAATCTCATCTCAAGGCAAGTTTCCCGCTTAGATGCTTTCAGCGGTTATCTCTTCCGAACTTAGCTACCCGGCAATGCCACTGGCGTGACAACCGGTACACCAGAGGTTCGTCCACTCCGGTCCTCTCGTACTAGGAGCAGCCCCCTTCAAATTTCCAACGCCCACGGCAGATAGGGACCAAACTGTCTCACGACGTTTTAAACCCAGCTCACGTACCACTTTAAATGGCGAACAGCCATACCCTTGGGACCGGCTACAGCCCCAGGATGTGATGAGCCGACATCGAGGTGCCAAACTCCCCCGTCGATATGAACTCTTGGGAGGAATCAGCCTGTTATCCCCAGAGTACCTTTTATCCGTTGAGCGATGGCCCTTCCATACAGAACCACCGGATCACTATGTCCTACTTTCGTACCTGCTCGACTTGTCGGTCTCGCAGTTAAGCACGCTTATGCCATTGCACTATTAGCACGATGTCCGACCGTACCTAGCGTACCTTCGAACTCCTCCGTTACACTTTAGGAGGAGACCGCCCCAGTCAAACTGCCTACCATGCACTGTCCCC
>NZ_JBHSMR010000022.1:0-775 GCF_042655665.1 Massilia suwonensis
CTACAGTAAAGGTTCATGGGGTCTTTCCGTCTAGCCGCGGGTAGATTGCATCATCACAAACATTTCAACTTCGCTGAGTCTCGGGAGGAGACAGTGTGGCCATCGTTACGCCATTCGTGCAGGTCGGAACTTACCCGACAAGGAATTTCGCTACCTTAGGACCGTTATAGTTACGGCCGCCGTTTACTGGGACTTCAATCAAGAGCTTGCACCCCATCATTTAATCTTCCAGCACCGGGCAGGCGTCACACCCTATACGTCCACTTTCGTGTTTGCAGAGTGCTGTGTTTTTATTAAACAGTCGCAGCCACCAGTTTATTGCAACCCTTTCGCCCTCACACAGTAAAGTGATCAAGCTACCGGGGCGTACCTTTTCCCGAAGTTACGGTACCAATTTGCCGAGTTCCTTCTCCCGAGTTCTCTCAAGCGCCTTAGAATACTCATCTCGCCCACCTGTGTCGGTTTGCGGTACGGTCTCGTATGACTGAAGCTTAGAGGCTTTTCTTGGAACCACTTCCGATTGCTTCGCAGCACAAGGCCGCTCGTCCCACTCCCTTGAATTACGCACCCGGATTTGCCTAAGTGCCTTCTATGAAGCAGAAACTGACTATTCCAACAGTCAGACAACCTTCCGCGATCCGTCCCCCCATCGCATCATACGACGGTGCAGGAATATTAACCTGCTTCCCATCAGCTACGCATCTCTGCCTCGCCTTAGGGGCCGACTCACCCTGCTCCGATGAACGTTGAACAGGAAACCTTGGGCTTACGGCGT